>NZ_LT629705.1:3784090-4463787 GCF_900103875.1 Pseudomonas arsenicoxydans | reverse complement strand
TTAGAACTTCTCGGGCACGTGCCTCAATGGATGATCCGGCTCGCGATACTTACCGGGTTTTTGCCGTTGGGGCAGCGTCACTTTTTCTCGCGGCACCTGCTTGTAAGGGATGCGGCTGAGCAAGTCGGTAATGATGTTCAGACGAGCTCGGCGCTTGTCGTTGGAGTTGGCCACCAGCCAGGGGGCGTGTTCGGTGTCGCTGGCTTTGAACATGTCGTCCCGGGCACGCGAATAGTCGTACCAACGGCTGTATGACTTCAGGTCCATGGGCGTCAGCTTCCAGATTTTGCGTCCGTCCTTGATGCGCTCTTCGAGCCGACGGGTCTGCTCCTCGGGACTGACTTCCAGCCAATACTTGAGCAGGATCACCCCCGAATCGACGATCGCGCGCTCCACCAGGGGGATTGCCTTGAGGAAACCTTCAACCTGCTCCTTGGTGCAAAATCCCATCACTCGCTCGACGCCGGCGCGGTTGTACCAACTGCGGTCGAAAATCACTACTTCGCCGGCCGCGGGCAGATGCGGCAGGTAACGTTGCACATACATCTGGCTTTTTTCGCGGTCGGTCGGTGCAGGCAACGCCACCACCCGAAAGATGCGCGGGCTGACCCGTTCGGTCAGCGCCTTGATCGTCCCGCCCTTGCCGGCGCCATCGCGGCCCTCGAAGACAATACAAACCTTGATGCCTTTGTGCTGCACCCATTCCTGCAGCTTCACGACTTCGACGTGCAGTCGGCGCAGTTCACTCAGGTACTCCTTGTTAGTCATCTTCGGGCGTTCGTCGGCATTACTTTTTTTGCTGCTCTTCTTTTCCTTTGCCATGTCCAAGACCTCACGCGAGTAAGTCACTGACCTGAACGCATGAGTCTAGTCCAGATCAGCCAATATCCAGCGCCTGCTGGCTCAGCTCGAGTTCACGGATCAAGCGCTTGTTGATTTTCCCGACACTGGTTTTGGGAATATCGGCCACGACCCTGATCTGCTTGGGAATCGCCCACTTGTTGATATGCCCACGCTCAACGTACTGATGCAGATGCGCCACCAGCATGTCCGCAGTAATGCACTCTCCCGCCGCACACACCACCAGCGCCATTGGCCGTTCACCCCATTGCGAGTCTGGAATGCCGACGACCGCCACCGAGGTCACGGCGGGATGCTCGCTGAGAAGGTTTTCCAGTTCCAGTGAGCTGACCCACTCCCCGCCGGTTTTGATGACGTCCTTGATCCGGTCCTTGATCTCGATCACGCCCAAGGCATCGATAGAGGCAATGTCGCCGGTATGCATCCAGCCCTGTTCCCATAGTTGCGCACCCTGGTCCGGATCCTTTAGGTAGCCTTGTGTCAGCCAGGGGGCCCGCACCACGATTTCTCCCAATGCCTCGCCATCCTGAGGCGCCTCATTGCCGTTGGCATCGATGATTTTCAGGTCGACCATCGGCACCGCCACGCCGGTCTTGATGCGAGCCGCTACTTGCGCTTGCGCTGGCTGTTCAAGCTCCACGTCACGCAGGTGGGTCACGCACAGTAACGGACAGGTTTCCGACATCCCGTAACCGCTATGGACACGTATGCCCCGCGCTGTGGCCTGGGACGCCAGCCCTTGGGTCAAGGCGCTGCCGCCCAAGAGCATTTTCCAGCCGTTGAAGTCGGTCCGGGTCGCTTCGTCGCACCCGAGGATCATTTGCAGGATCGTGGGCACGCAATGGGAAAAACTGACCTTTTCTTCGCGGAACAGCCTGACCAGTAGATTGGGCTCGTAGCGCCCCGGATAAACCTGCTTGATGCCCATCAGCGTTGCGACATAAGGCACGCCCCAGGCATGCACATGAAACATCAGCGTGATGGGCATGTAGACATCGTCGGAACGCAACAGCGGCGCGCCTTGGTACACCCCTAACGTGCCGACTGCATTGAGCGTATGCAGCACCAATTGGCGGTGACTGAAGTAAACGCCCTTGGGATTTCCGGTGGTGCCAGTGGTGTAGAAGAGCGTCGCCACCGAGTGTTCATCGAAGTCCGGGAATTCGAAGTGCGGCTCAGCCTGCGCCAACAGATCCTCGTATTCCCCCAGCACCGGTAGCGTGGTCGCTGGCGCATCGGCGTCGCTGAGCTGAAGGTAGCCTTTGACCGTCGTCAGCTGATCATGAATCCGCTCCATCAATGGCAGGAAATCATCATGAACCAGCACCAGGTCATCCTCGGCATGGTTCATGGTGTAGAGAATCTGCTCGTCCGAAAGGCGGATATTGACCGTATGCAATACCGCGCCCAGCATCGGCACGGCAAAAAAACACTCCAGGTACCGATGGCTGTCCCAATCGAGCAGCGCCACCGTATCCCCGGCCTTGACGCCCGCCTGGGTCAGCGCATTGGCCAATTGCTGGATGCGCTGATTCAGCGTTCGGTAGCTGTAGCGCAGCTTGTCCGCGTAGACGATCTCCTGATCGGGCGAATAGCGCGCCCCCGAGAGCAGCAGGCTCTTGATCAGCAACGGATAGGCGTAGGCGCCTGGCGCGGGAGCGATTATTTTTGTCGTTACCACTGTGAGGTCTTCCTGAGCTGTTGAGTGGCGGTCACGTCAGAATTGCGTTGCATCGAGCAGGTAAAGCGAATCGCTGCCCGCCTTGACCGACGCCGCCAATGACTGGACGCGTGGCAACAGGCGTGCGAAATAGAAACGCGCGGTGCCCATTTTGCTGGCGTAAAAATCGTCCTGCGCCTCCTTGCCAATCGCGGCCTTGGCCATTCGCGCCCACATGTAGGCATAAGCGGTGTAGCCAAAGGCATGCAGGTACTCGACTGACGCCGCGCCGATTTCGTTGGGGTCGGATTTGCAGCGGTCCAGCACCCAGGCGGTCAATTCGTCGAGATTATCCAGGGCCGCATTGAGCGGCTGGGTGAAAGGCGCGAGGTCCGCACAGGCGTTTGCGGTGAAGTGGCGAATCTCGTCGGCAAACAGCTTGTAGAGCGCCCCGCCACTGCCGACGATCTTGCGTCCGACGAGGTCCAGCGCTTGAATGCCGTTGGTGCCTTCGTAGATCTGGGTGATCCGCACATCGCGCACCAGTTGTTCCTGGCCCCACTCGCGGATGTAACCGTGGCCGCCGAAGATCTGTTGGCCGTGAATCGTGGTTTCCAGCCCCAGGTCGGTCAGGAACGCCTTGGCCACCGGCGTCAGCAACGCCACCAGCGCCTCGGCGCGTTTGCGCTTGTCCGGGTTGTCACTGAACTTGGCGGTGTCGAGTTGCATCGCCACGTACGTGGAGAACGCACGGCCGCCTTCATTGCAGGCTTTCATGGTCAGCAGCATGCGCCGCACGTCCGGGTGGACGATGATCGGATCGGCCACCTTGTCACTGGCTTGCGGGCCGCTCGGCGAACGACTTTGCAAACGGTCACGGGCGTAGGCCAGCGCATTTTGATAAGAACGCTCAGCGGTGGCCAACCCCTGAATACCAACGCCCAGACGCTCGTAGTTCATCATGGTGAACATCGCCGCCAGGCCCTTGTTCGGCGCATCGACGATCCAGCCCGTGGCGCCGTCGAAATTCATCACGCAGGTGGCCGAGGCCTTGATCCCCATCTTGTGTTCAATGGAGCCACAGGACAGTGCGTTTTTCTGGCCGAGGCTGCCATCGGCGTTGACCATGACTTTGGGCACCAGGAACAACGAAATGCCCTTGGGACCTGCGGGCGCGTCGGGCAGCCTGGCCAGGACCAGGTGGATGATGTTCTCAGTCAGGTCATGCTCACCGCCGGTGATGAAAATCTTGGTACCGCTGACCTTGTAGCAACCGTCGGCCTGAGGTTCGGCCTTGGTGCGGATCAGTCCAAGATCGGTGCCCGCATGCGGCTCGGTCAGGCACATCGACCCGGTCCAGAGGCCGGCGTACAGGTTGGGCAAGTACGTGGCTTTCAGTTCGTCGCTGGCGTGGGTGTTGATCGCCAGGCAGGCGCCGGCGGTCAACATCGGGTACAGGCCGAACGACAGGTTGGCGCCATTGACCATCTCCTCGACTTGAGCGCCGATCACCTTGGGCATGCCCATGCCGCCATAGACTGGATCACCGCCCACGCCAACCCAGCCGCCTTCGGCAAAGGCCCGATAAGCAGCGCCGAAACCCGTTGGGGTCCTCACCTCCCCATCGCTCCAGGAACAGCCCTGTTCGTCGCCGCTGCGATTGAGCGGTGCGATCAGCTCGGCGCTGATCTTGCCCGCTTCCTCAAGGACCGCATTGGCGGTGTCTTCATCCACCACGTCGGCCAGGCCCGGCATGGCGGGCCACAATCGGGAAACGTTGAACACTTCGTTGAGTACGAAACGCATGTCACGCAAGGGTGCTTTGTAATCAGACATGATTGAAATCCTCAGGCAAATGCCAGGGCATTGAACCTGCCCTGGTCAATGGAAGTGGCCCCTGGTTCAGGGAGTGCTAATCAGTTCCGCCGTACGTTCGGTGGACAGCGTTGGCGTGGGAAGAATGTTGCGCAGCAGGAAATGCGACAGCGCCGGGATCAGGATCAGCGCACCGAGCATGTTCCAGATGAACATGAAGGTCAGCAGGATGCCCATGTCCGCCTGGAACTTGATCGGCGACCAGGCCCAGCACACCACGCCCGCCGCCAGGGTGATGCCGACCAGCCCCACCACCCGGCCGGTGAAGGACACCGCGTTGCGGTAAGCCTGGGCTAATGGCAGGCCCTGGCGCTGGTAGTGCAGCTGCACACTGAGCAAATACAAGGCGTAATCGACGCCGATCCCGACGCCCAGTGCGATCACCGGCAACGTCGCCACCTTCACGCCAATGCCCATGATCACCATCAACGCCTCGCACAGGATCGAGGTCAGCACCAGCGGCAGTAACGCCACCAACGTGGCACGCCAACTGCGGAAGGTGATCAGGCAGAACAGCGTCACCGCTGCATAAACGTAAAGCAGCATTGTGTGGTTGGCTTCACGCACCACGATGTTGGTCGCCGCTTCAATCCCGGCCGTCCCGGCAGCCAGCAGGAACTGGCGATCGGCAGTGCTGTTCTCCCGGGCGAACTTGTCCGCGATGGCTACCACGGCGTCCAGCGTCTGGGCTTTGTGGTCCTTGAGAAAGGCAATGACCGGCATCACCGAACAGTCGGTATTGAACAGTTCCGGCGCGTTGACCGAGGCTTGTTGTGCCGCGTAGTTCAGCACGTTCTGATTGCGCTGGATGCTGTTGAGCTTAGGGTTGCCTTCGAACGAACCGGCGGTGATCTGGCGCACGGCATTGACCAGCGATGAAGTCGCTTGCACGCCCGGATACTGCTGCAGTTCCCAGGCCAGGCGGTCGGCGAGGATCAGTGTCTGGTAGTTGAGGCAGCCTTCGGGCGGCGTCTTGATCATCACCGCGAACAGGTCGCTCGACAGCGCATAGTGGCTGGTGATGTAGGCGTTATCACGGTTGTAACGCGAGTCCGCGCGCAGCTCCGGGGCGCCACTGTCGAGGTCGCCGATTTGCAGGTGCTGGCTGACCATGAAGCCTGCGATGCCTAACGCCACGGCGCCGAGCACGATGCCCGTGGCCCACTTGCGCGTGGTGAAACGGTCGAGGAAATCCCAGAGCTTGCCGAACCCTCGGCTTTGCGCCGCGCGGGTATCGATCTTCAGCGCCCGTTCGGCCGCCTTCGCCCCGACGCCGATGTACGACAGCGCCACCGGCATCAGCAACAGCGAGGTGAAGATCAACACGGCGACGCCGATGCTGGCGGTGATCGCCAGGTCCTGGATTACCGGAATGTCGATCAGCATCAACACCGCGAAGCCCACCGCATCCGCCAGCAATGCAGTGACACCTGCAATAAACAGACGCCGGAAGGTGTACCGCGCCGCCACCAGTTTATGGGTGCCACGGGCGATGTCCTGCATGATGCCGTTCATTTTCTGTGCCGCGTGGGACACACCGATCGCGAAAATCAGGAACGGCACCAGCACCGAATACGGATCGATGGCATACCCCAGCCAGGCAACAATGCCCAGCTGCCAGACCACTGCGGTCAGCGAACAGACAATCACCAGCAGCGTGCTGCGCAGGCAACGGGTGTAGAGGTAAATGATGACGAACGAGGTGACCACCGCCAGGCCGAAAAACATCATCACCTGGATCAGGCCATCGATCAGGTCGCCGATCAGCTTGGCGAAACCGATCACACGGACCTTGTACTTGCCCTTGCCCTCCTCCCCGGCCTTGCGTGCCTGGCTGTCACCGGCAAATTCGATCTTGTCACGCAGTTGCGTTTCGAGTTTCTGCGCGAAGGCGTAGTAATCGATGCCTTGGCCGGTGGCCGAAGCCTTGTCCAGCAACGGCACAATCAACATGCTCGATTTGAAATCGCTGGCCACCAGGCTGCCGACGATGCCGGCGCGATTGATATTCTGGCGCAACTGATCAATGTCTTCGGCCGAGCCGCGGTAGGCATCGGGCATCACCGGGCCACCCTGGAAGCCCTCCTCGGTCACTTCGTTCCAGCGCACCGCCGGGCTCCACAACGACTTCATCCAGGCCCGGTCAACGCCTTCGGAGAGAAACAAGTCGTCGTTGACCTGTTTGAGAACGGTCAGGTAGTCGGGGTCGAAAATATCGCCCTGGGTGTTTTCCACCACCACCCGCACCGAACTGCCCAGGCCACGCAACGATTTACGGTTCTCCAGAAAATTCTGGATGTAGGGCTGGCTCTGCGGAATCATCTTCTCGAAGCTGGGGCGCAGCTCCAGGCGGGTGGCCGCCATATAGCCCAACAGCAGCGTGACCAGCGTCATGCACAGCATGAACAGCGGACGGTAATTGAAGACCCAGCGCTCCAGCCGGTTGCCCGAGCGCCGATCGAAGTCACGCATGTGGCGGATCACCGGCATGGTGTCTTGCTTGAGGTTGCCCATGTCAGGGTACTCGCTCTAATGAATCCAGTTCTTATTTGACGTCCAGTGCGCGGGCACCACGGCTGCCGACCAACACCAGCGTGCCGTCGGGGGTGCTGATGGCGCCGGCTGACGGAGCCGGATTTTGCTGAGGTATTGACGTCAGTCGCGAATCGCCTGCATCGACCAGCATTTGTCCTGCCTGGCTAAACAGCAGGTAGCGACCCTTGGCGTCCACCGTGGCGGCGGTGATGCTGACTTGCAGGCCGGTGTTGAGCGCGGCCCAACTCGCGCCACCGTCAACGCTGCGAAACACATGGCCGCGCAGGCCGTAGACCAACACTTCGCCAGGCTTGCCAATCACGCCGAAAAAACTGCCCTGATAAGGCGAATCGAGCGCCACGAAACGCTGCGCGGATTCATTCCACTTGAGCAGCAGGCCTTGTTCGCCAACGATGTAGAGCGCATCGCCGGTGGACGCGATGGCATTGAGGTGCAGGCTTTGCGGGTTATCGCTGCGGTCCTGGAACGGTGTCCAGTGCTGGCCGCCATCGTCGGTGCGCAGAATCAGGTTGAATGCACCGACCACGTAACCGGTCTTTTCATTGGCGAACCACACGTCGAGCAGTGGCTTATCAGCGCCCTCCTCGGTCAGCCGCTGGCCCTCCTCGACGCGGGTGGCCCATTGTTCATTGGCCGGTTCGGCACTGGCCAACGCACCGTAGTGGTTGACCAGCAAGGCGCCGATCTGGCGGCCGTCCAGTTGTTTGCTCCATGTCTGGCCGCCGTCGCTGGTGTGCAGCACCACGCCGTCATTGCCGACCGCCCAACCTTGCGCCGCCGTGGGAAAACTCACGGCATTCAGGTCGGCACTGACCGGCACGGCAGCCTGCTGCCAGGCTTTGCCGCCATCATCGGAATAGAGAATGTGGCCACGCTGTCCAACGGCAACCAGTCGTGTCCCGGCGCGGGCCACGCCCAGCAACGGACTGCGCACTGCCAGCGCGCTGGTCTTGGCCGGCAAGTCCAGCACGTCGATGTAGCTAGCTGCCTGGGTGAAGCCGTGCAACAGGGCAAGGGCCATGCCCAGCGCCAACTGCCGGTACTTTTTGTACGAACACATACGGCGTCCTCATGAAAAAGCTGCGCCGGGAGCACATCGTGTGCAACCCGGCGTTGAAACACAGCGCTTTAGCGAATGCCGGCCCCCGCCAGTGACTCCGGCGACCATTGCGCCTTGGACAGGGAGTCGATGTAACGGATGCCGCCGTAAGGGCCCACCACACCGTTGATGTTGTAGGAGCCGCCGACCAGGTCGTAGATCATGAACGGCGTGGAGTCCGGCACCTGCTTGTCATAGCTCTGGCTGAGGAACGCGAAGGAACCACGGTAGAGCTGACCACGGGCGTCGTATTGGTCAGAGGCCAGTGCCGCCCAACTGTCTTCGTCGAGGTAGAAGCGACGCTTCTGGTAGACGTGACGCGCACCCGGTTTGAGGTTGCCTTCCACCACCCACACGCGATGTTTCTCCCAGCGCACGAAGTCCGGCGACAGGTGATTGGGGGTGGTCAGGCTTTTCGGATCCTGGGCATAGGTCAGCTTGTAGGTGTTGTACGGCACGATCATTTCTTGCTTGCCGACCAACTTCCAGTCGTAGCGATCCAGTGCGCCGTTGAACACGAACACATCATCGTAAGTGCCCGCACCGGCGGTTCCCGGATTCGGCGTGTCGTAGGCCAGGTTCGGCGCCAGTTTGACGCGACGCTGGCCCGGCAGGTATTGCCAGGCACGGCGTGGCTGCGCCAGCGGGTTGGCGGCGTCCTTGAGCATGATCGACTCGCCAGCGCGACGTGCGGGGCCGGTGTAATACAGCTTCATCTGGTAGTACACGTCGGCGCTGCTAATGGGCTGCGCCATGTTTTCGTAGATCGGGTAGGTGATGAACGCCTGCCCCGTGGTGGCCAGGCTTGGCACACCGGCCGAGTCGACGTTCCAGGAATCGTACTTGGAGTTGATGTTGACGCCCTGGTAACGCAGCAGGAAGTTCCACATCGCCTCGCTGCCCGATTGCGGAATCGGAAACGGCACGCCGGGCAAGACGTTGTCGATGGCCAATCCGCCTTCAAGGGATTTGGCGCCATTGGCGTTCTTCAGGCTGTTGTCCAGCACCGCTTGCGGCAACGCCACGGTGCGATGGGTCGGATAGACATCGACGCGGTAGCTGGGGAAACGCTTGGCCAGCTCTACCGTGGTGGCGCTGAGCAGGCTCTTGTACTGGTCGACGTTTTTGCCATTGATGACCAGCAGCGGTTTTTCACTGGCAAAAGGGTCCGGGCGCATGCTGTCGCCCGCTTTGAAACTGGCCGGGGCCGTGGTCAGTCCGCCGGCGTAGGCGGGAATGGAACCGTCGGCGTTGGCAGCCTTTTCAGCGCCGATCAGGGTCAGGCTGCTACCGAGCTTGGCCGCATCCTGCGCCGACACGGCGGCTTGAACATGAGCGGCAGCGGCCAGGGCCAATGAAGCGGCCAGCAGAGTTTGCACGAATTTCATGGGGTCAATCTCCTGCTTAGTGTCTAAGCATTGGGTGAATCAGAAGGTGGTTTTCAGCGTCAGGTAGAGGGCGCCACGGTCTTCGGTGGTCGCACCGCCACCCGAGAAGGCTGAATAGCCACCGGCGTAGCACGCATAGTTTTCGTTACCGCTGAAGGCGTTCGGCGTGGAGCCGTCGCCACTGCTGGCGTTGGCTGCACCCGTGCTGTTGCCACTGACATTGCACTTGTCAGCCTTGCCGAAGGCGTCGACGTACTTGAGGTCGACGAAGTACTTGTTGTAGATCGCCGCACCGACGCCAAACGCATAGTTGCCGGTGTCTTTCGCGCCACCGCCCGAGACCGGTGAAACGCCGTCGAGGCCGACGTTGACGGACATCGGCATGCTCATGTCAACGCCGGGGAACACCTGGTACCAGGTCGGCGTGAAGTTGACCGCGATGCCCCAGTTGTCACGGGTCGGCGCATCGATGCCGTGGTAAGTGCTCTTGCCCTTGTAGAGCGCGGCGTTCTTGTCATCGAGCTTGAGCAGGTTGCTGTAATACAGCTCACCGAGCAGGACAGCCGAGTCGAACACCGGCGTCTTGGGCAAGGTCATCAGGCCGTTGAGCGTCCAGTGCAAGGTGTCGCCGGTGGCGCTCATGCTGTCGCCATCGTGCGGGGTGTCGTAGATGACACCGGTGGCCGCCGTGCGAGGCGGCAGCAAGCCGAGGCCCTGACCGAGTCCCAGTGGGCTGTTGGTGCTGACGATCGCCGGGATACTGGCCAATGGCATGTTGTGGCGGATGTTCAGGTCGCTGCCGACGCTGATGCCGCCGATGTCCTTGGACAGGCTCAAGCCGAAGATGTCGATGTTGTCTGAATACGCCAATTGATAAGTGGCGGTGCTCAACGAGTTCAGGGTGTTGACCACCGCCGGCACCTGGCCCGCTGGCCGCGTGCCATTGGGATTGGCCGAGCTCAACCCACGGGCGTCGAGCCAGGCTTGCGGCAAGATGTCCGAGGTCTTGCGGTAGTAGACGCCGAGCGTGCCGTCCAGCCAGGCGGGCGACCACTTGGCCATGACGCCCCAATCGCCCGAATTGCGCGGGGTCAGGTCATCGCCACGGCGCACGTTGGTCAGTGCGTTGCACGGCGCCAGGCCACACCCCAACGGGCTGCCTGGGGTGATCGAGTTGGTGTTGCCGAGCAGGAACGACTGCGCGCCGAAGCCCACCAGGTCGGAACCGCCATAATAAGTACCCGCCTCAGGCAGGCGTGCGGCGTCCCAATCAAGGAAATACTGGGCACCGACGGTCAACTCGGGGTTGATGGTGAAGGTCATCGACACCTGGTTGCGCGGGACGAACAACTCCTTGGCTTCGGTGCCGGGGGACGCTGCCAGCTTGGCCAGGTCCAGGCCGGACTGGCCGTAGCTGATCGAGTGCACCGGGTTGAGGATGGTCTCACCCCAGAACACGTTGTGTTGCCCGGCCTTGACGCTGAACAGCGACTCCTCCCCTACTTCGGTGCTGTAGAACACGAAGGCATCGAGGATTTCCCCCGAAGGACCGCTGTAGTACCGCTGGGCGTAGTGACTTAGATGCGGGCTGCCATTGCCGACATTGTCACCAGTCACCGCGGCGAGGCGCGGGTCATTGGCGACCAGCCCGGAGGTGTCGCCATTACCGTTGACGAACGGGTTGGAATTGGAGCCGGTGTTCTCATAGGCCTTGTCGTACCAGCTGGCGGCACTGACGCGAGCGCCCATGTGGTCCTTGTAGACCACGTCCATTTCGGTCAGCAGGTCGACACGGTTGGTGATGTTGGTGCCGGCCTTGCGAAAGTTGTAGTCACCGTCATTGTTGTTCGGCGTCCCGAGCATGCGTTTGTCGGCGTTTTCGGTGCGCACCCCGTAGTTGTACTTGACGGTGTTATCAAACCGCACGGCCCAGTCGGGGTTGCCGGTATCCAGCTCGACGGCGTGGGCGACCGGCATCGATGCCGCCAGGATCGCCAGCGTCAGCAGACTGCGACGTGAAGGAAGTGTGTGGCCGTGACTCTTATTGTTATGCATTACGGTGTCTCCGCCATGTTGTACTTGTTTTTAAGCGCAGCTTTCCTTGCACAGGCCCAGGTCAGAGGGCTTGCGTTGTGTTCACGCGTTAGAGCAATTGCCGGACGTGTGCCGACCGGCCAGGTGCCTGACTAGCGATCCAGTTCCAGAATGAGTGCCTCGGCTTGCGGCCAATGGCCAAAACCCGAGGCAGGATTGAGGTGGCCGACCTCACCGAGATTGACCACTTCGCTGCCCCAGTTGCGGGCCATGCAGGTAACGGCTTCGAGGCTGGCCAGGTGATCATTGCTGCTGGCCACGACGATGCTGCGAAAAGGCAGCGCGCCGGCAGGCAGTGGATCCCAGCCATGGGTTCGAAGGGTTTCAGGGGATGGATAACCCGACGGCCAGGTGGCATCGAGATCAGGTGGCGCGGCCAGTAGCGCGCCTTTGATTGGAGCGCTGTGCTGAGCCGTGCCATGTAGAGCAGCCCAGTGCGCGACCATCAACACACCGGCGCTGTGGGCGACGAGAATCACCGGCCCGTCGATCTGTGCAAGTTCATGCTGGATCGCCCGGACCCGGGCCGCGCAATCGAGCTTGTCGGTTTCCAGTGGCGGGACGCTGCGCACATTGCTCAGCCGGGCCTCCAGCAGCGTTTGCCAATGCTCGGCAACATGGTCGCGCAGACCGGGTACGATCAGAACGGTTGCGGCAGTTTGCAGTTTGTCCACTTCAACACCTTCGCCTTCACGATGACTCGACTGGCTGTTTTGCCAGAATCTTTTTGTAGGTCCGACATTAAAGAGCCCGTCACCCCCGCGCTTTTCATTTGACGACAGCGACTTTTCTTTTGATGACAGCGAAACGAGCCCGGATTGACGGTCGTGTGGAAGGCAAAAAGGCGGCTTCAAAAACTTTTCATTTCATGGTGTGCTGGCTATAGTCGCCCCGCTGATTTCCATCGGGACCACGCCAGGAAAGACCTTTGCATGCCAAAGCTTGTACGCGCCGCCGTCTTGACCAACTACCTGGAAGTGGCCCACTACCAGGGGCTCAATCCGCACGATTTGCTGGCGAACGTCGGCCTGAGCAAGGCCCGGCTGCAAGCCCCCGAGCAACGTATCCCGATCGATTCAGCCGTGCGTCTGCTGGAGGATTCGGCCGCTGCCAGTGGCTGTCAGACCTTCGGCCTGAGCATGGCCGAGTCGCGTCAGCTTTCGGATTTTGGGGTCGTCAGCCTGCTGCTCAGCCATCAGCGCACGCTGCGTGATGCGTTGCAGGTGCTGGTGCATTACCGGCACCTGATGAACGACTCGCTGGCAATCTTCGTTGAGGAAGCCGGCAAGATGGTGATCATTCGCGAGGAAGTGGTGACCGAGTCGCCAATGCCCTGTCGCCAGGCAAACGAACTGGCGATTGGCGTGATGTTCCGGCTTTGCGCCGCCCTGCTCGGCGCGCACTGGCATCCCTACAGCGTCAACTTCACGCACCAGCCTCCGGACAACCTGCAACTGCATCGTCGTCTGTTCGGCTGCAACCTGGAGTTTGGCAGCGAGTTCAATGGCATTGTCTGTCCCGATGCCAGCCTCGACATGACCAATCCGCATGCCGACCCGGCCATGGCGCGTTACGCCCAGCGCTATCTCGATTCGCTGCAGAACCACGAAGGGCCGTCGATCCTGTTCGAGGTGCGCAAGGCCATTTACCTGCTGCTGCCCATGGGCCGCGCCACCATCGAACAGATCGCCCAGACCCAGGGCATGAACGTGCGCACCCTGCAACGCCGCCTGAAAGACGATGGCTGCGCCTTCAACGACCTGATCAACGAAGTGCGCCGTGACTTGGTGCTGCGTTACCTGGAGAACCCGAATTACTCGCTGGGCCGCATCGCCGACATGCTGGGCTATTCCATGGCGAGTTCGTTCACCCGCTGGTTCATCTCCCAGTTCGGCATGCCACCGGCCACCTGGCGCAGCACACACAAAACCGACCCCACAAAACGCTGAACACCTGCTCCGACAGTTGATCGTTCCCACGTCGAGGCGTCGAACCGTCCGCGTGGGAATGCCTCAAGGGACGCTCCGCGTTCCAATGGGACGCAAAGCGTCCCGGGCTGCATTCCCACGCAGAGCGTGGGAACGATCTACACGTAAAAAAAAAACGGCGACTGCTGGTACAGTCGCCGCAAAAAAACCGGTGCTTTTGACCCCGGTCGAGTGCCGCAGTACGTCGGAGTGAACGCAATGCGGCGGCTGTGTTACATCCCCCAGCGCAGCAACAGCAGCACCAGGACAACCAGGAACACGGTCTCCCCCACCATCAACAGAATGGGTTTGATGCCCACTGACGCAAGCTCCTTGAGCCGGGTTTTCATGCCCAGGGCACTGATGGAAACCACCAGGCACCAGCGCGACAGTTCATTGACCGAACCTTGCACCACCGGAGCGATCCAACCCGTGCTGTTGATGCAGGCCAGCATCAGAAAACCGACAGCGAACCACGGCAACAGCGGCGGCCGTTTGCCTGTGGGGTCGGCGCCTTGCAGGCGGGTGATCATGGCGGCGCTGACAATCACCGGTAGCAACATGGCCACGCGCATCAACTTGACCACCGTCGCCGTATCGCCCGTTTCGGTGGACATGCTGTAACCGGCGCCCACGACCTGAGCGACATCGTGGATGGTGGCCCCGAGGAACACACCTGCCATTTGAGGCGACAACGACAGCCAGTTGGCAATCATCGGATAGACGATCATTGCCAGGGTCGATAGCGCCGACACCCCAATCACCGTGAACAGCGTGGCCCGCTCTTTCTGCGGATGATTGGGCAACGCAGCGGCCAGCGCCAACGCTGCTGAAGCACCGCAAATCGCGGTGGCGCCGCCAGTGAGCATGCCGAACAGACGCTGAAACCCCAGCGCCTTGGCCGCGATCACCGAGACGCCAATGGTCACGACCACCAGAATCACCACCAGCGCCACTGGTTTCCACCCCAGCGCCACCATCTGCTCCAGGGTAATGCGCATGCCCAACAGCGCCACGCCGATGCGCAATACGCTGCGGGCAGTGAATTCAATGCCGGCCTTGCACGCGCCGTCCGCCGCCAGAAAGTTGAGCGCCATGCCCAGCAGCAAGGCGAACAGCATCACCGGCGCACCGTAATGCTCGGACAAAAAGGAAGCGGCCGCCGCGACGATCAGGCTGACAATGAAACCTGGTGCCAACTCGCGTGTTCGGCTGTGGATACGGGTGAGAGCAATGGCGCTCATGGCGCGGACTCCTGGGGAACGATGACGATAAAGGCCTGGCCGTCGACCACCTCGACCGGGTAGTTGGCGACCTTGAGTTTGTTGGAATTGAGCAAGTAGCCGCTGGCCAGATCGAAGCGCAATCCATGGGCGCAGCACTGAATCTGTCGTCCGTCGAGGCGCCCGCCACAGAGCGAAGCGCCCTGGTGCGGGCAGCTGTCGTCGATGGCGAACAACTGCCCGTCGACGTTGAACAACGCCAGGCTTTTGTCTTCAAACTCGAACAGCGCACGGGCGCCGACCTGCGGGTGTTTGCCGGCAGGGACGGGAATACGCCTGATCATGCCGGTTGCCACTCGCGATGACTTTCCTTGAGCGCTTCGTTCATGGCCCCGAGCAGCGTCTGAGCGGGTTGTGCACCGACCACGGTCAGGCGACCGTCGAACTGAAAGCCCGGCACGCCACTGGTTGCGCCGGGGGATCCGTCAAAGGGTGTGGCGTCGCCCTTCAGGCAATCGAGCACCCTGTCCGTATCGACGCCGCAGGAACGAGCAATCGCGAGCAACGTCTCACGGCAACCAAGGTTTTCGCCTTTGCGAAAATAAGCGGCGAACAGCCGTTCGAGCAACATTTCACGCTGGATAGCATTGCCCAGCGCGCTGGCACGCTCGAACAAACGATGGGCGTCAGCGGTGTTGGGCATCGTCGCGATGCGGCCGAGGTCGATGGCCAGTCCAACCTCACGGGCGGCCTGCTGTACCTGCGCCTGGCGCATGGTCACAGCGGCGGCATTACCCAGACGCTTGCGATAGAAATCAGCGAAGGGTTCACCCTCTACCGGCAACTGCGGCAGTAACTGCACCCCATGCCACACGGTGGTGATCTGCACATCCGGATGGCGACTGCGAAACTGTACCTGCGCATGCTCCAGTTGGCGTTTGCCGATCAGGCACCAGGGGCAAATGAAATCGAAAAACACGTCAATACGTAAACAACCCTTCACACCTTCACCTCTAACGCTGCTTCGCTGACGGAGCCGTGCGCTTCCTGGCCCTTAATTCGGGCAATATCGTTGTGGTAATGACTCTTGGCATAGAAGAACACCGCAGCGGCCGCGATGCTGACCAGAGGCACTAACTGAAACGCGGCATGCAGGCCGATCGCGTCGGATACCCGGCCGGTGATGAACGGCCCCGGCGCCAGGCCCAACATGTTGTTGGCCAGGGTCAGTGTGGCGAAAGCCGTGCCGTGCACCGAGTAATGGGTCAGGTTGGCAACCATGGCCCCGGCGGGACCGGTAGTGCCTGCCGCAATCAACATGCCCAGACAGATCAGCGACAATTGCACGGGGCCCGGCGGCAGCGCGAAAGCCGCCGACAACAGCAGGCAGCTGCCCAGGCAATAAGCGATGGCCAGGGCCACCTTGCGCTCCGGCGAATGGCGACACAGCCGGTCACTGAGGATGCCGCACAGGATCATCCCCACGCCGCTGCACAACACAATGATTGCCGCCATGCCACCGGCTTTGTCGGTGCCCATGTCGTAGTAGCGATTCAGGTAACTGGGCATCCACACAATCACCGTGCCGCCGACGAACAACTGCAAGCCGCTGCCGACATAGGTGGCGATCACCGAGCGGCTGGAAAACAGCGTGCGCAACGGATGCTTGATCTTGGCGCAAGCTTTGCTCGTCGCGTTAGCTGCACGTTGTGGAGCGATGCGCGCTTCTTTGACGATGATCGGGTAAAGCACCGCCAGCAGCAGACCGAACAGCGACATGCCGGCAAACGACCAACGCCAGCCCAACTTGGCGGCGATGGCGCCGCCCAGCGCCATGCCCAGGACTGATCCGAACATGCCACCCGCCATAAACGCACTGCTCAACGTTGCGCGCATGTGTTTGGGAAAGACCGAAATCACCACCGCGATGCCAACGCTGCCATACGCAGCCTCGCCGACGCCCACCATGAAACGGGCAATGAACATCTGCGGATAGTCCTGCGCCAACGCGCAGCCCAGTGTGGCCAGACTCCACAGCAACGCCATCAACGCCAGGCTTTTGACCCGACCGAAGCGATCAGCCATCAACGACAGGGGAAATGTCAGCAGGCCAACCATCAACGCAACAATGCCGCTGAGCAAGCCGAGCTGGCCGTCGCTCAGGGCCCACTCGCCCTTGAGCATCGGGAACACCGCGTTCAGCACCTGGCGCGACATGTAATCGGAAATCAACAGGCCGAACGTCAGGGCGAAGACGATCCAGGCGTATGGCCGCGCAACGCTGACAGCAACGTCGTCATCGTCTGCGGCGATTGGGTGAAAGGCCATGAAGCCTCCTCGAAACGTTATTTTTGTTGTTATCGAGCGTTGTGCAATGCAATGAGCGGGAGGCCATCGCCCCCCGCCTTCGCTGCCGGTCAACCGCGTTGCGGAACACCTTTTTGCCCAGCCTTGCGGTTGGGGGCCATGCCATTGGCCAACAGGGTTGCTTCGATGCTCGGGTACTGCACGCCGATGCGATAAATCTCACGGGCTTCTTTGCCGGTGGCGATCTCGCGTCCCAGTTCATGGGCGACGCGCACGGTTTGCTCGATCTGCTGCACCGAGCTGAACCGCTTGCCCTTGTGATCAATAATAGTGTCTTCAATGCCCACACGCGGGTGCAGCCCCATGGCCAGGGCCATGGTGTTGAACGGCAGCACGTTCTTGAGCAGCGATTCAGCAGTCAGCGTGCAGCCATCCGGTGCGCGATGAATGAAGTTGAAGAAGTTGAACGGGTTGGGACCATCGAAACCACCGCCGATGCCGATCCAGGTCAGGTTCAGCGGCCCCATGTAGACGCCTTTGCGCACCAGGCGCTCAAGGGTCTCCATGGCGTGCATGCCGGTCAGCTGGAAGTGCGGCTGAATGCCGTTATCCATCAGGCGCTTGAGGTGCTCGGCAACCCAGGCCGGGCCGGCCGGCACGGTCATCTCGCTGTAGGCAGCCTGATAGGCCGGGTTCGCCAGGGATGTGCCTTCCAGGTATTCCGGGTAGAGCAATTCCATGATGTTCATCTGGGTGGTGTTGATCGCCACCGTGACCTGATCCGGCTTGGGCGTCAGTTCCGCGAGCATGTGGCGGGTATCGTCGGACAGCCATTTGGCCGCTTCGCCATCGCTTTCCGGGGCGAAGGAAATCGAGCCACCGACCTGAATGATCATGTCCGGCACGGCTTCACGCACACCGGCGATCAGCTCGTTGAACTTGGACAGGCGCTTGGAGCCTTTGCCATCCAATTCACGCACGTGCAGGTGCAATACGGTGGCACCGGCCTCGTAGCAATCGACCGCCTTCTGCACCTGCTCATCCATGGTCAGCGGGATGTCTTCGGGGAAGTCTTCGGGCATCCATTCCGGGCCGTACGGGGCCACGGTGATGACCACCTTTTCCATGTTTTCCGGGTGCAGGGAATCGTCGAAGAATTGCATGGGTTACTCCTGTTTTTATGATTGTCCGCCCAGCCGGGATCGTGCCCGGTGGGCGCAGTGATGAGTGCGAATGCAGAGACGGTCTATCAGTAAGTCTTGTCGCCGATGATCCCGGCGCGTTCCATCTTGCGGTGGCACGGCGGGTAATCCATGACGGCGTAATGTTGCGTGCTGCGGTTGTCCCAGATGGCGATGCTGTTGGGCTTCCAGCGCCAGCGCACTTGATACTCGGGGATGTACGCCTGGCTGATCAGGTAGCGCAGCAACTCGCTGGCGCCTGGGTTGGCGTCCTGGCCGAAACGCACCCTTTCAGGCGTGTGGTAGTTGCTGAAATGGGTGGTGAAGGCGTTGACGAACAGCACCTTCTCGCCGGTTTCCGGGTGAGTGCGCACCACCGGGTGTTCGGCATCCGGGTACAGGGCCTTGAGCGCCAGGCGTTTTTCCATCGGCATGGCTGCGCCGAAGCTGGCCTCGATGCTGTGCCGGGCACGCAGGTCGGCAATTTTTGTCTTTACCTCGTCAGGTAACTGCGCGTAGGCCTCGACCATGTTCGCCCACATGGTGTCGCCCCCCACCGGCGGGCATTCCACGCAGCGCAGCACACAGCCCATGGGCGGCGCGTCGCGCCAGGTGGCATCGGTGTGCCAGGCGTTTTCGTAGCGGTCCATCGGTTGGTCGGGCTTTTTGTAGATCTGCACCAACCCCGGGTGATCCGGGTCACTGCCGGCCACCGGATGATCCTCCAGCTCGCCGAAACGACGGGCGAACGCTACGTGCTCGGCACGGTTGATGTCCTGATCACGCAAGAACACCACACGATGCGTCAGCAACTGGGCGCGGATCTCGGCAAAAAGACCATCGTCATGGATGGCGTCCGCGAGGTTTACGCCGATCAGTTCCGCGCCAATGTTGCAGGTCAGTTGTTCGACTTTCATGGCAGCAGGCTCCCTTAAATGACGAAAATCGACGAGCCGGTGGTCTTGCGTGATTCCAGATCACGGTGCGCCTGTACGGCATCCTGCAGGGCGTAATGCTGGTTGATCTCGATCTTGATCCGTCCGTTGCCAACGTGGTCGAACAGCTCGCCTGCCAGGGCGGCTTTTTCCACAGGGTCGGAGATGTAGTCGGCCAACGCCGGACGCGTCAGAAACAGCGAGCCTTTCATCGCCAACAAGACCGGGTCAAAAGCCGGGATCGGGCCGGAAGCGGTGCCGACGCAGACCATCAAGCCCCGGCGTTTGAGCGAGTCGAGCGATCCCATGAAGGTGTTTTTGCCAACGCTGTCGAACACCACGTTGACGCCGACACCGTCAGTCAGCTCGCGAACGCGCCCGGCAACGTCCTCGTGGGTATAGTTGATGACGTGGTCACAGCCATGCGCCTTAGCTATTTCAGCTTTGGCTTCGGTGGATACCGTGCCAATGACTGTCAGCCCCAGCAGCTTGGCCCACTGCGAAACGATCAGGCCGACGCCCCCGGCAGCGGCGTGCAGCAGAATTGTGTCGCCGGCCTTGAAAGCGTGAATGCGCCGCATCAGGTAGGCCGAGGTCAGCCCGCGCATGGTCATGGCGGCGGCGGTCTCAAAACTGATGGTTTCGGGCAATTTGATCAATGCCGAGGCCGGGATCAGGCGCTCGGTGCTGTAGGCGCCCAGGGTGTTGAGGAATCCGGTATAGGTGACGCGATCGCCGACCTCGACCTGGGTCACGCCCTCGCCCACCGCTTGGACCACGCCCGAGGCTTCGACGCCCATGCCGTTTGCCAGCGGGATCGGGTAGGTGCCATTGCGGAAGTAGGTGTCGGCGTAGTTGAGTCCGACAGCCACTTGCCGGAGTCGAACCTGACCCGGGCCTGGGTCGCCGACCTCGACGTCTTCATAACGGAGGACTTCGGGACCACCTGTTTCGTAGAAGCGTACGGCTTTGGCCATGCCTTTTATTCTCCAATCTGCATTTTTTTGGCGTAATGCGCCGATTTGCGTTGATTGGACTGTAGGCTGCGGGGTTATGAATCGCTTCTCATCAGACGACAATGACTTTTCATTTCATGACAGAGGGTGGTTGCTTTCAGGCTAGTGCTATTGGGGGTTGGGGTTGGTTTTGGGTACATATCCGTTGCTGCGGTAACGGCGGCTTAGGGTTCCGCCCTGACGGCGGGTCACTTTGGAAAAGCCCCAAAGTAACCAAAGGGCTCTTGCCCCTGACGTTCGGTGCCTCGCCTAGGCTCGGCATGCCCTCGTTCCGGTCCTGCTCCGTGGGCCCGCCGCCATCGGCCATCCATGGCCGGGGGCGGCTACCGCGGCATCCTTGCCGCGGTGCCCACTGCGCAGAACCTCCACTCGGCCTCTCGAGGGGGCGTGCACCGCCAAAGCCAAAGCGAGGCGGCCTGCCAGCCGACCTGGCTCTTCAACGCTTACGCGTAGTGATCGTTCTCCAGAGTGTGGGCGCGGTTACGCGAGGCGGCCTTCCGGCCAACCTGGCTTTGGCAGATGTACTCAATACCTGTGGGAGCGAGCTTGCTCGCGATGGCGGCATTACAGGCAACATCACCGCCGACTGACAGGGCCTCATCGCGGGCAAGCTCGCTCCCACCTAAAGCAGACCAGCGTACCGCTTGTGCTTCTCACCACTCATCAGGCCGAGCGTTAGCTCGCCTTCCGCTTTTGATCTTGATCTTGATCTTGATCTGCCCCGTCGGGAGGCCGAACGCAGGTTCTGCGTAGTGGGCAACCCGGCATGGATGCCGGGTTAGCCGCCCCCGGCCATGGATGGCCGATGGCGGCGGGCCCACGGAGCAGGACCGGAGTGAGGGAATGCCGAGCCTAGGCGAGGCACCGTACGTCAGGGGCGCAAGCGCTTGGTTACTTGGCGCTCTTCCAAGTGACCCGCCGTCAGGGCGGAACCAATAGCCGCCGTTACCGCAGAAACGGATATGCCCCCAACCCAAAACATTCTTAAGTGAACAGCATTACCTCAGGCAACCCCAACTTCCACCACGCCGCCATTCAACCGCACCGGCCAGACACGCAGGCGCTGCTGCGGATATTCCAGGCAGCTGCCGTCCTCCAGACGGAAATGCTGCTTGTAGATCGGCGACGCGACGACCATCTCGCCCTTGATATTGCCCACCAGCCCGCGACCGATAACGTTCGCCCCGGACTGCGGATCATGGTTGTCGATAGCGTAAAGAGTCCGCCCCTCAGCGCCCGGCAGGTAGAACAGCGCCACCTGAGCCCCGTCGAGCCAGACCACCACACCGGAGTTACTGACCAGATCCCGGTGCTCGCACACCGTTTGCCAGACCTCGGGACTTTCCAGGGACGCGACGCGTTGTGCAGTGGACTGGCTCATCAGACGGTTTCCTCAATGACAGGGATAAGGTTGAGTTCGGCCGCCATGATCGGGCGGCGTTGACCGCGTTCCTGGACAAAGTGGATGTCCGGGTCCGGGCGTTTATCGTTGACGAAGGTGCGGAAGCGCTTGAGTTTTTCCGGGTCCTTGAGGGCGTTGGCCCATTCGCATTCATAGCGATTGACCACCAGCTGCATCTGCGACTCGAGCTCTTCGCCCAGCCCGAGGCTGTCGTTGATGATCACGTCCTTAAGGTAATCGAGGCCACCTTCCAGGCTTTCGCGCCACACCGAAGTGCGCTGCAATTTGTCGGCGGTACGGATGTAGAACATCAGGAAACGGTCGATGTAACGGATCAGGGTTTCATCGTCCAGGTCGGTGGCGAACAGTTCGGCGTGGCGCGGGCGCATGCCGCCGTTGCCGGCGATGTACAGGTTCCAGCCTTTCTCGGTGGCGATGACGCCAACGTCTTTGCTCTGGGCTTCGGCGCACTCGCGGGTGCAACCGGAGACAGCGAACTTGAGCTTGTGCGGCGAGCGCAAACCCTTGTAGCGATCCTCGATGGCCAACGCCATCTTGACGCTGTCCTGTACGCCATAACGGCACCAGGTGCTGCCCACGCAGGACTTCACGGTGCGGGTCGATTTGCCGTAGGCATGCCCGGTTTCGAAACCGGCTTCAATCAGCTCGGCCCAGATGTCCGGCAACTCGTGCAACTGCGCGCCGAACAAGTCGATGCGCTGGCCGCCGGTGATCTTGGTGTAGAGGTCGTATTTCTTCGCAACCACGCCAATGGCGATCAACTTGTCGGCGGTAATTTCGCCGCCGGGGATGCGCGGCACCACCGAATAGGTGCCGTTTTTCTGCATGTTGGCCATGAAGGTGTCGTTGGTGTCCTGCAGCGGCACCAGGGAGGCGTCCATGATCGGCTGGTTCCAGCACGAGGCCAGAATCGAGCCCACCGCCGGTTTGCACACGTCGCAACCGGTGTGGCCACGGCCATGTTTGGCCAACAGTTCTTCGAAGGTGATCACCCCTTCCACCCGCACCAGCGCATAGAGCTCCTGACGGGTGTAGGCGAAGTGTTCGCACAGGTTCTTGTCGACGCTGACGCCACGGGCAATCAACTCATGCTCGAACACTTGCTTGAGCAGCCCGGCGCAACCGCCACAACCGGTGCAAGCCTTGGTTTGCGCCTTGAGCAGGCCGAGGTCGGTGCAACCGCCGTCGATGGCCGAACAGATGGAACCCTTGGTGACGTTGTGGCAGGAACACACCGTGGCCGACTCGGGCAACGCGCCCGGGCCCAGGGTCGGCGCGCCGGTGGATGACGGCAGAATCAGGCTGGCCGGTTCGGCCGGCAGCGCGATGGCGTTCTGCATGTATTGCAGCAGCGTGTCGTAATAGCTGTTGTCACCGACCAGCACCGCGCCGAGCACGTGTTTGCCGCTGGCGTCCACCACCAGCCGACGGTAGCTGGCGCTGGTTTCGTCGATGAACTGATAACTGCGCGAGCCCGGTGTGTTGCCGTGAGCGTCGCCGATGGAGCCGACATCGACGCCCAGCAGCTTGAGCTTGGTCGACATGTCCGCGCCCACGAACGGCTCGGTGGATTCATTGCACAACTGTGCGGCCACCGCGCGGGCCATCTGGTAACCGGGCGCGACCAGGCCAAAGACTGTGCCATTCCACGCCGCGCACTCGCCGATGGCGTAGATGTGCGGGTCGCTGCTCAGGCAATGGTCGTCTATCACAATGCCTCCGCGCGGGCCGACTTCCAGCGCACATTGGCGGGCCAGCGCGTCCTGGGCGCGGATGCCGGCGGAGAACACGATCAGGTCGGTTTCGAGGAATTCGTCATTGGCGAAATTCATCCGGTAGCGGTAGTCCTCACCCGCGCTGATCGATTGGGTGCCACGGGACAAATGCACACCGACGCCAAGCCGCTCGATCTGCGCCTTGAGCGCACGACCACCCTGCTCGTCCAGTTGCACCGGCATCAGGCGCGGGGCGAATTCCACCACATGGGCTTCCAGGCCCAGGCTTTTCAGGGCGTTGGCGGCTTCCAGACCGAGCAAGCCACCGCCGACCACCACGCCGCGTCTGGCGTTGGTCGCAGCGGCACGGATGGCATCGAGGTCTTCGAGGGTGCGATACACCAGGCGCGAATCACCCTCGGCGCCTTCAATCGGCGGCACGAACGGATAAGAGCCGGTAGCCAGGATCAATGTGTCGTAGGCAACGCAACCTTGCGCGGTGATCACCTGACGACGGACTCGGTCGATTTCCAGCACTGGCACGCCCAAGTGCAGGGTCACGCCTGGGGTCTGGTACAGCGCGGCATCACTGAGGGCCAGCGACTCTGCATCACGTCCGGTGAAATACTCGGAAAGGTGCACACGGTCATAGGCGCGCATCGGCTCCTCGCTGAAGACGTGCAGTCGATAGTGATCAAGGGCACCGCGCTCGATCAGCTGTTCGACACAATGATGTCCGACCATGCCATTGCCGATCACGATCAGCGTTTGCTGTTTGTTCAACGCGGCCACATTGGTATTCATAAGAAGCACCCGGCTAAAGCCCATCACGATTCAAAAAGCAAAAAAAAACGCCTGAAACCTTACGGTTCCAGGCGTCTTTGCCTGTTCTTTTGCGGTGTTGAAACCAGACGTCTATGCCTGATTCACCGATGTTGCTCACGAATCGATCGTCGTTGACCGAGGGAGCTGCCCACGACTGCATTCACGGTGGGCCTTGATCGATGTAATGCAGCGTTTGTGCCAAACCCGGATTGTCCGGGTTTGGCACCGTCCAGCGGCTTGAACCGGCGCTCACACCCTGCGGTGCGACGCGCTTTGTGCCTTGGCGTAGTGCACGCCGCCAGGGCCGGGCTTTATAAAAGTGCATTTCCCCCGCCTGGTTTACAGATACCAGCGATACTCCCGGGCAGTAATTTCCTGCATGAACGCCAGATGATCCTGGCGCTTGTTCTCGCAATAGACATCGACGAACTCCACGCCCAATCCTTCACGCAGTTGCGGTTGATGCTGCATGGCGCGCACCGCTTCGAGCATTTCCAGCGGGAAGTCGACCCCACTGCTGCGGTTTTCGTTGAGCGGCGCGATGGGCTCGCTGCCCGACTCCAGGCCATGTTCGAGTCCCACCAGAATCGCCGCCAGCACCAGGTACGGGTTGGCATCGGCACCGGCCAGGCGGTGTTCGATGCGCAGGTTTTTCGCATCCGATTCAGGAATGCGCAGACACGCATCGCGGTCCTCAAAGCCCCAACTCGCCCGCGTGGCGATGTTCGTCGTGCCGCCCAGGCGGCGATAGGCGTTCTGGTTCGGCGCGAAAATCGGCATGCAATGCGGCAGCAGTTCCAGGCAACCGGCCACGGCATGGCGCAGTGATCGCTGCTGGTTTGCCGCCAGGATGTTGTTGCCGGCCGCGTCGTACAGACTGACGTGTACGTGCATGCCGCTGCCCGGGTGCTGCAAGTAAGGCTTGGCCATGAAGCTGGCGCGGTAGCCGTGTTTCAGCGCCACGCCTCGAGTGCTACGACAGAACAATGCTGCCCAGTCTGCCGCACGCAAACCGTCGTCGAGGTGACCGAAATTGATCTCGTACTGGCCCGCGCCGAGTTCGGCGGTGATCACTGTGGTGTCGATGCCTTGAGCCTGCGACGCCGCGACCATGTCATCGAGGACCGGCGAAAAGCGTGACAGGCGCTCGATGTGCATGTTGGGTTGATCATCGGCATCGTCCGAGAGGTCATCCCGGGGAAATTGCGGCAACCCATCGCGCAGCTTTTTATCGAACAGATAGAACTCCAGTTCGAACGCCACCACCGGGTGAATGCCTTTTGCCGCGAGCCTGTCCAGCACCTGCGCCAGTACCTGGCGTGGTTCGAACACGATAGGCTTTTCGGTGCCATCGGTGGTGATCAGCATCTGCCCTAGCGGCTGCGCTTCCCAGGTCACCGGCTTGAGCGTGCCCGGCACCAGCCGGCGCAGCGCATCCGGGTCGCCGTCATTGAAGCAATAATCGCCGATCTTGAACAATCCGCCTTGCACGCCCAGCAGTACGCTGTTTTGCGGCAGTTTCAGGGCGCTGCCCGCCGCGACCTTTTCGAGCATTTCCACGGGGTAGCGCTTGCCGTAAAAGTGCCCCGGAATGTCCAGGGCAATCAGGTCGACGTAACGTACGTCAGGGTAGCGTTGGCGAAAGGCACGCACCTCGGCCAGCAGATCAGCGTCCATCATGGTTGGTCCTATTGTGGTTATCAGGTATAGACCCAGAGCACTCGCGTGAGATGCCCGGTCAGGTTGCCGTAACGGCAACGGGTGTGACTGTCGAACTGAAAGCTGTCGCCGGCGAGCAAGGTGACCGGGTCGTCGTCATCGCCCAGCCACAGGGTCAACTCGCCCTCGAGCACGTAACCGCCCTGCTCCGAGCTGTCACTCAAGTGCCGGTCGCCACTGCTGGCGCCGGCTTCGAGATGACTTTCGAGCATGGAAAACGAGGCCCGTATCTTCGGCGACACCAGAATGTCGGTAATGCCATTGGCGTAGTACAACGTGCGGCGCTCATCCGGGCGGGTGACCCACGGCAGTTCCTTGGGTTTGGGCAGGCTGTAGAAATAAGTCGTCGGCACGCCCAGGGTTTCGCTGATCGCGGTCAGGTCGGCAACGGTGGGCCGAGACAAGCCGCGCTCGACCTGCGAGAGAAAGCCGACGGAGCGGCCGATTTTGTCGGCCAGGTCCTTCAGGGTGTATTTCTTGTGCTTGCGCAGATCGTGGATAAGGATCGCCAGCGCAGCGATTTCTTCTTGCTTGTTCATGCCTGCCATTCCGCCAAGTGATTCATCAGATGCTGTCGCGCAGTCGATACCACGCCTTGCCGATGGCTTCCAGCGGTGCCGCCAGGTATTTGCCGCCGGGGAAGCTGCCGTTGCTCAAGCCTTGATACAACGCCAGTTCATCCGGCTGACCGAGAATGGCGTCTGACACCGCGCGGGCAGCGGCCAACGTCGGCAGCACGCCATGCCCGGAGTAGCCCTGAAGCCAGTAGCGATCACCGTGGCGGCCGATGTCCGGTGTGCGTTTGAGCGTCAGGTCGATGTGCCCGCCCCAGGCAAACTCAAGCTTTACGCCTTTGAGCTGCGGGAACACTCGCTCCAGAAACGGCCGCGTGGCGCCGGCAATGTCTTTGGGCAGTCCGCCCAGATACGTACAGCCGCCGCCGAACAGCAGGCGGTTGTCCGGGGTGCGGCGGAAATAGTCGAGGACGAATTGGTTATCGGTGACACAGACGTTGCTCGGCAGCAGCGCGGTCGCCTGCTCGGCGGTCAGCGGCGCCGTGGCGACTTGATAAGTCCCCACCGGCAACACGCAACTGGCCAGTTTCGGATCGAGCCGATCAAGGTAGGCATTGCAGGCCAGCACCAGCACGTCCGCGCGGATCGATCCGCGCTCGGTGTTGACCCGGAACCGACCGCCCTCCTCCTGGTAACTCAATGCCTTGCTTTGTTCATGGATGCGCCCGCCGGCCTGTTCGATGGCGGCGGCCAGGCCGAGTGCCAGTTTCAGCGGGTTCAGATGCCCGCCCTCAGGGTCATAAAGCCCGGCCTGATAACGCTCGCTGGCGACCCATTGCGGTAACTGCTCACGGCTGATGAACCGCAAGTCATGGTGGCCCCATTTGTGGCTGGCTTCGCGCTGCCACTCGGTCAGCAGACCGACGCGACGGGGCATGACCGAAGTCCACAAATGCCCGGCGCGGTAGTCGCAGTCGAAACCATGGCGAGCCGGTAATTCACGCAGCTCGCGCGCTGCCCAGCGCATGCCGTCCCACAACCGTCGCGCTCGTTCGTAGCCCAGCGCGGCTTCCAGCGGCGGCATGTCGCACGACCAGCCGAGAATCGCCTGACCACCATTGCGTCCCGAGGCTGCCCACGCCACGCGGCTGGCTTCCAGCAACGTCACGCGCTTACCGGCCAAGGCCAGGCGCAGCGCGGTATGCAGGCCGCTGAATCCGGCGCCGATGATCACGATCTCGGTGTCTTGTTCGCCGCTCAGTGCAGGTCGGGTGGTCAGGCGTTCAGCGCAACTGTGGGCGTAATAGCTGGCGACATGCTGCGTGGACTGCTGAAACATACAAGCCTCATGAAATTATCTTTTTATAATTTCATGAAAAACTACAGCATAAATTTCATTCAGACAACTCACCTGTTCGGCGATTTATGCCACGGATAACCTTTTGCACTGAGTTCGAAGGCGTAATCGAACAGGCGCTTCATGTACGCGCCATCAAATTTCTGATTGCGCGGATGAAGAAAATCGGCGCCGATGTACGCCAGATTGAAGTCCGCCCCGTCCTGCTGGGCGATGCGGTAAATGCGATCGAGGTCGCTGATGCCCTGGGTCTGGATCAAGGTGCTGATGGCGCGACCGCCGATGCTCAAGGTACGGCGCTTGGTGCCGGCCCATTGCGGTTCCAGCTTGCCGTTGCGAATGACATAGAAATGCCGGTCGCGGCGGATACGCGCGCCGCTCACGCTGTTCAGCGCCATCACCGTGCCCGGCGGGTAAAGGAACACCTGCGTGAGCACGCCGCCGTCCACATGCATCTCCTGAAACTGTTTACCGTCCACTTCAACATCGATCATGACCGGTGAGACGGCACCGGGAATGCTCATCGAGGCGACCATGATGTTGCGAAACAGGTCGAGCGCTCCCGGTGCTCCACTGGACGCAATAGCGCCCATGTTCCAGGTGACTGGCCGCCCGGCATCGAGGTCGGTGGTCCCGATCATCAGTAGCCGACCTTTGGCGTACTGCTCAGCGACGGCCGCCAGCACCTCGGCGGTGATGTATTTGGCAATGAGTCGCGCCAGGGGTTTGCTGTCCGCGATGCCATCGCTGGCCAGGCGGGTCAGCACACTTCGCGCATGGAAAACGTCTTTGGGGCCGATCGCGCTGCAGATCCCCAGAATGATCTCGTCGTACTCAGGCCCCAGGTAAGCGAACGGGGCAACCAGAGCACCCGCGCTGATACCAGTGACGACCTTGAACATGGGTCGGGAACCATGCAGGGTCCATCCGGCAATGATGCCTGCCGCGAAGGTGCCGGCGTCACCGCCCCCTGAAATGGCCAGGTAATAGCCCCGTGGCAAGGTGTCGTTCGGCAGCTCTTCGCCGGCGTGTGCCGCGGACTCGCGATCGTTGGCCAGGGTCGCATCCACGATGAACGCCGACAGGTCCCGGTCCAGCCAGTAACGCGCATTCGGGATGCCCGGTATGACGGCGTGTTCCGTCAGCGCTTGTGGCACAGCCTCACGGCGTTGCAGGCAGCCTTCACGCAACATGTTCATCGTCGAGGCGCTGGGCCTGGGCAGAAATGGTTTCAAAACGCCTCCTCCGGTCCCCGCCATCGACAGAGCACGCGCTCGACTGACTCAGCAAGATGGCCTCAGCGATCAAGCGCACGGTCTATGCCATGGCCACCCGCTCAAACAGACGGCGGCCGTCCACCTTCCTGCGCTGGATCACGTACCCACTGCCAGAATAATTGATAGCCGACCGCAAGGACCACCGGCCCGATGAACAGCCCGATGACGCCGCTGGTGACCATGCCGCCCAGCGCACCGATCAGCACCACCGGCATCGGAACGTCGACTCCGCGCCCCAGCAACAAGGGTTTGAGTACGTTATCCACCAAGCCGGCAACGAACACATAGATGGAGAACACGATGACGGCGGTGGTGGCCCCTTCGTTGGCAAACACATAGACAATCACCGGAATGGTGACCAGCGTTGCCGGTAGCTGCATGATGCCCAGGAGCAGGACCGCGATAGCCAGCAATCCGGCGCCGGGAACCCCTTTGACGACAAAACCCAAGCCGACCAACAGCATCTGGATGAAGGCGATGCCGACCACCCCCAACGCCACCGCACGGATCGTGGCGGTGCACAGGTCGGCGATAGACGGCCCCCTGTCCGGGCCGCTGATGCGCGAGGCAATCTGCACCGCGCTGCGCCTGCCGGTTTCGCCGTAAGCCATGAAAATACCGGCGATGATCAAGGCGACAATGAAGGTGAGAAAACCCATCCCGACGCCGGCCAGCTTACCCAGCAGGCCCAGGCTTACCTGTTTTATCTGCGGGAGGTAGGTTGCCGTCAGCTCGGGGAGATTGGTCGAGGCCTGTAGCCAGAGCGCCGAAACCCGCTTGCCCACCAGAGGCCAACTGGCGACTGATTCGCTGGGCGGTGGAATTTGGAAGCCGCCGCTTTTGACCAGTGCCACGGCTTGTGTGACCGAGTCGGCAATCGAGATGCCCAGCAGATAGACCGGCACCATCAGGATGACGATGGACATCAGGATGATCAGCGTCGCGATTCGTCCCTCTTTCTGCCCCAACGGCCCCTTGAGTCGTTCTTGCAGGGGGTAAAGGGTGATCGCCAGGATCACCGACCACAGCAACAGGTCGCGGAATGGGCTGAATATGTTGAAGCAAAAGAGCACCAGGACGGTAATCAGCCCGGCACGAATCAGGACATCGAGCAACGTATGTGAAAGGGCTTTTTCGGAAATCGGCGCGGGCAACATAGTGCCTCCTTGCAGATTCACTGCACAGGAATGGGGGTCGATTAGCCCAGCATAGACGCACAATTACCGACGTGAGAGATCACCGCAACTTCAGTGGATCGACCATCCCCGCCGCAATGGCCATGCCCACCAGGTCCGGCAAGGTGTTGGCCTGCATGCGTTTCATCACGCGCGAGCGATACAGATCGACGGTTTTGGCGCTGACGCCCAATTGCTCGGCGATTTCACGGGTGGTGTAACCCTGCACCAGCGGCAGCAATACATCGCGCTCGCGTGGGGTGAGTGTCAGTAGACGTGCCTGCAAGGCTTCGTGGCCATGGTTATCCGTGCGGCTGGCCGCACACTTGCTGAGCGCCTGTTGCACGCTGTCGAGCAACAATTGCTCGTTGTAGGGTTTCTCGATGAAGTCATGGGCGCCGGCCTTGAACGCGCGAACCACGATGGGTACATCGGCGTGCCCACTGACGAAAATGATCGGCAGGTTCATCTCACGGACGCGCATTTCTTCCTGCACGTTCAAACCGCCCATGCCGGGCATCCGCACATCGAGCAGCACACAGGCATAGAGCGTTGCATCACAGGCATTGAGAAACTCGACGCCGCTGGTAAACGGCAGGGCCTTGAGTCCGACCGACTCGAGTAACCAGACCGTTGAATCGAGCATGCCCTGGTCATCATCGACCACATACACCACGTGCTCCGTCACACCTGCCATTACGTCATTCCTGTTGTTGTTTTGTTGGGCCGGCCAGCGGCAATCGGCAGCACATCAGCAGCCCGACCGGTTGACGCCGGGCCTGCAACTCGCCACCAAAGCCTTCAATGATGCTGCGGCTCATGGACAGGCCAAGGCCCAGGCCATCGGCTTTGCTGGTATAGAACGGGGTGAATATCTGCTCCAGTTCGGGTTCGCTGACGCCCGGCCCCTGGTCTTGCACATCGATTTGCACGGTGGCGCCACTGCCCTGCTCGGCCGTCATGACGATCAACGAGGGCTGCCCCGGATGTTGTTCGCGATTGGCGTCGATGGCGTTGCGCAACAGATTGAGCAGCACCTGCTCCAGCAGCACCCGGTCGGCATAAACGGGCGGCAGATTATCCGGCAGGCGGTCCTCGATTGTCACTTGGCAATTGCTCGCTTCCCAAGCGCACAAACGCACGGCCTCGCGGGCGACATCGGTAAAATTCAGCGCCTGCATGCGACGCTGGCCCTTGCGCAGAAACGCCCGTAAACGCCTGATCACTTCTGACGCATGCGTGGCGTGATGGGTTATGCGTTCCAGCCCTTGTGCCACTCGGGTGGCGGCCTGGGGATTGGAGTCCAGCGTCTGTAAATAGCGCTGGCTCGCGTTGGCATAATTGACCACGGCTGCCAATGGCTGATTGATTTCGTGGGCAATGCCTGAGGCCAGTTCACCCAGGGTGACCAGCCGTGCGGTGTGCGCCAGTTCGTCCTGATGGCGACGCTGTTGCGCTTCACGCAATTCGCGTTCGGTCATGTCCCGCGCCACCAATGAGTAGTAGCGCTCACCACCGGCTGAACGGTGCGCCAGCAGCACCAGCGACACCGGCACGCACGTGCCGCCGCCGAGAGGTTGCAACCGCGCGTCGGTGCTCCACACGCCATCGCGTTCGGCGCTGCTCCAACCGTCACGTTGCAGGCGTGCCAGGTCGGCGCTCGCGAATAGTTGCGCCAGCGTCGGCATCGCTTGTGGCTCATGGATCCCCAGAATGCGCTGCGCCGCCGGGTTGAGGTACGTCACTTGCCCGTCCGGGTCGATGAACAACACCGGATCGGTATTGGCTTCGACGACTTCGGCCAGGCGCCGCTTATTCTCTTCGGCCTGCACCCGGGCCGTGATGTCCCGCGACACGCTGACCACTTCGACTACCGCGCCGGTGTAGGTTTCACGAATCGCCCGGCTGGCGGTTTCGAACCACAGGTAATGCCCGGCACGATGGCGGATGCGGTAGGTCATCGTGTGATAACCGTCCTGTTCCAGAGCGTCCCGCGCACGTTGCACCAGGTTTGCCAGGTCCTGACCATGGAACAATCCCTGGGCCATTTGCCCACGCAGCTCTTCAGGCCAGTAGCCAAGCAATGTCCAGGACGCCGGCGAGGCGTCCAGAAAACGCCCGTCAGGCGTATGCCGGGAAATCAGGTCAGTGGTGTTCTCGATAATCAGCCGATACAGCCGGCGGGCCGTGGCTGCTTCACGTTCGGCCAACACTTGCACGGTGGCATCGCGGCAACGGGCGAGCACACGGTTGTCCTGAGGATCGGGGATAAACGTCCAGATCAGAATCTGCTCCTGGAACTGCGCTTCAACCCCTTCGATGGCCCGTTGCTGATCAAGACAGGCGCGTACCAACACCCGGTGATTGCCCGGCAAAAAGCCCAGCACATCGGTCAGCGGTTTTTCCGCGAGCAAGGCCAGTAGCGCGGCGTTGAATTCTAGCGGTCGACCCTGTGCATCGAGCAACAGACTCGGTTGCGGATCGTGACCCAACAGCGGTGAGCCGCGCAGCATGCCATTGACGGTGCTTAGCAAGGTTGTCAGCAAATCCTGCACCCAACCCAGCCAATCAAGACTGACGCCTTCACACACTTCCACCAACAACAACCCGGCCTGCCCCGGCGTCAATGCCAGGTCAAACACCTGACCGTGGTTGATGGCAGCGCGGCGCAATCGACCGGACAACCAGCAATCGAGTTGCCGCACCTGCGCCAGGTCCAGGCGCCCCGCTTCCACCAGTCGATCAAACAACAACTGATCGCTGGCCAGCGATGGATCACCCAACCCCGGCGGGAAGTGCTGCGCGGCGCCCTCATGGCTGTAAATCCCGGCCTGTGGTTGCCAGCTCAGATAAACCGCCCGGCGCACCTCGGGGCACTCCTGCAATGCACGACACAACGCATCTGCCCGGGCGGCCAGAGACACACCCTCACGTTGCAGGCGCAACCAGCTGTGCAATCGAACGGGCGTCAGGGTCATCACAGGTCCGCTTTGTCGGGGGAGCCAAGAATATACCGGCTCTGTCGGTAAGGTCGCATTCATTTGGATGCGCAGGAATCAAATATAGTACATCTACTATACTGCGTAGGTTGTACTTCCATATACACGGGAGATTGTTATATAAAGCAAACCGGACATAAAGGATGACCGCAGCGGCTACGCTGAACAGGTCATTCATAGAGCTAACAATCAGCCACCGAGTACCCGTCATGTCGATTTATGAACAAGGGCTAGCCCCTTCGGCTGTCAATCACATCGCTTTGTCGCCTTTGAGCTTCATCGAACGTACCGCCAGCGTTTACCCTCACTACCCTGCTGTCATCCACGGTTCGATTCGTCGCACCTGGGCGCAGACCTATACCCGGTGTCGGCGCCTGGCCTCGGCACTGGCCGGTCGCGGGATCGGCAAGAACGACACGGTGGCCGTGATGCTGCCCAACATTCCCGAGATGCTTGAAGTGCATTTCGGCGTACCGATGATCGGCGCCGTGCTCAACCCGCTCAACGTGCGCCTGGATGCCGAAGCCATTGCATTCATGCTCCAGCACGGCGAAGCCAAGGTGCTGATTACCGACCGCGAATTCCATGATGTGATTCGCGCCGCCGTCGGCATGCTCGACCATCCGCCGCTGGTGATCGACGTCAATGACCCGGAATACGGCGAAGGTCAGGCCGTGAGCGACCTGGACTATGAAGCGCTGCTGGCCGAAGGCGACCCGGCATTCGCCTGGCAGTGGCCGGAAAACGAATGGCAAGCCATCTCGTTGAACTACACCTCAGGCACCACCGGTAATCCCAAAGGCGTGGTTTACCACCATCGCGGCGCGTACCTGAACTCGTTGGGCAACCAGATGACCTGGGCGATGGGCAACCATCCGGTGTACCTCTGGACGTTGCCGATGTTCCACTGCAACGGCTGGTGCTACCCGTGGGTTATCACGGCCATGGCCGGTGTGCATGTGTTCTTGCGCCGGGTTGACCCGCAGAAAATCCTCACCCTGATCCGCGAGCATCAGGTGACGCACTTGTGTGCGGCGCCGATTGTGCTCAATGCCCTGGTCAACATGCCGGAATCGGCAAAAGCGGCCATCGACCATCCGGTCAACGCGATGGTCGCGGGTGCAGCCCCGCCGGCCAAAGTGATCGGCGCCGTGGAAGAAATGGGCATCAAGGTCACCCACGTCTATGGCCTGACCGAAACCTATGGCCCCGTGACCCTGTGCGCCTGGCATGCCGAGTGGGATGAGCTGCCACTCGATGATCGGGCACAGATCAAGTCCCGCCAAGGGGTGCGCTACCCGACGCTTGAAGGCGTGATGGTCGGCGACTCGAAGACACTGGAACCAACCCCACGCGACGGTCAGACCATCGGCGAAATCTTCATGCGCGGCAACACCGTGATGAAGGGCTACCTGAAGAATCCAACCGCCACCGCCGAAGCCTTTGAGGGTGGCTGGTTCCATACCGGCGACCTGGCGGTGTGTCATCCCGACGGTTATGTCGAGATCAGGGACCGGCTCAAGGACATCATCATTTCCGGTGGCGAGAACATTTCCACCATCGAACTCGAAGGCGTGCTCTATCGCCATCCGGGGGTGATGGAAGCCGCCGTGGTTGCCCGTCCCGATGAAAAATGGGGCGAAACGCCTTGTGCATTCGTCACCTTGAAGGCCGACCACCAGGACGTGCGCGAAGCCGACATCATCAGTTTCTGCCGCGAGCACCTGGCCGGGTTCAAAGTGCCGCGCACGGTGATCTTCACCCTGTTGCCGAAAACATCCACCGGCAAGATCCAGAAGTACGTGCTGCGCGACAGGGCCAAAGCGCTCTAACCCCAACCGACGTTTTACCCGCCCGGCGGCAGGTGTTGCACCTGCCGCCGAGGGTTCGTGCAGCCCGGATTCGGCCCTGCGCTGCCCTTTAATGCCCAACGCATCGATAACAAAAACAATAAGGAGCCACCCATGATCGACATCCATTCAACCGATACCCAACGCTGTGAACGTATTCGGGCCAACCCCAAGTTCCTGCAACTGGTGAACACCCGTTCGCGCCTGGCCTGGTCGTTGAGCGCCGCCGTGCTGGGCACTTACTACCTGTTCATGGGCGTGGTGGCGTTTGCCCCGCAATGGCTGCATGCACCGCTTGCCGAGCATCGGATGTTGACCCTGGGCATGCCGATTGGCGCGGCGATCATCATTTTTTCCTGGCTACTGACCGGTTGGTACGTCTACCGCGCCAACACGCGCTTCGACGCGCTGGGTGCTGCCATTCTCGAGGAGAGCAAGTGATGACGCTGCTGCGAAAACTGATCCTGGCCGCTGCCGGTCTGTTGCCGGCCTCCATAGTCCTCGCCGCGCCAACACTGGGCTCCGTGGAAAAACAACCGCTCAACCTGCACGCAATCGGCATGTTCTTTGTGTTCGTACTGGGCACGCTGGCCATCACCTGGTGGGCTGCGCGACAAACCAAATCCACCTCGGACTTCTATACCGCCGGCGGTGGCATTACCGGGTTTCAGAATGGCCTGGCAATTGCTGGCGACTACATGTCCGCCGCCACGTTGCTGGGGTTGTCCAGCTTGGTGTTCGCCAAGGGCTACGATGGGTTCATCTACACCATCGGCTTCTTTGTCGGCTGGCCGATCATCACCTTCCTGATGGCTGAGCGTCTGCGTAACCTGGGGCGCTACACCTTCGCCGACATCGTGTCCTACCGGCTGGACCAGAACAAAGTGCGGATCTTCGCCGCGTTCGGTTCGTTGACGGTGGTGTGCTGCTACCTGATCGTGCAGATGGTCGGCGCCGGTCAGTTGATCAAGTTGCTGTTCGGTCTCGACTACCCGGTGGCGGTGGTGATCGTCGGCGCGTTGATGCTGGTTTACGTGATCTTTGGCGGCATGATCGCTACCACTTGGGTGCAGATCATCAAGGCAGTGCTACTGCTGGCCGGCGGCACGACGCTGGCGTTCATGGCCATGTCTCAGTTTGGTTTCAGCTACGAAACCCTGGCCAGCAAAGCGGTCGAGGCTCACGCCAGCGGCTGGAACATCATGGGCCCAGGCTCAATGCTCGCCGACCCGATCAACACAGCATCTATGTCACTGGGCCTGGTATTCGGGATTGCCGGTCTGCCGCACATCCTGATGCGTTTCTTCACCGTGCCTAACGCTAAAGAAGCACGTAAATCGGTGTTCTACGCCACAGGCTTCATCGGCTTCTTCTTCCTGGTGGTGTGCACACTGGGCTTTGCCGCGATGGTGATCATCGGCACCGACCCGCAGTACTACGTCAATGGCGAAGTCGGCGGCACGTTGATTGGCGGTGGCAACATGGTCGCCATGCACCTGGCCAAAGCGGTTGGTGGCAACCTGTTCTTCGGCTTCCTGTCGGCCGTGGCGTTCGCCACAATTCTTGCGGTGGTGTCCGGATTGGCCCTGGCCGGCGCCTCGGCGATTTCCCACGACCTTTACGCCACCGTGTTCAAGCAAGGTAAAGCCACCCAGAAACAGGAAATGCGCGTAACGCGCATGGCCACGGTGGGCCTTGGCATTATCGCGATTCTGCTGGGCATTCTGTTCGAGAAGATGAACGTCGCGTTCCTGGTGGGCCTGACCTTCGGCATCGCCGCCTCGACCAACTTCCCGGTACTGATCATGGCCATGTACTGGAAAGGCCTGACCACCAAAGGCGCGATCATCGGCGGTTTCGCCGGTCTGATCTGTGCGCTGGTGCTGGTGATCCTGTCACCAGCCGTCTGGGTCACCGTGCTGGGTCATGCTCACGCGATCTTCCCGTACGACCACCCTGCCCTGTTCTCCATGCCGCTGGCGTTCCTGGTGATCGTCGTGGTGTCAAAACTCGACCGCAGCGTGCGGGCCGACAAGGAGCGTGATGCCTACGCCGACCAGTTCGTTCGCGCCCAGACCGGCCTTGGCGCCGCCAGTGCGTCCGCTCATTGATTGAACTGGCACGGTCCGCTGTTGCGGCGCCGTGCCTACCGCACAAACCGTCCTTTTGAGGTTCACGATATGCCCCAATTCAACGCCCCGCTGCGCGACATGCGCTTTGTGCTGCATGAAGTGTTCGATGCTCCGGCCTTGTGGGCGCGCCTGCCGGCCCTGGCCGACAGCGTCGACGCCGCCACCGCTGATGCCATTCTTGAGGAGGCGGCGAAAGTCACCTCACAGTTGATTGCACCGTTGAACCGCAGCGGCGACGAAGAAGGCGCACAGTGGCTGGATGGCCAGGTCAGTACGCCGTTCGGTTTCAAACAGGCTTATGCCACCTACATCGAAGGCGGTTGGGTCGGCCTGTCCGGCAACGCCGATTTCGGCGGCATGGGCATGCCGAAGATGCTCGCCGTGCAGTTTGAAGAAATGCTCTACGGCGCCAATTCCAGCTTCGCCCTGTATTCGGCATTGAGTTCCGGCGCCTGTCTGGCACTGGATGCCCACGCCAGCGACACCCTGAAAAACCTCTACCTGCCGCCAATGTATGAAGGCCGCTGGGCCGGCTCGATGTGCCTGACCGAAGCCCACGCCGGCACTGACCTGGGAATCATCCGCACCCGCGCCGAACCTCAGGCCGATGGCAGTTACACCCTCACCGGCAGCAAGATTTTCATCACTGGCGGCGATCAGGACCTGACCGAGAACATCGTGCATCTGGTGCTGGCCAAACTGCCGGATGCACCGGCCGGGCCCAAAGGCATCTCGCTGTTTGTCGTGCCTAAAGTGCTGGTCAATGCCGACGGTTCCCTGGGCAATGCCAACGCAGTGAGTTGCGGCTCGATTGAACACAAGATGGGCATCAAGGCTTCGGCCACCTGCGTGATGAACTTCGACGGTGCCATCGGTTGGCTGGTCGGTGAGGCCAACAAAGGCCTGGCGGCGATGTTCACCATGATGAACTACGAACGCCTGTCCATCGGCATCCAGGGCATCGGGTGCGCCGAAGCGTCCTATCAAAGCGCTGTCGCTTACGCCCGCGAACGTATTCAGAGCCGTGCACCGACTGGCGTCGTCGCCCCGGACAAAGTCGCCGACCCGATCATCGTTCACCCCGACGTGCGACGCATGCTGCTCGGCATGAAAGCCATGACCGAAGGTGGCCGCGCCTTTGCCAGTTACGTCGGGCAACAGCTCGATCTGGCGAAGTTTTCCGATGACGCCGTGGAGCGCGACAGTGCGCAAAGCCTGGTCGCACTGCTGACCCCGGTGGCCAAAGCGTTCTTCACCGACACCGGCCTGGAAAGCTGCATCAACGGCCAGCAAGTGTTTGGCGGCCATGGCTACATCCGTGAATGGGGCCAGGAACAATTGGTCCGTGACGTGCGCATCGCGCAGATCTACGAAGGCACCAATGGCATTCAGGCGCTGGACCTGCTCGGTCGCAAGGTGCTGGCCGACAACGGTGTCGCCTTGCGCCAGTTCACCGGAGAGATCCGCCACTTTGCCCATCAGCCCAATGCTCCGTACGCCGCGCAATTGTTCGATGCCGTGCAGCGCCTGGAAAATCTCAGTGACTGGCTGCAGGACCAGGCCGCGACCAACCGCAACGAAATCGGTGCGGCCTCGGTCGAGTATCTGCACCTGTTCGGGTACGTCGCTTACGCCTGGCTCTGGGCGCGCATGGCCCGGGTTGCCCAGGCAAAACTTGGCGAAGACGAAGCGTTCTATGGCGCGAAGATCGCCACCGCCGACTTCTACATCCACCGCCTGCTGCCGCGCATCTTGAGCCTGGAGCAATCCATTCGCGCGGGCAGCGCCTCGCTGTACGGCCTGAGCGCCGACCAGTTCTAACGATTGAACCGCACGCGGGCGCCACGCTCCTCTCTTTTTTTGGCGTTCGCGTTTTTTATTGATCAGCCCTTGCCCACCCGGCGAGGGTCGCGGGACCCGCTTTTCCAAAATAAAAACAAAGGGGCTTCACCATGGACCGTCACACCCGCAATCTCGCTACCCGACTACTGCTGGCCGGTGGCGTCATAAGCCTCTCGGCCCCTGCCACGGCTGACTTTGTCAAAGACAGCAAGGCCAGCGTGGAGCTGCGCAACTTTTACTTCAACCGGGATTATCGCCAGGCCAACGCCCCTCAATCGAAACAAGAGGAATGGGCCCAGGGTTTCCTGTTGCGCTATGAATCGGGCTTCACCGAGGGTTTGATCGGTGTCGGTTTCGATGCCATCGGACTGGTTGGCGTCAAGCTCGACTCCAGCCCCGATCGCGCCGGCTCCGGCCTGCTCAAACGCCATCGCGACACGAGCAAAGGTGCGCAGGACGAGTACGGCGAATTGGGCCTGACCGCCAAACTGCGTGCCTCAAAAAGTACGCTGAAACTCGGTACGCTCCTGCCCAAGCTGCCGACCGTACTGGCCAACGATTCACGGCTGTTGCCACAAACTTTCAAGGGCGGTCAGTTGACGTCGCTGGAACTTGAAGGCCTGACGGTGGATGCCGGACGACTGACGCAGGTCAATCAGCGCGACTCCTCGGACTACGAGAACATGGGCATCACTCGAACCGGCGCCAAGGGCATCACGACGCGTCATGTCGATAGCGACGGCTTCGATTTCGCCAGCCTGAACTACAAATGGACCAGCAACCTCGCCACCGGCTACAGCTACGGTCACCTCGACAACTTCTACAGCCAGCACCTGGTGAACCTGACTTACGTATTGCCGGTGACCACGGGCCAGTCGTTGAAAACCGACCTGCGTTATGCCCGGTCCACGGACGATGGCGGCAGCAATGTCGATAACAATGCCATCGGTGCGATGTTCACCTACAGCCTCGGCGGGCATGCGTTCGGGCTGGGTTATCAAAGCATGAGCGGCGACACCGGCTACGCCTACATCAACGGCACCGATGCGTTCCTGGTGAACTTCGTGCAGATCGGCGACTTCGCCAGCAAGGACGAAAAGTCCTGGCAGGCGCGGTATGACTACAACTTCGCGGCCATCGGCGTGCCTGGCCTGAGCTTCATGACGCGCTACCTCAGCGGTGACAATATCGATCTGGGTGGCAACCGCCCGGAAGGCAAGGAATGGGAGCGCGATACCGACATTGGTTATGTGGTGCAGAGCGGCCCGCTGAAAAATGTCGGGGTGAAGTGGCGCAACGCGACAGTGCGCTCGACCAACTTCGGCAGTGATCTGGATGAGAATCGCTTGATCGTTAGCTATACGTTGCCGATCTGGTAAGTAGATTAGGTGTCTGTGAGGGGGGCTCGCTAACGGCGGGCTCCCCTTTTTTTGCTCGCGAATCTTCTGTGTGCTGGAGGGCCTCATCGCGGGCAGGCCCGCGCCCACAGTTGACCGAGTTGTTCAGATAGACACGCTTTAGTTTGAGAGCGAGCCTGCTCGCGAAGGCGGCCTCAAGGGCGGCAGTGACGATAGTAGGTTAAGATGCCTGCAAACCAGGCTCGCCACGAGACACCCCGCATGCCAGATACGCCCCGTCTGATCAAGAAATACCCCAATCGCCGACTCTATGACACCCACACCAGCAGTCATTTGACACTGGCGGACATTCGTCAGTTGGTCGTCGATAAAGTGGCGTTTCAGGTGGTCGATGCCAAGAGCGGCGAGGACCTGACGCGCAGCATCCTGCTACAAGTGATCCTGGAAGCCGAAAGCGGTGGCGAGCCGATCTTCACCAGCGAGATGCTGATGGGGATTATCCAGTTCTACGGCCCCTATCAAGGCGTGCTCGGCAGCTACCTGGATAAAAGCATCCAGACCGTCATCGACATTCAGTCCCAGACCGGCGCGCAATCGTCCGAAGCCTGGAGCGCCTTCATGCATAAACAGGCCCCGGTCATGCAGGACTTGATGCGTCAGTATGTCGACCAGTCCAAGGCGTTGTACCTCAATACCCAGAACCTGTTCGGCATGTTTGGCGCTAAACCCGGCACCGATAACGGGCCGAAAAAAAATGGCGATGGGGAATAATCCCATCGCCATCGGTGCCGCTGGCCTGATTTGACTTACTTGCTAGCCTTGGCGCCCGCTTCTGGAGCGGCCTTGGACGCTGCGGCAGTCGCCGCGTCAAAATTGCTCTGAGCCACATCGGACGCCTGTTTCACGGCTTTCTGTGCGCTTTCAAATGCTGTACCGGCATTCGCCAGACCCGACTTGAACGCTGCCACAACAGGCTCGGAGCCGGCCGGTGCATTCTTGCTGATCGCTTCAACGAACTCATTCACTTGCTGGGTGCCCGCCTCGACCTGACTCGACGTCAGTTTGGCGATGTCCGACTGCGTGCCCACGATCAGCGCTTGAACCTGACGATTGAACTCGGCCAGACGTTCGGCCTGGGCGTTCGGCTGGGTGAAAGACGCCTGCAACTCGGCAAAACCTTGTGGGTCACGTACGGCCAACAGCTTGCGAACGCCTTCAAAGTGCTCTTCGGTGGAGTCGCGCAATGCCTTGAACTGCAACTGGCTCAGCTGTTCAACGCTGGCGAAGACTTTGCCGCTGATTTGCTGCAAGAGGTCGAGGTTGGCTTTCTGAGCGGTTTGCAGTTTTTCCGAATTGAAAAAAGACATGCTGTATCTCCTGGTACTGAAAGGCCCTGATGGACCTGAGGACGCGACAGCGATCCAGCCAGTTATCGCGCTAGCCTTGATATTGCAGTGCACAAAACTATTTGGCAACGGCTATTTTGTGCAGCGCACAAAAAAGTTCACTGCTCCTTTCGATATTCCCTATACACTCGTGCCAATTGGATGGCTGGCTTGGCTTCTACTAGTCAGGACAACATTCCCACACATCGCGCCAGGAGTTCACGATGGGTCAGGAAGAAAATATTGCGCTGCAAGATGAAGGGTTGTCGCCTGCGTCCGGTTTGTTCGAGCACCTGAACCATCTTCAGCGCCTCAACACCCGCAACGTTCTCGACGCCCTGCAAGCGCGTCAGGCAAACACCTACGCCCCTTCAAGCCTTGGGCAACTCAGGCAACCGACGCCGACTGACTGGCAGGAATACTTCACCGACCTAGGTCAACGCAGCGTGTTGTTCTGGGACACCTTGCGCCAGCGCGGCGACAACACCCTGGCGCACGAACGCGCCGGGTATCCGCTGCTGCTCAAGTTCAATCATGAAACCCTGGTGGCCGGTGAAGACCTGCCGCGCCCGGTCAACTACTCGCTGCTGCAGATCCTCGCGGCCCCCGGGCAACAACTCGACAGCAAAAAACAACCGGTGATCATCATTGACCCGCGCGGTGGCCACGGCTCGGGTATTGGCGGTTTCAAGCAGGACTCGGTCATTGGCGAAAGCCTCAGGGCGGGTCACCCGACCTATTTCATCTCGTTCAGCCATTCACCGTGCCCGGGCCAGACCCTCGACGACATCGTTGAAGCCCAGGCGCGATTTATCGAAGTGGTCAGCGCCCGACATCTCGACAGCGCCAAACCCGTGGTGATCGGCAATTGTCAGGCAGGTTGGGCATTGATGGGGCTGGCAGCCACTCGGCCGGAACTGCCGGGGCTGATCATCGTCAATGGCGCGCCACTGTCGTATTGGGCCGGCGTCAACGGACGCAATCCGATGCGTTACACCGGCGGTTTGCTGGGCGGCGGCTGGATGGCCCGCCTGGGCAGCGACCTGGGCAATGACCGTTTCGACGGCACCTGGCTGGTGAGCAATTTCGAAAGCCTCGACCCGGCCAATACTTATTGGGGCAAGTACTATCACTTGTTCAGCGAAGTCGACAGCGAGGCGGCACGGTTTCTGGATTTCGAGCGCTGGTGGGGCAGCCCGACCTTGCTCAACGGCGAAGAGATCGAAATGATTGTCGACGACCTGTTCATCGGCAATCAGCTGTCCGGCGGCCTGGGACGCAAGAGCAGCGGGCTTGATCTCAAACGCATCGAAGTGCCGGTGGTGGTGTTCTGCTCTTATGGCGACAACATCACCTCCCCGCAACAGGCACTGGACTGGATCGCCGACGTGTATCCCAGCGATCTCGCCCTGCAAGAGGCCGGACGCACCATCGTTTACTTGCGCCACGCGAGCATCGGTCACCTGGGCATCTTTGTGTCCGGCGATGTCGCCCGGCGTGAGCACCGTCAGTTGCTGGGTGCGGTCGACGCGATCAACGAACTGCCGGGCGGGCTGTATGAAATGCTCATCGATGACCTGCCAGAGGGCGCAGACACGGCCTACGCGGTACGTTTCGAACGTCGGCGTATCGCCGACATCCACGGCGAGGTCCCGACACCCCGTGATGATGATCGCGAATTCGCCCTGGTCGAGCGCGCATCGGTCATCAACAACAGCCTTTACGATGGCTTTGTAAGGCCATGGCTGCGTCAGTTGATCAACGAACCGGCTGCCGAGCTGATGCGCAAGACCCATCCGTTCCATCAGCAGCAAGTCATGTGGAACAGCCTGAACCCGGCACTGTGGTGGCTGGCAGGCAGCGCTGCGCAAGTGAGCAAGGATCGCCAACCCGCGAGTCCGGACAATCCGTTATTGGCCTGGCAGGCGTTGTTTTCCAACCAGGTTCAGGACGCCTTGAACGGCTACCGCGACTTGCGTGATGCCGCTCAGGAAATGTGTTTTTACGGTGTATATGGCGTACTCGACAGCCTCGCTGGCACTCCTCCTGGGCGCAATCTCCAGGCGCATGCCGAGCAGCACGATAAGGTCCTGATCGAACGTCTGCAGGACGCCCTGCCCCTGGGTGGTTTGATGGAAGCCCTGATCCGCATTCTGTTTCTGCTGGAGCGCGACAGCGACGAACCCGGCAAGCAAGGCGTCGACAAGCTGATCCAGCAATTGCAGGTGCTGCTCCAGGACCATAGCGCCAAGCCGCTGGACCTGCGCGACACCCTGAATCTGCAAAAACTGCTGGTTGCTACCCTCCCGCAAGCCAGTCTGCTCAGCCTGCCTTTGTTGCTGACCGAGGTCGAAGAGCGCCAGCAAGTGCTGGCGGCCGTCGCCAATTTGCTGCCAGACCTGCTGACCAGCGGCGCGAGCCATCCCGTGTGGTGCGAGCTGCACTCGCTGCTCGACGTGTCGATGCCAGGTTTCAACCTGACCCAACCTCCCGGCGCAACCGACATCCAGGAGCAAGTGCCCGTTGCGGCACCCGAGCCAATCAAGCAAACAGCGCCGGTCGTCACGCCTGAGTCGGCACCGTCCAAGCCCATCAAACAAAAAGCCGCTGTGGTCGCCCCCGCGCCAATCGTCAGAAATACGGGTCCCGTTCGCAAACCTGCCATGGGCAAAAAAACCGCGAAAAAACCGCCGGTGAAGTAACGCTGAACGACTGACGGGCACCGCGTCACACTGGCGCGGTTTCCTCCAGTTCAAACGATTCATCGGACCGATACTGGCCAGGCGTCATGCCAAACCAGCGGCTACAGGCCTTGTTGAAACTGCTGTGGTCATGGAAACCAAGGAGGTACGCCACATGCTTCATGTTGAAGTGAGAATGGCGCAGATAGAAATCGGCCAACTGCCGGCGCACGGCGTTTTGCACGTCCTTGAACTGGGTTCCTTCCTTTTCCAGCGCGCGTTGCAGCGTGCGCTTGCTGATGTTCAATGCCGCCGCAATCGACTCCATGTCGCACTGCCCGTTGCCCTGGCTCAAACGCTCGGTGATCAGCGCGCGAATCCTGCCGACAATGCAAAACCCGAACAGCAGGTCCAGTTGTGCCTCGGCAAAACTGTCATGCAACACGGCCAAGGCTTCGTTGGCCATGCTCAACGGCCGCATCAGCTCCTGCCCGTCAAACAAAATGCTGTCGTAAGCGGCGCCAAAATGCAGATCGTCGCCAAACAGCCGTCGATGCTCGCGGGTATCTGCGGGCTCGGGATAAGTGAACTCGACGCTCAAGGGGTGGGGTAAGGTGCCGCCCGCCAGCTTGCGGCAAAAACCCAGCAATGAAGCCAGTCCGGCATCGGTGTACTGACGGGGTTTGACTGAGCCGACTTGTTGATGATCAAGCCCGGACAGGCGGTAATTCTGCTGCTCCGATGTAAAGAAAAGGCTGAATCCGGTGCCAATCAAAGGGCTGAAACGAACCAGCCGTTCAAGGGCGTTTTTCAGGTTCAGGCTGGACATCATGGTGTAGCCGACGATTTGAAAGCTGCCGGGATGGAAACTGCCATAGGCCTTCAGGCCGATGTCCGGATCGCCCGAGGCTTGTGCAGCCAGATCCCATAATCGATAGATCGCCCTTCGCTCGCAAAACGCTCCTGGTTTGTTCGCCAACTCAATATCCAGTCCAGCCTCCTGACACAGACTGGCGACATCCAGTCCTTGAGCCGAGAGCGTATTTACCAGCACGCTGGCATAGCCTGAACTCATTCTATACATGGCGTCCTCAATGACCTGTGGAACCGAACATCCTGTTCGGAGCCATGACTGATCTGCGGTGAATCAAAGTCTGACGGGTTTTTCAGTTGCCAATGTTGATCCCAGTATAGGTGCTCCTCACTTTTAGCCACCATTCGTCACCCTGATGCAGGCAACTGGCGCTTGGCGCCGTTGGACACAAGAGCGTCACCTCCCAACACTTCCGCATCCCCCGCCGATAACGAACAATCCTCCCATCTTGCAGCGCAATAATTAAAAGGGAAGAAGTCTATGAAGTCGCTTGGTCGTATTGCGTTAGTCACCGGCGGTATGGGTGGGATTGGCACGGCGATAAGCCAGCGCCTCTACAAGGAAGGGTTCAAGGTCATCGTCGGTTGCAGCTCGGATTCGGCGCGCAAGAATGACTGGATTGCCGGCCAGCTGGCGGCGGGTTATCAATTCGAATGCATTTACGGCGACATCACCGATTGGGAGTCAACGCGCAAGGCGTTCGAAATGGCCCGGGAACAATTCGGCCCCGTCGACGTGCTGGTCAACAACGCCGGCATCACCCGTGACGCCTCGTTTCGCAAGCTCCAGCCCGAAGACTGGAATGCGGTCATCGGCACCAATCTGACGGGCTTGTTCAACACCACCAAACAGGTGATTGAAAGCATGTTGGCCAAGGGCTGGGGACGGGTGATCAATATCTCCTCGATCAACGGTCAGCGCGGCCAGTTCGGGCAAACCAACTACAGCGCGGCGAAGGCCGGCATCCACGGCTTCACCATGGCCCTGGCGCGGGAAGTGTCCGGCAAGGGCGTGACCGTCAATACCGTCTCTCCCGGCTACATCCAGACCAGTATGACCGCGGCCATCCGCCAGGACATTCTCGACACCATGATCGCCGCGACTCCGGTCGGGCGTCTGGGCCAACCCGAAGAAATCGCCTCGATCGTGGCCTGGCTGGCCTCCGATGAGTCGGGCTACAGCACCGGCGCCGACTTCTCGGTCAACGGCGGCATGAACATGCAGTAGGCCTGTCAGGGCAAGGACGCCCTGCGCCCGCTCGACTACATCCTAACGAGGTTTCGCATGAACGAAGTCGTAATCGTTGCCGCAACACGTACCGCCATCGGCAGTTTCCAAGGTGCCCTGTCGGCGATTCCCGCCACCGACCTGGGCGCAGCGGTGATCCGCAGCCTGCTCGAACAGGCCGGAGTCGACGCCGCCCAGATCGATGAAGTGATCCTCGGCCAGGTCCTCAGTGCAGGCTCGGGGCAAAATCCGGCACGCCAGAGCGCAATCAAGGCCGGCCTGCCCTTTACCACCCCTGCCCTGACACTGAACAAGGTCTGCGGCTCGGGCCTCAAGGCGGTGCAACTGGCCGTCCAGGCGATCCGTTGCGGCGACGCCGAACTGGTGATTGCAGGCGGTCAGGAAAACATGAGCCTGGCGCCGTATGTGCTTCCAAAGGCGCGCACCGGCTTGCGTCTGGGTCATGCGCAACTGCAAGACAGCGTGATTCAAGACGGGTTGTGGGACGCCTTCAACGACTACCACATGGGCATTACCGCAGAGAACCTGGCCACGCAATACAGCCTCAGCCGCGAAGATCAGGACGCCTTCGCCGCCGCCTCGCAACAGAAAGCCGCAGCAGCCATCGAAGCAGGTTATTTCAAGCGGGAAATCACCCCGATTCTGATTCCCCAGCGCAAGGGCGATCCGCTGGCGTTCGACACCGATGAACAGCCGCGCCCGGGCAGCACGCTGCAAGCGTTGAGCAATCTCAAACCCGCTTTCCAGAAAGACGGCAGCGTCACCGCCGGCAATTCATCGACCCTCAACGACGGTGCCGCGGTGTTGCTGTTGGCCAGTGCCGCCAAGGCGCTGGTGCTGGGTTTACCGGTGCTGGCGCGCATCAAGGCTTACGCCGGTGCGGGCGTGGACCCGTCGATCATGGGCATCGGTCCGGTACCGGCCACTCGTCTGGCATTGACCAAAGCCGGCTGGAGCCTGGACGACCTTGATCTGATTGAAGCCAATGAAGCGTTCGCCGCGCAGTCACTGGCGGTCGGCAAGGAGCTGGGCTGGGATACCCAAAAGGTCAACGTCAACGGTGGAGCAATTGCACTGGGCCATCCGATCGGCGCATCGGGCGCGCGGATTCTGGTGTCGCTGGTGCACGAGCTGATTCGTCGTGACGGTAAAAAGGGCCTGGCCACGTTGTGCATTGGCGGCGGCCAAGGCGTCAGCCTGCTCATCGAACGATAAAAATAAAAAAGGCTTGGTTGACTACTGACGCGGTGCCGAATGGCGGCACCGCGGTTTTTTTCTGCCCGGATTTCCGATGTGGGCAAGGAGTTCCATGGACAATAACGCGCACACCTTCAACACCTTCTGGTCAGGACAGGTCCCGTTCATCGCCTCCTTTGCAGTGCAACAATTACGTCTGTGGGTCAGTACCAATCCGTGGTTTACCGGCCAGGACTATAACGAGTGGTTCGAGTTGCCCCGTGCAACCCTGGACAGCCTTCAAGCCGATTATCAAATGGAGTGGGGCGATCTGGGCCAGCGCCTGTTGACCGGCCAGCCATTCAGCTTTGAAGATCGACGTTTCGCCAGCGGTAACTGGAACACTCCGCTGTTCGGTTCCTTGGCGGCGTTCTACCTGCTCAACGCCGGTTTCCTGCTCAAGCTGCTCGACAAGCTGCCCATCAAGGACAAAAAACCACGCCAGCGCCTGCTCTATCTGGTGGAACAAGCCATTGCCGCCGGTGCGCCCAGCAACTTCCTCGCCAGTAACCCCGACGCCTTGCAACGCGTCGTCGATACTCAGGGGGCCAGCCTGCTCACCGGCCTGCTGCACTTGGCCAGCGACCTGCAAGAAGGCAAGATGCGCCAGTGCGACAGCGGTGCCTTCAAGGTTGGCGTCGACCTGGCCAACACGCCCGGCGAAGTGGTATTCGAGAACGAACTGTTCCAGTTGATCCAGTACTACCCGCAAAGCGAAACCCAGTACCGGCGCCCGGTATTCATCGTCCCGCCGTCGATCAACAAGTTTTACATCCTCGACCTGCGCCCGGACAACTCGATGGTTCGCCACTTGTTGCAGCAAGGGCACCCAGTGTTCCTGATGTCGTGGCGCAACTTTGACGCGGCGCACGCCGGCACCACCTGGGATGACTTGATCGAGACCGGCATTATCAAAGGCCTGCAAGTCACCCGCGAGATCAGTGGCGAACAACGCCCCAATTGCGTGGGGTTCTGTATCGGCGGTACGTTGCTGAGCACGGCGCTGGCGGTATTGGCGGCGCGCGGCGACAAAGACATCGCCAGTGTGAGCCTGTTGACCACCTTCCTCGATTACCTGGACACAGGCCCCATCGACATCTTCGTCGACGAACAACTGGTGGCCTACCGCGAGCGCACTATCGGCGGACTGGATGGCCCCGTCGGTCTGTTCAAGGGCGAGGACATGGGCAACACCTTCTCGCTGCTGCGCCCTAACGACTTGTGGTGGAACTACAACGTCGACAAATACCTCAAGGGCCAGAAACCCAATGCCCTCGACCTGCTGTTCTGGAACAACGACAGCACTAATTTGCCAGGCCCGATGTATTGCTGGTATCTGCGCCACACCTACCTGCAGAACGACCTGAAATCCGGCGACCTGGACTGCTGCGGGGTCAAACTGGACCTGCGCGCCATCGAAGCGCCAGCCTACATCCTCGCTACCCATGACGATCACATCGTGCCGTGGCGAAGCGCTTACGCCAGCACCCGACTGCTGAGCGGGCCCACGCGTTTTGTACTCGGCGCCTCGGGGCATATCGCCGGGGTAATCAACCCGCCAGCCAGGGAAAAACGTCATTACTGGACCAACAAGCGGGTCACCAAAAACCCGGAAACCTGGTTCATGAATGCCCAGCAACACCCTGGCAGTTGGTGGAATGACTGGTTCGCCTGGCTGGCTGAACAGGCCGGCGAGCGCCAGACTTCAGCATTGCACACCGGCAATGCGCAATACCCGGCGCTGGAATCGGCCCCCGGGCGTTACGTAATGCAGTGACTGAAAGCCCCGCGCGGTCATCTGTATCGCACGGGGCCAACACGTGTCTGTTTCATCCAGCCTGCTGTCATTCAATCAATACAAACGTCGATATCGGCTACAAAAGCGTCTCTCAAATAATCAGTGAACGCCCGCACCCGCGCTGACTGCCTGCGGTCCGCTGGAGAAACCGCGTGAATAGGCATCGATGACGGTGCATACCCTTCAAGCAACGCCACCACTCGCCCTGCCTGCAAATCCTCACGAAACAACCATGAGGGTGACAGCGATAGACCCAGGCCACTCAAGACCATTTGCCGGATCGACTCACTGTTGTTGCTGCGCACATTGCCCTTGACCTGTACCTCGCTCCATTTGCCGTGGTGCTCGAAACTCCAATGGTCGGAATGCTTGAGCTGATTGAACACAAGGCAATTGTGATTGCACAGTTCATCCGGTGTCGCCGGCACGCCGAATTGCTCGAGATAACCGGGGGCTGCAAATACTCGACGTTTGGTCAGGCCTATCTGTCTGGCGATAAGGCCACTGTCTTTCAACTCGCCAATGCGCACCGCGACATCGATCCCCTCACTGACGAGGTCGACGTTCTCGTCGCTCAGCTGCAAGTCGATGGACACCTCGGGGTATCGCTGCAGAAAACCGTGCAGCCGAGGCGCAATCTGTATGCGTCCGAAGCTGCCTGAAGAGGCGATACGCAGCGGGCCCGCCACGCGCTCTTGTCCGGTCTGAAAACTGTGCTCGGCGTTGTCCACCGCCGCCAGAATCTGCCGACAATGTTCGTAGTAGCGTTGCCCCTCATCCGTCAGGCTCAGGTTGCGCGTACTGCGGGCGAACAGACGGCCGCCGAGCCTGTTCTCCAGGGCGCCAATCTGCTTGCTGATGGTCGGCTGACTGAGGCCGGTTTCACGGGCCACAGCTGAAAAACTTCCTCGCTCCACCACCCGCATAAAAATGGCCATCGCTTCCAACGTGTCCATAGCTATCCACTTAGCGATTAATTGGAATGAATACTATAGGCATTTGCCCTCTTATCGGAATTCAGCGGCTGCAGGAGACTGTTGCCATCGCCTGGCGCGAACCGAATCATTTCAAGAGGAATCACCCATGAACCAGAACACCATGAGCGCAGCCGTCGCTTTGCAGGCTGGAGCCGCTTTAGAGATTCAGCAACTGCCCTTGCCTGAGGTTGCCGCCGGACCCGTGCTGGTCAAGGTCATCGCCAGTGGCGTGAACCCTTTGGATACCAAGATCAGTAACGGTCAGGGACTGCATGCCCGCCAACCGTTGCCGGCTGTTTTGGGGATGGACCTGGCCGGTGTCGTCGAAGCAGTCGGGACCGGCGTCACTCAGTTCGCCGTCGGTGACGAAGTCTTCGGCATGGCCGGGGGTATCGGCGGCCACCAGGGTTCGCTGGCGCAGTACATCGCTGTCGATGCCGACCTGTTGGCACGCAAGCCGCAAAACCTGAGCATGCGCGAAGCCGCCGCGCTGCCGCTGATCTTCATCACGGCGTGGGAGGGATTGGTCGACCGGGCCAATGTCCGGGCCGGGCAGCGTGTTCTGGTACACGGCGGTGCGGGAGGTGTCGGGCATATGGCGGTTCAGATCGCCAAGGCGCGTGGGGCACACGTCTTTGCCACCGGGAGTGCCGATAGCCGTGAGGTCATCGAAAGCCTGGGGGCCACCGCCATTGATTACCGAGCCCGCAAGCCTGCGGAATATCTTGAGCAATACACCGACGGCGAAGGTTTTGACATCGTGTATGACACCGTCGGCGGCGCGACACTGGATGCCTCATTCGCAGTGGCAAAAGTGTACACGGGCCACGTCGTCAGTTGCCTCGGCTGGGGTGAACACTCACTTGCGCCGTTATCGTTCCGCGGTGCCACCTATTCCGGAGTGTTCACCCTGCTGCCTTTGATTACCGGCAAAGGTCGCAAGCACCATGCCGAAATTCTCGCTCAAGCCAGCGCCATGGCTGAAGCAGGACAACTGCGGGTGCTGCTGGACGAACGACGCTTTACCCTCGGCACCGTCAATGAGGCTCATGCACTGGTTGCTGCAGGCAAGGCGGCAGGCAAAGTAATCGTGGATATCGAATGATTGCCGTCAACGGTCGAAGTGCGTCATGACGTTCATGGCGGGCCCGGAATCAAGCCAGCAGTTCGGTGATCCAGCGGGCCTGCCGCGCAACATCCTGCACCTTCTCTTCGGGCACGGCCTGCCCCGCACGGGCGAATTCGCCCAGGGTCTTTTGCTTCTGATGCAGCCGGCGCTGCCACTTGACCAGGAACGCCGGGCTGCGGGCCTGCATCTGCAACGGCCCGAAGTACAGTTCCTGTTCGCTGTACACCACCGGCCCGTCAAGCTCGGCGACGATGATTTCATAGTCGAAACGGTTTTCCCGCAGCACTTCCTCACAAAGGATGCGGTAACCATTGTCCATCAGCCAATGGCGCAGGGGTTGCTCGCCGCCGTTGGGCTGCAGGATCAGACGCTCGTGGCCACTCAGGTGCGCCTTGCCGCGCTCGAGAATGTCGCGGATCGTCTCGCCACCCATGCCGCAGAGGCTGATCGCAGTGATTGCGTCTTCGGGCTTGATCGCCGCGAGGCCATCGGCCAGGCGCACGGTAATCCGCAGGTCCTGACCGCTCTCGCTGACGGTACGTTCGGCCGAGAGGTACGGCGTCAATGCCACCTCGCCCGCCACCGCTGCGGCGATGGCCCCACGGCGCATCAATGCAACCGGCAAATAGGCGTGATCCGAGCCGATATCGGCCAGGCGCGCACCGGTTGGCACATGCGCAGCCACCCGCTCCAGGCGCATGGATAATGTGTGTTCGTTCAACTGCAGGTCCTTTTCACCACGAAAGTCCGCCACCTTTGGCAGGAGTGCGGGCGGCCATGATGCTTGGTGCGGGCGCAAGGGTAAAGCGCCCGCGCCCTCTCATACGGGTTGTTTGCGCCAAGTGCCAGGGGATGTGCCGAACTGGCGTTTGAAGGCACGACTGAACGCGGCTTCGGATTCGTAGCCCACTGAAAAGCCAATCTGCGCCACGTTACCTCGACCTTCGCGCAACTGTTGAGCCGCCACATGCATTCGCCACAGCGTCAGGTATTGCATCGGTGGCTGACCGACCAATGCGGTGAATCGCTCTGCGAACACAGAGCGCGACATGCCCACTTCCTGCGCCAGGGCTTCTGCGGTCCAGCCGTCGGTTGGACGAGCATGGAGCAGCGCCAGTGCGCGCCCGATATGCGGATCTCGCAAACCCGACAGCCACCCGCGTCGCTCAGCCGGGAGGCTGGCGACATACTGGCTGACGGCTTCGACGAAGAGCAACTCTGATAGCTTGGTGATGACCGTTGTCGAGCCCACCCGCCCCGCTGCGATCTCACTCACCGCGAAACGAAATGAGCTTTCGATCCAGGCGCCCAACGCCGTCGAGCGAACGTCCAGTTTCAATAAGGATGGCAACGATGAAAGTAACGGGCTGAAGGGGGTTTCAGAACCGAGGAATCCGCACAACAAATGCGTTGCGTCGCCGCCCCCGCCGCACTTGATTCGTGAAATGCCACCCACTTCCGGCGGTTGGATAATGTCGCTCGCCGACAGGGGCGCAATGCCCAGGTCACTGCCAAAGCAATGAATGTCATTGCGAGGAAGCAGAATGAGTTCGCCTGCCCGCACATCGATGGGCGCCTCCCCATCGATGCGTAATTGCATGTGCCCCGAGGCGACAAAATGCGACGCAATGATGTGCCTGGGTGCCGCCACGAACGGCTTGCAATCGTCGGCGGAGATTCTTCCGTTGAGGCACCAGGGCGCAGTGAACTCCGCCTCGAGAAAAACCCCTCCCGACAGCCGAATCACACGCAAGACATCAGAAAGCGCATCCAACACTTGCCCGCCCTCTCTTCCGGAGCCTGGAGCATGCAATCAGGCGCCCCGGGCATTCTTCGCCAGAACGGCGAGGCCTAGATTAGCACCAACGCGGACCCGATGATCAGGCTAGCCCTGAGAGTCTTCACAGACGGTCATCGGCTCCGATGTTGGCTGAAACGGCCCTTTGCTACTTGATCCGGGAAGCAGGAGATCGATATGAACAGCGTCGCAACCGTACCCCGCTCAAATTCGGGCAACGCCGCCCGTTATGCTCAACTCGTCAGATCATCGAAGAAGGCGGAATGGCAGATCGATCGCGATTTGCTGCAAGACCGTCGCTTCGACTTCTCGCGAAAATTCTTGCCCGATGGACTTTCGCAAGTCGACCGCCTGACCTTTCTCGCCCCAGACGAGGCCCGCCTGCTCAGTCAGATTCAGGGCCGAACCTATGCATATCTCTTTGGCCTGGTGGAGCGTTTTATCAGTGCCAAAATGCTCGATCAAGGTCGGGCCCATGTCTTTGAGGATCAACTGGCACTTGAAGCACTGGTGCGCTTTTCCAACGACGAGATCAAGCACCAGGAGCTGTTCCGGCGCATCGAGACAATGCTGGGTGCGCATTTGCCCGCCGGATACCGCCAAGTGGCCGATCCAAACGAGGTGGCGCGCTCGGTCCTTGCGGCCAGCACTTGGTCAGTGCTGGCGCTGACCTGTCATATCGAACTGTTTGTTCAGGCGCATTACGCACAAAGCATCGCCCCGCGCGAAGAGTTGTGCCCACTGTTCAAGGACGTCTTCAAATTTCACTGGAAGGATGAAAGTCGCCACGTCGTGCTCGATGAGCTGGAGTGGAAGGCCGAACACGCGAAACTCTCGCCCGCCGAGCGTGACCAGGCAGTGGACGATCTGATTGCGCTGGTGGCCGCCGTCGACACCATCCTGCAAGCGCAAGCGGCCGTCGATGCCGACTACTTCGTGCGAAATGTCTCGCCCTCATTCAGCGTTGCCGAGACAGCGCAAATCAAGGCCTGCATCCTCAGCGCCTATCGCTGGCAATACATTGTCTCGGGGGTCCGGCATCCACACTTTGGCCGGCTGCTGACGGCGATGACAACACCGGCCCAGATGTCCAGGATTCAGGTCGCACTGGCGCCCATCATGGGCGAATGATCGACAGGGCGCGACCGACCCGTCGGGCGCGCCCTGTAGAAAGACGTGCTGAAAATGATTGATCGAGGATGGCCGCCATGACGACGCCGATGTGGATGCTGCTTGGATTTGCGACCTGGACGTTACTGCTGTTGATGGCAACCGTCGGGGTGTATCGCTGGGTCAGGATCCTGTTCTCGAACGTTCCGATTGCCTCTTTCCGAAGCGATCAGCTCGAAGGCGAGGACTGGTATCGGCGTGGCACAAGAGCCCACGCGAACTGCGTGGAAAACCTGCCTGTCTTTGGCGCCATCGTGTGGGTGATTTCAGCCCTTGGTGTCGACGGTCCTGTGGTGGACGCCCTGTGCATACTCGTCCTGACCGCTCGCGTGTGCCAGTCTCTGGTTCACGTATCCCACGTGCAAACCGATACGTTCGTGGCCGTTCGATTTTCTTTTTTTTGTGTGCAGCTGGCGTGTTTTCTGGTGCTCATTGCGATAGCCGCCTGGCACGGCGTCATCGCTAAATAGAGGAATGAATTCAGGCTTGGTCGCTGGCTATAGCGGCCTCAACTGCAGTGCCTGAATCAAGCCCCCAGGCCAGTAACGCTTCAAGGCACATCGGCTTGGCAAAATAATAACCCTGGGCCTGCCCGGCGCCCATTTCGCGCAGCAACGCCAGCGTCTCGGCGTCCTCGACGCCTTCGGCCACGACGCTCAGGTCCAGCGATTCGGCCATCCGTACAATCGCCCGCACGATCGCGCGGCTGCGAGCACTGGTGGTCAGTTCAAGAATGAACGACTTGTCGATCTTCAAGCCGCTGAAACGGTATTGATGCACATAGCTCAGGGAGGAAAACCCTGCGCCGAAGTCATCGAGCACCACCGACATGCCGTTGTCGGCCAATTGCTGCATGGTCAGTCGGGCAATTGCCGGCTCGGCCACCAGCGCGCCTTCGGTCAACTCGAGGCAAATACGCGACGGCGCGACCCCGTACCGGGCCAACAGCGCAAGCACATCGTTGGCGAAATCCGGGCGCGTCATGCTGTAGCTGGAGCAATTGACGTGCACCGCAGGCCAATTGGCGTGCTCGGGCTGGGCGAGAATCACCGCAATGCTGGTGAGCATGTACAGGTCCAGCCGGCCGATCAGGCGCAACCCCTCGACATCCGGTAAAAACTCGCCTGGGCCCATCACCCGCCCGCCTGGCTGATGCCAGCGAATCAACGCTTCAAGAGCCAACAGCTCGCCGGTTTCTACACTGACAATCGGCTGGAAATACGGCAGCAGTTCGTCGGTGCGTTTGAGCGCATTGCGCAAGGCCCCTTCACGCTCGACCTGATCAGAGACTTCGCGGCGCACTTCCTGGTTGAACACCGCGTAACTGTCGCGACCGGCACTCTTGACCCGATACATCGCGGCATCGGCGTCGCGCAGCAAATCCGCCGGTTCCTGATGGAACTGATGGTCGGCGCTGACAATGCCGATACTGCACGACGAAAACACTTCATGGCCATTGATGAAAAACGGCAGGTCGAACGCTAACAGAATCCGTTCGGCGATTTCGATCAAGACATCCAGTGGCGCCTCGGGCGCGAGTACCGAAAACTCATCGCCGCCCAGGCGCGCCAGCATGTCGGTGTCGCGCAGGCAACCGCGCAGTCGGTGGGCTGCCTGCATCAACAGCAGGTCGCCAAAATGGTGGCCGAGGCTGTCGTTGACCAGCTTGAATCGGTCCAGGTCGATGAACATCACCGCCAGGTGCCCGCCTTCACTGCCGAACTGCGACCAAGCCAAATTGAGGCGCTGTTGCAGGTAGGTTCGATTCGGCAGCCCCGTCAGTGCATCGTGGGAGTTTTCGTGTTGCAACTTGGCATTGGCGTGATCGAGTTCGCGGGTGCGGTTCTGCACCCGAGCTTCAAGCTTGAGGTTGGCGGCATGGATCGCTTCGGCAGCCGTGCGGCGCGACAACGCGGTGTCGATGTGCCGCGACACGAACGTCAGCAGCTCCTGATCCCGCAGGGTATAGCGCACTTGCGAGGTATAGCTTTGCACCGCCAGTACGCCACGCACCACATCGCCATCGAACAAGGGAATGCCCAGCCAGGAATAGGAGCGGACGTATTCATCGGCCTGCTCGATTTCGCCGGTCGCCGACAAGCGTTCAGCTTCATCGACGTCAATCAGGCACGCTCGACGCTGGCGGATAACGTACTCGGTCAAGCCCCGGCGACCACGCCGAGCCTGCGGGCAGGTCGTCTGCCGCTCATCGACATAATAGGGAAAAGTCACTTCGGTGGTCGCGTCGTCGAACAGCGCAATGTAGAAGTTTTGCGCGAACAGCAGATCACCGACGATGCCATGCAAGGTTTGAAACAGCTCAGCCATGTCGCCCGGCTGGCTCGACAGTTCAGCAATCTGGAACAGCGCGCTCTGCAGATGCTCGGCGCGCTCGCGTTCTGCCACTTCCTGCCTCAACGCATCGTTGAGCGCCGAAAGCTCCAGGGTGCGGCGCAGCACCGTCTCTTCCAGGTCCTCGCGGTGCAGAATCCTGTCCAGCGCCATGGCTACGTGGCGGGCCACCACCAGAAACAGCGCGCGGTCTTCGGCGCTGTAGGCACGGGAAACGTCGTAGACCTGCATCGCCAACATGCCAAACACATCATCCGAGGCATTTTTCAACGGAGCGCCCATCCAGAATTCCGGACGATCACCCACACAGTAGAAGCGGCCTTCGGCCTCAGCCGCACGAATGCCGGCGGCATCGATCAGTAACGGCTGGCCAGACGTCAACACCTGGCCGGTCAACGACAAGTGCGAAGCGTCAAGGTATTCGTATTGCTCGGACTCCAGGGCATCAACGTCGATGATGTCGACGTAATAGGGATAATCAATTTTGCCGGTGTGCGGATTGTACAGCGCGAGATAGAAGTTCTCGGCGTCGATCAGGCTGGCCAGCAGCCGATGAACCCCCACCAGAAACACGGAGCGATCACGGGTCGAACTGGCCAGGTAAGTAATTTCATACAGCACCCGCTGAGTAATCTGTGCCCGGGCAAGGGTATTGGTCTGGACCTCGATGCCCAGGCGTTGGGCAAACTCGGCGAGTGCCGGTTCGCCGGCCTCGGTGACGGGTGCCAGTAGCCAGCCCAGCACGCTTTCACCTTTGCCGGTCGGCCAGCGATGCAAGCGTCGGGTCAGGCAAAATTCTTCGAAGTCTTCATTGGCCACGCTTGACGGCCACGGCAACGCAGGGTCGCCCTGCCCGACCAAATGCATTTGGTCGCCGGCACGGTAAACCACCCACGCAGTGGTGTGGGCCCAGTGGCGCGCCGAGTCGAGCAATTGTTCGATCGTGTCCTCAATACCCGCGTAGGCCATTGCGACTGTATCCAAGTTCCCTGTCAGTTGAGGTGCGACAACATCGCAGTCGTTTGATTGTCGTGGGGAGTCGGTCAATGGACGAACACTCATCAGCACTCCCTGAGCCAGAAACTGGCGAAATTCACCTGCTGATTACTAGCCATGTGCCCGTGTGCTTCCCGTTTAAAGCTTATGGACGTTTTTATCAATAGCTTTATTCGCTTTAATTCCAACCACGGCACGAACAGCCTGTCATTCAGCCTGTTTAGCCCAGTGAAGTGTTCAGACGCCATGGCGGTTTTAGCTGGATCCTCGTCAATGTACATCGCCTCAGGCACCCACGTCGCCCGACTCAATGCGCAGCGTATTTAATCCGATTACGAATAGAGCTTAGTGCCTAACGTGATTAGCCTCGCTGGAAAGTTTTGAGGCAACGGCAATACTCCCATTCGCACCGCACATTATTCGATTGAAACGTGGGCCAATAAGTCATGAACTTAAAAGTCTCCGATGTAAAACCGGCGAGATTCTCGTTGATCACGCGTTGCCTTCGTGAGCCATTACTGCACTTTCTGATCGCCGGTTTTGCACTCTTTGTGTTGTACGGTGGTTTGCACCGTTCGACCGTTAATCAAGATCCGCAACGAATAGAAATCACCCCGGACGCTATTCAGCGCATCAAGATTTCCTGGCTCGCGCGATGGCAGCGGCCGCCCTCCGACCAGCAACTTCAAGGGCTGCTTGATGAATATGTGAAGGAAGAAATTCTCTATCGCGAGGCACTGAAACTTGGCCTGGATAAAGACGACACGATTATTCGCCGTCGGCTGGCGCAAAAAATGGACTTTCTGGCAGAGGATGTCGCCGCACTTCGCGAACCGGCCCCCGGTGTACTGCAAGTCTGGTACAGCGCCCATCAGCAAAACTATGCTCCGCCGCCACTGGTGACTTTTCATCACCTGTTCTTCGCGTCGGACAAACGCGGTACTGAGGCCCAGGCACAAGCTCAAGCTGCGCTGGCCACCCTGACCGACAAAAACAGCGGCGAAGGTGATGTCTTCGTGTTTAAACACGCTTATGCCGAGCAATCGCAAGATCAAGTAGCGAAGGACTTCGGCTCAAAGTTCGCCACTTCAGTGTTTCAACAAACCCCGGGACGGTGGGTCGGTCCGATTGAGTCGGGGTTTGGCTGGCACCTTGTGTGGGTTGATGCGCTGGTCAAACCAACGGCTCCGCCCTTTGAAACCATCGCCCAGCAGGTCAAGTCCGATTGGCTTTCCGAACAGCGTACTGAGTCGAAACGTGCGAATTTCGCAGCGCTGAAGGCCCGCTATCAAGTGATGGTGATGATGCCAGCTATTGCGGCCACTGAAACGGAGCAGCCGTGATGCGCCGTTCGATCTGGCTTGTGTTGTGCGTTTTGCTCATGGGGCAAGCGGCCCTGGCCCATGAATCCCGCCCGGCCTACATGGAAATCAACGAAGTCGCCGCCGGGCGCTACGACGTACTGTGGCGCACGCCAGTGCTTTCAGGGATGCGATTGCCTATCGCGCTGAAATTCGCCGAAGGCGTACAAACGGTCGTTGAACCGGTGGAAAGCGAGCTCAATGACTCGCTGATCGAGCGCCGGGTGATCGATGCCGGCCCCGCAGGATTGGTGGGCAAGCGCATTGAGTTTGTCGGCCTGCAAGCCAGCATCACCGATGTGTTGGTCCGCGTCTCGCGCCTGGACGGCACGCTCTCCACCACCCTCGTGCAACCCGCGCAACCCTGGATTGAAATCGCCGCCACACCGGGCGCGTTCTCGGTGGCCGGTGCATTTCTGGTCCATGGCATCGAGCACATAGTCGGTGGCTTCGATCACCTGATGTTTGTCTTCGGCCTCCTGTTGTTGGTGGGTAACGGCTGGATGCTGGTGAAGACCATCACCGCGTTCACCCTCGCCCACTCCATCACCCTGGCGCTCGCCACGCTGGGCGCCGTGCATCTGCCCGGCCCTCCGGTAGAGGCGACGATTGCGCTGAGCATCCTGTTGCTGGCGGTGGAAATCACCCGCAAGAATCGTGGCGAGGCAAGCTTTACCGCCCAATGGCCGTGGGTCGTGGCCTTTAGTTTTGGCTTGTTGCATGGCTTTGGTTTTGCCGGTGCGCTGGCAGAGATTGGCCTGCCACAACGGGACCTGCCCCTGGCGCTGTTTACTTTCAATGTCGGCGTCGAAATCGGCCAGTTGATGTTCGTCGCCTTGGTTTTTAGCCTGCGGGCGCTGCTGCTGCGTTGTCGACTGCCACGGCCTGCGCACTTGTATGCCCGACCGGTGGCGTCCTATGGGCTGGGAACGCTGGCCGCCTTCTGGTTTTTCGAACGAATCTCAAGTTTTTGGTCCTGAACTGCACCGTCCTGTCACTGCCGTGTTTCGGAGACGTGGAATATGAAAACCAACACTCGCCTCAGCACATCGTTCTTGTTCAGCTACGCCGCCTTGACCCTGGCTGTCAGCACGCTGGTCATCGCGGATGGCAATCCGGACCGCGAGGTCTACTTTGGCCAGACGCACTCGCACACGTCGTGGTCAATCGACGCCTACCTGGTTGGCAACCACGTGGTCGATCCCGAGCAGGCTTACAAGTTCTCGCTGGGCATGCCGGTCATGCACCCGATGGGCTTTGAAGTGCAGCTCAAGGGCCGTCCGCTGGATTTTCACGGCGTCACCGATCACTCGGAGTACGTGGGCGTTATCGCGCTGGCCAACGATCCGAAATCGGATTTCAGCAAAACACCCATCGCGCAAAAGCTGATCGTCAAAACGCCGGAGGACTTCAATCGGGTCTTCAAATGGATCGCGGGCAGCCTGAACCACCCGATCAAGGAACTGATTGATCCGAAGGTCGCCGGCAACATCTGGCAGCAAAACATCGCCATCGCTGACAAGTATTACAAGCCCGGCAAGTTCACCACGTTCGTGGCGTATGAATGGACCTCGGCGCCCAACAGTCAGAACATGCACCGCAATGTGTTCTTCCGCGATTCGAAAAAGGCGCCCGAACTGCCCTTTACCGCTCTCGACTCCGGCAAACCCGAGGACTTGTGGGCCTGGATGGACGATCAGCGCAAAAAGGGCAATGACGTACTGGCGATCTCGCACAACGCCAACCTCAGTAACGGCATGATGTTTCCGGTCGACGTCGATGACCGGGGTCGCCCTATCGATGCCGCGTGGGCCGAGACGCGGATGCGTAACGAGTCCCTCACGGAAATCCACCAGGTCAAGGGCACCTCGGAAACCCACCCCGAGTTGTCACCCACCGATGAATTCGCCAACTACGAAATCATGAGTTTCCTGCTTGGCATGGACAACAGCACCTCCAAACCTAACGGCAGCTACATCCGCCAAGCCTGGCAAAACGGCATGGCCTTGCAAGAAGCGCGTGGCTTTAACCCTTATAAAATGGGCGTTGTCGGTGCCAGCGACTCGCACAACGGGGTAATTCCTTACACGCAGAGCGACAACTTCGGCTCCCACGGCTTTACTGACAGCACACCTCAAGCGCGGATTTCCGGCAAACAGAACTCGGGCATGGTAGCCGTGCAAACCAGCACCTCCGGTCTGGCCGGCGTCTGGGCGGAACAAAACACCCGTGAATCCATCTTCGATGCGATGAAGCGCAAAGAAGTCTATGGCACCAGCGGCGTGCGGATTCCCGTGCGGTTGTTTGGTGGATGGGGTTTCGACAGCAACTTGTGGAGTGAAAAAGACTGGGTGCACGCCGCCTACGCCAAGGGCGTGCCCATGGGGGGCGACTTGCCGGCAAAACCGGGCAAAGAGGCGCCGAGCTTCGTGGTGTGGGCAGTCAAGGATGCCGATGATGGCAACCTCGACCGGATCCAGATCATCAAGGGCTGGACCAAAAACGGTCAGACCTTCGAGAAGATCTACGACGTCGCCTGGTCCGGTGATCGCACGCCCGATCCCGCCACTGGAAAAATCCCACCGGTGGGTTCTACCGTCGATATTTCCAAGGCCACGTACACCAATACCATTGGCGCCACCGAGCTGAAAAAAGTCTGGGTCGACCCGGACTTCGACCCGGCCCAGCACGCGTTCTACTACGCCCGCGTGTTACAGATCCCGACACCCCGCTGGAGCACCTACGACGCCGCCAAGCTGCAGGTGCCGCCACCGGCCAACGTCTCGGCCGTCGTCCAGGAACGCGCCTGGACTTCACCGATCTGGTACTCACCGAACGCCGAAGACAGCCAGTTGACGGTGCGGGGAAAAACCGTTGACCAGCTGAAAACCGAAGGCGCCAAGGCGTTGACCAACGAGCAGCTGCAAACCCTGGTGGTGGGTAAAACCGTCAAGGTTCGCAACACGGTCACCGGCCAGACCTTTGAAATCATCTACGGCACCGATGGCCAGCGCTCGGTCTCCAGCGTCGACGGCAAACCGCCTGCACAAGGCGAGTACCTGAACATGTTGCACGGCGGACAATTCGGCGTGCCGGCCAAATATGAAATCAAGGACGGGCAACTGGTGACCACCCTTGACGGTTCGCCCTTCGAGGCCACGGTGTTTGAGCAAAACGGCAAATACGTCGCGGCCCGAAGCAGTGAGTTCGGCTATGTGAATTATGAGGTCGAAGACGTGAAGTAGCGCAGGGCGCCTTTCATTTGGGAAAGAGTAGCGTGTAGGCCACGCGAAAGCCCCATCCTTGGGCGCCGTCTTTCGGACTGTCCGCCCAATAGCGTGGCCCGACCTGCAGGCTCATGGGTTGGTGGCCGACCTTGAACAGCTGCGTCACGAACAGATTGATCGGCACATTCCACTCCTTGGTCTCCCAGTCGTAAGTGGATTCGGTATTGATGCCAAAACTGGTGTAAGTCGCCGTGGTGTACACCAGGAAGGGTTGCAGAAAGGTTTGATTCACTTTTTCCTTGTCGTCGGCCGGGCTGTTGTCCAGCGACCAGATGTGGTTGGCGAGAATACCGATGGTCCAGCCGTGCGCCTGCTTTAGCGCCACGGCCGTCGGCCCCAGCCCCCACTGTTCGCTGCTGAGCAAGGTGTTGCTGCCGGTCGGCAACAGCAGTGCCGGCCCTACGCCCCAGATCCAGCCGCCCTCGGTCGGCTTTTTCGGTGAGAAGAAAAAGCTCTGCGACGTGTCGCCTACCCCGCTTTTGTCAGCCACACCACCCGGCACCAGACCGTGCTGATCGATGATCGGCAGGATCGTGCGCGAGATCAGGTTCCAGTCCTCATTCAGGCTGAACGGTAAAACCGGCTGGATATTGGTCACACTCTGGATGCCGTCACCGGAGGGGCCCATTTTCTGGTTCCAGTTGTACTGGATGGGCAAGCTATAGAGCGCCGCGACCGGGTTCAGTGCCTGCTTGGCCAGCTCGGCCTGACTGTCCGTGTCCGCAACACTGCAGACGGGGACTGCAAGCGTCATCATTGAGAGCGCAGGCAGCATGATGCATCTGTTCATATCGAACGCCCTCCAGCGTGCGGGCCTTGGGCCCGGTAGAGCCAAGTGCATCGCAGTGATCCGGGTGGACGCACTCGTCAGTACCGCCAGGTCATGTTGGCCGACAGCGCTTGAATCCAGGCGTTGTCGAACTCGCCAGACACACGATTGCCCGACAGGGATTTGGTCTGGTCGACGGGCATGTCACCCATCCAGACCGTGACCCAGCTGAAGTTCAGGTCGGTCTCCTTGTTCAGCGAATACGTGAGGCCGGCGGCGAACCGCCAGGCGGCGCCCATGGGTACGGTCACCGTGCGATTGCCGTCGGAAACCGCCGAGGTGTCGTAGGCAATACCGAAGTCCCAGAGCAAATCAGGGTTCATCTGATACTGCGCGCCCAAGGCCAATTGGTAGGTGTCTTTGTAATGCGCATTGATGGTGGTCGCCTGCGACCCGCCAGCATTGGTGTCGACGTCGATGCCGATGTCGCCGAACTTGGACCAGTCCTGCCAATTCACCGAGGCCAGGAACGCCCATTGCGGATCCAGTTGCTGGTACAGGCTGAGGGTGGCGGTTTGCGGGACTTTCAGATCGAGCTTGAGATTGGTGCCGTCCAGTCGACTCACCAGCGGACCGCTGTTCTTGATATCCAGGCCATCCTCGAAGTTCAGGTCCACCTGGCTGGTGTAAGCCAAGCCGATACGCGTGCCTGCTTGCGGGGCATAGATCACGCCGACATTGGCGCCAAAGCCCCAATCGGTGTCCCTGTATTTGTACTGGCCGTCCGCGCGGTTCGTCAGGCCAAGGGGCGACTGATCGATGGCCGCCTCGGATTTGAGCATGCCGTACATGGCTTTAACGCCAAGCCCCACCGACCACTGATCGTTGAAGCGATACGCCACGCTGGGCACCAGTGACAAACCGGCGATGCTCGCGTTCTGCACGAAGTAGCGCCCGGACCAGTCGTTGTCGTAGTTTTCCGCCAGGCCAAAATCGCCATAGGAGCCGAAGCCGACTGACCACTGGTCATCGAGCTTATGGCTGATAAAAAAACTGCCTCCCGGTATGGGGTCGAGCATATTGCCGCTGCCGGTGCCTGGGGTATTGGTTTGTTCATCCCGATCGAACGACAGATGGCCAAAGAGGATCTGTGCACCGGCAGTGATCTGCGTTCCATTCAAATAGCTCAAGCCAGCGGGATTACTGGCGATGGTCGAAGGGCCTTGTGCCCTGGCGGCGGCCCCGGCATTGGCCAGCCCGATGTTGTCTGTGCCGAATTCATACAACATCAGGCCACCGGCTGTGCTGCGCTCGCTGGCTAAAAGAGAGAGCGCTCCAAGAACGGAAATACACAATGCACTTTTATTCGACGGCATGATGTCCCTCTCAATTAATGTTTATCACTATTGAACGGATAACAGCACAGGGCGAAATGAAGTATTGCTGATGATTGGGTATTGTCCATTTGCGGACGCTTAATTGTTCGGCGTGAAAAAGGTCTAACGAATAAAAACCGGTTTCGTCAGCCTAATGCTGTTCGCTTGAGAAAGTTTGGGGTTGGGTACATATCCGTTTCTGCGGTAATGGCTTGTATTGGTTCCGCCTTTACGGCGGGTCACTTGGAAGAGCGCCAAGTAACCAAGCGCCAGCGCCCCTGACGTACGGTGCCTCGCCTAGGCTCGGCATGCCCTCACTCCGGTCCTGCTCCGTGGGCCCGCCGCCATCGGCCATCCATGGCCGGGGGCGGCTAACCCGGCATCCATGCCGGGTTGCCCACTACGCAGAACCTGCGTTCGGCCTCCCGACGGGGCAGATCAAGATCAAAATCAAGATCAAAAGCTAAAGGCGAGCTAACGCTCGACCTGATGAGTGGTGAGGAGCAAAAGCTGCGCGCCGGCCTGCTCTGCTTTATGTGGGAGTGAGCCTGCTCGCGATGCTGGTGCTGGTGCTGGTGCTGTTGATCGTTCCCACGCTCCGCGTGGGAATGCCGCCGGGGACGCTCTGCGTTCCGCTGTCGACACCAGACTTGAGTCTTGCGCAAGGGTGACGCGGAGCGTCACGGGATGCATTCCCACGCGGAGCATGGGAACGATCAGGACGCGTCAGCGTTGAAGAATCAGGCCGGCCCGTAGGCCGCCTCGCTTTGCTTTTGCAGTGCACGCCGCCTCGAGAGGCCGAGTGGAGGTTCTGCGCAGTGGGCAACCCGGCATGGATGCCGGGTTAGCCGCCCCCGGCCATGGATGGCCGATGGCGGCGGGCCCACGGAGCAGGACCGGAGCGAGGGCATGCCGAGCCTTAGCGAGGCACCGAACGTCAGGGGCAAAAGCGCTTGGTTACTTGGCGCTTCTCCAAGTGACCCGCTGTAAAAGCGGAACCAATAGCCGCCGTTACCGCAGCAACGGATATGTCCCCAATCCCAACCCCAACCCCAACCCCATAACCATCTTAAGTAAACAGCATCAGCCAAATCATCCGGCCTTTCTGTGCACTCAGTCGCAGTATCAGAGCAACTTCAACAATGGCCTTCGAATGGACTCAACAACAGCGAGTCTGCCCATTGCCACCACCGTATCGAGCTTCCTGACGCTCCCGAAAGAACACCTCATAGCTCATCACCGGCTTGTCCGGATGTTTGGTTTGCATATGCTCGACGTAGGTATCGTAGTCCGGCATGCCAACCATCAACCGCGCAGCCTGACCAAGGTATTTACCAAGACGGCTCAGGTCATTGAACATTATCGCCCTCCTCCATCACACCTGCGAAATTGCCTGATACGGCGCTTCTTTATCCGTACGCTCTTTGCTGCCCCAAGCCGCGATACCGACCTTGAGTGCAAAGAACAGGATGCTGAAGACCACGAACAGGAACAGCGCCGTCAACGTGGCGTTGGTATAGGCGTTGTAAATCACATGCTGCATCTGATCGATGCTTTTGGCCGGGGCAAGGATCTGACCATTGGCCAGCGCATCACTGTATTTTTTCGCCAGTGACAGAAAGCCGATCGCCGGGTTGGCATCAAACAGCTTGATGAAGCCCGCAGTGACGGTACAGATCAGCAGCCACACAGCAGGCAGCATGGTCACCCACACATAGCGTTGGCGTTTCATTTTGATCAGCACAACGGTAGCCAACATCAGCGCGATACCGGCCAGCATCTGGTTCGAGATACCGAACAGTGGCCACAAGGTATTGATACCGCCCAATGGATCAATCACGCCCTGATAGAGCAAATAGCCCCACATCGCCACGCAACCAGCGGTGGCGATCAGGTTCGCGGGCCAGGAGTCGGTGCGTTTCAGCGACGGCACGAAGGAGCCGAGCAAGTCCTGCAGCATGAAGCGTCCGGCTCGGGTGCCGGCGTCCACGGCGGTCAGGATGAACAGCGCCTCGAACAGGATCGCGAAGTGGTACCAGAACGCCATAGTGTTTTCACCTGGCAGGACGTGGTGCAGGATCTGCGCGATACCGACCGCCAGGGTCGGCGCACCACCAGCACGGGCCAGGATGGTGGTTTCACCGATGTCTTTGGCCACCGCCTGCAACGCATCAGGGGTAATGGCAAAGCCCCAGCTGCTGACGGTTTGCGCCACCGAAACCACATCCGCGCCGACCAGTGCCGCCGGGCTGTTCATGGCGAAATACACACCTGGCTCGATCACCGAAGCGGCGACCATGGCCATGATGGCGACGAAGGATTCCATCAGCATGCCGCCGTAACCGATGTAACGGGCATGGCCTTCACTGGCGAGCAACTTCGGCGTGGTGCCGGAAGCGATCAGCGCGTGGAAACCCGAGACCGCGCCACAGGCAATGGTGATGAACAGGAACGGAAACAGACCGCCCTTCCACACCGGACCGGTGCCGTCGATGAACTGGGTCAGTGCCGGCATCTTAAGGTCGGGCATGGTGATCAGGATGCCGATCGCCAGCGCCACGATGGTGCCGATTTTAAGGAAGGTCGACAGGTAGTCGCGCGGGGCCAGAATCAGCCACACCGGCAAAACGGCAGCCACGAAACCGTAGCCAATCAGCATCCAGGTGATCTGGATGCCGGTGAAGGTGAAGGCTTTGGCCCAGACCGGATCAGCAGCGATTTGCCCGCCCAGCCAGATCGAACCCAGCAGCAACAGCACGCCGACCACGGAGATTTCGCCGATGCGACCCGGGCGGATATAGCGCATGTAAATGCCCATGAACATCGCAATCGGGATGGTCGCCATCACCGTGAACATGCCCCATGGACTGTCGGCCAAAGCCTTGACCACGATCAGTGCCAGCACCGCGAGGATGATGATCATGATCAGGAAGCAGCCAAACAGCGCGATGGTCCCGGGGATGCGGCCCATTTCTTCACGGACCATATCGCCCAGGGAGCGGCCGTTGCGGCGGGTGGACATGAACAGGACCATGAAGTCCTGAACGGCACCGGCCAGGACGACACCGGCAATCAGCCACAGCGTACCGGGCAAGTAACCCATCTGGGCGGCCAATACCGGGCCCACCAGCGGCCCCGCGCCAGCAATGGCGGCGAAGTGGTGACCGAAAAGCACGTGTTTATTGGTCGGCACGTAGTCCAGGCCATCGTTATTGATGACGGCGGGCGTGGCACGATTGGGGTCCAGTTGCATCACCTTGGTGGCGATGAACAGGCTGTAGTAGCGGTATGCGACGAGGTAAATAGCGACTGCTGCGACTACGATCCAGAGGGCGTTGATCGCTTCGCCGCGGCGCAGGGCCACGACACTCAGCGCAAACGCTCCCAGGACAGCCACGGCAAACCAGGCAAGGTGTTTAGCCAGACGGGGCATAGCGTGTCTCCTGCCGACAGCCAGTGACTGCGGCGGTAATTTTTATAATTGTGTCCGCGGTGCGGAGCTGGCCCAATATCTGCGCATGTCGTCTACAAATAAATCCGCGTTACTACGTACGCGCTGTCTACGTAGTTCTACGTAGACAGCCCGCTCCCACAGGGTTTTGTATTCCAATTGGCCTAACACTAAAGCCGCAGGTCATTCCGTCCTGCCGCGCTACAGGACGCGCGTATCTTTGGCATATGATGCCGGCCTTCGCCTACCCTCCGCCCGGTCAGGAGCCAAGATGCAGCTCAAACACAAAATCGTCGCGCTCGGGATTCTGCCGCTGGTCCTGGCGATCGCGGTGATCTGCGCGCTGGTGATTTCCCTGAACCGTCAACTTGGCGATCAACAGGCGCAACTGATCGAAGACAGCATTTTGGCGAGCAAGCGTGCCGAACTTAAAAACTACGTGGAAATGGCGCAAAGCCTGATCGCGCCGCTGTACGACGACGGCCACGGTGACGAACACGCCCAGCAACAAGTGCTGGAAGAACTGCGCAAACTGAGCTTCGGCATCAATGGTTACTTCTTCGTCTACGACCGCGAAGGGCGCAGCCTGATGCACGCGCGCCAGTCAGACCTGGTGGGCAAATACCTGTGGGACATGAAGGATCCGCACGGTTTGCCGGTGATCCAGGCGTTGCTCAACACTGCGCAGTCAGGCGAAGGCTTTCAGCGCTATGCCTGGAACAAACCCTCCTCCGGCCAGGTGACCGACAAGCTGGCCTACGTAGTGATGCTGGATCGCTGGGGCTGGATGCTCGGCACCGGCATCTACCTTGAGGACGTTGACCGCGCCACCCAGCAGGCGCGTGACGAAGTGGCCAAGGGCATCCGCAAAACCATGCTGGCGATTGCGGTTGTTGCCCTCGTCGCGGTGCTGTTTGTCTTCGCCAGCGGCATGACGCTGAACGTCAGTGAACATCGGTTGGCGGACAAAAAGCTTCAGCGCCTGACCCAGCGGATCGTCAGCCTGCAGGAGGAAGAGCGATCACGGGTGTCCCGCGAACTGCACGACGGCATCAGTCAGTTACTCGTCTCCATCAAGTTTCAGTTCGAACTGGCCAGCCTTCTGCTGGAGAATGGCCCGGCACAAGACAAAGGGTTGAGCACACTCAAAGAGGCCACGCAGCGCCTCGGGGATGCCATTGGCGAGGTTCGCAGCCTCTCTCACGATTTGCGTTCCTCGTTGCTCGATACCCTGGGCCTGCCGGCCGCCATCGGCCAACTTGCCACCGAGTTCGAGCAACGCAGCGGTCTGAAAGTGACCTACGACGATAACGAATTCGATTGTGATCTGGTCGATGGCGCGGCGGTCTCGCTGTTTCGGATCGTGCAAGAGGGCCTGACCAATATCGAACGCCACGCCCAGGCTAAACACGTTTCCATTACCCTGCACGGGTCACCGGAATCCGTACGGCTGACGGTGGTCGATGACGGCGTCGGCTTCAACGTGGCTCAGGTCGAGCGTCGCCACGCGGGCATTGGTTTGCGTAATATCCGTGAGCGCGTCGAACATTTTGGCGGGCGTTTCGACCTGGTATCGATACCTGGAAGAAGTGAGCTGGACGTGATTCTGCCAATGAACGTGCCCGGCTCAAAACGCTGACTCACCCCACTACAACAAGAGTGAATGACCGCAATGAACCTGCCCTGCCCGATCCGCGTCGCCCTGGTCGACGATCACGCCCTGGTCCGCGACGGGATCAAAGCCCTGCTCGCGGTCATGGCGCCGCTGGAGGTGGTGGGCGAAGCTGAAAGTGGCGCTGATGCCATCGAGATGGTCGGGCGTTGTCAACCGGACCTGTTGCTGGTCGACATCAGCCTGCGCGACATGAACGGGCTTGAGCTGACGCGCCTGTTACGCAGTCAGTACCCGTCGCTCAAAGTGCTGGTGCTGAGCATGTACGACAATTATGAATACGTGAGTGAATCCGTTCGTGCCGGCGCCAGTGGCTATGTGCTGAAGAACTCACCGTCGCGGGAAATCATTGCCGCGATCGAAGCCATTGCCAGCGGCGGCACGTTCTACAGCGCCGAAATCGCCCAGCGGCTGATTGCCGATAAAAGCACCGACAACGAGCTGACGCCGCGCGAAAGCCAGGTGCTGTACAAAATGGCCCAGGGCCTGAACAACAAGGAAATGGCCCGTGAACTGGACATCAGCGTGCGCACGGTGGAAACCCACCGCCTGAGCATCCGGCGCAAACTCAACATCGACAAACCCGCGGCGCTGGTCAAATACGCCATCGATCACGGGATCATTTCGCCGTAGAGCGCCCTGCAGATAAACAAACTTCAACATGATCTTGGAGGCTGCTTTTTTTCGTCATGCCGTTCAGTGATCGCCGAAGGTTCCCGGACGCTTGAAAGCTTGGCCGCCGATTGCCCGATTGGGCGGCTATGCTCCAGTGATCGTCCTTGGCTGGAACCTACGGAATGCCTCCACGTCAATCCCTGCTGATGAGGCCGGGCCACCTCATATTGCTGGGCTTACTGGGGCTAAGCGGCTGCGTTCGGCTGGGACCGGACTTCCAGCCCCCCGCAGAGGCGTGGATCAAACACTGGGACACCCCTGCCCTTGCCCACGCCAGCCAGCGCGCGCTGACGCCGGACTTGCGGCAATGGTGGAGCATCTTCAACGACCCGGTCCTGGACCGTCTGATCGCTGAGTCCGATGCCCATAACTCAGACCTGAAAATCGCCGGCCTGCGGGTGATTGAAGCGCGCGCCCAACTGGGCATTGCTCAAAGCACCTTGTACCCGCAGTTGCAACAAGTCAGCGCCGACAGTTTGTACGTCAACCGCCGACAATCGGGCGGCAACAATCCGCAGGACAGCCATTTCTGGCAAAACAGTGCCGGGTTCGACATTGGCTGGGAGCTGGATTTCTGGGGGCGCTTCAGCCGAGCGATCGAGTCATCGGATGCCAGCTACTTTGCCGCCCAAGCCAACTACGAAGACGTGCTCGTGTTGCTGCGCGCCCAGGTTGCGGACAGCTATTTTTCGTTGCGCACCTCCGAGGCGCGGCTGCGCGTCGCTCGGGAAAACGCGAAACAGCAACTGCGCAACGTCGACATCACCGAAAAACTGTTCAAAAGTGGCCAGAGTGCCGAGCTTGACCTGCAACAGGCCAAGACCCAATACCTGGGCACCCTCAGCACTTTGCCTACGCTCGAAGACCAGATCCAGCGAACCCGCAACGCCTTGTCCGTACTGATCGGGCAACCGCCAGGTGCCTTGCCGCAACTGTCGGAGAATCCAGGCTTGATCCCGCTGGTCGACCGCGCTGTCCTGCAGGATGTACCGGCCAATCTGCTGCTGCGTCGGCCCGACGTGAGAGCCGCCGAGCTGAACGTCGCCGCACAGTCGGCGCTGATCGGGGTGGCCGAAAGCGATTTCTATCCATCACTAACCTTGCTGGGCAGCATTGTCTGGTCGGCCGATACGCTCAAGGGCACGTCCAGGAGCCTGGACCTGATCGGCGGACCCAGTCTGACCTGGAACGTGTTCGATTACGGAAAGATCAGCAACAACGTGCGTGTTCAGGATGCGCGGTTGCAGCAGCTGATCGAGGCCTATCGCGACAAAGTACGTCAGGCCGCGCGCGAGGCCGACGATGCCGCCTATGGGGTGATCAAGTCGCTGGAGCGCGAGCAAATCCTCGCGCAAGCCGCAGTGACAGCCCAGCGTTCACTGGTGCTCGCCAGCATCCAATACCGCGAAGGTTATTCAGATTTCCAGCGGGTCCTGGACGCCCAACGCGCGCTGCTCGATCAGCAGGACAACTACCTGGTCGCTCGCAGTAATGCCGTGAGCAATCTGATTGCTCTCTACAGATCCCTGGGCGGCGGTTGGTACAGCGCCCAGCCAATCATTGACCCGGCCACCCGCCAGCAGATGGAACAACGCACCGACTGGGGCGACCTGTTGAACGAAGCCGCCTCCCCTCTGCCCGACAAGGTAAAACAACCATGAGCGAAGCCGCGCAGACCGTTCCCGAAACGCCCGCGCCCGACCCGGCGAAAAAAGGCATTAAATGGGTGTTGCTGCTGATTGTCTTGAGCCTGACTTGGTATTTGTTGGCCGACCGCTTCACGCCCTACACGCAACAGGCGCGGGTGGGAGCCTTCGTCATTCCGGTCGCCTCTGAAGTCGCCGGGCGGGTGATCCGCGTCAATGTGCGCAACAATCAGGACGTCAAGGCCGGTGACGTGCTCTTCGAGGTCGATCCGCAGACGTACCAGATTGCCGTCGACCGGGCTCGCGCAGACCTGGAGTCGACACGTCGACAGGTCGGCGCCAGCACCGCCGGCATAGCCTCGGCCCAAGCCAACTTGAGGGCTGCCCAGGCCAACGAACTCAAGGCCAGGCAAGACAATCAGCGTCTTGAAGGTTTGTATCGCGAAGACCCTGGCACCATCTCCGTACGCGTGCTTGAAGTGTCTCGCGCCAACCGTGAACAGGCCGTCAGCCAGGTCGCCGCCGCCCGTGCCGAAGTCCAGCGTGCGCGCGAGCAGGAAGGTGGCAGCGAGGAAACCAACGCTCTGTTGCGCAGCGCTGCCACGGCGCTGTCGAAAGCCGAACTGGATTTGTCCAACACGCAGATCCGTGCGCGCTCGGCGGGGCTGATCACCGACCTGCGTACCGACGCCGGGCAATTCGCCGCGGCCGGTAGCCCGGTCATGACCTTGATTGCCATCCACGATGTCTGGATCAGCGCGGACATGACCGAAAACAACCTGGGCCTGATCAAGCCCGAGACGCCGGTCGCCATTGTGCTGGACGCGCTACCGGGTGAAATTTTTGAAGGCCAGGTGCGCAGTATCGGCTATGGCATCAGCGTCGGGCAGCCAACCGCGCCAGGGACGTTGCCCAGCGTGCAAAACAGCCGCGACTGGTTGCGGCCGGCACAGCGCTTTCCGGTGATCATCCAGTTCTCCCCAGAGGCACTCGCCACGCTGCGCGACAACCGAGCCATCCGTGCCGGCGGGCAGGCGGAAGTCATGGCCTTCCCCTCCGAGGGCAATCCGTTGAATCCGCTTGGTCGATTGTTTGTGGGGTTCATGAGCTGGCTGAGCTATGCCTACTAAGCGCACACCGCGCGAACAACGCGCGCTGCGCCTGGCCACGGGCACGGCGCTGTGCCTGGCCGCTAGTTTCGGCCTGGCCTTGCCGATTCCCTTTTTAGCGCCGGTGTTGTGCCTGATCCTGCTGGCCTCGGTCAATCGCCCGCTGCCGTTCAAGGCGGCCGTGGTGCTCGCCTTGGTCGCGATGTTGACCACCAGTGTCGGCCTGCTATTGATTCCGGTACTGCGTTACTACCCCGTCACAGGGGTGCTGGTGATCGGTGTGTGTTTGTTCCTGGTCTTCCGTTTTGGCCTGCGCGGCGGCAATCAACTGATCGTGACCTTTCTGGTGATCGGCCTGACCATGATCTCCTCGGCAGGCGTTGCCGAATTCGACCTGGCGGCATTGGTTATCGGGGCCCTGGTCAAGGGCCTGCTGCTCGCGGTGTTGGTCGTGGCGATCAGTCATGGATTATTCCCGGACCCGCCCAATGCCCCTTCGCCGCCGCCCGCCGCAGCCCTGCCCGATGAAGAGGTCAGTCGGGTTGCGCTACGTGCCACGCTGATCGTGCTACCGGCGTTCCTCATGGCGCTGATCGACCCGGCAGGTTACTTGCCCATCATCCTCAAGGCCGTCAGCCTGGGCCAGCAAAGCTCCACGATAAACGCCCGCAACGCCGGCCGTGAACTCGTCGGTTCGACCCTGTCCGCGGGCCTGCTGGCGATCCTGTTCTGGAGTGCCCTGAGTCTGTTTGTGCACCTGTGGATGTTCTTTCTGTGGATGCTGCTGTTCGGCCTGGTGCTGGCGCGCAAACTGTATGCCCTGAGCCCGACGCGGTTTACCCCCGGGTTCTGGCTCAACACCCTGATCACGCTGATTATCCTGTTGGGCCAGTCGGTGCAGGACAGCATCGCCGGCAAGGACGTGTACACGGCGTTCGCCGTGCGCATGGGGTTGTTCCTGCTCGTGACACTGTATGCCTGCCTGATGGTTCATCTGCTCGAGGCGCGGCGGCAAAAAACTCAAGGATTGACCTGATAACCCCGTGCTTGCAGGCAATTGACATAGGCCGTCTTCGTTTCGTCCTGGTCGCCTTCATAAAATTCGTTGTGCTGACGCCCGTGTGTTTCAGACGCATCAGTGCCCGAGGGCGGCGGCGTTGGGCTCTCACTGAGTGCCACGTCATGGCAATCGTCGATATCGAGCTTGGTTTGTTGCGAGTCCTGTTCCTTCATCGGCACGACGGTTTCCGCCCAGGCCTGGGAACATGTAACGGCCAATACAGCGCACAGACTGACGAACCACACCTTATTCATATAGACCTCCAACGCAGTCCGTTACCCTGCAAGTACACCGGGTGGTTTGGCAGCTCAAGACAGATGACCGGCTTGATTGAGCAAAAAGGAGTGTAGATCACACACCGTTCGTTCCCCTTGCGCAATAGCCCCGAAGGCGCCTGCCCATGATTCTTTTCGATCGTTTTGGCGTGATGGCCTAACCTCATAGGTCAAGCGACCAATAACAGAGCCGGGCACTCCTATGCGCAAGGCATTGAAGTCAATGATTTTCGTCGTGCTCACGCTGCTTGGACCGAACGCCACTGTGCTGTCGGCTGCCGAACTGCTGCCGCCATCGGCTGTTTCAGGCCCTTCGTCCGTTGCAGTCTCCCAAAGTGATCTGCAAGCGCTGCAAGCCCGTCTCGACCGGATCAAGCAGCAGATTTCGCAGGCCAATAACCTCACGCAGATGGTCGGCCTGCAGGACTCCGTGCAGTTGTTCATAAAGGATGTGGACACCTTGCAGTCTTCCCTGCTGCCCGAACAGAAGCAACTGCAAGCCCAGCTTGATGTGCTGGGTCCAGTGTCACAGGGCGAAATCACGCCGGAAAAATCGGACATTGCGACACAAAGGGCCTATCTGTCCGAGCAAAAGATCAAAGTCGATTTCAATTTGAAAACCCTGGCGGCGCTGAGAGCCAACGCTGCCGACCTGATCATTCAAATTGCCGGCATTCGACGCAGCATTCTGGAAACCGAAGTCACGCTTCGCAGCGGCAGCATCCTGTCGCCGGGGTTCTGGGCACCGTTGTTCAATCCACTGCCGGAGGACCGCCAGCGCCTTGCTGAATTCATCCAGCAGGCCGGCAGTGCGCTCCAGGCCGCCTGGCAGCCCGGCAATCGACTGTCTGGCGTGACCCTTGTGTTGCTGGCGGCAGCCATTTGGTCCTGGGGTCGACGAATTGCCGAACGCGGGCTGACCTGGATATGCATTCATCGAATGCCCGAAGGTCGTTTGCGCCGAAGCTCGCTTGCCCTGGCCTCCGTCGTGGCGACGGTATTGACCACCGCCTGCGCGATGCAACTGCTGTTTTATGCGCTTACGCGAGACATGCCGTTGTCGCCCATGATTCAGAACTTCGCCGATGAATTCGAAAAAGTCATCTATGTCTGCATCCTGATCACCGGTTTGAGCCGGGCGCTGCTGTCGACCCGGCATCCGTCCTGGCGCCTGCCCGCCATCGCCGACCCGGTTGCGCTGGCGATCCAGCCTTACCCCAGATTGTTGTCCGTCACACTGCTGATTCTGGTGGGCCTGGCGCAAATCACCAATGTCACCGGCATGAGCGCACCGGCCATCCTCTTTGGTCGGGGAGTGGTTTCGCTCCTGGTCACAGTGATTATCGGTGCCTTGTTCCGCCGTGCCAGCCAAGTCCGAAGAGCCGTAGTGGACAGCGGTGAGGCGCCCGAATCGAGCACCACCCTGGCCGGACTGATTTACTCGTTCGCCGCCGTCGTGATCGTGGTGGCGCTGCTTGCGCTGTTGATCGGCTATGTCTCCCTGGCACGGTTCATCACTTATCAACTGGTCTGGGGTTTCATCATCCTGTGCGGGTTCTACTTGCTGACGCAGGTGTTCAGAGACACCTGCGAGTACCTGTTTTCACCCAAGAGCCCCAGCGGCAAAGCGTTCAAGCAATTGCTCGGAATCGGCGATGTACGCCTTGAGCAAGTCTCGGTCATTTTGTCCGGCGCGGGGCGTGCCACGTTAATTCTATTGGCGGTCATTTCACTGTTTGTGGGCGGGGTCGGGACCACACTGGGGCAACTGTTCACCCAAACGTTCGCCATCCTCGGCGGCGACGGTTTGCGCAAACTGAATATCATCCCCGACCACCTGTTGAAAGCCGTGCTGGCCCTGTTGATCGGTATCTACCTGATTCGCTCACTGTGCCGATGGCTGGATAACGAGTTCCTGCCCAAGACCGACATGGACCCCGGCATGTGTGCCTCACTGAGCACACTGTTTGCCAACATCGGCTACGCCTTGGTGATTCTGTTGACCCTGTCATCGCTGGGCATCAAATGGACCAACCTGGCGTGGATCGTTAGCGCACTGTCCGTGGGCATCGGTTTCGGCTTGCAGGAAATCGTCAAGAATTTCGTTTCCGGCCTGATTCTCCTGACCGAGCGGCCGGTCAAGGTGGGCGACCTGATCAGCATCAGCGGCGTCGAAGGCGACATCCGGCGCATCAACGTCAGGGCTACCGAAATACAACTCAGTGACCGCTCGATCGTCATCGTCCCCAACTCGCAACTGATCTCGCAGAACCTGCGCAACGTCACCCTCGGCGGCAGTGCCCAAGGGGTCGCGACACTCGAACTGGTGTTCCCGCTGGACATTGATCCTGAACAAGTGAAAGACCTGCTGTACGACACCTATCAGGAACACGAAACCATCCTTGAGAAACCGGCGCCGTTTGTGCGTTTCAGCAAACTGTCTCCCGACGGCATCACGTTGACGGTCACCGGTTACGTCAGCAGCCCGAGAATCGTCGGCACGACCAAAAGCGATCTGTTGTTTGAAATCCTCAAGCGCTTGGGGGCGGCGGGTATTGAGCTGGCGAAACCGGCGCCCGTGACCTGACTGGACGCCAACCAGAGCCGACCTTAAACCAGGGTTCTTTTTGGCACTGCGCGTTTCAGCGTTTCGCTCGGCAGTTCCTTGAACAGCGCCCGGTAACTGCTGGAAAACCGTCCCAAATGCCAGAACGACCAGTTCATCGCCACTTCGGCGACGGTGGTCTCATTCGGTGTTCGGGCCAGCAGTTCGCGGTGTGCGCTGTTGAGCCGACGCAGGCGCAGCCAATGGGTCGGGGTCATGGCGGTGAAGGCTTTGAACGCATGCTGCAATTGACGCAGGGAAACCCCGGCAACCTGGGACAGCTCCAGCAGATTGAGGGTTTCTTCCGGTGAATCAGCCGCCCACTCACCGATGCGTTTCATGATCGTGCGCTCTTCGGTGCGCCGCTGCAGTCCACCGCGGTCCAGGCACACACAGGCGTTATCGAGGATGTAGAGGCAATCCTCCAGCAACTGCTGGGTCAGCGCTTCCTTGCTCGGTGGATCGAGCGTCTCTGCCAGCCGGGTCAAGGTGCCGCTCAACCAGCGGCTGAACAAGGCGTTCTGCCCGCAGTTGAGCGGCGACATGAACAAGCCTTCCAGCCGCGCGACGTTCAAGCCGTGGCGCTGGACGAACTCGGGGCCGAACACCACGGCGACTTCCTGGTAGTTCTCCGGGGTGATCCAGATGTTGCGGCTTTCGCCATTCAACACGTACAGCGCGTTGTCGCTGCGATCAAAACAAAACGCCAGAGAACCCTGCGGCGCACTGAAATTCTGCTCGACCCGGGTGTTCATCTGTTCTTCGTAAATCTCCACGCCTTGCAGGTCCAGGTAGCGCACACGCCCGGCGAAATGCCCCGGTGACATCTGCTGATAATGCTGCACCCAACCCGGTGTGGCGCGGATTTGCGCGGCGACATCATCGGTGTTGAACGCTTGAACCTGTAACGGACTGGACGCTGACATGGGATGACCTTACGCACTCGTTTGGTGCGTTTTGGTGCTGCTTAAAGTGGATAGATGGAACGACAAGGCTCGCCCAAGATAGTCGTCAACGCGTCACAGGGGAAGTGTGTGGTGGATGAAACCACCCTCCCCGACGTTAATAAAACCAATAACGAGGTCTTTATGAATGTCCCCTTCGATCAGCTGTTCACGTGGCTGAAAGATCACAAGATTACCGAAGTCGAGTGTGTGGTCAGTGACTTGACCGGCATTGCACGCGGCAAAATCGCACCCACCAACAAGTTCCTGCATGAGCGAGGCATGCGCCTGCCGGAAAGTGTGTTGTTGCAAACGGTAACCGGGGACTTTGTCGACGACGACATTTACTACGACCTGCTGGACCCGGCCGACATCGACATGGTCTGCAAGCCGGACGCCGACGCGGTGTACGTGATTCCGTGGGCCATCGAACCAACGGCGATCGTGATCCACGACACCTTCGACAAGTTCGGCAACCCGATCGAACTGTCGCCACGCAACGTGTTGAAGAAAGTGTTGCAGCTGTACACCGACAAAGGCTGGCGGCCGATTGTCGCGCCGGAAATGGAGTTCTACCTGACCCAGCGCTGCGAAGACCCGGACTTGCCGCTCAAGGCGCCGATGGGCCGTTCGGGGCGAGCTGAAAGTGGTCGCCAGTCGTTTTCCATTGATGCCGCCAACGAATTCGACCCGCTGTTCGAAGACGTCTACGACTGGTGCGAACTGCAAGGCCTGGATCTTGACACGCTGATCCACGAAGACGGCCCGGCGCAGATGGAAATCAACTTCCGTCATGGCAACGCGCTGGACCTGGCCGACCAGATCACCGTGTTCAAGCGGACCATGCGTGAGGCGGCGCTCAAACACAACGTCGCGGCGACGTTCATGGCCAAACCGATTGGCGATGAGCCCGGCAGCGCCATGCATATTCACCAGAGCGTGGTCGACATCGCCACGGGCCAGCCGATCTTCGTCGATGCCGACGGCAACATGAGCGAACTGTTCCTGCACCACATCGGCGGCCTGCAAAAATACATCCCCAAAGTGCTGCCGATGTTTGCGCCGAACGTGAACTCGTTCCGCCGCTTCCTGCCGGACACTTCGGCGCCGGTGAACGTCGAATGGGGCGAAGAGAACCGCACCGTCGGCCTGCGTGTGCCGACTTCAAGCCCCGAAGCCATGCGTGTCGAGAACCGATTGCCGGGCGCGGACGCCAACCCTTATCTGGCGATTGCCGCCAGCCTGTTGTGCGGCTACATCGGCATGGTCGAAGGCGTCGAACCGAGCGCGGCGGTGCAGGGTCGAGCCTACGAACGGCGCAACCTGCGCTTGCCGATCACCATCGAAGACGCGCTGACGCAGATGGAAGAAAGCGAAACCATCGAGCGTTACCTGGGCAGCAAATTCGTCAGGGGTTACGTCGCGGTCAAGCGTGCCGAGCATGAGAACTTCAAGCGCGTGATCAGCTCCTGGGAGCGTGAGTTCCTGCTGTTCAGCGTCTAACCCCACCATGATCGTTCCAACGCTCTGCGTGGGAATGCAGCCCGGGACGCTCTGCGTCCCAGTGGAACGCGGAGCGTCCCTTGAGGCATTCCCACGCGGAGCGTGGGAACGATCAAACGCCTGAAAAATTCAAAAACTCAAAGAGGTGTCGAATGCGTCTATTGAAATCCATGGTTCCGGTCGCGCTGACCTTGTTGTTCAGCGCGGTTGCGCAGGCCCAGCCTACCGTCAGTGTCTACAACTGGACCGATTACATCGGCGACACCACCCTCGTCGACTTCCAGGCCGACACCGGCATCAAGGTGATCTACGACGTATTCGACTCCAACGAAACCCTGGAGGGCAAACTGCTCGCCGGCCGTACCGGGTATGACGTGGTGGTGCCGTCCAACCACTTCCTCGCTCGCCAGGTGAAGGCCGGCGCGTTCCTTAAACTGGATCGCGCACAGCTGCCCAACTTCAAGAACCTGGACCCGAAACTGCTGGCACTGCTGGAGAAAAACGATCCGGGCAACGAGCATTCCGTGCCGTACCTGTGGGGCACCAACGGCATCGGCTACAACGTCGACAAGATCAAGCAAGTGCTGGGCGTCGATCACATCGACTCCTGGGCCGTGCTGTTCGAACCTGAGAACATCAAGAAGCTCAGCCAGTGCGGTGTGTCGATGATGGACTCGGCCGATGAAGTGTTCCCGGCGATCCTCAATTACATGGGCATGGATCCGCGTAGCGAGAACCCCGAAGACTACAAGAAAGCCGAAGCCAAGCTGTTGAGCATCCGGCCTTACATCACCTATTTCCATTCGTCCAAGTACGTGTCGGACCTGGCCAACGGCGACATCTGCGTAGCCTTCGGCTATTCGGGTGATGTGTTCCAGGCGGCCAACCGCGCCAAGGAAGCCAAGAACGGCGTCAACATCGCCTATGCCATTCCAAAGGAAGGCAGTAATTTGTGGTTTGACCTGCTGGCGATTCCGGCCGATGCCAGCAATCCGAAACAAGCCCATGCCTTTATCAACTACCTGCTGGACCCGCCGGTGATTGCCAAGGTCAGTGCCTCGGTCGGCTACGCCAACCCCAACCCGGCCGCCAAGGCCTTCATGGACGCTGACTTGGTGAACAATCCAGAGGTGTATCCGTCGCAGGCCGTCCTCGACAAACTCTACATTTCGACCACCCCGCCCCAGGCGATCATGCGTTTGATGACCCGTTCCTGGAGCAAAGTGAAGTCCAACAAATGAACAACGAACACGCACATTCCTATTACGCCGCGACAGCCCGTCACCTGACGCCTTTCCCCGCGTTGACCGAGGATCTGTTCGCCGATGTCTGCGTGATCGGCGGCGGTTTTACCGGGGTCAACACGGCCATCGAACTGGCCCAACGCGGGCTCTCGGTGATTGTGCTGGAAGGCCGGCGCATCGGCTGGGGCGCCAGTGGGCGCAACGGCGGACAATTGATCCGCGGCATCGGGCATGACGTCAGTGGTTTCAGCCGTTATGTCGGCGAAGAAGGCGTGCGTTATATGGAGCGCGCGGGCATCGAGTCGGTGGAATTGGTGGGCAAGCGCATCCGTGAACACGGCATCGATTGCGACTTGCGCTGGGGCTTTTGCGAACTGGCCAACACCCCAACGCAGTTCGCCGCCTTCAAAGCGGAACAGGCCGGTTTGGTCGAGTCGGGTTACGCCCACGAAACGCGGTTGGTCGGGCCGGAACAGATCCGTCAGCAGGTGGTGAATTCCGGTGTATATGCCGGCGGGCTGGTCGACATGGGTTCCGGCCATTTGCATCCACTCAACCTGGTGCTTGGCGAAGCACGGCTGGCGCAATCGCTGGGCGTACAGATCTTCGAGCAGAGCCCGGTGCTGGAGGTGATTCATGGCAGCACCGTGCAGATTCGTTGCGCCGCTGGCACGGTGCGCGCCGGCAGCCTGGTGCTGGCCTGCAACGCGCACCTTGAAGACCTCGAACCGACACTTAGCGGCAAGGTGCTCCCAGCGGGCAGCTACATCATTGCCACTGAGCCGTTGACACCTGAGGTGGCAGCGCAGTTGATCCCGCAGAACCTGGCGTTGTGCGACCAGAAAGTCGGGCTCGATTACTACCGGCTCTCGGCGGATCGACGCTTGCTGTTCGGCGGTGCCTGCCATTATTCCGGGCGCGACCCAGCGGACATCACCGCCTACATGCGCCCGCAGATGCTCAAGGTTTTTCCGCAACTGGCCGATGTGCGCATTGATTACCAATGGGGCGGCAAGATCGGCATCTCGGCCAATCGCTTCCCGCAGGTCGGGCGCTTGAACCTGCACCCGAATGTGTTCTACGCCCAGGGATATTCCGGGCATGGGCTGAACGTGACCCATTGGTGCGCGAAGCTGTTGGGCGAAGCCATCCATGCCGGACACAGCCAGGGCTTCGACGTATTCAGCGCCATACCGCACATGACCTTTCCCGGTGGGCCGATGCTGCGTTCGCCACTGCTGGCGCTTGGCATGTTCTGGTATCGCCTGCGCGAATTGCTCGGCTGAAGATCATGATCGTTCCCACGCTCTGCGTGGGAATGCAGCCAGGGACGCTCCGCGTTCCAAAAAGCGGACGCAGAGCGTCCGGTGAGGCATTCCCACGCAGAGCGTGGGAACGATCAACAACAACGCGTTTGTGCCTTTCGATTTGCTCTATCGCTAGGCACTTCTATATTGAGGGGGTGCTCTGACTTTCCTGTGTCCTGGCGAATGCGGCCTATGGCTACGACAAACCATCTGATCATCTGCGAGCACTGCGACTGCGTGTATGAAAAAGTCACGCTCGCCAAACATCAAAAAACCCTGTGCATACGCTGTGGCGGTGTGCTCCAGCGTTATAACGGCTTGACGGTGGAGCAACGCCTGGCGTTGACCTTCACCGCGCTGATGCTGTGGATTTTCGCCAATTTCTACCCGGTCATGAGCATCAGCCTCAAGGGCCTGAAAAACAGCGCAACCCTCTGGGATTCGGTACTGGCCCTGAGCCTCGGCCCCATCACCTTCATCGCCATGGTGGCGGCGATTGCGATGATCATCGCCCCGATTTTTCAGCTGGTGCTGCTGATCTGGGTGCTCAGCTACGCCCTCGCCTCCCGGCGCTCGCCGGGTTTCAGGTTTTGCATGCGCTGGCTGGAAGCCCTCAGGCCCTGGAGCATGCTGGAGGTTTGCCTCTTGGGCGCGATGGTTGCGGTCATCAAGCTGGCCGGGTTGCTCGATGTGCTTCCCGGTATCGGCCTGTTTGCCCTTGCCATACTCAGTCTGATGATGATCCGCATTGCCGGTCGCGATGTCCGTGAATTGTGGGACGTCTTATGAAAACGCCCCCGGTCGCCAGCGAACTCAACCTGTGCCTGTGCCACAGCTGCGGCATGGCCTGTGACATGACCCATGAGCCCCACGAATGCGAACGTTGCGGCGCGCCACTGCACCGACGCAAAACCAACTCGCTGGCCCGGACCTGGGCCTACATGTTCACGGCCCTGGCGTTCTACGTGCCGGCCAATCTGTTACCGGTAATGAACACCAAGATGGTCGGCAATGGCGCCGACAGCACGATCATGAGTGGTGTGTTGGAGTTCTGGGAAGCCGGTGCCTGGGACATCGCCCTGATCATCTTCATTGCGAGCATTGCGGTGCCCGGCATCAAGTTCGTCGCCCTGACGCTGCTACTCGTCACGGTGCAACGCGACAGCGACTGGGCGCGCAAAGAGCGCTCAAAAATGTATCGCTTTGTCGAGGTCATCGGTTATTGGTCAATGCTCGACGTGATTGTGGTGGCCCTGGTGGCTTCACTGGTGAAGTTTGAAGCCCTGGCCGATATCGAACCGCGCCCGGGCATTCTGTTTTTTGGCCTGGTGGTGGTGTTCACCATGCTGTCGGCGATGAGTTTCGACCCTCGACTGATTTGGGATAACGAGCGGTCGGCCACCCCCCAGAACGAGGAGGACATGGATGAAGTCGCAAGCCACTGACGGGCCGCAAGCCCCCGGGCAAGCCCCTGTAAAAACTCGTCGTTTCAGCGTTTCACTGGTCTGGATCGTGCCCATCGTTGCGGTACTGGTGGGGATTTCCCTGGTGGTCCACAGCATTATGCAGGAAGGCCCGACCATCACCGTCACCTTCAAGACCGGTGACGGGCTGACCGCCAACAAGACCGAAGTCAAATACCGCAATGTCGTGATCGGCCATGTCTCGGACGTAGAACTGAGCAACGATCAGAAGTCTGTCAACGCCACAATCAAGCTGGCCAAACAGGCGGAGAGTTTCACCCGCGCAGACTCGAAGTTCTGGGTGGTGCGTCCACGCATCGGAGCCGGCGGGGTGTCGGGTATCGATACCCTGCTTTCCGGTGACTACATCGGCGCCGACATTGGCCAGGCCAACGCTCGCTCCAAGCAATTCAAGGGCATTGAAAACCCACCCGCCATTACGTATGGCGAGCCGGGCAAACGCTTTACCTTGCATACTCAGGACCTCGGGTCGCTGGATATCGGCTCGCCGGTGTACTACCGCAAAATCCCGGTGGGCCAGGTGGTGGCCTACGCCCTGGACCCCGATGGCAAAGGCGTGAACATCGACCTGTTCATCCACTCGCCCAACGACGCCTATGTCACTGAAAACACCCGATTCTGGAACGCCAGCGGCGTAGATGTCAGCGTCGGTGCCAATGGTTTTGCGGTAAGGACCGAGTCGTTGTCCTCGATTTTGGTGGGGGGCATCGCGTTTCGCGCACCCGATTACAACCCCGACGACAAACCCGCGCCTGAAGAATACGCCTACGAATTGTTTGAGGACCAGCAGAGTGCCCTCGCACCTCCCAGTGGCAAGGGGCAGTTCCTGTCCCTGCGTTTCGACCAGGCTCTGCGTGGATTGAAGGTCGATGCACCCGTGGAATTCCTCGGGATGGAAATCGGCAAAGTGGTTTCAGTCAATCTGGATTTCGACGAGAAGAAAAAGAGCTTCCCGGTCAACGTCGGCATCGTGATCTACCCGCAACGCCTGGGTAAGGCGCACACAAAATTGCTCAAAGCCTACAATCATGACCCCAGCGATGAAGCAGGTGGAGTGCGCCTGATCGGCACCTTTATCGAGAATGGCCTGCGTGCTCAGGCGCGCAGCGGCAACCTGTTGACCGGCCAGTTGTACATCGCGCTGGATTTCTATCCGAAAGCTGAAAAAGTCGTATTCGATCCAAGCGCCCGGCCTGTCAGCATTCCGACCGTTCCCGGCAGCCTTGAAGAACTGCAGGGCAAACTGGAGGCTATGATCGACAAGCTTAACAAACTGCCGATAGAACGCATCGCCGGCAATCTGGACAGCAACCTCGTCGAATTGCGTAGAGGCCTGGCGCAATTCAATGCCAAGACTTTGCCCGGGGTACAAACAACCCTGGCCGATGTCAGCAAGACCCTGCAATCAGCCAGTTCGACCTTGGCCGAGGATTCGCCGCAACGAGAACAGTTGACCCAAACCCTGGACGAACTGGGACGCATGTCGCGCTCTTTGCGCGAGCTCTCGGATTACCTGGGGCGGCACCCGGAATCGCTGATTCGCGGGCGCCCCAACAACGCCGCGCCGATGGACCTGCAAGCGCCGCCGCGCAACTGACCCCAGGAGCAATACCCATGGCTTTGAAGCTGAAAATCACCTTGGTCTGCGCGCTGTTGCTGCTGGCCGCGTGCCGCAGTGAGCCGATTCATTTTCACACCCTGATTCCGGCGCAGCCGGGAGGAACAGCCAGGGGCAACGCTGCGGATGTCGTGATCGAGAGCATTACTGTGCCGCCGCAAGTCGATCGCCCGCAGATCGTCATCCGTCAGGGCAGCAGTGGGCTGGCCATTCTTGAAACCGAGTGGTGGGGTGCGAGCCTGGCGGATGAATTGAGCAGCGCGCTGGTGGACCAACTGATCAACAGCAATCTGCAGCACAAAGTGTCATTGCGCGTGGATGTTCAACGCTTTGATTCGATACCTGGCCAATATGCCCTGATCGACGTCAAATGGCGTCTGCGCAATCCCGGTGATGCCGACAACACACTGGTGACGTGCCGCAGTACCTTTCAGACCCCTTCAGGCCCGAGCATCGATGATTTGGTGGTCGCCCATCAGAACAACGTGAAACACCTGACCGCGCTCATCAGCCAATCGGCCAAAGCCCCCTCGCGGGGTTGCCCTGCTTCCCCCTGAACCGAGCGCTGCAAGTGAGGCACCCTCAAACTCGACGGTGCGCAAGTTTGTGCGCGTCCGATTTACGTAAAAACGTAGGAGATAACAATTTGCAACAACTTATTAATGCCGCTCCGGCAAGGTCTCTGCAATTTTTTCACATTCGTTTCACTCCTCCGCTACCTGGGCGGATTTAGTTTTAGGCGCATCGTTCCCACCCTTAGATAACGAACAACTCATGACTTCTCGGTTAATAAAACTGGCGTCACTCAGCGCAGCCCTCGTAGTGGTTGCATTGGTTTCAGGCTTCGCCTTGTGGTCAAGATCGCCAGCTAATCTGGGCCCTGCCAACTCCGAAGACGCAACTCAATTGTTGCGGCACTGGCAAGCCGGCGAAGTGGTTGTACTGGTTCGTCATACCGAGCGTTGCGACCGCTCCAGCAACCCGTGCTTTGGCCCGGCGGACGGCATTACCCAAGTGGGTAACGACGCCGCCATCGCCGTGGGCCAAGGTTTCAATCGGCTGGGCATGGCGCAGGCTGATGTGTTGAGCAGCCCGGTCACTCGCACGGCGCAAACTTCACACGCGATGTTCGGCAAAGATGCGATGGCTCAGGACTGGCTGGCCACTTGTGGCAAAACCCTGCGTAACGATGTCGTGGCCCACAAACGTGCTCACCAGAATCTGGTGCTGGTCACCCATAGTGGCTGCATCAGCGATTTTGAAGCACAAACCGGCTACCCTCATGCGGCAACAAGCGAATATGGCAGTTCTTTGTTCGTCCACATTGACGTGAACGGACAACTTAAAATACTTGGGATCGTGAAGGCCAATGACTGGAATGCTCTGCTGCAAGACAGCAGCGTCCAGTAGAGAACTGTAACGACTACAGCAGCCTCGCGATTTTAGTTATTTTCGATATTCAGATTACGCTCTCGCGTAAAACGCCAAGGACGAAAAATGACGTCTCGTAATGCCCTGCCCAACACCATTTCCCGTGCGTCCACTCCGGTCGACCGCTGGCTACTGCCCGGCTTGGTGTTGGCATTCGTAGTGTTCTACCTGTTACCGATGGTGACCCACGGCCTGTGGATCCCCGACGAAACCCGCTACGCCCAGATCAGCCAGGAAATGCTCCTCAGCGGCAACTGGATTTCTCCGCATTTCATGGGCATTCGTTACTTCGAAAAACCCATTGCCGGTTACTGGATGATCGCCATCGGACAGGCCGTGTTTGGCGACAACCTGTTCGGCGTGCGCATTGCCTCAGCACTGAGTACCGGGCTGAGTATCTGGCTGACGTATCGGATTGCCCAGCGATTCTGGAACGATCCGCGCAAAAGTTTCGCCTGCGCAATGCTCTACATGAGTTTCGGCCTGATTGCGGGACAAGCCGGGTACGCCAACCTCGATCCGCAATTCACGCTCTGGGTCAACTTGAGCCTTGTCGCCTTGTGGTTTGCCCTCGATAGCCAGTCTTCTCGCGGCAAAATGGGGGCCTGGGCCTTGTTGGGCGTTGCCTGTGGCATGGGCTTCATGACCAAGGGCTTTCTTGCCTGGCTGTTGCCGGTATTGATCGCCCTGCCCTACATGATCTGGCAGCGCCGACTGGGTGAACTGTTGCGTTACGGTCCACTGGCGATCGTCGTGGCGGCGCTGGTAAGTCTGCCGTGGGTGCTCGCCATTCACCATCAGGAACCCGATTTCTGGCGGTTTTTCTTCTGGAACGAACACATCCGCCGCTTCTCCGCCGACGATGCACAGCACGCTCGACCATGGTGGTTTTACCTTCCGCTGCTGCTTGCATCGAGCCTGCCGTGGGCGGTGCTGTTGCCCAATACACTCATCAGTGCCTGGAAACACAAGCGCCAACCGGTCATGGGCTTCCTGCTGCTCTGGATGCTCCTGCCCCTGGCCTTCTTCAGTTTGAGCAGCGGCAAGCTACCGACTTACATCATGCCGTGCCTCTTGCCTCTGGCCTTGATGATGGGACACGCAATCATCGACATGCTGAGCCAGGAGCGCGGCAAGCCGATTCGCATCAACGGCGTGGTCAATGTCGTTATCGCCACCGCTGCCCTGATCGCGCTGCTGTATCTGCAGACCACCAAAGAGATCTACGCAAACACCGAGATGTTCAGTCTGTCCCTGATGTTCTTCGCCTTGATCGGCTGGATCATTGCCAACGCCTTGCAAGTTCTGCGTCCCCTGTTGTTCTGGGCCATGCCGGCCCTTGGAATCTGGTTGCTGGTGGCATTGTTACCGGCGGCGATGCCGTCCCAGATCGTCAATAGCAAGATGCCTGACCAGTTTATTGCCGAGCACCTGGAAGCGTTAAGCCAGACATCCTCCTTGCTCAGTAATGACCTGGGCGCGGCATCGGCCTTGTCCTGGCGGCTGAAGCGGCCGCAGGTCGACCTGTTCAACACCATCGGCGAGCTGAAATACGGTCTCGAGGACCCCGCCATGGCATCGCGCAAGGTGACGATGGACAATGTGGGGCAATGGATGACCGAAGCGCGCAAGAAAGGTGCTGTCGGTGTGGTGATGCGGGTCAACAGCGTCCAGGAAGTGCAGGAGGTTGAACTGTTGCCAATCGATGGCAAACGCTATCAACGCGGCAACCTGGAGATTCTGATCTTCCCGCAAAGCCAACCTTGACGAGCTAACGCCCCATCAGCGCTGCACCTACAGGAAACCCGGCATGAAGTTTTGGAGAAGTGACAGGGGCGCATTAGCGCTCCTGTTGGGCGCGTGCGCGCTGATGTTGCTACTGGGGCTGGGCAGTCGGGAGTTGTGGGGGGCGGAAACCCGGTGGGCGAACATCGCGTTGCAGATGCTGCAGAGCGGTGACTATTACGATCCGTATCTCAAGGGCGGTCCGTATTACGACAAACCACTGCCCTCCTACTGGCTGATCACGGCGACCGCGTGGCTGATCGGTGGCTTGAACCACTGGTCATTGCGCCTGTCCTCGGTCATTGCCGCGTGGCTCAGCGTCTGGTTCGTGTACTTGATCGGCGAGCAACTCTTTCGCAAAGGTACCGGCCTGATTGCCGGCTGGATGCTGGCGACCACCTTCTATTTCATCTTCTGGGCACGCGTCGCCACGGCTGACATCCTCACCGTGTGCGGTGTACTGGCGGCAGTCTGGTGGTATTGGCGCGGGCCGGATGACACACGGTTTGGTCGCTACCTGGGCTTTTTCCTGCTGCTGTCCCTGACCTCACTGTTCAAAGGCTTGATCGGGTTCATTCTGCCGGGCCTGGTGTTGCTGCCGCATGTCGTGCAGGACGGTCGCTGGAAGCGCCACCTCAATCTGCGGATGTGCGCTGCCCTGGTCATCGCCGGGGCGTTCTACATGACACCGTTCGTGTTGTCGCATATCTATGGCGCACCGACTTATGGCGAAAGCGGCCTGGGCCTGGTGTTGCGCGAAAACGTCGTGCGGTTTTTCCAGCCGTTCGACAACATCGGACCGATTTACACCTACCTCATTTACCTCCCTGTCTACACCTTGCCATGGGCGCCTTGCTGGCTGCTGGGGTTGTGGTTGGCGCTGCGCAACTGGCGCAGCGTGGAACCCAACACCCGCCGGCTGGTGTGGGGCCTGGGTCTGTTGATGCTGTTTTTCACCGCCAGTGGCAGTCGACGCAGTTATTACGTACTGCCCTTGGTGCCCTTCGCCCAGTTGCTGGGTGCCTGGTGGATCACTCGGCGAATGGCTGAGCGCAATGAGACCGGCAGGGTCAGTCGCGGGTTGAAAATAGGCTTCGGCGTGGCCACTGCGTTATTGGTGTTGGTGCTCGGCGTCCTCTATCCGTGGACCAACGGTGGCGGTGGCGTGATTGCATTCGCAGAAACGGTCAAGCTTGAGGCCAGCAAACGTGCGCCTTTGGATAAATGGAAGATGGTGATGGTCGAGGTGGACAACAAAGTGCCGATGTACCTGCAAACCGGCGGAGCGCCCTTCTATTACGTGCAGGAAAACCAGGACTTTCCCCGCAACGGTAATACCGAGGCGCTGATGGCCTGGCTGGACCGCACCAGCGGCCAACACTTTGATCCGCAGCGCACCATTGTCATCGCGCAGTTCCGCAATGGCGATGCGTTACCGTTGAACTACCTGAGTGCAGATCATCAGATCATCACCACTACACCCACCAATGGCGAACGTATGTTTCATGGACGTGAGGACCAGAGCGTTGCCTATATCCCTGGCATTCAGTAGCTAATCCACCGGACAATGGTCAGCAGCGCTGCTAATCTGAATGGAAATGACATGTATTAACGGTTTTTTTAACGTTTTTTTCTCATTTCGCCCTCTACATTCGCAGCCATCCAAAAAATTGCAAATGATTCGCATTGATACACACGCGAGTCGTTTGCAGGACGACCAATACCAGGAGCTGCTACCGAATGACCGCCCGTGTCCCCGCGTTTCTGAAAAAAGCATTATTGGCCACCGCGCTGATCAGCGCCGCCCACGTGTATGCCGCCGATACCGACGGCATCGTGGTCTATAACGCTCAGCACGAGAGCCTGACCAAAGCCTGGATTGACGGCTTTACCAAGGAAACCGGGATCAAGGTCACCGTGCGTAATGGTGACGACACTGAAATGGGTAATCAGATCGTGCAGGAAGGCGCCGCGTCCCCCGCCGATGTGTTCCTGACCGAAAACTCCCCGGCGATGGTGCTGGTCGACAACGCGGGGCTTTTTGCACCGGTTGCACCGGCCACCCTCGAGCAGGTCGGAGAAGCTTATCGTCCGGCCCACGGCAAATGGGTCGGTATCGCCGCGCGCTCCACGGTGTTTGTCTATAACCCGAGCAAACTGCCCGAAGCGGAGTTGCCAAAATCGCTGATGGACCTTGCCGGCCCGAACTGGAAAGGCCGTTGGGGGGCATCGCCTGCCGGTGCCGACTTCCAGGCCATCGTCGCGGCAGTGCTGGAACTCAAGGGTGAAGCGGCTACGCTTGAGTGGCTCAAAGCCATGAAAACCAATTTCACCGCCTACCGCGGCAACAGTGCCGTGCTCAAGGCGGTCAATGCCGGGCAAGTCGACAGCGGCGTGATCTATCACTACTACAGCTTCGGCGATCAGGCCAAAACGGGCGAAAACAGCAAGAACACCGCCCTGCACTACTTCAAACACAAGGATCCTGGCGCCTTCGTCAGTGTTTCGGGTGGCGGCGTCCTGGCATCCAGCAAGCACAAGGAACAGGCTCAGGCGTTCCTGAAATGGGTGACGGGCAAAGACGGCCAGAACATCCTGAAAACCGGCAACTCGTTTGAATACGCCGTGGGTAAAAACGCTCAATCCAATCCAAAACTGGTGCCATTGCAACAGCTCGATGCGCCAGCGGTCGATGCTTCAAAACTCGACAGCAAAAAAGCCGTGGAGCTGATGACTCAAGCGGGGCTGCTCTAATTGATACCTGAAACACTGCCCGCGAATGTACCTGCGGCGATTCCCGAAAACCTGCGGCGACGCTCCCGCGGTCTCTTCGCGGGTCGCGGTGGCGTGTGGGTCATCGGTTTATCGGTGCTGGTTTCGCTGCTGGCACTGATGCCGATTGCCTTTGTCATCGGAGTATCGATCGAGACCGGTTGGGCAGCGCTCGTGCCGCTGGTGTTTCGACCGCGAGTCGGCGAATTGCTGATCAACACCGTGTTGCTGGTGGTGATCACGATTCCCCTGTGCATTGCGCTTGGCCTGGCCCTGGCCTGGCTGACGGAACGCACCAACCTGCCGGGGCGACGTGCATGGTCGTTGCTGGCAACCGCGCCATTGGCGGTGCCGGCCTTCGTGCACAGTTATGCATGGGTCAGCCTGGTGCCGCCAATACACGGGCTGTTTGCCGGGGTGCTGGTCTCGGTGATCGCTTATTTCCCGTTTCTTTACTTGCCTGTTGCCGCCACGTTGCGGCGGCTCGACCCGGCCATCGAAGACGTGGCCGAGTCGATGGGGCTCAAGCCTTGGGCGATCTTTATCCGCGTGGTACTGCCGCAACTGCGTCTGGCCATCTGCGGCGGCGCCTTGCTGGTGGGCCTGCACCTGCTTGCCGAATACGGCCTGTACGCGATGATCCGCTTTGACACCTTCACCACGGCGATCTTCGATCAGTTCAAATCGACCTTCAACGGTCCCGCCGCGCACATGCTGGCCAGCGTGCTCGCCCTGTGCTGCCTGGCAATGCTGACCGCCGAATCGGCTGCTCGCGGCTCGGCGCGTTACGCCCGGGTCGGTTCCGGCAGCGCACGTGAGCAACGGGTTGTGCGCCTGGGCGCCGGATCGACTGCACTCGCGCTGACCCTGCAAATCAGCACCTGCGTGCTGGCGCTCGGTGTTCCATTGATTACGTTGGGCAAATGGTTGATAGCCGGTGGCACACAAGTCTGGAACCTGGCCGAGCTGATGCCCGCGCTTGAACAAACGCTGCTTCTGGGGGCGGCAGGCGCTGTGCTCACCACTTGCACAGCCATCCCGATTGCGTGGCTGTCGATTCGTTCTCCGGGCCGTCTGCAACGCCTGCTGGAAAGCTGCAACTACATCACCAGCTCATTGCCCGGCATCGTCGTAGCGCTGGCCCTGGTGACCGTGACCATTCATTTCGCCCGACCGATCTACCAGACCACCATCACCGTCCTGCTGGCGTACCTGCTGATGTTTTTGCCGCGCGCCCTGGTCAGTTTGCGCGCAGGTATCGCGCAGGCACCGGTAGAGCTGGAAAACATAGCGCGCAGCCTCGGCCGCTCCCCCGCGCAGGCCTTGTGGCTGGTCACCCTGCGCCTGGCTGCTCCCGGTGCAGCCGCTGGCGCCGCGCTGGTGTTTCTGGCGATCACCAACGAGCTGACCGCGACCCTGTTGCTCGCACCTAATGGCACGCGCACCCTGGCCACCGGCTTCTGGGCGCTGACCAGTGAAATCGACTATGCCGCCGCAGCGCCCTACGCCCTGCTGATGATCCTGCTGTCGCTCCCGTTGACCGGACTCCTCTATCACCAATCCAAACGAACGGCTGGCCGATGAACGCTCTTGAACTCCACTCGATCTCCAAGTTCTACGGCTCCCAGCGAGCCTTGGAAAACGTCAGTCTGACGGTGCCGACCGGCAGCCGAACGGTGATTGTCGGCCCCTCCGGCTCGGGCAAAACCACGCTGCTGCGGATGATTGCCGGCTTCGAGTTCCCGGACACCGGCAGCCTCTCGCTCAACGGTCAGACATTGGTCGATGAGACCCACGAAGTCCCGGCGCATCAGCGTTTGATTGGTTACGTCCCCCAGGATGGCGCCTTGTTTCCGCACATGACCGTGGCCGCCAACATCGGTTTCGGGCTGTCCACCAAAGGCGAGGCAAAGCAGCAACGCATCGCCGAATTGATGGACAGCGTGGCCCTGGACGCGAACATGGCCAATCGTTGGCCTCATGAACTGTCCGGCGGCCAACAACAGCGAGTGGCGCTGGCTCGGGCCCTGGCGCAGCAGCCGCGCCTGATGTTGCTCGACGAGCCGTTTTCGGCGCTCGATACCGGCCTTCGCGGCGCCATGCGCAAAATGGTTGCGAGGCTGCTGAGCGATGCTGGCGTGACTACCATTCTGGTCACCCATGACCAGAGCGAAGCGTTGTCGTTCGCCGATCAGTTAGCAGTCATGCGCGATGGTCGATTGGTTCAGTCAGGCCATCCGCTGGACCTCTACCGTTATCCGGACGATGAACAGACGGCGCTGTTCCTCGGCGATGCCGTGGTCATGCCCGCCAGAATCGAGGCTGGGTGGGCTCATTGCGATCTGGGGCGCATACCGGTCAACAACCACAGGAACAACAACTCAGCGCAAATCATGTTACGCCCTGAGCAACTGCAACTGATCAGCATCCAGCCCAGCCCTGCCGAAGCTGCCGGGTGCCGCGCCGTGGTGACCGACAGGGATTTCAGCGGCAATACCTGCACCTTGACTGTGGAGCTGGAGTCAGCAACCGCTGGCGAACAGCCTGGCCGGACCCTGATGGTGCGAAGCTCCGGCATGTATGCACCGCCCGCCGGGAGCTCGGTTCAGGTCTCGACGATTGGCCACGCCCACGTCTTGGGTGAGTCCTGATTTCACCCCGTCAAAGATCGAATCGATCCACCGCCCGCCGCCGCTCGTTGTCATCACGCACATCGTAGTTGGCGGTGGTCTGGATGTTGCTGTGGTGCGCGAGTTTCTGCGCGATCGACAGGTCGAACTCCTCGATCACCCGGGTAATGAACGAACGCCGGAAATCATGCGGCATGATTTTCACGCCGACCTGCGCTCCGCGTTGCCGGGCGATGTAATAGATCGCATGTTTGGTGATGCGCTCGCGGGTGATGTGACTGCCACGGCGGATTCGGTTGAACAGGAAGGGATCGTCCACTTCGCCTTCCTTGAGCAGCGAACGGCGCAGCTCCAGCCAGTCCTGCAGCTTGGCAAAGGCCCACGCCGGCGCGTATTTGATCAGTTGCTTGTTACCCTTGCCCGTTACCCGCAAGCTGCGCTCGGCGAAATCCACCTGTGACAGGTCGAGGTTTACCGACTCGGACTTGCGCATCCCCGAGCCATACAGAATCCCGATGATCGCCGCGTCTCTCAACCCTTGTGGACGCGGATCCGCCGCGCAAACCGCCATCAGCTCTTGAATCAGCGAGCGCCTGAGGTTGCGGCCCTGGGACAACCGCGTGCCGGCAATTCCCTTGACCGAACGCATTTTCAGCAAGTGATCCTGGCTGATCAGACTCATGCGCCACGCTTCGTTCATCACCCCGCGTACTGCGTTGACGTAGAGCGAGGAAGTGTTCGGCGCATAACCGTCCGCGCGCAATGCCGCCACCAGCGCAATGACATTGTCGGGTTGAAGCTGATGCCAGGGAATCTCCTCGACATTCATGTCTTCGAACCCCAGACGATCGGCCGCATCCTGCAAAACGTAGCGCATGGTCAACTGACTGGACGGCGCCAGTCGGGCCAGGTAGACGGTCATCGGGTTGGTTTTTGAAGCGACGGGATCGGTAATAGGTAAGTCAGTCAAACGTAACGGCCTTGATTGGAATCACTTGAACAAAACAACTAAGGGTTGCAACAATATTTCATCTAACGCGAGACACTTGCGCAGGAATGTTCTTCGAAGAAGCGTGACGAGCAGCACAAGCCTGAACAGTGCCTGTATGACTTCCAGATAAACGATTGATCGACCGGCTTTTCATGTTCCTTTCACAAAATCTGGCATAACCTTGATTGATCTGAAAAAAGTCTGCTCCTTGCCCAAACTGACGGCACAAATGACAAAAGTCAATTGATGCTGAGCATCGCAATGCTGATTCAAGTAATTGATGCAGCGTTGATTTTTGGTCTAAGCTTTCCTTGGATCCAACAACTCAACGTTGGACGTCCGTAATTTTTTTCAACCCTGAGGTGTCCATGAGTCAGGCTTTTCTCCCCTTCTCCCGCCCCAGTATCGGCGATGAAGAAATTGCCGCCGTCGAGCAAGTATTGCGCTCTGGCTGGATCACGACCGGGCCGAAAAACCAGGAACTGGAAGAGCAATTTGCCCAATACGTGGGCTGCCGTCATGCCGTGGCACTTTCCTCGGCCACTGGCGCAATGCATATCACGTTGCTGGCGCTGGGAATCGGTCCAGGGGATGAAGTCATTACGCCGTCCCAGACCTGGGTGTCCACCGCCAACATGATTTGTCTGCTGGGCGCCACACCCGTATTCGTCGACGTTGACCGCGACACGCTGATGAGCGACGTGTCCAGCATCGAAGCGGCCATCACCCCGCGCACCAAGGCAATCATTCCGGTGCACTACGCCGGCGCCGCATTCGACCTTGATCCGCTCTATGCGCTCGCCGACAAGCACGGCATCCCCGTCATCGAAGACGCCGCCCATGCGGCCGGCACCTTTTACAAAGGTCGCCACGTCGGCGCCCAAGGAACGGCGATCTTCTCGTTCCACGCAATCAAGAACATGACCTGCGCCGAGGGCGCGATGTTCGTCAGTGACGACGAAGCCCTCGCCAATCGAGTGCGCATGCTCAAGTTTCACGGCCTCGGTGTTGATGCCTACGACCGCCTCACCCACGGCAGAAAACCTCAAGCCCAAGTGATTGAGCCGGGTTTCAAATACAACCTGGCCGACATGAACGCCGCCATCGCCCTGGTGCAACTCAAGCGACTGGACGAGATCAACGCCAAGCGCACCGAACTGGCCCAAACCTACCTGCAGCGTCTGGAAGGCTCGAAGGCACAACCGTTGCTCATGCCGACCTATCCGCAACAACACGCCTGGCACCTGTTCATCCTGCGCATCGATGCCGAGCGCTGTGGTCTGGATCGCGAAGCCTTCATGAAGGCCTTGCAGGAACAGAACATCGGCACCGGGATTCATTTCATCGCAACGCACTTGCACACATACTACCGTCAGCGTTTTCCTGACATTTATCTTCCCAACACCGAATGGAACTCCGCACGCCTGTGCTCGATTCCGTTATTCCCCGACATGACCACCGATGATGTCAATCGCGTTGTCGATGCCATTGAAAACACACTGGACACACGCCTGTGAAACCGTATCCGATCCGTTGCGTGTCGATCGTCATCCCGGTCTACAACGAACAAGACAGCCTGCCGGAGTTGCTCCGACGCACCGAAGCGGCATGCGAGCAACTGAACCATGACTATGAAATCGTCCTGGTAGATGACGGCAGCCGCGACGACTCCGCGCAAATCCTTGAAGAAGCTGCCCAGCGCGAGTCCAGCAAGGTGGTCGCGGTGATTCTCAACCGCAACTACGGCCAGCACGCCGCAATCATGGCCGGTTTCGAACAATGCAAAGGCGACGTGGTCATCACGCTCGACGCTGACCTGCAAAACCCTCCGGAAGAAATTCCCCGTCTGGTCGCCCAGGCCGAACTCGGTTACGACGTCGTCGCCACGGTCCGCAACAATCGCCAGGATTCGGCACTGCGCCGCTGGCCCTCGAAGCTGATCAACCTCGCCGTGCAGCGCTCCACGGGCGTTGCCATGAGTGACTATGGCTGCATGCTGCGGGCCTATCGGCGGACCATCGTCGACGCCATGCTCGCCTGTCGTGAGCGCAGCACGTTCATCCCGATCCTGGCCAACAGCTTCGCCCGGCACACCACGGAAATCCTGGTGATGCACGCCGAGCGCGAGCACGGCGAGTCCAAGTACAGCCCGATGCGCCTGGTCAACCTGATGTTTGACCTGATCACATGCATGACCACTACGCCGTTGCGCCTGCTGAGCATTGTCGGCTTCGCCATGGCGGCACTCGGCGTGCTGTTTGCCACCGCGCTGATTGTCCTGCGCCTGGCGTTCGGCGCCAGCTGGGCCGGCCACGGCACGTTCGTGCTGTTCGCCGTATTGTTCGTGTTCACTGGCGGGCAATTTATCGGCATGGGGCTGTTGGGTGAATACTTGGGCCGCATGTACAGCGACGTCCGCGCCCGCCCACGTTTCTTCATCGAAAAAGTCCTGCGCAGCCAACCCGCCGCGCCAGTTTCCGTTGTCACTGTTGACGGCCTCACTTCCACTTCTTCAGATCAGGTTCTCTTATGAGCGCAAAAGCTGTTGTCTTCGCCTATCACGATATTGGCTGTGCCGGCATCGAATCCTTGCTCGACTCGGGTTTCGACATCGCCGCGGTGTTTACCCATGCCGATGATCCTAAGGAAAACGCCTTTTACGGCTCTGTTGCGCAACTGTGCGCGCGCAAAGGCATCCCGGTGCATGCTCCGGAAGACGCCAACCATCCACTGTGGATCGAGCGCATCAGCAAACTCAATCCTGAATACCTGTTTTCCTTTTACTACCGCAACCTGTTGAGTGAACCGCTGTTGGCCACGGCCAGCAAAGGCGCGTTCAACCTGCACGGTTCGTTGCTGCCGCGCTATCGCGGTCGCGCGCCAGCCAACTGGGTGCTGGTCAACGGTGAAACCGAAACCGGTGTGACCCTGCACCGCATGGTCAAACGCGCCGACGCTGGCGCAATCCTGGCCCAGAAAAAAGTTGCCATCGAGCGCAGCGACACCGCGCTGAGCCTGCACGGCAAACTGCGCCAGGCCGCCACCGACCTGCTGCACGACACCCTGCCGCAGTTGCTTGCCGGCAAAGCCGTCGAAACGCCGCAGGACGAATCCAAAGCCACCGTGTTCGGTCGCCGCACCCCGGCCGACGGCAAGCTTGAGTGGAAGCGCCCGGCTGAAGAACTGTTCAACCTGGTCCGCGCCGTCACCCAGCCTTACCCGGGCGCATTCTGCGACGTGGGCGAGCACAAACTGATTGTCTGGAGCGCAGAAGTCGCCAAGGGCAATGAAGGCCAGAAACCGGGCCGCGTCATCAGCGTCGATCCGCTGCGCATCGCGTGTGGCGAAGATTCGCTGGTGATCACCTCCGGCCAGCGCAACGAAGCCGGCTTGTACCTGAGTGGCCCGCAACTGGCCAACGAACTGGGTCTGGTCGACGGCTCCATGCTGCGCGGCGCCGAGTCCGGCCGTGGCCCGCGTCGCACCCGGGTGCTGATCCTCGGTGTGAACGGCTTCATCGGCAACCACTTGTCCGAGCGTCTGCTGCGTGACGACCGCTACGAAGTGTACGGCCTGGACATCGGTTCGGACGCCATCGAGCGTCTGCGTAAACATCCGCGCTTCCACTTCGTCGAAGGCGACATCAGCATCCACTCCGAGTGGATCGAGTACCACATCAAGAAGTGCGACGTGGTCCTGCCGCTGGTGGCCATTGCCACCCCGATCGAATACACCCGCAACCCGTTGCGCGTATTCGAACTCGACTTCGAAGAAAACCTGAAGCTGGTTCGTTACTGCGTCAAGTACAACAAGCGCGTGATCTTCCCGTCGACTTCGGAAGTCTATGGCATGTGCCAGGATCAGAACTTCGACGAAGACACCTCCAACCTCATCGTTGGTCCGATCAACAAGCAGCGCTGGATCTACTCGATCTCCAAGCAACTGCTCGACCGGGTGATCTGGGCCTATGGCCAGAAAGGCCTGAACTTCACCCTGTTCCGTCCGTTCAACTGGATGGGCCCACGCCTGGACCGTCTGGACTCGGCGCGTATCGGCAGCTCGCGAGCCATCACTCAACTGATCCTGAACCTGGTGGAAGGCACGCCGATTCGCCTGTTCGACGGTGGTGAACAAAAACGCTGCTTTACTGACATCGCCGACGGAGTTGAAGCACTGGCGCGGATCATCGACAACGATAACGATGCCTGCAACGGCCAGATCATCAACATCGGTAACCCGGACAACGAAGCCAGCATCCGTCAGTTGGGCGAAGAGCTGCTGCGCCAGTTCGAAGCTCACCCGTTGCGCGACAACTTCCCACCGTTCGCCGGTTTCCGCGACGTGGAAAGCAAAGCGTTCTACGGCACCGGTTATCAGGACGTGTCTCACCGCAAACCGAGCATTGCCAACGCCAAGCGCCTGCTGAACTGGGCACCGACCGTGGAAATGAGCGAGACCATCGGCAATACGCTGGACTTCTTCCTGCGTGAGGCCATGCTTGAAATCGCGGAGTCGTCCAAAGAAGAATCACGCTGATGCAGGCAGGCCTTCGAATCGATGTCGACACTTACCGAGGCACCCGTGAGGGGGTGCCTCGTCTGCTTGAAATCCTCGATGAAGCGCAGGTCAAGGCGACGTTTTTCTTCAGTGTCGGACCGGACAACATGGGGCGCCATTTATGGCGCCTCATCCGCCCGCAATTTCTCTGGAAAATGTTGCGTTCCAACGCCGCCGGCCTGTATGGCTGGGACATCTTGCTGGCCGGTACGGCCTGGCCTGGCAAATCGATTGGCCGTGATCTCGGCCACTTGATGCGCCAGACCCTGGCGGCCGGGCATGAGGTTGGCCTGCACGCCTGGGATCACCATGGCTGGCAAGCCAATGCCGGACGCTGGAGCGATGCGCAGTTGATCGAACAGATCCGCCAGGGCGTAGACACCCTCAGCGACATTATCGGGCAAAAAGTCGAGTGTTCGGCTTCTGCCGGCTGGCGCGCGGATGAACGGGTGATCGAGGCCAAAGAGGCGTTCGGCTTTCGCTATAACAGCGACTGTCGTGGCCAAAGCCTGTTTCGGCCGATTCTGGCCAAGGGTGGTTTGGCTGCCCCGCAGATCCCGGTGGACCTGCCGACGTTCGATGAGGTGGTGGGCCCAGTGGTGGCTGCCAAGGATTTCAACGCGTTCATTCTCGATCGATTCAAACCAGAGAACCTCAACGTCTACACTATTCATGCCGAAGTAGAAGGGATTCTGATGGCTAACGATTTCCGTCAATTGCTGGTCGATGCACACCAGCGTGACATTCGTTTTACACCCTTGGGCAATCTGTTGCCCGAGGCCCTTGCCACCTTGCCAACGGGCCGTGTCGTGCGCGGCAATCTCGAAGGCCGAGAAGGCTGGCTCGGAGTGCAACACGCATGAGCAATCGCTTGGCATTACCGCTGTTGTTGGGGATTTTCCTGCTGGCCTACTTGTTGCCATTGGGCAGCCACGGTTTGTGGATCCCCGATGAAACCCGCTACGCCCAGATCAGCCAGGACATGCTCCTGAGTGGCAACTGGGTGTCGCCGCATTTCATGAGCCTGCGCTATTTCGAAAAACCGGTCGCGGGTTACTGGATGATTGCCGCCAGCCAGGCATTGTTTGGCCAGAACCTGTTCGGTGTGCGCTTCGCCTCGGCCCTGAGCATGGGCCTTAGCGTATTGCTGTGCTTCCTGGTCGCCCGTCGCCTGTGGAACGAGCCGCGCAAGAGCTTTGCCTGTGCGCTGCTGTACATGAGTCTGACGGTGATTGCCGGTCAGGCCGGTTACGCCAACCTCGATCCGCAATTCACCTTTTGGGTCAACCTCAGTCTGGTTGCGTTGTGGTTTGCGCTGGACAGCACTGACCGCAACCGGCGTTTGCTCGGCTGGGCGGTGCTGGGGCTTGCCTGCGGCATGGGTTTCATGACCAAGGGGTTTCTCGCCTGGTTGCTGCCGGTGCTCGTCGCCCTGCCCTGGATGATCTGGCAAAAACGTTGGCGCGAGCTGCTGATCTACGGTCCTTTGGGGATTGTCGTGGCCATCGCGGTCAGCTTGCCGTGGGTCCTGGCGGTGCATGCGCAGGAACCTGATTACTGGCGTTTCTTCTTCTGGCATGAACACATTCGCCGCTTTGCCGGTGACGATGCCCAGCATGACGCGCCCTGGTGGTTTTATTTGCCGTTGCTGGTCGGTTTCAGTTTGCCGTGGGTGGCGTTGCTGCCTCCTGCGCTGAAACAGGCGTGGCAAACCCGCAAGCAGGCCCACATCGGTTTCCTGTTGCTCTGGTTGTTGATGCCGCTGCTGTTTTTCAGCCTGAGCAAAGGCAAGTTGCCGAGTTATATCCTGCCGTGCCTGCTGCCATTGGCGTTGCTGCTGGGTCATGCGTTGGCCGACCGGCTCAAGCTGGAACAGGGTCGGGTGATTGGACTCAACGGTTTGCTCAACCTGATCCTGGGCGTGACCCTCCTGCTCGCGTTGGTCTACCTGCAACTGAAAAAGCCGCTGTACGACCATGAATTGCACAATCTGGTGTTGGTCTTCATCGGCCTGATCGGCTGGATCATGGCAAACCTGCTGCAGGCCTTCCGCCCTCTGCAATGCTGGGCTGCACCGGCGTTTGGCAGCCTGCTGCTGATCGGACTGTTGCCCGCCGGGCTGCCCAAGTCAGTAGTGGCCAACAAGACGCCTGACCAGTTCATCCTGCATCACGTCGACGAACTGGCGCAGACCGGTAAATTGTTGAGCAACGACCTGGGCGCCGCTTCGGCCCTGGCGTGGCGCCTGAAACGCCCTGACGTGGCGTTGTACAACACGATAGGCGAGCTGAAATACGGACTTGCCTATCCTGACAGCTTGAAGCAGCGAGTGGACCCCGACAGCGTACAAGAGTGGATGCGCGAAGCGCGTCGCAACGGATCTGTCGGCGTGGTGATGCGGGTCAAAGGTGACGATGAACTGCAGGAAATCGAACGCTTGCCCAAAGATGGCAAACGTTATGAACAAGGCAACCTGGTGATTCTGATCTTCCCTCAAGGTGCGTCATGAGCCTGCTACTGCTCCTGATCGCGTGCCTGTTGACCTGTCTGGGACAGATCGCCCAGAAGTACGCCGTCGAGAGCTGGCGCGCCAAGCCATCTGGCTGGGGTGAGAAACTGTGCTCGCCCTGGCTTTGGCTGGCACTCGCCTCGTTGGGGTCGGGCCTGCTCGTCTGGTTGCTGGTATTGCAGCGCCTTGAAGTCGGCATTGCCTATCCAATGTTGAGCCTCAATTTCGTGCTGATTACCCTGGTTGCACGTTTTTTCTTTCATGAAACCATCGACCGTCGCCACTGGCTGGGTGTAGCTCTGGTGATCGGTGGTGTCGTTCTGCTGGGGCAACACGCATGAGCCTGCGCCGTGGAATCACCTTCGCCATGGGCAGCGTGCTGCTCGGCAGCGCGGCTCAGTTGGGCATGCGCTGGAGCATGACGCACCTGCCGTCACCGGATGCCTGGCTCAGCGCCCCCCTAGATAAGCTGGCCCTCGCCGTGGTGTTTGCCGCGATTCTGGCCTACGCGCTGTCGATGCTCTGCTGGCTCGCCGCCCTGCGTGATCTGCCGCTGGGCCGGGCCTATTCACTGCTGAGCATCAGCTATGCGCTGGTCTACCTGCTGGCCGCCAGCCTGCCGTTTTTCAACGAAACATTCAGTCTTTCCAAGACCTTGGGAGTGGCCCTGGTAATGCTCGGGGTCATCACCATCAACACACGTCCAGTTAGCGCGCCCGAACTCAGGAGTGCATCATGAAAATCAGTGTATTTGGTAGCGGTTATGTGGGTCTGGTGCAGGCAGCCGTGCTGGCTGAGGTTGGCCACGACGTGGTCTGCATGGACATCGACGCAAAGAAAGTCGAACTGCTGAAACAAGGCCATGTGAGCATTTTCGAACCAGGGCTTGCTACCCTCGTGCGCGAAGGCCTGGAAGCCAAGCGCTTGCATTTCACCAGCGACGAAAAACTCGCCGTGCAGCATGGTCAGGTACTGTTTATCGCGGTCGGCACTCCGTCCCAAGAGGACGGATCGGCGGACTTGAGCTATGTGTTTTCGGTAGGCGAAGCAGTGGCGCGCCATCGTGAGCAACCGGCGATTCTGGTGGAAAAATCCACCGTACCGGTGGGCACTGGCGATGCGTTGCGAGCACATATCGACGAGTGTCTGGTCAAAATCGACCGGAAGCTTCAGTTCGATATCGTCTCCAACCCCGAGTTTTTGAAAGAAGGCTCGGCAGTTGCCGATTGCCGTCGGCCAGACCGGATCATCGTTGGCTGTGAGCGTGATGAAGTGCGCGACGTGATGCGCGACCTCTACTCGCCGTTCAACCGCAACCACGAACGCATCATGTTCATGGACCTGCGCAGCGCCGAGCTGACCAAGTACGCCGCCAACTGCATGCTGGCGACCAAGATCAGCTTCATCAACCAGATCGCCGAACTGGCCGAGCACCTCGGTGCCGACATCGAATCGGTGCGCCTGGGCATCGGCGCCGACTCGCGCATCGGTTACCACTTCATCTACCCCGGCTGCGGTTATGGCGGCTCGTGCTTCCCCAAAGACATGCGCGCGTTGATCCATAGCGCCAAAGAGGCGCACTGCTCCAGCGATCTGCTGCAAGCGGTAGAGGCCATCAACCAACGGCAAAAGAACAAGCTGTTCGATCGCATCAACGCGTTTTACAAGGGCGACCTGGCCGGCAAAACCTTCGCCGTGTGGGGCCTGGCGTTCAAGCCGAACACCGACGACATGCGTGATGCGCCGAGCCGGGTTCTCCTGGAATCGTTGTGGGCCGCCGGCGCCAACGTGCGGGCATACGACCCGGAAGCCATGCAGGAAACCCAGCATCTGTACCCGAACGAGTCGAAACTGATGCTGATGGGCACTCCGGAATCGGTACTGTCCGGTGCTGACGCGCTGGTCATTTGTACCGAGTGGCAGCAGTTCAAGGCTCCGGATTTCGATCTGATCCAGGAGCGGTTGAATGCACCGGTGATCTTTGACGGGCGCAATCTCTACGATGCCGAACGCCTGGCACGCAGTGGTTTCCTGTACTTCCCGATGGGCCGTGGCGAGTCGCGCAAACTGCCGATTCCTCTTCAGCAATGGCCGTCCAATCAGGGTAACGCTTGATCGCTATATCGCCTCCTGTTCGTCGGCAGTCGCTGGTTCTAGGGCTGCTGGCGCTGCTGCTGTTCATTGCAGGGGTGTATCAGCAGACAGTCATAGGCTTCGATTCGCGGTTCGTTTTGTTTGCCCAAGAGATGCTGCGTCATGGGCCATCGGTTTTTCCGACGTCCTATGGCCAGCCCTACGCTGACTATTCGGCGGTCTCGACGCTCTTCATCTGGCTGCTGTCGTTGCCCTTTGGGCAGATCAACAGCCTCACAGCCTGGTTGCCGAGCGCGATAGCGGCGGCGGTGATCGTCGCGCTGATGTATCGCTTGCTGGCGCCCTACTCCCCACGTTGGGCGCTGCTGAGCATCGCATTGATGCTGTTGACGAGCACCTTCGTCTCCGAAACCCGCGCGGTGTCTCAGGACCTGATCCTCGCAGCCGTGGCGTTTGCTGTGTTTTATCTGGGATACGCCGCCGATCACTTCGGCGCGCGACGTCGCTGGTTGCTGATCTTCGTCCTGTTGCTGTTGGGCTTCGGCGTTCGCGGACCGATCGGCCTGGTGGTGCCGACCGGCATGTTGTGTAGCTATTTCCTGCTCAATCGGCAATGGCAACGCCTGTTCGGATTTGGTCTGTCAGCGGCGCTTCTGCTGACGGTGTGCGTCGGTGCCGTGTTGTGGCTGGCGGAAACCGTCGGTGGCCCGGACTTCATGCATGACGTGGTACGCATGCAGTTCCTGGGACGCATGGACGGTAGCGAAGGCGTCAGTGGTTCGCTGTATTATTTCACCAGCTCGCTCGGCAACTATGCTCTCGCCTATCCATTGGCTCTCCTGGCATTGGCTGCGGTCTGGCTGACGAATCCGCGTCAGGCCGGCCCCGAGCTGCGCTTGTTGCAATACTGCACGGCAGCGGCGTTGATCGTGATGGTCGGGCTGTCGATCCCCCAGGCGAAAAAAGCCCGCTACCTGCTGCCGATGTTGCCTATGGCGGCGATCATTGCGGCGTATCCCTTTCAGGTGGTACAGGGTCGAATGTTTGCCGGGTTGCGCGGGTTTATGGAAGGCGTGTGGTTGCTGACTCCGGTGCTTTTGGGCGTGCTGTTGCTGGTTGCCCATCGACGTTTTCCCGAGGAACTGCCTTCGATTACCGGCATATTGATCTTTCTCGCCGCGCTGCAAGCGATTGCCGTGGCGACATTTTTCAGGCCCCGGTGGCGGGCACAATTATTGGCATTGTGTTCGGTGCTGGCGCTCTGGTCGGTTTACATCGTGGTATTCGAACCGGTTGAACGCAGGCTTTATGACACCCAATCCTTTAGCCGTGACGCGTTCGCGCTCGTACAGAAAGATCCAGCGCCACTGGTGATGCACGGCATGGGCAAGGATGCGAAGGCGATCAAGTTCATGGTCAATATCGAACAGGACCTGCAACCGGTGTTTACCGAATCGGCACAGGAACTTGAGAGTATTCAGGGGCCCGCGTGGTTGATGATGGACCGCCTCTATTACAACGCCTTGAAAGGCACTCCCTTGGGCAACTTGGAACCGGCATTAAGTGGGCGTTTCGATAAAAACGACTTCGTATTGCTGCACTTGCTCAAACCATAAACCCGTCAAAACAAGCGCCGGCAGTCGTTGCCTGCTCATCAGTGCTTATCATCAAACCGGCACCTTCAGATCAACCCCCAATGCCTGCGCAAACGCTTTAACCAGCGGACTGCGCACGGTGTTGTGGCGCAGGATCAGATTGAACGGCGTGACGAGGCTTATCAAGTCCGGACGCACCGCCCGAAGCTGCCCTTGAGCCACCATTGAGGCGGCGTAATGCTGCGGCAGAAAACCAACGAATCGCCCGGTCTTGATCAACAGCGCCACGGCTTCCACCTGAGTGGCTGACGCCGAAAAACTGTCGTAGTGAGCAAAATTCAGCTTGTCCCGATGAATCGCGTAGCGGTGGTTGACGCACTCGTGATCCTTGAGCACGTGGCTGCCTATTTCTGCGTCCGGCACCGAAAACAATGGGTGACCAACCGCGCAGTAAACCTCCGAACGTTCTTCATACAGCGCGTAGTAATCAAACTCTTCGCGTTTCTGATAAACCGGCACGATACCGGCCACTAACCGACCCTCTACAACGCATCGCTCCACTTCATCCAGTTGTGAAGCCTGAAGTTGAAACCTTACTTTCGGTGACTTTTCATTGATACTTCTAAGCGCTGCAACTAACGGGGAATTAGGGTCGGAAATCGTATTGTCGATAACCCCCACTCCCAGGTCACCAATAAGTTCATTCTGCGCGGAACTAAGCCGATCACGAAAGTTGTCGACCGAAGCAAATAAATCGATGGACGCCTGGTACACAAGGCGCCCTTCTTCGGTCAGGTGAAAGCCTTCCCGCCCTCGGGTACACAAGCGCATGCCAATGCGAATTTCAAGGTCGGATATCTGTTTGCTGATGGCTGCCAGCCCCACATTCAGCTCGTTCTGAGCCGCACTAAAGCCCCCGGCTTCGACCACAGCCTTGAAGACTTTGAGCAATTTAAAATCCAGCCCGCTGAGGGCCAACGGCGCCCGGTGTACCGTTTTCGGTGGCGGGTTTCCGGAATTGGAAAGTGGGGTTTCCATAATGCTTATTTACCTCTGGCGCGCTATTCAACAACCTGTGTCCAACAACAAAAACATAGCTGGCCAATAATAATGAACACAGAAAACCAGGCTTGGCAACCGCTAATAATTTCCGAACTTCAGTGCCAACTCACTGATTTCGAACCATTAAAAGCTGACACTTCGATCAGCTCTCGCCTTTTCGCAACTGCCCCTTTTTAAACCTGCTTTGGCCCCATCACGCCCGATTGATTTGTGGCGAGATTTGAGGCCTGGCACACCGATTTCAGTTCGCTTACCGACGAGGAAAACAACAATGTCTCAAACCACCGACCGTCTCTGGGGTGCTCGCTTCAAAAGCGGCCCGTCCGAAGCCCTGGCGGCCCTGTCCCGTTGCCCCGAGCGCTACTTTCGCCTCACCCCTTACGACCTGGCCGGCTCCAAGGCGCATGCCCGTGAACTGCAACGCGCCGGGCTGTTGAGCGAACAGGAAACCCTGACCATGCTCGAAGCCCTGCAACGCATCGGCGATGACTTCCGCGCCGGCAGCATCGCGCCGACCCTGGACGACGAAGACGTCCACACGTTCATCGAACGCCTGCTGACTGAACGCCTCGGCCCACTGGGCGGCAAACTGCGCGCCGGCCGCTCGCGCAACGATCAGACCGCCAACGACCTGCGCCTGTTCCTGCGCGATCACGTACGCACCCTGGCCGTTGAAGTGCTGGCCTTGCAGCAAGCCCTGGTGGAGCAGGCCGAGCAACACATCGAAAGCATTTGCCCCGGGTTCACTCACTTGCAGCAAGCGCAGCCCATCGTCTTCGCTCACCACTTGCTGGCTCACGCCCAATCGATGCTGCGTGACGTGCAACGCCTGGTTGACTGGGACGTACGCACATCCTTGTCGCCACTGGGTGCCGCAGCCATGGCCGGGTCTGCCATCGCACGCTTGCCGCAGCAGTCGGCCAAGGAAATGGGTTACAGCGGCGTCTGCGAAAACTCCATCGACGCCGTGGCCAGCCGCGATCACGTCGCCGAGTTCCTGTTTATCGCCAGCATGCTGGGGATCAACATTTCCCGCCTTGCCGAAGAGTTTTGCCTGTGGTCGTCGCGCCAGTTCCGCTGGGTCGCGCTGGACGATGCGTATGCCACTGGCAGTTCGATCATGCCGCAGAAGAAAAACCCGGACATCGCCGAACTGGCCCGGGGCAAGGCCGGTCGCCTGATCGGCAACCTGACCGGTTTGCTGTCGACACTCAAATCCCTGCCGCTGTCGTACAACCGCGACTTGAGCGAAGACAAGAACGGCGTGCTCGACAGCGTCGACACCCTGCTGCTGGTACTGCCGGCAATGGCCGGGATGGTCGCGACCATGAAGGTCAACGTCGAAGAACTGCGGCGCCAGGCGCCAATGGGTTTCACCCTCGCCACCGAAGTCGCCGACTGGCTGGCCATGCGCGGCGTGCCGTTCAAGGAAGCTCACGAAATCACCGGTGCGCTGGTTCAGGCCTGTGAGAAACACGACCTCGAATTGTGGGAAGCGTCCCCGGCGCTGCTGGCCGAGATCGATCCACGCCTCACCGCCGAAGTGCGCGACAGCCTGACCCTGGAAGCCGCCATTGCCGCCCGCAGTGGTTGGGGCGGCACGGCACCGCAACAGGTTCGCGAGCAGATCGGCCGCTTGAAAACCGCGCTCGCCGCCCAGCAAGCGTGGACCGAGAACTATCAGGGGTTCCGCCTCTGAGAGACAACACAAAACCTGTGGGAGCGGGCTTGCCCGCGATTGCGGTGGGTCAGCCAACATGAATGTTGAATGTAATAACGCCATCGCGGGCAAGCCCGCTCCCACAGGGATCAAGTTGGACCTGTGATACCAGTGTACGGAGAAACAACATGAGCCAGACTCAGGCAGAACGACTCCAGTCGGAGCGCAAACTGGCGGAAAACCAGTTCGACATTACCCAGTACGATCACGTGCCACGGCGTTACTACGGGCGGATCTTTTTCGCCACGGTGATCGTCATCGCGATCATCGGCCTGGTGCGGGCCTTCGCCGAAGGCAAGATCGAATGGTCGTACATCGGCCAGTTCCTCACCTCCCAGGCCATCATGTGGGGTTTGCTCAACACCATCGTCATGGCGGTGCTGGCGATGGCCCTGGGCATTGTCTTCGGGGTCATCACCGCGATCATGCGCATGTCGGCCAACCCGATCCTGCGCTATGTGGCCGTGACCTACACCTGGCTGTTCCGCGGTACGCCGCTGATCCTGCAACTGCTGTTGTGGTTCAACCTGGCGCTGATCTTTCCCACCATCGGCATTCCCGGCCTGTTCGAGTTGGACACCGTGAGCCTGATGACGCCGTTCGTGGCCGCCCTCCTCGGCTTGAGCATCAACCAGGGTGCCTACACCGCCGAAGTGGTGCGCGCCGGCCTGCTCTCGGTCGACACCGGCCAGTACGAAGCGGCCAAGTCGATCGGCATGCCGCGCCTGCAAGCGCTGCGTCGGATCATCCTGCCGCAAGCCATGCGGATCATCATTCCACCGGTCGGTAACGAGTTCATCGGCATGGTGAAAATGACCTCCCTGGCGAGCGTCATCCAGTACTCGGAATTGCTCTACAACGCACAAAACATCTACTACGCCAACGCCCGCGTCATGGAGTTGCTGATCGTCGCCGGTATCTGGTACCTGGCCACCGTCACCGTACTGTCCTTTGGTCAAAGTCGTCTGGAGCGTCGTTTCGCTCGCGGCGCCGGCAAGCGTTCTTGAGGAGCCCAACATGAGAAGCATCGTCAAGGCCGTGAGCCTGAACAAGTATTACGACCAGTACCACGCGCTCAAGGACATCAATATCGAAGTCGAGCAAGGCGAAGTGCTGTGCATCATCGGCCCGTCCGGTTCCGGCAAAAGCACCTTGCTGCGTTGCGTAAACCAACTGGAAAAGATCGACAAGGGCGGCCTTTGGGTCGACGGCGAACTGGTCGGTTACCGCATCGCCGGCAACAAGCTGCATGAACTCAATGAATCGCAAATTGCCCGTCAGCGCCTGGCCACCGGGATGGTGTTCCAGCGCTTCAACCTGTTCCCGCACATGACGGTGCTGCAAAACATCATCGAAGGGCCGTGCCAGGTGCTCAAGCGTTCGCCCAAAGAGGCGACCGAAGAAGCTGTGGAACTGCTCGCTCGCGTCGGCCTGGCCGACAAGCGCAACAGCTACCCGATCGAGCTCTCGGGTGGTCAGCAACAACGTGTCGCCATTGCTCGCGCATTGGCCATGAGACCCAAGCTGATGCTGTTCGATGAACCCACTTCGGCACTCGACCCGGAACTGGTCGGTGAGGTGCTGTCGGTCATGCGCGATCTGGCGCAAACCGGCATGACCATGATCGTCGTCACCCATGAACTGGGCTTCGCCCGTGAGGTTTCCAACCGCATGGTGTTCATGGACGGCGGGCAGATCGTGGAGGCTGGAAGCCCCGAAGAAATACTAATAAGTCCGCAAAACCCACGCACCCAAAGCTTCATTTCTGCCGTTCGAACCTAAGTGCCCTTTGGCGCTCACAACACTCATAAGAGAACGACCATGAAGAACTTCGTTATCCCCGCAGTACTCGCAGGCCTGATGGCTTCCAGCTTCACCTTTGCCGCCGAATTGCCGGCCAGCATCAAGGCCAAGGGCGAGATCGTCGTCGCGATCATGCCGAACTACCCGCCAATGGATTTCAAGGACCCGGCCACCAACACCCTCACCGGCCTCGACTATGACCTGGGCAATGCCCTGGCCGAGCGTCTGGGCGTGAAGATCAAATGGCAGGAAACCGGCTTCGAGCAAATGATCAATGCGCTGACCACCGACCGCGTGGACATGGTGCTGTCGGGCATGACCGACACCGCCGAACGTCAGGCCAGCGTGACCTTCGTCGACTACTTCACCAGCGGTCCGCAGTTCTACACCCTGCAAAAGAACAAGGACTTCAACGAGATTACCGACCTGTGCGGCAAGAAAGTCGGCACCAGCCGCCGCACCACCTTCCCGGCGGAAATCGCCGAGTGGAGCAAGGCCAACTGCGAAGCCGCCGGCAAGCCTGCGATCAACGTGATCGGTACCGAGGGTTCGGCCGATGCCCGCGCGCAACTGCGTCAGAGCCGTATCGATGCCGCGATGCAGGGCAGCGAAACCCTGCCGTACCTCAAGACCCAGGAAAAGGACATGTACAAAACCGTTGGCCTGCCGATTTCTCAGCAGTTCACCGGGTTGGGCGTGAGCAAGAAAAAGCCTGAGTTGAGTGAAGCCGTGAAGGTTGCGCTGCAAAGCATGATCGACGACGGCACGTACCAGACCATCCTGAAGAAATGGGACCTGGAACTGGGCGCGATCAAAACCGTGACCGTCAACGCTGGGAAATAAGTTGTCGAGTTAAATGCAATACCTGTGGGAGCGGGCTTGCCCGCGAAGGGTCCATCACATTCAACATTGATGTCGCCTGAGAGTCCGCCATCGCGGGCAAGCCCGCTCCCACAAGGTTTGTGATTGTTTATAGATCGTCGGAGCACTAACGATGTCCTCCTCGCTACCCCCCACCTGGCCCGACCAGCACAAAGCCTGTCTCGCCCTGGCCTTCGACCTCGACGGCCCGACGGGCGATGCCATGCTCAACGGCTCGATCTGGCGCAAGCCCGAGTATTTCGGTTTCGGCGGTTACGGCCCCTATCGGGCGTTGCCGCGGCTTCTTGATCTGCTCGACGAGTTCCGGATTCCGACGACGTTTTTCGTCCCGGCCTGGGTCGTGGAGAACTGGCCAAAACAATGCCAGGCGATTGTCGAGCGCGGGCATGAAGTGGCATATCACGGCTACAAACACGAATCCTTTTACGCCCTGACGCTTGAACAGCAAAAGGACGTGATGAAGCTGTCCCGCGAGGTGTTCTGGAAGCACCTGAACATCCGCGCCGAAGGCTTTCGCACACCATCCGGCGATTGGCGGGCAGAAACCCCGGCCATGCTGGTGGAAGCCGGCGTGACCTATTCGAGCAGCATGCGCGGCGACGACCGACCGTATCTGGTCAACGTCCCGGGCTTCGATACACCGCTGGTGGAAATCCCCGGCCGCTGGGAAATGGACGACTACGCCTCCCTCGCCTACACCCGCGCACCGGACTTCCCTTCCGGCCTGGACCGCACCGCCAGCTACGCGCTGACCCTGGACAACTGGTGCCGCGAGTACGACGGAGCGATGAATGAAGGGCTGTGCCTGACCACCCTGTTCCACCCCAAGATCACCGGCAAGCCGGGGCGCATCCTGCTGCTGGAAAAACTCTTCGAACACATGCGCCAGCGCGATGACGTGTGGTTCGCCACCTGCCGCGATGTCGCCCAGTGGTGGCTGAAGGAGCATCACCATGACTGATTCCGCTGTCTGGCCCAAAGGCTACCGCTGCGCCGTGGTCCTGACCGTCGATTACAACGACATCCACGGCATTCTGACCCAGGCGCCGGAAGTCGCCGGGCGCGACAAGACGCTGTCGGTCTGGCGCTACGGCACCCAACGCGGGGTCGAGCGTTTGCTCGATCTGTTTGCAGAACTCGGGGTGCGCAGCAGCTGGTGCATTCCCGGCATTGTCGCCGAGGAAAATCCACAGCACCTTCAATCCATTCAGGCCGGCGGGCATGAGATCGCCTGCGCAGGCTATCGCCACCAGAACTACGACACGCTCACTCTCGCCGAGCAAGGCGACGAGATCGCCAAGGGTTGCGACGCCTTGCAAGCGCTGACCGGCGTGCGTCCCACCGGGTTTCGCATCCCGGCCGGCAACGGCGCCCCGGGCTTCATCGAAGCCTTGAGGGATCAAGGCATTCGCTGGTCGTCCTCATGGCGTGGCGATGATTTGCCCTTCGCGCATCCCACGGCTGCGGAAGTGATCGAGTTGCCGCTGCACTATGAACTGGAAGACGAACCCTATTTCGCCTTCAACCTCAGCCCGGCCGTGCCGCCGGCGCAATCGCGAATCGCCTCTTACAGCCACGCCTTGGGCAACCTGCAAATGGACTTTGCCGGGTTTCACCGGTTCGGCCTGTGCTACGTGCTGCGCCTGCACCCGGAAATCATTGCCACGCCAGGGCGGATTGGCGTGTTGCGCGAATTGCTGCAAGGCATCCAGCAACACGACGACGCCTGGATCGCCACGGCCGGCGAGGTCGCGCAATGGTGGGCCGATTCGGCGGCGCCTGTCGCCGAGGATCACCCGGCATCCGTGTATGAACGCCATTATCGGGATTACCTGCTATGACCGAGCGCATGCAGCGACTGGCGCAGTTTTGCGTCGATACGCAGTTCGAAGACCTGCCACCGGCGCTGGTGGCGCAAGCCAAACGGCACATCCTCGACACCTTCGGCGCGACCCTGGCCGGGGCCGAGAGCGCGGTGGCGCTGCAAGCTCGCCAGGTATTTGCCGGTGAAACCGGTAACACCCTGGTCTGGGGCACGGACCTGAGAATGGGTGCCGCCCAGGCGGCGATACTCAACGGCGTCGCTGCCCATGCGCTGGAACTGGACGACACCGGTGGCTGCGACCATTCCGGCGCGGTGGTGCTGCCGGCCGTGATGGCTGCGGTGTCGATGGCTGAGCGGCCGGTGAGTGGCCGCGAGCTGATCACGGCCGTCGTCATCGGCTACGACATCGGCCGTCGCGTGCTCGAAGCGTGCGGCAGCTATTCGGCCCACAACGGCGCCGGCTGGCATTCGACCGCAACCTGTGGCGTGTTTGGCGCAGCCGCCGCGTGTGCGCGAATTCTTGGTCTGGATGCCGCACAAACCCTGTCGGCCCTGGGCATTGCCGGCAGCTTCAGCGGCGGTCTGTGGGCCTTCATTCATGACGGTTCGCAAAGCAAGAAACTTCACACCGGCCGTGCCGCGGAAGGTGGATTACTGGCGGCGCGATTTGCCCGCGAAGGCATCACCGGGCCGTCAAAGTTGTTTGATGATGTCTGGGGCGGTTTTCTCAAGACTTTGGCCGGTGACGCGGCCGTGCCCGAAGCGCTGGACGCCGACCTGGGCGTGGTGTGGAAACTTGCCCGCTGCTCGATCAAGCCTTATGCGGCGTGTCGCGGAACACACTCGGCCATCGACGCATTGGGCCTGTTGCTGGATCAATTGCAGGTGCAGGCCAGCCAGGTGGAAGACGTTCATGTGTCGCTGTGCGGATTTCTCCAGGACATGTGTGGCGGGCAGAATGTCAGCACACTGGCGGCGGCGCAGATGAGCCTGCCCTATGCCCTCGCCGCCCGGCTGGTGCATGGCCATTGCCGGCTGCAAGCCTATGACGATCAGCAACGTGGCGATCCGCGCATCGCGCAGTGGATGTCGCGCATTCACCTTGAAGTGGACCCGCTACTGTCAGAGGATGGCGAGCCCGTTGTCAGCCTGCGGACCGTGGACGGTCGGCAGGCGAGCCTGTGTGTCGACCCGCCATTGGGTGCGCCGGGGAATCCATTGAGTGATGCTGCACTGGAGGAGAAGTTTTTTAGTTTGGCCGGGCGGGTCATGCCGCGGGAGCGGGCTGAGGAACTGCTGAGTCAGTTGTGGCAGCTGGATGAGATTGAATCGGTTGGATCTCTGGATCGGTGGCTCACTTGAATATTGCGTTTCCTGGTCCGGACTCATCGCGGGCAAGCCCGCTCCCACATTTGGAATGCATTCTCCTGTGGGAGCGGGCTTGCCCGCGATTAGCAGCGACTCGGTATGACGTCGAACACCCTGGAATCTGAATAAGGACATTTGCCCCACCGTGGTCACTTACTCGCTTGTTATCCGCCGCCTGATGATCGTTTCGCTGACCATCGTCGTCAGCCGCGCTATCACCAGCCCGCTGCTGACGTTGTTCCTGAGCAACAAACTGGGCCTCAACCAACAGGACGTTGGTTTGCTGCTGGGCATCGCGGTGTTCATCGCCACCCTGCTCGCGCTCTACGGCGGCTACATCATCGACCGGCTCGAAAAGCGCCGGCTGCTGATTCTTGCGATGCTCTCCAGCGCCATCGGCTTTGTCCTGCTGACCTTCGCCGAAAACCTCTACCTGACCACAGCCACCCTGGTGATCACTGAAACCGCCTCGGCGCTGTTCCTCATCGGCTCCAAGGCGATCCTTAGCGAAAACCTGCCCATGGGCCAGCGCGCCAAGGCTTTTTCGCTGCGCTACACCCTGACCAACATCGGCTACGCCACCGGCCCGATGCTCGGCGTGGTGATTGCCGGGGTGTACCCGATTGCGCCGTTCCTGATAGCCGGCGGCATCGCGTTTTTCAGCATCTTCCTGATGATCGGGATTCCCAAGGACGCGGCCCCGACACCCGCCATCGGCCAACCGCAAAGTTTTCTCAAAACCCTGGTCACCCTGAAGAACGATCGCACGCTGATCATGTTCACCTGCGGTTGCCTGCTCAGCACCGTGGTGCACGGGCGTTTCACCCTGTACCTGTCGCAATACCTGCTGGTGACCCACGATTCCAAGCGTGCCCTGCAAACCATGGCCGCCCTGCTCGCCTGCAACGCCATCAGCGTGATCCTGCTGCAATACCAGATCGGCCGTTTCCTCAACCGCGAGCAGCTGCGCTACTGGATCGCCGGCGGCACCAGCCTGTTCATTGTCGGCCTGATCGGTTTCAGCCTCGCCGACAGCCTGGTGTCGTGGTGCATCGCCATGTTCATCTTCACCCTCGGCGAAATGATCATTTACCCCGCCGAATTCCTCTTCGTCGACACCCTGGCCCCCGAAGAGCTGCGCGGCAGTTATTACGGCGCGCAGAACCTGGCCGCACTGGGCGGCGCCTTGAGCCCGGTGATCTGCGGTTTTCTGCTGATGCACACGCCTGCGCCGACCATGTTCTATGCCCTGAGCGCACTGACGGCGATGGGCGGATTCCTGTGTTTCATGAGCGGACGTCGCGTCGCGATGCAGCAAAAATAATGCACTGAAGCTGCATTAATATGAATTTGTCAGCATCGGCAATCAGCGGCACACTGTGCCCCGTTCCTCCCCCAATAGTTGGAACACCTTCAAGGGCTTTCTGGGTATCCCAGCTAAGCCTTTTTTTTTCCTGAGTTTTTCATTGGATCGTTAGCCCCATGTTTGCTCGCTGGTTACCTGCCGCCGTCAACACCCGCCCTTCCGAATGGAGCCGCGCCGCTATCGGCATGTCCCTGGGCACGCTGTTCAGCGTCTGGCTTTGCAGCCAAGTGTTCGGCATGGAAGTGGCGCAGCACCTGGTCGGTCCGCTGGGCGCCTCGGCAGTGTTGCTGTTCGCAGTGTCCTCCGGAGCCCTCGCCCAACCCTGGTCGATTGTTGGCGGTTACTTGAGCGCCGGGGTGATTTCGTTACTGGTCGCTCACGTCCTCGGGCGAACCTTGGGCAGCGCTTGTCTGGCGGCCGGCATGGCGCTGATTCTGATGTGCTGGCTGCGTTGCCTGCACCCGCCCGCCGGGGCACTGGCGCTGCTGTTGGTGCTGGCAGACCCGGCGACCATTGCGATGGACTGGAAAGCCCTCGGCCCGGTCATGCTCAGCGCAATGACCATGCTGCTCAGCGCCTTGGCCTACAACAACCTGACGCGCATTCGCTACCCCAAACGTGCCAGCGAACCGGTAGCGGTGGTGCCTGCCGATCATCCTCCGACCGACAGCCAGGCGATCACCGCCCAGGACCTGAAACTGGCGCTGGCGGACATGGAAGCGTTCTTCGACGTCACACCCGAAGACCTCGAACAACTGATTCATATCAGTGAGTTGCATGCCAAACGTCGCAGTATTGGTGAAGTGTTGTCGCGCCGCGTGTAGCGCCAAAACGCCAGATGAGCGCAAAGACCCGCAGCATATCGCCCTTGAAAAATTGAAAGGGTCAGGATGGATACCCTGACCCGAGTCACGCTAGACGCTGTACTTCCACACGCGAGGGGGACTTGCCCCCCGTTGCGTTGCGAAGCGGCCCCAAAAATGGGACCGCCGCACAGCTCAACGAGTTACCTGCTCACCACGCTAGCCGCACCTACTGGGGCAGATCAATTTTATCCAGCACACGATTAGCGGTGATCTCCGCCATCATGATGCTGTTCGAAATACCCAAAAGCGCGTAACGCGATTCACCCTCCAGATGATCCACCAACTGATGGACCATCACATCGACCGAAGCCAGCGTCTCGACCAGATAAACCGCCAGGGTTTCAGCCGTGGCATCAGGGTCTACGGAAAACAGGGTGCTGGGTGTGCGCGGAATGGCTTTGATGTCGGCGTTCGATGGAAAATGGAAGTCGAGGGCTCGCTCGGCGGCTTCGTTGAATTTTTTGGAGTCGGTGGATTCGTAGGGGGAAACGTCGTCGGTTTCGGGTGGGTTGGGTGTTGGTTTGAACATAGGTGAAACTCCTCGTGCTACCAAAAAAGGAGCCCTCACCCTCGCTACCAAACGAAAGGTGGTGGCCATACGCAGGTTGGTAGACCGGGCACAAGGAAACCGGCGCGTCCAAAGACGCCCTGTGCATGACCACCATAAAAGCTGAGACGAAAAGACGCCTCATTTTATGGTGCGTTGCACCCTTGTGAAATAACCGGGCTACCAAACCCCATCGCTGTTCTTCAGCGACGGGGAAACGATAAAATCCAGGCCCAAGGCGCACAAGCCGGCGGATTCTGGCGCAGCCGTAGGCAACGACGCAAGGATGTGTAGCCTGAGAGAGTTTCTGGAGATGTCTATTAAACAGACATGTTTAATTATCGTAGGGATTGCGCGATCAAGACCGGACAGAAAATAGATACGTCCCTTTTTCAGGCCCCACATCAGAGCCATGCAAATATGCAGGAAGCACCTGCACATTTCTCGGTTGTACAGGGCAAATTTGCACTGTTACGATCCGGCATCGCTCGCGCGCGAGCTTGTCTATAAAGAACAATAAAAGCAGGGAGTTAGTGATGACTGCTCAGGTTTCTTCTCCAGGGACTTCGTCCATGGATGCCACGCAGAACGAAGTGCTGGCCGAGGTTCGCAACCACATTGGTCACCTGACCCTCAACCGCCCCGCCGGCCTCAACGCCCTCACCCTGGACATGGTCCGTCACCTGCACCGTCAGCTCGATGCCTGGGCTCAGGATCCGCAGGTGCATGCGGTGGTTTTGCGCGGTGCCGGCGAGAAAGCCTTCTGTGCCGGCGGCGACATCCGCTCGCTGTATGACAGCTTCAAAAGCGGCGACACCCTGCACGAAGATTTCTTCGTCGAGGAATACGCCCTCGACCTCGCCATTCATCACTACTGCAAACCGGTACTGGCCCTGATGGATGGTTTTGTCCTCGGCGGCGGCATGGGTCTGGTGCAAGGCGCCGATTTGCGGGTGGTCACCGAGAAAAGCCGTCTGGCGATGCCTGAAGTCGGCATCGGTTATTTCCCGGATGTCGGCGGCAGTTACTTCCTGCCGCGCATCCCCGGTGAACTCGGAATCTACCTGGGCGTCAGCGGCGTGCAGATCCGCGCGGCGGATGCGCTCTATTGCGGGCTGGCCGACTGGTTCCTGGAAAGCGAAAAACTGGCCAAGCTCGATGAGCAACTCGATCAGCTCCAATGGCACGGGACACCGCTCAAGGACCTGCAAGGCCTGCTGGCCAGTCTCGCGGTGCAACAACTGCCCGATGCGCCATTGAGCGCGCTACGCCCGGCCATCGACCATTTCTTCGCCCTGCCCGATGTGCCGAGTATTGTTGAGCAACTGCGTGAAGTCACGGTCGCCGACAGCCATGAGTGGGCCACGACCACCGTCGACCTGCTGCAAAGCCGTTCGCCGCTGGCGATGGCGGTGACGTTGGAAATGCTGCGTCGTGGTCGGCACTTGAGTATCGAAGACTGCTTCGCCCTTGAGCTGCACCTGGACCGTCAGTGGTTCGAGCGCGGCGACCTGATCGAGGGCGTGCGCGCCTTGCTGATCGACAAAGACAAGACCCCGCGCTGGAACCCGCCGACCTTGCAGGCGCTGGACGCCGGGCACGTTGCGAGTTTCTTCACAGGCTTTGACCGGACTGGGAGCTGAGCCATGCACGATATCGAATTGAGCGAAGAACAAGTCATGATCCGCGACATGGCCCGGGACTTTGCCCGCGGCGAAATCGCGCCCCACGCACAAGCCTGGGAAAAGGCCGGCTGGATCGATGACGGTCTGGTGGCGAAGATGGGTGAACTGGGCCTGTTGGGCATGGTGGTGCCGGAAGAATGGGGCGGCACCTATGTCGACTACGTTGCCTACGCCCTGGCCGTGGAAGAAATCTCTGCAGGTGACGGCGCCACGGGCGCGCTGATGAGCATCCACAACTCCGTGGGCTGTGGGCCGGTGCTGAATTACGGCACTGAAGAACAGAAACAGACTTGGCTGCCGGCCCTGGCCAGCGGTCAGGCCATCGGCTGCTTCTGCCTGACCGAGCCGCAAGCCGGCTCCGAAGCCCACAACCTGCGCACCCGCGCCGAACTGCGCGATGGCCAGTGGGTGATCAACGGCGCTAAGCAATTCGTCAGCAACGGTAAACGAGCGAAACTGGCGATTGTCTTTGCAGTGACCGATCCGGACCTGGGCAAGCGCGGCATCTCGGCGTTCCTGGTGCCGACCGATACCGCCGGTTTCATCGTTGATCGCACCGAACACAAGATGGGCATTCGCGCCTCCGACACCTGCGCGGTGACGCTGAGCAACTGCACGATTCCCGAGGCGAATCTGCTGGGTGAGCGTGGCAAAGGCTTGGCCATCGCCCTGTCCAACCTCGAAGGCGGCCGCATCGGCATCGCGGCGCAGGCATTGGGCATTGCCCGTGCGGCGTTCGAGGCGGCGCTGGCCTATTCCCGTGATCGCGTGCAGTTCGACAAACCGATCATCGAGCACCAGAGCATCGCCAATATGCTGGCCGACATGCACACCCGGCTCAACGCGGCGCGGTTGTTGATTCTGCACGCGGCACGGTTGCGCAGCGCTGGCAAGCCATGTCTGTCGGAAGCGTCACAGGCCAAGCTGTTTGCATCGGAGATGGCCGAGAAGGTCTGTTCTTCGGCGATGCAGATTCATGGCGGGTATGGGTATCTGGAGGATTACCCGGTGGAGCGTTACTACCGGGATGCGCGGATCACGCAGATTTATGAGGGGTCGAGCGAGATACAGCGGATGGTGATTGCCCGCGAACTCAAGAATTATTTGGTGTAAGCCCTAAAAGCATCGCGGGCAAGCCCGCTCCCACAGGTTATAGGTGTTCTTTCAAATAACACCTAACTTGTGGGAGCGGGCTTGCCCGCGATAGCGTCAGTGCAAACGCTACATCACTTACCCTGGAACTCAGCTTCACGCTTGGCAATAAACGCCGCCATCCCTTCCTTCTGATCCTGCGTGGCAAACGCCGCATGGAACACCCGGCGCTCGAAGCGCACGCCTTCGGACAGGCTCACTTCAAAGGCGCGGTTGACGCTTTCCTTGACCATCATCGCAATCGGCAATGACTTCTTGGCAATCAACGCCGCAACTTTCAGCGCTTCTTCCAGCAATTCATCCGCTGGAACGATCCGCGCGACAATCCCGCAACGCTCTGCTTCCACCGCGTCGATCAAGCGCCCGCTCAAGCACATTTCCATTGCCTTGGCCTTACCCACGGCGCGGGTCAGGCGCTGAGTGCCGCCCATGCCAGGGAGCACGCCGAGGTTGATTTCCGGTTGGCCGAATTTCGCATTGTCACCGGCCAGGATGAAGTCGCACATCAGCGCCAACTCACAACCGCCGCCCAAGGCAAAACCGTTGACCGCCGCGATGATCGGCTTGCGACGGTTGGCCACGCGATCGCTGTCGCTGAACAGGTCGTCGAGGTAGATCTGCGGGTAGGTCAGCTCGGCCATTTCCTTGATGTCGGCACCGGCGGCGAAGGCTTTTTTCGAGCCGGTCAGCACGATGCAACCGATGTTCGAATCGGCTTCCAGGCCATCGAGGGCGTGGTTCAGCTCGCTGACGATCTGCGCGTTCAACGCGTTCAGCGCTTGCGGACGGTTGAGGGTAATCAGGCCGACACGGCCGTGGATTTCCAACAAAATCGTTTCGTAACTCATCACTAACTCCTAGGCTCGATCTCCGTAGGAGCTGTCGAGTGAAACGAGGCTGCGATCTTTTGACGTTGATTTTTTAAGAACAAGATCAAAGATCGCAGCCTCGCTTCACTCGACAGCTCCTACAGGTTTCTTTAAAGATTGCGCGAAATGACCATGCGTTGAATATCGCTGGTGCCTTCATAAATCTGGCAAACCCGAACGTCGCGGTAGATGCGCTCCAGCGGGAAGTCGTTCAGGTAACCGTAACCGCCGAGGGTTTGCAACGCCGAAGAACAGACCTTCTCGGCCATTTCCGAGGCGAACAGCTTGGCCATGGACGCTTCGACCAGCGCCGGCTTGCCGCTGTCCCTCAATGCCGCCGCGTAATGCACCATCTGTCGTGCGACGGCAATCTGGGTGGCCATGTCGGCCAGGCGGAACGCTACGGCTTGATGTTCGATGATCGGCTTGCCAAAGCTCTCGCGCTCGCGCGCATAGTCACGGGCCGCTTCAAACGCGGCACGGGCCATGCCCACCGATTGCGAAGCGATGCCGACACGGCCACCTTCCAGGTTAGCCAGGGCGATCCGGTAACCTTCGCCCTCCTCACCCAGTCGATTGGCGACCGGCACCTTCACGTCTTCGAACAGAATCTGGCAGGTATCGGAGGCGTGCTGGCCGAGTTTGTCTTCAACCCGGGCGACTTTGTAGCCCGGCGAATCGGTCGGCACGATCAACGCCGTGATGCCTCGCTTGCCAGCGCTCGGGTCGGTCACCGCGAATACAATCACTACCCCGGCGTTCTGCCCGGAGGTGATGAACTGCTTGCAACCGTTGAGCACGTAGTGATCGCCTTCCAGGCGCGCGCGGGTTTTCAGGCCGCTGGCGTCGGAACCGGCCTGGGGTTCGGTCAGGGCAAACGCCCCGAGCATCGCGCCGCTGGCCAGTGGTTTGAGGAAGCGTTCTTTCTGCTCATCGTTGCCGTACTTGAGGATCGGCACGCAACCGACCGAGTTGTGCACGCTCATGATGGTCGAGCACGCGCCATCGCCGGCAGCGATTTCTTCCAGGGCCATGGCGTAGGCCAGGTAACCGGTGTCGCAACCGCCCCACTCTTCCGGCACCAGCATGCCGAAAAAGCCCAGTTCGGCCATCTCGCCGATGGCTTCCTTGGGGAAGCGGTGTTCGCGGTCCCACTCGGCGGCGAACGGTTTCAGCCGTTCCTGGGCGAATTGCCGGGCCGCGTCGCTGATCTGAAGTTGTTCGTCATTGGGAATCATCGCAAATCCTTAAAATACAATTGCCATCTGTAGGAGCTGACGAGTGAAACGAGGCTGCGATCTTTTGATCTTCATCGTTTTAAGATCGCCACAAATCAAGATCAAAAGATCGCAGCCTCGTTTCACTCGACAGCTCCTACATAGCTCCTACACAGCTCCTACAGGGGGCGTGCGGGTCTTAGTAGAGGCATTCCACGGCCATGGCCGTGGCTTCACCGCCGCCGATGCAAATCGCTGCGACGCCGCGTTTCAGGCCTTTCTGGCGCAGGGCCGAGAGCAAGGTCACGAGGATCCGCGCGCCGGACGCGCCAATCGGGTGGCCCAAGGCGCACGCGCCGCCGTGAACGTTGACCTTCTCGTGGGGGATTTCCAGTTTGGTCATGGTCACCAGACTGACGACGGCGAACGCTTCGTTGACTTCCACCAGATCGACTTCATCCAGCGACCAACCGGTTTTCTTCATCAGCTTCTTGATCGCACCGACCGGTGCCACCGGGAACAGGCCCGGGGTGTCGGCGAACGCAGCGTGGCCGTGAATCACCGCCAGCGGTTTCAGGCCTTGTTTCTCTGCGTCGGAACGGCGCATCAGCACCAGCGCGGCCGCACCGTCGGAGATCGAACTTGAGTTGGCCGCCGTCACCGTGCCGCCCTCGCGGAACGCCGGTTTCAGCGAAGCGATCTTGTCCAGTTTGGCCTTCGGTGGCTGTTCGTCGTTGCTGATCAGCACCTGTTCTTTGCCGACCGTCACCGTCAGCGGCACGATTTCGTCCTTGAAGCTGCCGTCCTTGATCGCCTGCTGCGCGCGGGTGGTCGAGGCAATGGCAAACGCGTCCTGAGCCTCACGGGTAAACCCGTTGGTTTCAGCGCAATCCTCGGCGAAAGTGCCCATCAGGCGGCCCTTGTCGTAGGCGTCTTCCAGACCGTCGAGGAACATGTGATCGAGCACGCGGCCATGGCCCATGCGGTAACCGCTGCGGGCGCGATCCAGCAGATAGGGCGCGTTGGACATGCTTTCCATGCCGCCCGCGACGACCACGTCGGCGCTGCCGGCCACCAGCATGTCGTGGGCCAGAATCGCCGCTTCCATGCCCGAACCGCACATCTTGTTCAGGGTGGTGCAGCGGGTCGATTTATCCAGCCCGGCACCCAACGCCGCCTGACGCGCCGGGGCCTGACCGAGGCCAGCGGACAGCACGCAGCCAAACAGCACTTCTTCGACGGATTCCGGGGCGATACCGGCGCGTTCAACGGCGGCACGAATCGCGGCAGCACCCAGTTGCGGCGCGGTCAGGCTTTTCAGCTCGCCCTGAAAACCACCCATCGGGGTGCGGACGGCGCTGACGATAACGATTGGATCGTTGGCAATAGTCATGACAAATCCTCCTTATTTGGCGGCCATGCGCAAGGCACCGTCGAGACGGATCACCTCGCCATTGAGCATGCTGTTTTCAATGATATGCCTGACCAGCGCGGCATACTCGGCTGGTTTGCCCAGACGCGGCGGAAATGGCACGCCGGCAGCCAGCGATGCGCGGACTTCCGGGGTCATGCCGGCCATCATCGGGGTTTCGAAAATCCCCGGGGCGATGGTCATAACACGGATGCCGAAGCGCGCCAGTTCACGGGCGGCGGGCAAGGTCAGGCTGACGATTGCACCTTTGGACGCAGCGTAGGCGGCCTGGCCGATCTGGCCGTCATAGGCAGCGGCCGAGGCGGTGTTGATGATCACACCGCGCTCGCCGTCGGCATCCGGTTCGGTTTCGGCGATGGCCGCCGACGCCAGACGCAACATGTTGAAGCTGCCGATCAGATTGACGTTGATCACCTGGCTGAAACTGGCCAGCGCATGCGGGCCGTTCTTGCCGAGGATCTTCTCGCCGCGCACGATGCCGGCGCAGTTGACCAGGCCATTGAGGCCACCGAAGGCTTTGACTGTCGCCTGCACCGCGGCCTCAGCGGCGGCTTCGTCGCTGATGTCGGCGACCACGCTTTGGGCGCCGAGGCGCTCGGCCTGGGCCGCTACGGCTTCGGCGTTCATGTCCACCAGCATCACCTTGGCACCGGCCGCGACCAGCATTTCAGCCGTGGCCGCACCGAGGCCCGATGCACCGCCGGTAACGAGAAAAACCTTGTTTTCGATCTGCATCATTGTTTCCTTCGATTCAAGCAGAAGCTTTGTGAGCCGCGGCCTCTTGAGCCTTGGCGATTTCCTGGTTGCGCAAGATAAAGCGCTGCAATTTGCCGCTTGGGGTTTTCGGCAATTCGCTGACAAATTCGATTTCACGCGGGTATGAATGTGCGGCCAGACGTTTGCGCACGTGCTGGCGCAGTTCTTCTGCCAGCTCCGGCGTCGGGCGGTATTGCTCGCTGATCACCACGAAGGCTTTCACCAGCTCGGTGCGCTCCGGGTCGGGTTTGCCGACAACAGCAGCCTCGATCACTGCCGGGTGTTCGATCAACGCACTTTCCACGTCGAACGGGCCGACCCGGTAGCCAGAGGTAGTGATCACGTCGTCGCTACGGCCGACAAAACTGATGCTGCCGTCCGGGTTCCACTCGACGGTATCGCCGCTCAGGTAATAGTTGCCAACGAAGGCCTTGGTCGGCGCCCCTTCGTAACCATTGAACCAGCACATCGGCGATTGGCTGCGGTCGATGGCCAGGATGCCGGGCTGGCCGACGCCCAGTTCCTTGTATTCATCGTCGAGCACCACGATGCGGTGTCCCGGCGAGGCGAAACCGGCGGCGCCCATGTGGATCGGGTGTTCCAGGCCATGGTGATTGCACAGGACCATGCCCAGTTCGGTCTGGCCGTAATGGTCGTGAATGACCACGCCGAGGTTGTCGGCAAACCAGCGGATCACTTCCGGGTTCAGCGGCTCGCCGGCGCTGCTGACGATGCGCAGCTTGCCTTTGATCGACTTGGCAAATTCGTCGCCGCCAGCAATCAGCAATCGATAGGCGGTCGGTGAGCCGGTGAGGTTGGTGATCGCGTATTTGTTGATGACCCGGCAAGTGCTTTCAAGGGTGAACGGGCCATCGTAAAAGGTGATCGGATGCCCCATCGCCATCGGCCCGGTGACGCCGAAATAAATGCCATAGGCCCAGCCCGGATCGGCCACGTTCCAGAACGCGTCTTCAGGGCGCAAATCCACGGCATCGCGGGTGTAGCTCTGGAAGGCGACGATGGCCTTGAGCGGCACCGACAGGGCTTTCGACGGGCCGGTGGTGCCCGAGGTGAACATCAGCAGGAACGGGTCTTCGCCGGTCAACAGCACCGGCTCACACGTGGAAGAATAATTGGCCAGTTCGGCCCAGAAGCTGTAATCGCCACGGACGATGCCTTGGCCTTTCGGTCCGCCGACGGTGACGATGGTCGGGCAGTCGGCGACATCGGCGAGTTTCGGCCGATTGACCGCGTCGGTCACCACCACCTTGGCGCCGGAGTTGCTCAAGCGGTGTTCGATGGCTTTCGGGCCGAACGCGGTGAACAGTGGCTGATAAACCGCGCCGATGCGCCAGGTGGCGAACACGGTGATCAACAATTCGATATTGCGTGGCAGGAGGCCGGCGACCTTGTCGCCTTTCTTCACGCCTTGGGCCAGGAGGAAATTGGCGAGACGCGCAGCTTTGTCCTGCAAGTCGCTGAAGGTATACGTCGCACTGGAGCCGTCACGGCCCTCCCAGAACAGCGCAATGCGCCCCGGCAATGCATGCCGGTCGCAACACTCGACGCAGGCATTGAGAGCCTGCAGATTACCGGCCAGAGAAGTGTCGACGGTGTGCTGATAATTGAACTGTGAAGTAGCAGACAAGTAATCGCGCATTGCCAGAATCCCGCTGTATTTTTATTGGGTTGGGGGAACCGTAAGTAACAGGGAAATACTCGCTCTGCGCGGGGAAGTGGACAATGGTCAAAGCTATCAAGTTGTCTGACTGGTTTGGCCAAGGTAGCCATGATCGTTCCCACGCTCTGCGTGGGAATGCAGCCAGGGACGCTCTGCGTCCCTTCCAGAGCCGAACGCGGAGCGTCCGTTGAGGCATTCCCACGCAGAGCGTGGGAACGATCAATGTCTAGCTCGCTTCGTTGAGAATCAAGCTCCGATAATGCCCCGGATTAGACCCCGACCACTTGCGAAACGCCTTGTAGAACGAGCTGGCATCGGCGAACCCCAAGCGTGTGGCGATTTCGGCGAAGCTGATGTGAGGCTCGGCCAGCCAGACGATGGCCAATTCCTTGCGCACGCTGTCCTTGAGCCCTTGATACGTCTGCCCTTCTTCCGCCAGTCGCCGGCGCAGAGTGGAAGCCGACATGCACAGTTGTTGCGCCAGCGGTTCGGTTTCCGGCCACTGTTCGGCGGGCAGTTGCCGCAAATCGTGCTTGATCCGGCTGGCGAGGCTTTGCGGATCGCGGTACTTGACCAGGATATTGGCTGGCGCATGGGCCAGGAAACGCTTGAGTTCATCTGCGCTGCGCTTGATCGGCAGGTCCAGGCAGTCGGCCGAGAAAATCATCCGCGTGCGCGGTCGGTCAAAGCGCAGGTTCTCGGAGAACATCACCTGATAGTCATCGCAGAAATCCGGCATCGGACAGCGCAGTTCGATGGCCAGAATCGGTATCCGTCGTCCCGCCAGCCAACAGGCGACGCCGTGCACGATCATCCAGTAGGTGAAATAGGTGAAGGCGCGACGCGGGTCCTGGTCGTCTTCGAGCAGGACGATCTCGGCCAGGCTTTGCTGACGCACCAGTTGCGCGGGCATGTTCTCCAGCATCAACGATAGGAAATCCAGGCCCGAGGTCAGTCCGGCGGCCAGACTCGGCTGGACCATCGAACAACGGCACAGAAACGCCAGGCTGCCGGACTTGAGCTTGCGCGGGTCCATGCCAAAAAACTCGTCGTCGCCACGCCGGGCCAGCAGACGCCACAACCGCGCATACGCCGTGGCCGGGACGCGGGCGTCGTTGGAGTGCAGCAGCGCCGGCTCGATGCCGACCTTGCTCAACACCTCATCGGTGGCGGCGCCAGGGACACAGCTTTGCAGCAGTGCTTCGCGCACCAGTTGAATGGAGATGGTGTCTTTTTCCGACATTGAGCGAGGTGCGCCTTGTTCTTGTTGAGTGCCGGCATCTTAGCGCAGCCGTCAGCCCAATGCAGATCCCACAGGATCCAATGTGATCTTTAAGGTTGTTCAGGCTAGGTTCAGGTAAATGCCAATCAGTGCTATTTGGGAATGAGTGTCATTATGTTACAAATTAGCACCCTATCTAGTTTCGTGACGGTGCTGAATGCTTGTCCCTTTTCTGATCATGCTGCGCGAAGGCATTGAAGCCGCGTTGATCGTTGGCATCATCGCCAGCTATCTGCAACAGACCGGCCGTGGCCAGTGGATGCCCGCCGTGTGGATTGGCGTGTTCCTCGCCGTTGCGCTGGCGCTGTTGGTGGGCGGCGGGCTGGAGCTGGTCAGTGCCGAATTTCCGCAGAAACAGCAGGAGCTGTTTGAAGGCGTGGTCGGGCTGGTCGCCGTCGGCATCCTCAGCTCGATGGTGTTCTGGATGCGCAAAGTGGCGCGTTCGATCAAGCATTCGCTGCACGTATCCCTTGATCAGGCACTGACCGGCTCCAGGCACCAGGTCACTGCGCTGATCGCCATGGTGTTTTTCGCCGTGGCCCGGGAAGGCCTGGAAACGGTGTTCTTCCTGCTGGCGGTGTTTCAGCAAAGCGAAGGCCCGGCGGCACCGATCGGCGCCCTGCTCGGCCTGATCCTGGCGATCATCGTCGGCTTCCTGATCTACACCGGCAGCATGCGCCTGAACCTCGGCGCGTTCTTCCGCTGGACCGGGCTGTTCATCCTCGTCGTGGCGGCCGGGATTCTCGCCAACTCGGTGCAAGCGCTGCACGAAGCCGGGGTCTGGAATCACCTGCAAACGGTGCTGTTCGACTTCAGTGCGACGCTGCCAATGGACGGCCCACTGGGCTCGGTGCTGGCGGGGATGTTCGGTTATCAGGACGCGCCGACCGTCAGCACCCTCGGGGCTTACCTGATGTATCTGCTGGTGGCGCTGGTGATGTTTTTTCTCCCCGCGCCAACGCCCGCCAAACACCCGTCTTCCGCTTCCAGCCAGTAAGGGCACCCATGCCAAATCAAGCCTCTCCCCAGGCCTCCCCTCCCCGCGCCCTGCGCTGGGCGGTAGCCGGTTCGGTGATCGTGATGATCGCCGCCGGTGGCCTGTTCTACTACGCCTCGCAACGGGCCGCGGCCAAGCGTCAGACCCACCATGACGAAGTCGTCGTAACCATCCACCCGCACAGTTGCGAGCCGAATGCACTGACGGTGCCGGCCGGTCGTGCCAGTTTCCGCATCGTCAACCGCTCGGACCGTGCGGTGGAGTGGGAAATCCTCGACGGCGTGCTGGTGCTCGAAGAACGGGAAAACATAGCTCCTGGCTTGAGCCAGGTGATCAACGCCAACTTGTTGCCCGGCGATTACGCGATCACCTGCGGCCTGCTGAGCAATCCGCGCGGCACTTTGCACGTGACCCCGACGGCCGCGTCAGAAGCTGCCGCCCAAGCCAAACCGTCGATGGTCGCGTTTATCGGGCCGTTGTCCGAGTTTCGTGTGTACCTGAGCAGCCAAAGCACGACGCTGATCAAAGCCGTCGGTGCGCTTGAGCAAGCCATCGTCGCCGGCGACCTGGGCCAGGCACAAGCGCTGTACGCACCGGCCCGCGCCGCCTATCAACGGATCGCGCCGGCCGCCCAGCGTCTGGCCGAACTGGACAACGCGATCAACGCCCGCGCCGATTACTTCGAAAAACGCGAGCAGGATCCCGCCTTCGCGGGCTTCCACCGCATCGAATACGCGCTGTTTCAGCAACGCACGCTCGTCGATCTGGCGCCGGTGGCCCAGCAGTTGACCCGCGATGTCACCACGCTCAAGCAGCAATTGCTCGCCCAGTCGCTGCCACCGGAGCAACTGGTGAGCATCGTCGTGCGCAATCTCAACAGCCTCGCCGAGGTGCGCGCCAGCAGCGGTGAAGAAGAACGCTACAGCCACACCGACCTGAATGGTTTTGCGGCCAACCTCGATGCGACGCGCAAAGTCGTCGACCTGTTGCGCCCGCTGCTGAGCAAGTCCGCTGCCGAGTTGCTGCCGAAAATCGACAGCGCGATCACCGCCCTCGACGCCGACCTCAACGGCTTCAAGCTCAAGGAAGGTTACGCAAGCTACGACACGGTCAGCGCCGAGCAGCGCAAACAGATCGCCGACAAGGCCAGGACACTGGCCAACGAACTCGATGACATCGATCCCGCCCTTGGCCTTTCCGGCCTGTCCGCAGAAGACTCAAACCGATGAACGACTCAGAACACTTCAATCTCCAGCGCCGTCGCGTCCTGATGGGCATGGGCGCAGCCGGTGTCGCCTTGGCCGGCACTGCACTCAGTTGCCCGGCGATGGCCGCAAGCCCCGCGCAAGTTACCGAAGCGCCGAGCAGCGAAAAGACCGAAGACCGCCACACCTTCCACGGCCAGCACCAGACCGGCATCGTCACCCCACGTCCGGCGTCCGGCATGCTGGTGTCGTTTGATGTGCTGGCCAGCGACCGCCAGGATCTGGAGCGGCTGTTCCGCACCCTTAACGAGCGCATCGCGTTCTTGATGAAGGGTGGCCCGGTGATTCAGGTCGACCCGAAGCTGCCGCCCGTGGATTCGGGGATTCTGGGCCCGGTGGTAACACCCGATAACCTGACCATCACCGTTTCGGTCGGAGAGTCGCTGTTCGACGAGCGCTTCGGTCTGGCCGAGGTCAAGCCCAAGCGGCTGATCCGCATGGTCGGTTTCCCCAACGATGCGCTGGAAGCCGATTGCTGCCACGGCGACCTGAGTTTGCAGTTTTGCGCCAACACCACCGACACCAACATCCACGCCCTGCGCGACATCGTGAAAAACCTGCCGGACCTGCTGCTGGTGCGCTGGAAACAGGAAGGCAGCGTACCGCCACAAGCCCCGGTGAAACCTGGTGTTCAGGCGCAGAGCGCCCGCAATTTCCTGGGTTTTCGCGACGGCTCGGCCAACCCCAGTTCCAACGACGCCAAAGCCATGGACCGCATCGTCTGGGTTCAACCCGGCAGCGACGAACCGGCCTGGGCGGCGAACGGCAGCTATCAGGCCGTGCGGATCATCCGCAACTTCGTCGAGCGCTGGGACCGCACGCCGTTGCAGGAACAGGAAAGCATTCTCGGTCGAGTCAAAAGTACCGGAGCGCCCATGGGCTGCACCCATGAAACCGAGGTCCCGGACTATGCCAAGGACCCGCAAGGCAAGCTGACCAAGCTCGACGCGCACATCCGCCTGGCCAACCCGCGCACCGCCGCGAGCCAGGCCAACCTGATCCTGCGCCGGCCGTTCAACTACTCCAACGGAGTGAACAAGAACGGTCAGCTCGACATGGGTTTGCTGTTCATCTGCTACCAGGCCGATCTGCAAAAAGGCTTCATCACCGTGCAAACCCGACTCAACGGCGAGCCGCTCGAGGAATACCTCAAGCCCGTCGGCGGCGGGTACTTCTTCACCCTGCCAGGTGTGACCGGCGACCAGGACTTCATCGGTCGCTCGCTGCTTGATGCCGCCGCTGCAAAAACAACCGCATAAATACCCCCCACACGGAACCGTCCCATGAAAAAGTCGCCACTCGCGTTATTGCTGACCCTAGGCTTGCTCAACACCCCGCTTTCGGCTTTCGCAGCGACGGCGCCGATGGATCTGGTGGGGCCGGTTTCGGACTACAAGATCTACGTCACCGAGCAACTGGACGAACTGGCCAGCCACACCCGACAGTTCACCGAGGCGGTGAAAAAAGGCGACCTGGCCACCGCGCAAAAGCTCTACGCCCCGACCCGGGTTTTCTACGAATCGATCGAGCCGATTGCCGAGCTGTTCAGTGACCTCGACGCCTCCATCGACTCCCGTGTCGACGACCACGAAAAAGGTGTGAAGGCTGAAGACTTCACCGGTTTCCACCGCATTGAATATTCGTTGTTTTCCGAGAAGAGCACCCAGGGCCTGGGCGAGCTCGCCGATGGCCTGGACAAAGACGTGAAAGACCTGCAAACCCGCGTGGCCGGCCTGACCTTCCCGCCAGAGAAAGTCGTCGGCGGTGCGGCGGCGTTGCTGGAAGAAGTGGCCGCCACCAAGATCTCCGGCGAAGAAGATCGCTACAGCCACACCGACCTGTATGACTTCCAGGGCAACATCGATGGCGCGAAGAAAATCGTCGACCTGTTCCGTCCGCAGATCGAGAAACAGGACTCAGCGTTTATCGCCAAAGTCGACAAGAACTTCGCCAGCGTGAACAGGGTTCTGGCCAAGTACAAAACCACGGACGGTGGTTTTGAGACCTACGACAAAGTGAAAGACAACGACCGCAAGGCGTTGGTCGGCCCGGTGAATACGCTGGCTGAGGATTTGTCGACGATGCGTGGGAAGTTGGGTTTGAACTGAGCTTTTCTAGCGTCTATGCGGGCCCCTTCGCGGGCAAGCCCGCGATGGCATTCTGAAAGGCAATACAACTCCCCCCAGTGTTTACAACATCCGGTACAGCAACCGCTCAATCCGCACACGACTTACACGCTTCAAAAACTTGGCCACCGCCGGCGGGTATTCCAGCAATGTTTCCAGATCCTGATAGCGCTCGATGCGCGTGGTGTTCTGGAAAATCTCCCCCAGTTCCTTGCTGCGCGGCTCCAGCAGTTCACCTTTCGGATCATCGATCAGCAGCGCGTTTTCCAGGTCGAGGCGGAAGGCGCGCGGGTTGAGGTTGTTGCCGGTCAATAAGGTGTAACGCTTGTCGATCCACATGCCTTTGAGGTGGTAGGTGTTGTCGCCGTCCTTCCACAAATGCAGGTTGAGCTTGCCGCTGTCGATACTTTCCTGATGCCGTTTGGCAAAGCGTCGCAGGCTGATCTCGTAAAGATACGGCAGCGCCGCGATCACCTTGAACGGCTCGCTCGGCGGGATGTAGAAGTCGTTGGCGGTCTTGTCGCCGACGATGATGTCGATCTTCACGCCGCGCCCCAGGGCCCGGTTGATCTCCCGGGTCACCGCCAGCGGCAGATTGAAGTAAGGCGTGCAGATGGTCAGCTGATGCTGGGCGCTGGCGATCAACTCGCAAATCACCCGGCTCAACGGATTGTTCTTGCCCACGCCAAGCAACGGGCTCACCGACAACCCGGCTTTCTCCGTGGTGCCTGCCGTGGTGTCGTACGTGGCGTGCTTGAGGCGGCTGCGCAAATCGCCGATGTCGTTGCGCAGGCTGCGGGTGGTCGGCAGGTTCGGCAGATCGAGACGATGCACCGCTTTGGAAGCGATCAAACCGTGCTGGATCAGGTGCTGCATCGAGTCGGCCAGCGCGTGATTCTGCAGCAGGTGATAACGGTCGTAACGGTACTTGTCGAATTTGTGCAGGTAAACGTTGTTCAGGCTCGCGCCGCTGTAGATCACGCAGTCGTCGATCACAAAACCCTTCAAATGCAACACGCCGAACAGCTCGCGGGTCTGCACCGGCACGCCGTACACCGGCACCTCGCTTTCGTGGGTACGGGTCGCTTCCTGATACCAGGCTGAATTGCCTGGCTGCTTGCCAGCACCGATCAAGCCGCGCTGGGCCCGCAGCCAGTCCACCACCACGACCACGTCCAGTTGCGGACGAGCCAGTTTGGCGGCGTGCAAGGCATCAAGGATTTCCTGACCGGCTTCGTCCTGTTGCAAGTACAGCGCGACGATATAGATGCGCTGAGTGGCACTGGCGATTTTTTCCAGCAGGCAACGTCGAAACTCGGCGGCGCCGGAAAGGATGGTGACGGCTTCGGCGGTCAGCGGAAAACTGCGCAGTTTAGGCAGCAGAGAGCGTTTGAAAAGCGACGGCATAGGGCTCGCAAAGGGTCAATTCCGAATAGCCAGAGAGCTTACACCATGGATTCGCCGGGGTCTTGTTACTGTCTGTAATGACGCAATCGCGAGCAGGCTCAATCCCACATTTGCAATGCATTCCCCTGTGGGAGCGAGCCTGCTCGCGATTGCGATTTAATCGGCGAAGAAAATTGCCGCTTGACCAAGGAGAACGATCGTTCTACTGTTTGCCACATGAACGAAATCACTAGCAACGACACACGCGACATCATTCTGGATGTCACCGAAAAGTTGATCTACAAAAGTGGCATCGCCGCCACGGGCATGGATCTTCTGGTGAAAACCGCCGGCGTCTCCAGAAAAAGCATCTACCGCTACTTCGCCAACAAGGAGGAGCTGACCGTCGCCGCCCTGCAACGCCGCGATATACGCTGGATGAACTGGTACAGGACCGCGGTCGATCAGGCGCAAACCCCGGCCGAGCGCCTGCTCAACCTGTTTACCGTGCTCAAAGGCTGGTTCGACTCGGAAGGCTTTCGCGGCTGCGCATTCATTAATACCAGTGGCGAAACCGGTGATCCGCAAGACCCGGTTCGCCTGGTCGCCAAAGACCACAAACAAAAGCTGCTCGACTACGTGCGCGAGCTCTGCACCGAATATGGCGCAGCCGACCCGGAGACGCTGGCCAGACAGCTGCTGATCCTGATCGAAGGTGCCATTACCGTAGCGCTTGTGATGGGTGATCACAGTGCCGCCGATAATGCGCAATGCATGGCGCGAAAGTTATTGGACCTGTAACACTTGGATAAGCCCGACAAGTTGCTTGAACTTTAATTTGATAGGGAGACTTTAAATGTCTAACGCTGAAGTTCGTCCGCCATTGCCACCGTTTACCCGTGAATCCGCGATCGAAAAAGTTCGCCTGGCCGAAGACGGCTGGAATTCCCGCGACCCGGAACGCGTATCGCTGGCCTACACCCTGGACACCAAATGGCGTAACCGCGCCGAGTTTGCCTACAACCGGGAAGAAGCCAAAGGTTTCCTGACCCGCAAATGGGCCAAGGAACTGGATTACCGCCTGATCAAGGAACTCTGGGCCTTCACCGGCAACCGCATCGCCGTACGTTACGCCTATGAATGGCACGACGACTCGGGCAACTGGTTCCGTTCCTACGGCAACGAAAACTGGGAGTTCGATGAAAACGGGTTGATGGCCAACCGGTTTGCCTGCATCAACGACCTGCCGATCAAGGAAAGCGAGCGCAAGTACCACTGGCCGCTGGGCCGCCGTCCTGACGACCATCCGGGTCTGTCCGACCTGGGCCTGTAAACACAAAACCCTGTAGGAGCTGTCGAGTGAAGCGAGGCTGCGATCTTTTGACTTTGATTTTTTAAGATCAAAAGATCGCAGCCTCGTTTCACTCGACAGCTCCTACAGGTGTTTTGTGGGGTTTAGGCTACGGCGGCGGTTGGCTTGCTCAGTGCTTTGGCTTCCAGCTCACGCACCAACGGCAACACCCGCTTGCCGAAGTATTCCACTTCCTCCTGAAAGTGCAGGAACCCGGCCAGCACCAGGTCCACGCCCACCGCCTTCAACGCGACGATGCGCTCGGCAATCTGTTGCGGCGTGCCGATCAGGTTGGTCTTGAAGCCATCGTTGTATTGCACCAGATCCTCGAAGGTCGACTTGGCCCAGTTGCCCTCACCCTCTGGCGACGCCCTGCCCGCTTGCTTCGCCGCATCGCCAAACGCATTGACCGCTTCCGGATCGGCCTGATCGATGATCTGCGCCAGCACCGCTCGCGCTTCTTCTTCGGTGTCGCGGGCGATGACAAACGCGTTGACGCCAACTTTCACCGAATGGTTGTTGGCCGCCGCCTTGAGGCGAATATCGTCGACCTGGGCCTTGATCCCTTCCGGGGTGTTGCCGTTGGTGAAGTACCAGTCCGATACACGCGCAGCCATGTCCCGCGCCGCGCGCGAGCTGCCGCCCTGGAAGATTTCCGGCTGGCCCAGAGGCTTGGGCTTGAGGCTGTAATTGTCGAAGCGATAGAAGTCACCACGGAACGTGAAGTTGTCCTGGCTCCAGACACCTTTGAGCGAGCGGATGAACTCTTCGGAGCGACGATAACGCTCATCGTGTTCCAGCCAGTGTTCGCCAATCGCTTGAAACTCACCCTTGAACCAGCCACTGACGATGTTCACCGCGATCCGGCCATTGGTCAGTTGATCGATGGTCGCCAGTTGTTTGGCTGCCAACGCCGGTTGCCAAGGGCCTGGCAGGATTGCCGCGATCACTTTCAGCTTGGTGGTCGCGGCCAGCAACGCATGGCTGAAGGCAACGGATTCGTGCTGGAACTCGGCGCCATAACCGGCCGTGAAGCGAATCTGCGTCAGGGCGTATTCGAAGCCGGCCTCTTCAGCCAGTTGCGCCAGTTTGCGGTTGTAGTCGATGCCCCAGTGGGTGCGTTGTTCGATCTTGCTGACCACCAGCCCGCCGCTGACGTTCGGCACCCAGTAGGCAAATTTGACGGCTTGCTGACTCATAGGTTTGTCCTCGGGACTTTGGGGAAGTCCTTGGGTCAGAGCAGCAACCGTGCCAGCGTTGATTCGCGAATGGAGACACGACCGCCTTGAGCCCAGCGAAATCCCTGTGGGAGCGGGCTTGCCCGCGAATGCGGTGTATCAGCTAATGGAGATGTTGAATGTCAGACCGCTTTCGCGGGCAAGCCCGCTCCCACAGGGATCCGCGTGTGTGTCCGGGCAATTTGCTGATGGACTGTTGGTGCGGCAACAGTTGCGATGGCTACAAACCCTTGAACGCCCGCAATGACGGGCCTCTCAAACTCGGCATGGACCCTGCAATCCCCCCTTGGCACTCACTGCCGTTCCAAGGAGCCGACCCATGACCGAACACCAGATCATCAATCCTCTGTCCATTGGCACTGACTATGAGGCGCTGGCCTCGAGATTCCGGCCGATCTTTCAGCGCATCGCCGCTGGCGCCATTGAACGCGAACAATCGCGCAGCCTGCCGCACGAGCCGATCAAATGGCTGAAGGAAGCCGGTTTCGGCGCCGTACGGGTGCCGGTTGAATATGGCGGTGGCGGCGCGTCCCTGCCGCAGTTGTTCGAGTTACTGATCGAACTGGCCGAAGCCGATTCCAACGTGCCCCAGGCCCTGCGCGGGCATTTCGCCTTTGCCGAGGACCGCTTGAACGCACCGCCGGGACCGGGCCGGGACCTTTGGTTCAAACGCTTTGTCGACGGTGACCTCGTTGGTAACGCCTGGACTGAGATCGGCAGCGTGGCGATCGGCGACGTCATTACCAAAGTCTCGCCCCACGGCGATCAATGGCGGCTCAACGGCGAGAAGTTCTACAGCACCGGCAGCCTGTTTTCCGACTGGATCGACGTCTATGCCCAGCGCAGCGACACCGGTGGCGACGTGATTGCCGCCGTCCGCACTCGTCAGCCGGGCATCACCCAGAGCGATGACTGGGACGGGTTTGGCCAGCGCACCACCGGCAGCGGAACGTCACGGTTTATCGACGCTGAAGTGGACGCCGAGAACCTCATCGATTTCTCCACCCGGTTCAAATACCAGACCGCGTTTTATCAGTTGGTGCTACTCGCCACCCAGGCCGGTATCGGCCGCGCGGCATTGCGCGACGTGGCTCATCAGGTGCGCGAGCGCAAACGCATCTACAGCCATGGCAATGCGGCGCACGTCAGCCAGGACGCGCAGGTGCTGCAGGTGGTCGGTGAAATCGCCTCCCTGGTGTATGCCGCCGAAGCAACGGCCTTGAAGGCCGCACAACCGGCGCAACGGGCGTACCTGGCGCGGTTCTCGGGTGATGAAGAGCTGGAACAGGCGGCGAATGTCGCGGCGGAAATCGAATCGGCCAAGGCACAGGTGGTGGTCTCGGAGCTGATCCTGCGGGCCACCACGCAGCTGTTCAATGCACTGGGGGCGTCAGATGTGCGGGCGGGTAAATCGCTGGACCGGCATTGGCGCAATGCGCGGACGGTCTCGTCGCACAATCCGCTGATCTACAAGGCGCGGATTGTCGGGGATTGGGCGATCAACGGGACAGAGCCGCCCTTTGTGTGGCAGATCGGGAATGGGCCTGCCAGCAAGTGATGTAGCGTCTGGAAGTCAGTCATCGTCGGGCTTGCCCCGGGCGGCGTTCCGACGATGAGGCCAGACCAGTCGCCGCAGAAGTTGGATCTAGGTAAGATGTCGGCCCTTCCCCGCAGCCCCTTGCTGCACCCCGCCGAATAAGCCGATTCCATGCCTTTCGAACTCAGCGTTGACCTCACCACCCTGGCCATCCTGGCTATCGTCGCTTTCATTGCCGGTTTCATCGATGCCATCGCCGGCGGTGGCGGTCTGCTGACCACCCCGGCCCTGCTGACCGCCGGCCTGCCGCCGCACCTGGTATTGGGCACCAATAAACTGAGTTCGACGTTTGGCTCGGCCACCGCCAGTTTCACCTTCTACCGGCGCAAGTTGTTCCACCCCAGACAATGGATGCACGCCATCGTCGGCACACTGGTCGGTGCCCTGACCGGTGCCGTGGTCGCGCATTATCTGCCGGCGGAATGGCTGAACAAGATGCTGCCGGTGATCGTCTTCGCCTGCGGCCTTTACCTGTTGTTTGGGGGCACGCCGAAAGCGCCGCTGGACAGCGACGCACCGATCAAGAAGAAGTGGCAATCGACCCAAGGCTTCAGCCTCGGCTTCTACGATGGCGTGGCAGGCCCCGGCACCGGTGCATTCTGGACCGTCAGCAGCCTGCTGCTTTACCCGATTGATCTGGTGAAGGCCAGTGGCGTGGCGCGCAGCATGAACTTCGTCAGCAACATCGCGGCGCTGTCGGTGTTTGTGTTTTCCGGGCAAGTGGACTGGATCATCGGCCTGAGCATGGGCCTGTCGGTGATGGTCGGTGCATTCTTCGGTGCTCGCACCGCCATCAGTGGCGGTGCGAAGTTCATCCGTCCGGTGTTCATCACCGTGGTGCTGGGCTTGACCGTGCGGTTAGCCTGGCAACACTGGTTCAGCGTGGCCTAAACGCCGCGCCACGTAGACGTCGATGAGGTAGCGGGCAATCGAGCGTGACGCCGGCAACGGCGGCAAGTCGTGTACGTTGAACCACTGGGCATCTTCGATCTCGTCTTCCTGACAGACAATCTCGCCACCGGCGTACTCGGCATGAAAACCGAGCATCATCGAATGCGGGAACGGCCAGCACTGGCTGCCCATGTACTGGATGTTCTTGACCTCGATCTGCACCTCTTCGCGCACCTCGCGAATCAGACAGTCTTCGGCCGATTCACCCGGCTCGGCAAACCCGGCCAAGGTGCTGTAGACCCCGGCCACAAAGCGTGGCGAACGGGCCAGCAGCACTTCATCGCCCCGGGTCACCAGCACAATCATGCTCGGCGAAATCCGTGGGTAATAGCGCAGGTCACACGACTCGCAGTACATCGCCCGTTCACGGGGAACCTGGGTCGCCACTTGGCCACAGTTGCCACAAAAGCGGTGCTCGCGATACCAGGTGCCAATCTGCGCGGCATAACCGAGCACTTTGTACACCGTGTGATCACCGTCGAGCATGAACGCGCGCAGGCCCTTCCAGTTGCAACCCGGCACTTCGCTGTGACTGCTCAATTCCAGCAGATAAACCGGCTCGCCATCCAGATGACCGATGCCATGCTCGGCCAGGATCGACAGGTCCTGGCGCTTGAGCCATTCGCGCGGGAACAGCGCGCCATTGTCATCGAACATAAAACCTTCGGGGCTGCGGGCCACGGCCCAGCCGCCGGGTTGATCGGTGTCCAGTACTGCAGTGGTCCAGCGTGAAGTCATTTTTAATCAATCCAGAAATTCGGGTTTCTGTTTGCTCATATGGGCGGCCATGGCCACGCGCAAATCGGTGGATTGCAGCATGGCGGCGTTCCACGTGGCGACGTATTCGAGGCCGTCATCGATGCGATGGTCGCGCATGTAGCTGATCATTTCCTTGGTGCCGGTGATCGCAATCGGCGACTTGGCGGCGATCTCTCGGGCAATGCCCATGACGCCGTCCAGCAAACTGGCATTGTCGCTGTAGACGCGATTGACCAGGCCCATCGTGCGCGCTTCATCGGCACCAAAGGAGCGACCAGTGTAAGCCAGTTCACGCAGCATGCCGTCACCGATGATCCGCGGCAAGCGCTGTAAGGTGCCGACGTCGGCGGCCATGCCGATGTCGATTTCCTTGATCGAGAATTGTGCGTCTTCGGCAGCGTAACGCATGTCGCACGCCGCAATCAGGTCGATGGCGCCCCCTAGGCAATAGCCTTGAATCGCCGCCAGGACCGGCTTGCGGCAATGATCAACGGCATTGAACGACGCTTGCAGAGCGAGAATTTTGCGCCGCAGCAGGCGCGCGTTGCGGCCGACGTCCTTGCCCAGTTCATTGGCCACGCCAGCGAGCATCATCAAGTCGATGCCCGAGGAAAAATGCTTGCCGGCACCGCTCAAGACCACCACACGAACCTCGTCGGTGTCATCGATCCACTGGAAAATCTCAATGATCTCGCTCCAGAACGCGGCATTCATCGAGTTGATCTTTTCCGGGCGGTTGATCTGCACATGAGCGATTTTATCGGCCAGTTCGACGGTGAACGCGGTGTACTGAGACATGGCAGTGATCCTTTTACCGGGCAAAAAATGAGGTCCGGACTATAACAAGGCATTGCCTGGGGGAGTAAGGCAGTGGTTCGGCCAAAAGCGGGACTGGTCAGGGTTCTGTAGTGTCTGGACTGGCCTCTTCGCGGGCAAGCCCGCTCCCACAGGGATCTCTACAACACTGGAGATCCTTGTGGGAGCGGGCTTGCCCGCGATTGACGCACCGCCAATCTACCTGCCCTTCACCGCCACAAACGCCACGGTTTCATAAGGCACCGTCACCACGTCCTTGCCACGCAATAGCGCTTCCCCGGCAACCAATGCGCGCAACTGCTCGTCAACCTTCGCCCGCTGCTCCTGAGGCAGCGCCGCGATATAACTGATGGAACGCACCCGGTTGAAAATCACGTCCTCTGGCGTCCCAGTATGCGAATGATTGAAATGCTGCGCCTGCAATGGCCCGAACGCTTTGTGAGGAAAGGCTTGGCGCCAGGCACCGGTGTGAAAACGCGGCGTATCGCCTTCCAGCGCGTTGACGATCGCATCCAGTTTCGGCATCCAGCTCACCCGGGTATCGCGCTGGTTCCACACAAGCCCCAGTTTACCGCCCGGTTTCAGCACCCGGGCGATTTCAGTCAGCGCCTCGGTGCTGGCAAACCAGTGAAAGGCCTGGGCGCAGACCACCACGTCCACCGAGGCATCGGGCAGCGGCAGATCCGTCGCAGTGCCGCTGACCGCCAACACATCCGGGAAGGCCAGCGACAGCTTTTCCAGCATCTGCGCCACCGGTTCCACGGCAATCACCTGCGCGCCGGTCGCCACCAGCCGCCCCGTGAACTTGCCGGTACCGGCGCCGAGGTCGATCACGGTTTTGTGCGCATCCAATTCAAGGGTGCCCGTCAGCCAGTCAGCCACTTGCGGCGGATAATCCGGACGGCCGCGAACATAGGTGTCGGCGGCGGTCTTATAGCCCGCCGCCGCGGCATGATGGACCTGGTCTTTCATGGCAGTTCTCCCAATGGACAACGAATGCTGTCGAGCATAGCGCCTGGATTTGAGCTTTCCTTGTAATGATCGACACACAGAAATGAATAATTGTTCACTCAGAGGTGTTCTCCTCATGACGCCCATGAGAATTGCCGCGGGATGCTGGCGGGCCCGCGGCTCAACTGAAACGAAACTACCTCCGGAGCACCTTCCATGACTCTGCGTTTTGCTGTTTTCACCACCCCGCTGCTGCTCACCGCCGTCTTGTCCGGTTCGTTGGCCTGGGCGCATGGCGATGTAGAAGAACCGGCCAAGCCCAATTGCCCCAAAGGCCAGGTCTGGGACAGCAAGCAACAGAAATGCCTGAGGCAAACCAGCAGTCTGGTGCCGGATGCCGACCGCACCGACTATGCTTTCCGCCTGGCCAAGGACGGGCGCTATGAGGAAGCCCTGGCCCTGCTCGATACCCTCAAGGAGCCCAACACTGCAAAAGCCCTTAACTACCGCGGCTACGCCACGCGTAAACTGGGGCGTACCGACGAAGGCATCGGTTACTACCTGCAATCGGTCAAACTCGACCCACAGTATGCGCAAGTGCGCGAATACCTCGGCGAGGCTTATGTGATCAAAGGTCGACTGGACCTGGCTCAGGAGCAGTTGCAGCGGATCAAATCGATCTGCGGCAGCACCTGCGAGGAGTACCAGGACCTGGCCGAAGCCATCAACGATTCATCGAAAACCTGACATCGAGACAAACGGAGGTCGCCATCGCCAGCGATCAGGCAATACGGGCAGAGCTGGGCCAGCATTTGACGCGTTTATGGCGTTACGGCCTGCTGCTGTCCCGGCAACGGCATGTCGCCGAAGACCTGGTGCAAGCCACCTGTGTTCGGGCACTTGAGCGGGCGGGGCAATTTGTCCCGGGCACGCGCATGGACCGCTGGCTGCTGAGCATTTTGCATTCGATCTGGCTCAACGAAGTGCGCTCCCGGCGGGTGCGCCAGGGCCAGGGTCTGGTGGATGCCGAAAGCCAGCTGTCGTTTGACGGTGAGTCGGCAGCGCAGACCCATGTGCTCGCTGCCCAGGTGATCCGCCGCGTCGATGCCCTGCCCGAGGCGCAACGCGAAACGGTGTACCTGGCGTACGTCGAAGGCTTGTCCTATCGCGAAGTCGCCGAAGTGCTGCAATTGCCCATCGGCACGGTCATGAGCCGACTCGCTGCCGCCCGCGTGAAACTGGCCGAATACCCGCCATTGCACGCGGTCCCGAATCCTTCAACTGGAGAACGTCGATGAACGATCGCGCGACACCTTCGGATGAGCAGTTGGTGGCCTACCTGGACAACCAACTCGACGTCGAACAGCGCACGCGTATCGACGCCGCCATCGCCGAAGACTCCGTGCTCAATCTGCGCCTGCAATGGCTGGCACGCAGCAGCCTGCCGTTTCGCCAAGCCTATGACGAACTGGCCCAACAGGCGCCTGTCGATCGCCTGCAGTCCATGCTCGACACCCTGCCATCGCCTGAACGCCCAGCCGTCAGCCGCCGCTGGTTCCTCGCGGCGGCCGCCGGGCTGGTGGTCAGCGGCGTGTTGGCCGATCGCTTGTTCCTCGGCTGGCAACTAAGCCAGCAAAAGAGCAACTGGCGCGGGCTGGTGGCCGACTATATGGCGCTCTACGTGCCGCAAACCCTGGACCACTTGCCCAGCGACGAAGCCACCGAGCGCGCGCAATTGCGCACCATCGATGCCCGGCTGGGCCTGAACCTGTCGCCTGCACAACTGGCCCTGCCCCGGTCCGAATTCAAGCGCGCGCAAATCCTCGAATACGAAGGCGTGCCCATCGCGCAGATTACCTACCTCGACCCGGCACATGGCCCGATTGCGTTGTGCGCAACTCGATCCAACAGCGGCAGTCGGCACTTCGCCCATGAACGCCGCCATGGCATGAATGTGGTGTATTGGGCCGACATGGAACACGCCTGGATGTTGATCGGGCACAACCCGGAGACGGAACTGGAGGACATGGCGAAGGTGTTGAGGAGTCGGCTTGGCGCTTGACCCAGGCAGTTACCGAACCCATGCGGTTCGGCAACTGCTACCAAGCGCGCATCAGGCCTGAGCGGGCAACCACAACCGAAACCGCGCGCCGCCCAATGGCGACGGTTCCACGGTCAGCGTACCGCCCTGCGCTTCCAGTGCCCGGCGACTGATCGCCAGTCCCAGGCCAAACCCGCCCGTTGCCCGATCCCGGCTGCGGTCCAGCCGATAGAACGGCTCGAAGACCCGTTCACGCTCCTCATCCGGAATGCCGATGCCATCGTCGTCCACCCAAATCTCACAACCTTTGGGACAGACCTTAACGCCAATCTGAATGCGCTTTTCGCAGTAGCGCATGGCATTGCGCAGCAGGTTTTGAATGGCGCGCGCGGTCAATCGCGGGTCCAGCGCGAAGCGTTCAAGTTGGCCATGCAGCAACACATCGATGACGATCTCGGGTGACTCCAGTTCTTCATCGACGCTGCCCAGAATGCTGTCGATGAATTCATCCAGCGACACTTCGACCCGCTCGGGCAGTCGCGCCGGGTTTTGCAGGCGGCTGTAGGACAGTAACTCCAGCACCAACTCGTCCAGCTCACGAATGTGCCCGACCAGCCCTTGCAGGCGTTCGAGGCTGGCGGCCGGCAAGTCGTCGGACAGCGCCAGGGCCAGGCCGAAGTCCAGGCGCGTCAACGGTGTGCGCAGTTCGTGGGACACGGCGTTGAGCAGGTCGCGTTGCTGGTTGAGCAGGTTTTCGATATCGCCGGCCATGGTGTCGAAGACGTTGGCCAGGCTGCCGATGTTCGAGTGCGGGGAAATCTGTGTGCGCTCGCCAAGGTGGCCTTTGCCGAAACGTTCGGCGGTGCCCTTGAGGCGTTCCAGATCGCGCCAGTGCGGTCGCAGCCACAGTAACAGGCAGGCGAGCATGGTCGCGCCGATCAGCACGTTGATGCTCCAGTACAACAGGCTGACGTCCATCGGGTCCGGCGGCACGATCATTTGCACGACGGTCTGCTTGTTCAACGGCGCCACCGCCAAGGTGCGCCAGCCCCAGTCGCCAATGCGCACGATATTCTCGCCACGCTGTAAACGCTCGCGCTCATCGAGGGTGAAATCGGCGTCGTCGGGGCGGCTCAGGACGATGTGCAGCGGCGCAAAGTCCTTGTCCATCTCGGTGGCCAGCGTCGGCCATTGCGCTTCGGGCACGGCGTGGAACTGCTTGACGATGAGGGTTTGCAGGCCGCGCGAATAATCGAGGTTGTAGGTGACAAAGCGCTCATGGAAGACCTTGATCACCAGGTCTGGCACCAGGTAGATCGCCGCGCTGTACGAGACGATCATCACCAGATAGAGGCGAAAGAGGATTCTGAACATCGTCTCAGCATTCCCACTCGGAACGGCTGAACAGGTAGCCCTTGCCCCAGACGGTCTTGATCTTGCGCGCCTCGCCTGCATGGTCGTCGAACTTGCGTCGCAACTTGGAAATCGCCACGTCCACCGAACGGTCGGTGCCGTTGAATTCAATACCGCGCAGGCGTTGCAGGATCTGGTCGCGACTCAGCACTTCGCCGGCATGCCGGGCCAGCACCACCAGCAGGTTGTATTCACCGCTGGACAGTTCGACGAGCTGGTCGCGCCAGGTCACGGTGCGCTCGGACAGGTCGATGCACAGGTTGCCCATGAGGATGCGATCGTTGGCGGTCTGCGGTTCGCTGAGGCTGCTGCGGCGCAACAGGGTGCGCACACGGGCGAGCAAGACCCGGGGTTCGCACGGTTTGGTGACGTAGTCATCGGCGCCCATTTCCAGGCCCAGCACTTGATCGTGACTGTCGTCGCGGGCGGTCAGCATCAAAATCGGCAGCGTGGCCGAGTCCGCCCGCAACAAGCGGCAGACCTGCAGGCCATCGAGCCCCGGCAGCATCAGGTCAAGAATCACCAGGTCCGGCGGATTGACCCGCGCCCGTTCGCGCACGTGGTCGCCACGGGTGATCACACTGACGCAATAGCCGTTGCGTTCCAGGTAGCTGGCAATCAGCTCGGAGAGCGCGGTGTCGTCTTCGACCAGGAGGATGTTGGGCATGGGGTGTTTCCAGAAAGTGCAGTGGCAACGGGTACGGCCTGATCGCGGGCAAGCCCGCTCCCACAGGGATGTGATGTGAACACAGATTTGGTGAACTCCACCGGCCACTGTGGGAGCGGGCTTGCCCGCGATAGCGATTTAACCGTCGCAAAAAGTGTCAAGCCGCCAAGGATATACGCCCACACCCGCCCCTGAGTAAAACCCTTACACAATTTCACACAGCACCAACAAAGCTTCACCGCTACCCTCGTCGCCTCGCCGTAGGATGCGGGCAGTCATTATTGGGGTATCTACATGTCGAACAACCTGCTTGCCAGGCTCAGTCTCATGATTCTGGCGTTGACGCTGAGTGCGTGTGACAAGTCCTCGAACGCCGAAGAGCAGGCGCCGCTGGCCACGGTGCGAGTCGAAACGGTCGAAGCCCGGCCCCTGTCGATCACCAGCGAATTGAGCGGGCGGATTGCCGCGCCACGGATTGCCGAAGTCCGCGCCCGGGTCGCCGGCGTCGTGTTGCAGCGCGCCTTTCGCGAAGGCAGCGACGTGAAACAAGGCGACGTGCTGTTCCGCATCGACCCGGCGCCGTTCAAGGCCGATCTGGACAGCGCCGAAGCGTCCTTGCGCAAGGCCGAGGCCAATGCCTTCCAGGCCAGGCTGCAGGAACAGCGCTACGCCCAGTTGATCGAAGGCAACGCCATCAGCGGCCAGGATTACGACAACGCCCGGGCCAGCGTCCGGCAAACCGCCGCTGACGTCGCCGCCAACAAGGCCGCCGTGGTCCGCGCCAGACTCAACCTCGGTTACGCCACCGTCACGGCACCGATATCCGGGCGCATCGGCCGTGCGCTGGTGACCGAAGGTGCGCTGGTCGGGCAAAACGAAACCACGCCGTTGGCGCTGATTCAGCAGTTGAATCCGATCCATGCCGACCTGACCCAATCGACCCGGGAACTCAATGACCTGCGCCGCGCCTTCCGTTCCGGCCAGTTGAAGGAAGTGGGCCAGGGCCAGGCCAAAGCCACGTTGATCCAGGACGACGGCAGCCTCTACCCGCTGCCGGGCAAGTTGCTGTTCACCGACATCACCGTCGACCCGGGCACCGGCCAGATCATCCTGCGCAGCGAATTTCCCAACCCGGACCTCGACTTGCTGCCCGGCAGCTTCGTGCGTGTGCGCCTGGAACAAGCGGTGAACCAGCAAGGCATCAGCGTGCCGCAACGGGCCATCCAGCGTGACAGCGCCGGGATTGCCCATGTGTTGGTGATCGACGCCGAGCAGCGTGTCGGCCAGCAACCTGTGGAGCTGGGCGCCGTGCAGAACGATCGCTGGATCGTCACCGGCGGCCTCAAGTCCGGCGACCGCATCGTCACCGAAGGCCTGCAACATGCCAAGCCCGGTGAGAAAGTCCAGATCGACAACACCCCTCTTCCACTTGCCCAGGTTTCTGGTCAGTAAGCAGGACGCTTTTTATGCCGCAGTTTTTTATCGATCGCCCGGTGTTTGCCTGGGTGGTTGCCCTGTTCATCCTGCTGGCCGGCGCCTTGGCCATCCCACAGCTGCCGGTCGCGCAATACCCCAACGTCGCGCCGCCGCAAGTCGAAATCTATGCCGTGTACCCCGGCGCTTCGGCGCAGACCATCGATGAAAGCGTGGTCAGCCTGATCGAGGAAGAGCTCAACGGCGCCGATCACCTGTTGTATTTCGAATCCCAGAGCAGCCTCGGCAGCGCCACCATCAAGGCCACTTTCCAGCCCGGCACTAACCCGGAAATGGCCCAGGTCGATGTGCAAAACCGCCTGAAAGTGGTGGAGTCGCGCCTGCCGCAAGCGGTGAACCAGCAAGGCTTGCAGGTGGAGAAAGTCTCCGCCGGCTTTCTGCTGTTGATCACCCTGACCTCCAGTGACGGCAAGCTCGACGACGTGGCGCTCAGCGATTACCTGGCACGCAACGTGATGAACGAGATCAAGCGTCTGGACGGTGTCGGCAAGGCCCAGCTGTACGGTGCCGAACGTGCGATGCGGATCTGGATCGACCCGCAGAAGCTGATCGGTTTCAACCTGACCCCGGCCGACGTCAACGCCGCCATCGTGGCGCAGAACGCCCAGGTTTCGGCCGGCAGCATTGGCGATTTGCCGACCCGCACGACACAGGAAATCACCGCGACCATTCTGGTCAAAGGCCAGTTGTCGACACCGGAAGAATTCGCCGACATCGTCCTCAAGGCCAACCCCGACGGTTCCACCGTGCGCATCAAGGACGTGGCGCGGGTCGAGATCGGCAGCCAGGAATATCAATTCGGCACGCGCTTGAACGGCAAACCTTCGACCGCCGTCAGCGTGCAGCTGTCACCCGGCGCCAATGCCCTGAGCACCGCCACATTGGTGCGGGCGAAGATGGACGACCTGGCGCGCTACTTCCCGGCGGGCGTCGAATACAAGATTCCGTACGACACCTCGCCCTTCGTCAAAGTCTCGATCACCAAAGTGATCTACACCCTCGGCGAAGCCATGCTGCTGGTGTTTGCGGTGATGTTCCTGTTCCTGCAGAACATCCGCTACACGCTGATCCCGACACTAGTGGTGCCCGTTGCGTTGATGGGCACCTTCGCGACCATGCTCGCGCTGGGCTTCTCGATCAACGTGCTGACCATGTTCGGCATGGTGCTGGCCATCGGCATTCTGGTGGACGATGCCATCGTGGTGGTGGAGAACGTCGAGCGCATCATGGCCACCGAAGGCTTGTCGCCCAAGGAGGCGACACGCAAGGCGATGAAACAGATCACCGGCGCGATCATCGGCATCACCCTGGTGCTGGTGGCGGTATTTATTCCGATGGCGTTCATGCAGGGTTCGGTGGGGGTGATTTACCAGCAGTTCTCGCTGTCGATGGCCACCTCGATTCTGTTCTCGGCGTTCCTCGCGCTGACCTTGACCCCTGCGTTGTGCGCCACGCTGCTCAAGCCGATTGCCAAAGGCGAGCATCATGAAAAGAGCGGCTTCTTTGGTTGGTTCAACCGCGGCTTCGAGCGCTTGACCGAGCGTTATGAAGGCTGGGTCGCCTACGCGCTGAAACGCACGGGCCGTTACCTGCTGATCTACGGCGTGCTACTGATCGGTCTGGGGCTGTGTTTCAGCCGTCTGCCCTCCTCGTTCCTGCCGGTTGAGGATCAGGGCTACACCATCACCGACATTCAATTACCACCGGGCGCGAGTAAAAACCGCACGGTGCAGGTGGTGGAGCAAATCGAAGCGCACAACGCCACGGAACCCGGTGTTGGCGACAGCACGGTGATTCTCGGTTTCAGTTTTTCCGGCAGCGGGCAGAACGCTGCTCTGGCGTTCACCACGCTCAAGGATTGGTCGGATCGAGGCAGCGACGACTCGGCAAGCTCGATTGCCGACCGCGCCAACATCGTACTGAGCCAGATCAAGGACGCCGTGGCGTTCTCGGTGCTGCCACCGCCGGTTGACGGTCTCGGCACTTCCAGCGGTTTCGAGTTCCGCTTGCAGGACCGCGGCGGCCTCGGCCACGCCACATTGATGCAGGCGCGCACCGCATTACTCGCCGCCGCCGAGAAAAGCCCGATCCTGATGAACGTGCGCGAAAGTGCCTTGGCCGAAGCGCCACAAGTGCAATTGGAGGTTGACCGCAAACAAGCCAACGCGCTGGGCGTGTCCTTTGCCGACGTTGGCAACGTGCTATCCACGGCGGTCGGTTCGGCCTACATCAACGATTTCCCCAACCAGGGACGGATGCAACGGGTGGTGGTGCAGGCTGAAGGCGATCAGCGCAGTCAGGTCGCCGATGTATTGAAGATCCACGTGCGTAACGATGCCGGAAAAATGGTGCCGCTGTCGGCCTTCGTTCAGGCGAAATGGATTCAAGGCCCGGCGCAGTTGACCCGCTACAACGGCTACCCGGCGATTGCCATTTCCGGCGAACCGGCAGCCGGCCACAGCACCGGTGAAGCCATGGCGGAAATCGAACGTCTGGTGGCGCAAGGCCCGGCCGGGTTGGGTCCAGGCTGTGTGAAAACGCCTGCGATTGTCTAATCTTCTGATCGTTTAGATCGTGGCGGGGACGATCATGAAGCGATTCATTGAAGGTGAGGCTCGGACGCAAGTCACCTTGCTGCCGGAGTGTCTGGACGATTACGTAGCCGAAGAAAATCCAGTGCGCGTGGTCGACGTTTTCGTCGATGAACTCGACTTGGGGGCACTTGGGTTTGAAGGTGTTGATCCTGCTGCAACGGGTCGTCCGGCCTACCACCCAGCGGTGTTGCTGAAGATCTATATCTACGGCTACCTCAATCGGATTCAGTCCAGCCGCCGGCTTGAGCGTGAGGCCGAGCGCAACGTCGAGTTGATGTGGCTAACGGGGCGTTTGGCTCCGGACTTCAAAACCATTGCCGACTTTCGCAAAGACAACGGTAAAGCCATTCGCAGCGTATGCCGCCAGTTCGTAGTGCTTTGCCGTAACCTCAATCTCTTCTCTCAATCGATCATCGCCATCGACGGCAGCAAGTTCAAAGCCGTCAATAATCGCGACCGCAACTTCACTCAGGGCAAGGTGAAGGCACGCATGCAGCAGATTGAACAGAGCATTGATCGCTATCTGGCGGCGATGGATTCGGCGGATCGGGCAACGCCCGAAGTGGCCGAGGCCAAAGCAGAGCGGTTGAAAGAAAAGATAGAAACACTGAAAAAGCAGATGCAGAAACTCAAGGAAATCGAGGCGCAGCTCCACGAAAGTCCAGACCAGCAGATTTCCCTCACAGATCCTGATGCACGTTCAATGGCCACGAGCGGCCGAGGCACCGGAACGGTCGGCTACAACGTACAAACAGCGGTCGACGACAAACACCATCTGATCGTTGCCCATGAGGTGACCAACGTTGGTAATGATCGTGGGCAACTGAGCAATATGGCGAGCCAGGCGCGTGAAGAAATTGGAGCTGAATCGCTAACGGTGGTGGCTGATCGAGGCTATTACAAAGGTCTGGAAATCCTTGCTTGCGAGCAAGCCGGCATCACTACCTTCGTACCGAAACCCCTCACATCTGGCAGCAAAGCGGAAGGCAGATTCGGCAAGCAGGATTTCATCTATCTTGCGGCGTCGGACGAGTATCGATGCCCTGCGGGGCAGTTACTAACCAGGAGACATTCGTCGACGGAAGACGGCATGTTATTGCATTGTTATTACTTCTCAGGCTGCCAGTCCTGCGCAATGCAAAAGCAATGTACGACGGGTAAGGAGCGTCGGGTGAAGCGCTGGGAACATGAGGCTGTAGTCGATGCGATGCAGGTTCGGCTAGAACATGATCCAGCGATGATGAGGGTTCGTCGACAGACCGTTGAACATCCTTTTGGAACGCTCAAGTACTGGATGGGAAGTACCCACTTCCTGACCAAAACCCTGCCGAGGGTGAGCACTGAGATGAGCCTTCATGTGCTCGCCTACAACCTCAAACGAATGATGAGCATCTTCGGCATCTTGGGATTGCTTGAAGCGATCAGGGCGTGATCATCCCGCTGGATCGTCGGTAAGTGGCTGTTGGGACCGCTGACGCGGCCCCAACAGCCATATGAGCGCCGATGTTGGTCGCACGGACCAATCTTTACTTCCTACTACCGACTTCGCAGGCAATCCAAGAAAATCTCAGCGTTGAACGTATCAAGTGTGTTTTCACACAGCCTGGGTCAGGAGTGGACCGGCTTGTCATTGCAGGAACGCTTGTCCGGCAGTCAGGCGCCGATTCTGCTCGGGTTGTCGCTGCTGATCGTGTTCTTGTGTCTGGCGGCGCTGTACGAGAGCTGGTCGATTCCGACCTCCGTGTTGCTGGTGGTGCCGCTCGGCGTGCTCGGCGCCGTACTGGCCGTGACCTTTCGCGGCATGCCCAACGACGTGTTCTTCAAAGTCGGGTTGATCACCATCATCGGTCTGTCGGCGAAAAACGCGATCCTGATCATCGAGTTCGCCAAGAGCCTTTATGACGAAGGCCACGACCTGATCGACGCGACCTTGCAAGCCGCCCGCTTGCGTTTGCGGCCGATTGTGATGACTTCACTGGCGTTCATCCTCGGCGTGGTGCCGTTGGCGATTGCCACCGGAGCCAGCTCGGCGAGCCAGCAAGCGATCGGCACCGGGGTGATTGGCGGGATGATCACGGCGACACTGGCGGTGGTGTTTGTGCCGGTGTTTTTTGTGGTGGTGATGAAGCTGGTCCGCAAGCGCCATAAAGACCTCTAACCCACACGGGTCGTGTTGTTTTCTCAGGTGTGGTCAGAACGGAGCTCGCTAGGCTAAGGTGTTTGCATACCTTGGCCCATCGAGCAATCATGCCCCTCCTCGCCCGCACCCACCCTCGCCTGTCCGCCGCCGCTATCCTTGGCGTCGCGGCAGGCATTCTGGTTCCTGCCGATTCGATCATCAGCAAAATCCTCATTGGCTGGAATGCCGCGGTCTGGACCTACCTGATGCTGATGTTCTGGCTCGCCACGCGCGCCAAAGCCCCGGACGTGAAGCGCATTGCCGAGGTCGAAGATGAAAACGCCGGACTGGTGCTGTTCGTGGTGTGCGTTGCCGCCATTGCCAGCCTCGCGACCATCACCTTCGAACTCGCCGGCAGCAAAGACCTGGAAACCAGTCGCAAGCTCCTGCATTACGGTTTCACCGCGCTGACGGTCATTGGCTCGTGGCTACTGATCGGGGTGATTTTCAGCGTGCACTACGCCCGCCTGTTCTACACCTGGGACGGCAAGGACCTGGCGCTACGTTTCGCTGAAGGGCTGGAAACCCCCAACTACTGGGACTTCCTGTATTTCTCCTTCACTATCAGCGTGGCAGTGCAGACTTCGGATGTGGGCGTGGCGACACGGCGCATGCGCAAAATCGTGCTGGCGCAATCGCTGATCGGTTTTTTGTTCAACACGGCGATCCTCGGCTTCTCGATCAACATCGCGGCAGGACTGTTCAACTGATGCGTGCACAAACGTTCTAGGCATCGACCTCTGCATCGGCGTTAAATAGGCCGGTAATCCGTCTAACAGGTGCAGCATGTCCCCTGACAACTGGATCGAACTGGCCCAGGACGCCGATACCGGCATCGAGACCCTGCGCGCGCATTTCCGGGGCCACGCCTACGACCCGCATTGGCATGACAGCTACCTGGTCGGCGTGACCGAACAAGGCGTCCAGCAATTCAATTGCCGTCGGGCGAAACATCAGAGCACACCGGGCAAGGTGTTTTTACTCGAACCCGGCGATATCCATGATGGTGATGCGCCGACCGAAGACGGCTTCACTTACCGCATGCTGTACCTCGACCCGCTTTGGTTGCAGCGTGAACTGAGTGCGGTCTTCGAAAACGCGCCCGATAACAGTCAATTGTGTTTCGCTCACACGCTGGCGAGCGACCCGCGACTGGCCCACGCCACCAGCCTGGCGTTTCAAACCCTGCACGGTGGTGAGCTGAAGATCGTCCGCCAAACTGCCCTCGACAGTTTGCTCGAACGCCTGACCAGTCACCTGCACTGGCGCACTCGGTACGGCGAAGACCCGCGTCTGGCGCTGGTGGCGCAAAAGGCTCGGGATTATCTGCACGCCAACGCCCGATTCGACATCGGTCTTGACCAGATTGCCGTCGCAGCGGGTGTCGACAGATTCCGTCTGACCCGGGCTTTCAAGGCCGCCTATGGCTTGGCGCCACACGCGTATCTGGTGCAATTACGGTTGTCGAAAGCGCGGCGAATGCTGTCCAGCGGCGCGCAACCGGCGACGGTCGCCATGGAATTGGGGTTTGCCGACCAGAGTCATCTTGGCCGCTGGTTCGTCCGGGCGTACGGGCTGACGCCGGCGATGTACCGCAAACGCTGCTCAAATCTTCCAGACGTTTGAGTCAGGCTTTGTGAGGATTGGCTCCTGAGTTCATCTATGGAGTCCGCTGCCATGTTGTCCACGTTCCCGACCTTGCTACCTTTTATGTTGTTTGCTTTCGTCGCCTCCATCACGCCGGGGCCGACTAACATTCTGGTGCTGAGCAACAGTGCCCGGTACGGCTTCAAGGCTGCGCTACCAATCATTTTCGGTGCCTGCGCGAGCGCGGCATTGATTGTGTTGTTAGTAGGCAGTGGTGTTGGTCAGTCGGTTACCGGACTACCAGGGGTGCAATCGCTGATGAAATGGAGCGGGATCGCCTGGCTCAGTTATTTGTCTTGGCAAATTTTCATAACGCCGGTCACGACCTTTGATGTTGTTGAAAGCCACCAGCAACGATTTGGATTGTGGGCAGCCGCTAGCTTACAACTGGTCAATCCCAAGACCTGGATGATGGCGTTGACAGTGCTGAGTGTGTTTTCCGGTGGCCATGGAAACCAAACGAAGCAGACAGTCGTCCTGTCTTTGGTATTTTTTTTGGTTTCACTGCCCTGCCTTGGTGTATGGGCGATATTAGGTGCGGGATTTAGCAAGCGACAGCGTTCATCGCGGGCACTATTACGATTTAACCAGTGCATGGCAACTCTGTTATTCGGGTCGGTGTGGGCTTGTGTGTGGATATAGGCTGTTTATACAGTTAATTATAGGCAGATAGCCTTTGGGATTTAAAACAGCTCACAAAAATCCACCTCTGTAAAGCTGTCAAGTCTGACAGTTTACAGCGAGCCCTCCAGTGAGTTCTGATACGACTATCCATTCGTTAGGCTATTACTGGCTTATGGATACTTTCCCAGGTCAACTCCGGAGAAATACTCATGACCGCATATGAACGCAGTGCCGTGATAAAACAAACGAACCACTTCTCTGTAAAAATTTTGAGCGAGGGTTCAGTCGAGGTTTTCGAAGCGAAATACTTCACGCTTGAGCCCACCGACTATCCAGGCATCGAAGGCAAAACCTGGACATTCACTGCGGTCCAGCAAAAGAAAGTCGGTGAAGATCTTGTAGAAAACAAAACAATTACTATCATTGTTCCCCACGATGCGAAAACAGGCACTTATCCGATCAGCGACACCGACAGAAAAATCTATATCGACTATGTCTCCACTTCGGATGATGAGCCCTATATCCATGTAGCGGAAAAAGGTATGGCAATCCTTTCTTTCACACGTAAAGGCGATGAAATGTGCACAATCAGCGGCCAACTCGATGTGACCGTTGATAGTCACCTGGTTCCTCCGTTCAAGATTTCAGGAGCGTTCTATTATTCCAATTGATTACTGCCCTGCATCGTGCCCGGGGGAGTTTTTTTTCGCCCCGGGCGCCTATAAGGCGTTCTCAAAAAAATCGCAAAAAAAAGGAAGCCGACGCTTCCTTTTTTCATAATCCAGCTTTAAAAGTTATAACTCAAACCGGCACTTGCGCTCCAATCCTGATCAATGGTTTTGCCCTGACTGGTTCCCACTTCAGCGTATACCTGCCAGCTTTTCCGAGTCGGTGCCCAGTTGATACCACCACTCAGTTTTACACTCGTCGTTGCCAGGTTGTTATTGAAATCATTGTCGTTGACACTCACCACATTGTTTTTCACAAACTCATGAGCTACCGCGGCCTTGATTCGCGGCTGCAGTTTGCTGCCATTGCCCAGAACGATCTCGCGTCCCACCGTGGCACCCACCTCGCCCAGCAAAGAACGAGTATTGTCGTTGCTTACCCGCAGGCCGTTATCAAGGGTGTAATCCTTGCCTTGAACCACGGCGGCATTAAGTTGAGTATAGGGAGCAACGAAGAAGGCACCATTGAGTGCGATGTGTTTACCAACCTCAACCGACCCGCTCAACCCGAGGTTTTTGTAGTCGCTCTTGGTTAGCGTCCCGTCGCTCATTCTCACTTCAGCGTGATTGTCAAACTGGTTGAGCTTGGCCACGGTATCTACGTAGTAGCCGGAATCCGCGTCATACCAAGTCAAATAACCACCCAGGTAGACGCTATCAATGGTGGCCGTGCTACCCAGTTTCAAGTCCAGGTCTGTCTTGCTGTATCCACCAAAACCACCCACCAGCCATTGTCCATCCCCCATCAATAACTGTTTATCGCCCCCTACCGACACACCGTTCTGATTTTGGGAGTAACCCTCACCGTACGCATTGGCCACGCGGTACTGATTGCCATAGGTGCGTATCCAAACCCCCACCTGGGATTGGTCTGTAGAACGGGTGCGAGCACTCGGTTCAGCACCGTTTAAACGTCTGTCACCGAGGCGAGTGTTGAGCGTAGTCATTTCGGCATACAAAACGGTTGGTGCAGTACCGGCGATTGCCAAAGCTGCATTGGTCCCCGTACTGACAGTTTCCTTATCGGGCACCAGGTACAGACCTTCGCCATCCTTCAATAACTTATAGGTAAAGGCTCCCGCATCGATCGCGCGACCGGACAGGGAAAAATCCGCGTTACCGGCCGCGATATTACCCACCTTGACCGGGTTTCTTGAGGTCGGTTCATTGCCAGTGGGTGTGACCAGAAGCTGATGCTTGCCTGAAGCCGTGCCGGTGACATTCAGGAAATCGCTGGTACCGGACGCGAGATTAGCGTCCAAACCGAAAGTACCTTCACCCGACAAATTGACCACATTCAGTCGGGAATAGGTGGGAGCACCATGAAATTTTACGGTCCCGCCATTCAGGGCCAAGGCGTTGACCTCGTTGTCTCCAGTCACCTTCCACTGAGCCTTATTATTGATGGTGACCCGGGAAGAGTTGACGATTTGACCTTCAAGTGACGAGCCATTATCGAGCAGTACCGACGAAGGGTTCGTCGAGTCATTCACCACATCCCCCTTCAGGACGCTCTGGTTGTTCAAGGAAACACTCGCCACATTATGCAGATTGCCTGTTAACAAACTGTTGTTCTGCAATACCACGTTCGAAATGGCCCCGGTAGCAACTTTTATATTGCCAGTCAAAGACGCGACGTTATCGACCGTCAGGTTTACAGTTCCCCCGTTGTTGACTTCCAACAGATTACCATTGCCACCCACCAGGTTGGCGCTATTGATTAGATGCACCTCAGTCACCACAGGACGCCCGGCGGAGTCAACGGAAATTGCCGCACCGTTCACCCCTTCGACACAAACACCATCAAGGACAAGACTGTTTGCGCGACTTAAAAAGTTATCACCGCTCAATAACACACCATTTTGACCACCGACGAGACTACCGCCTCGCGCAAAGACATCTCCCCCTGCCAGACGCAAACCATTTCCGGACAAACTTGACCCAACCAACTGTGAGTCACGCATATTCAGTACAGTTTGCGCACTAACAACCGCGCCGGTCTCTCCGCCGGTTACTGTAGTTCCAATCAAACTGACGGTGGTAGCCAAGGGAGCATTGACGACGCGAGCAACCTGCAGTCCTGTCACGTTACTAATAATTGTGCTGTCTGTAATCGTCGCATTGGAATTGGTAATCCTGACCCCGGGCTGATTGGCCCGAGCGACGACGTTGGCATTGTTCAGTGTAACGGTCGATCCATTGTTGGCCGCAATATCTTGCGTAGTGCCGGTATTGACAACGAATTGAGAGCCATTTGAAGAAACATTCAGCGTCGACGCGTTGTTTACCGTTACTGTGGCGCCGCTGCCGATCACGAAATTCTCCACAGGGTCGCCCGAACTAATGGTTTCATCGACATTTATGGTGCGCGCCTGAGAGTAGGACGTAAAAAAAACAGACAGTGCAAAAATGGACACTGTCCTAACGCAAGGAATAGAGACACCCACAGGCAAAATACTGTAAGACATAAGGTAACTACTCGAAGAGAACTGACATTGATGATCTAGACCACTTTCGTTTGGCAGCAGTCCAGCCTGAAAACGTCCGCAAGACTACAGATCACCTTCCGCCTTGGTATGTAGGAATAATCCTGCTTTCCGTAACGATTAATCCACTATTCCTACAACCTAAGCACGTCAACGAACAACCAATAGCAAAACAGGAAGGCACTTTCATGCCTTCCTGATTCAGCTGTCCCTAACGCTATGGCCTTACCTCGTCGCAGTACTCACTATTTCCGTTCACGATCGATACGAGATATACCGCAGGATTTGAGGTAGTTCGGGTACCGTCCGTCCACACTGCCGTGTACCTCAGAGCACCGTACGTTGCAGCAGGTGGAGGTTGTGGAAATGGGTTAGGGCGAGTCTGGATAGGTTTGATTTTAGTGAGGTATTCGGCGACCTCTCCCTTGAATCCGGCCGTGGCTTCATTGCCGGTCACCGCCACAGTAATATCCTGATCCGTACCTGCAATAGGGTTCAATCCTGCTGCATCAGTGGTTCCGGTCCAATGCATGGTAATACTTTGCAAACCTGCCAGCGCCGGATTAGCAGGAACGGTAAAGTCAAGTTTTGGAAGAGGAGGCATAACGCCTCGGATGAATCCCAGTGATGCGCAATTGATCGTTGTACCGATATATAACCTGGAAACCACTGGCACGGGCACCACTTTCACAACTGTCGTCACCGTGACAGTTTCATCGAGGCAGCGTTGTGAATTGACCCCCCCGATGTATGAAAAGCTCCAGTAAGTCAGCTTGGCTCCTGCCCCGCCGTCAACAACTCTCTGGGCGGGAAGCTTCCCCGTGAACTGAGTGAGACCTGCCGGCGAAAACTCTTGTACAGGCCTTCCGTTGTAGAACCAGGTACAAACCACGTCGCTGCCCAGCGCTCCGGGCCCCGTGGGTAACGCGATAACAACATCCGGGTCTTTTATAAGATCTGGAGGGGTCAACGTATTGAGGATGCCGTCGACACCGCGTAATTGAACCTTCGCAAGCGCTTTGTTGATCAGAGCGGGTTCATCGATGTTCTCTTCACTGGGGTATGAAAAATCCAGGTCTGGTGTGGCCGGTGGGGAATCCTTGGTTCGAGTACCACTAACCCAAGTCCAACGAACAGGCGCACTCACCTCTCGAACATCAGGGTCGCCCCCGGTCAAGGTCGTGTAGATCAGTTTTAGGTCTGCCCACTTGACGGTGAACGTCAGTTCATTAGCGGCTCCAAACTCTTGGCTAGGGGGCGTTAGTTCAAGCGTCTCAAAGCCTTCGAAGAATACTGTGGCTCGGTCCGTGTCCAGAGTATTCAAGGGGCGACGAACTTTGATGGGAACGTCACCGGGCAAATAGAACCGCACATCGGCCAAGTCAATTACATTATCGACCGGGCCACTGGCCGCATCGATGATGGGGGGGGCCGGGATAGGCAGAGGCACAAAGTTCACCGGGCGACTGTTTGCAAGCATATCCAGGCTGCGATTACCGGCAGCATCTTCATAAGCCATGATCAGCCAGACCGTGCCGTTGCTCAGCTTGGCGATTTCAGCAACCGGGATAGCGATTTTCCCATCTGCGGGAACAGGGTCAACGGTCAATACGGGTGTCAGTTGCCTTGTGGGCCGCAGCGTCGAGGTGAGGTAAATAAAAGCCTTGTCTGTCGGCTTGTAATCCCAATTGGCATTCGTTACCGGTAATGTGAATTCCATACCCGTGGTAGCGATGGTGCCCAGATAAGCGGTATCAATCTGGGCAGTGGTGGGCAGCGGAAAATCAATCCGAGTGGGTTGCAGTGGCCGTGGAGTATCTTTGTTGTGGAAAGGTGCGTAGCTGTCAATAAAAACTGTCGAAATCTCAGAAAATTGCGGGTTGCCGTCATATGAGCCAGAACTTTGGAATTTCCATTGAGTCGGCGATACGCTGCCCGCTGCAGCAAGATCAACAAATTTTCCTGCAGGGATTGTGACCTCCCACTGGTTAGGTCGAGTCGCAGCCGGTGGCGCAGGTTCGCTATGGAACTCCTCCCATGCCCACAGTTCAGGACGAGCCGGATCGTCTACGCCCTCTTTAAATGCGTAGGCTTCAACCATGACGACGTCTTTGTCATTCGGATTGTTCCAACCATGAATGGTCATCCTGATGGGCAAATCCGGTAAACGTGCTGCCGTGGTTGTGCCGTTTTGAGCCGCCAGGCTTTTTAGCACCCCGACCGGGCACAACGCACCTTCGGCAACCCCAACGATATTCGGTGCCGGCGAGTCAGCCATTGGGCCAATAAGCAGTCGATTTTGCCTTAATTGATTTCTAGACTCATCGGCACTCTGTTGCACAGCATTCAATTTCATATCAATAGTCATTGTTGTCTCTCCATTAATTTTTGAACAGTCCCACTCAGAACAACCGCCACTACTCAGCGCACTTCCCAACGGCCCGCAACTTGTCACTTCACCTGGAATCGTTCGATCTATTTTTACCAAGCCGACACTTGACCGGCCGATAAGCACACCCGCCCGATAGATAGAATAAATGGCCAATGCAGACGCATTTTTTTCCATAGGTTTTACATAGCGCTCGTAGTCAGTTATCGAAAATACATAACCCACTTGAACGTCTTTAGCCGTTAATACTCTGCTGAATTCATTAGAAGCCAGAACTTGACCCGTACCGTTTAATGAGGCAAATCCCTGCCAGCCTAGCCGAAGCTCATCATTTTCCTGCCATAGAACTGCCGTAGGGACAGGGACCGCCACAAGAAGTGCCTCCCACAACTTAGGAGACGAACTGCAGTTTAAATATCCCCACAACGTAGCGCTGGGAAAGGTGGGCTCACTCAGTATCGCCGGCGGCGCACGACGAATTATTAGAGTACGCGGCTTCGAGTACGCAGGGTTGCCATCAATTAATGTTTGATAGGTAAGTAATACGACGCCATCATTTAAGAAAAATTTCGGATCGATTACAACTCTAAATTCAGGCTGAGTATTTGGCCCAATATATGATCCGTAAAAAACCTCATCATCGTTTAAATAAACGTACAGCTCGTCCGTTTTCCCCGCGGGTGCAGGATTGGGCCACAATAAGATTACAACCGTCAGACCGTTTTTGTATGCAATGGGAAGAATAACCCCATCCGCATCAACTTCTATCGCCTCTGGCGAATCATAATCAAATACCCCAGCGAAATTACTTGAAGGTGTGAAATTACCCGGTTTTCCATCGCTGCTTATTCTCGTTTCTGACATATGGAAAGCCTCACGAGATGCCATTAATTTTTGCACTGCTGAACGCCACCTGATTTCAATTAGGCACCGAATCGATAATCTCGCCTACTGTCATATCTGACAGGTTTTACTACCGCTCATCGGAATCAGTAGCCAATCGGTGTGTTTTTTACGCAGGCAGAGCTTGACGGCATGAGCCTTTTTGAGGCCTCCTGAAACCGGTTTCATATCAAGTTGAAGCCACTACCCCAATAACAAGGTCCACCTCCGTGAACGACTTTTCCGCCGCCCAGCGCAGCCGCGTCACCATGCTCGACGTCGCCGAACATGCCGGCGTCTCCAAAGCCAGCGTCTCGCGCTTCATCGGCGATGACCGCGCCCTGCTCTCCGACGCCACGGCCTTGCGCATCGAACAGGCGATTGCCGAACTCGGCTATCGCCCCAACCAGATGGCCCGTGGCCTGAAACGCGGTCGAACCCGCCTGATCGGCATGCTGGTGGCCGATATACGTAACCCTTATTCGATAGCCGTGATGCACGGGGTGGAAACCGCCTGCCGTCAGCACGGCTACAGCCTGGTGGTGTGCAACACCGATCGCGATGACGAGCAGGAACGTCAACACCTGGCACTGCTGCGCTCGTACAACATCGAAGGCTTGATCGTGAACACCCTCGGCCATCACCGCGATGAGTTGCGCGAGTTGCACCGGGAGATGCCGATGGTGTTGGTGGATCGCAAGGTCGAGCAGTTGGAGAGCGATCTGGTCGGGCTGGACAATCCGGCCGCCGTTGAAATGGCCCTCGCCCACCTTGAAGAGCGCGGTTATCGCGATGTGCTGATGGTGACGGAGCCGTTTGACGGCACCAGCTCGCGAATCGAGCGCGTCGGCAGTTTCAAGGCGCAGATCGAGCAACGTACGGCGATGACCGGCTCGGTGGTGGAAACCGGCAGCGATCTGACCTCGCACCTGAAAACCTTCCTGAAAACACCCGGCTCAGGCCCGAAAGCGCTGTTCTGCGCCAACGGCATTTCGGCGTTGGCGACTACTCATGCGTTGCGGGAATTGCAGTGCAATCTGTTTGAAGAGGTCGGGTTGATCGCCCTGGATGACCTGGATTGGTATCCGTTGGTGGGCAGCGGGATTACCGCCCTTGCGCAGCCGACGGTGGAGATTGGCGCGAGTGCGTTTGAGTGTTTGCTCAAGCGCTTGCGCGGAGATGACGGACCGATGCGGACGCTGGATTTTTCGGCGCGGTTGATTGTACGGGGGTCGACCCTTGGCAACCGTCGGTGAATGTCATGGCCCCATCGCGGGCAAGCCCGCTCCCACAGGGATCTGGGGTGTTCACAGCACCTGTGGGAGCGGGCTTGCCCGCGATGAGGCCTTCAGGAACACCCAACATTTAGAGAAATCCTTTTTTTGAACAAAAATGAAACCGGTTTCAGAGGTGCAGAACAATGAATAAACCACCCGTTTCCATCAGCCTTTCCAGCTATGGCGCCGACCTTGTCCGCCAACGTGGCCAAGGCAGTTTTATCGAAGTATTGGCCGCAGCCGGTGCCACGCGCATCGAATGGCGCGAAGAGTTGCTGACCCATGAAGACCCACGGCAACTGGCCGAGGACACACAATCCCAGGGCCTGGAAAGCATCTACTCCTCGCCGATGGAACTGTGGCTGGCCGGTCAGTCGAAACCCAACCCTGACCTGCGCGCGACCCTTGAACGTGCGCAAGCGTTCGGCGCCAAATGGTTGAAAGTGTCGCTGGGTTATTTCACCGACAACAATGACCTGCAGGCCCTGAACCGCGTGCTGGCGCAAAGCCCGGTGCAACTGCTGGTGGAAAACGACCAGACCTTGCACGGCGGTCGTATCGAACCGTTCCAGCGTTTTTTCGGCGAAGTGGAGCAACACAACCTGCCGATCAAAATGACCTTCGATATTGGTAACTGGCACTGGCAGGACCAATCCGCCGCCAGCGCCGCCCGATTGCTTGGTCGGCATGTCGGTTATGTGCACTGCAAGGCCGTGACGCGCCGTGCCGACGGCAAACTGGTCGCCATCCCGCCCACCGTCAGCGATGTGCATTTATGGGAACAACTGCTGCGGCACATGGCCCAAGGTGTCATGCGGGCGGCGGAATATCCGCTGCAAGGCGATGATCTGATCCAGCTCACCACCGAACACGTCGCCACCCTGGCCCACCTCGGCCAATCCCGTTTGGAGAGCGCTCATGCCTGAGTTCGATATCCTGTCATTCGGTGAAACCATGGCGATGTTCGTCGCCGAGCAGAACGGTGATCTCGCCGATGTAAGTCAGTTCCACAAGCGTATTGCCGGGGCCGACAGCAACGTTGCGATTGGCCTGTCACGGCTGGGTTTCAACGTGGCGTGGTTGAGCCGGGTTGGCGCCGATTCCCTGGGCCGGTTTGTCATCGACACCCTGAAAAAGGAAGGCCTGGATTGCAGTAACGTCGCCATCGACCCTGCGCACCCGACCGGTTTTCAGCTCAAATCCCGCGCCGACGATGGCAGCGATCCCGTGGTCGAGTATTTCCGTCGTGGTTCGGCGGCCAGTCACTTGTCGGTGCAATCAATCTCCGAGCAGTTGCTCACCGCTCGCCACTTGCACGCCACCGGCATTCCGGCGGCGCTGTCCGTGTCGACCCGGGAGATGTCATTCGAACTGATGACGCGCATGCGCCAGGCCGGGCGCAGTGTTTCCTTCGACCCAAACCTGCGCCCGAGCCTGTGGGCCAGCGAACAACTGATGATCACTGAAATCAACCGCCTCGCCGCCCTCGCCCACTGGGTATTGCCGGGGTTGAGTGAAGGACGTCTGCTGACCGGGTTCGACGACCCGGCCGACATTGCGGCGTTCTACCTCAATCTGGGCGTTGAAGCGGTGGCGATCAAGCTCGGGCCGCATGGCGCGTACTACCGCACGCATATGGACGAGGGATTTGTCGCTGGCGTGCCGGTTGAAACGGTGGTCGACACCGTCGGCGCTGGCGATGGCTTTGCGGTCGGGATGATCAGCGCCTTGCTGGAAGATCACAGCTTTGCCGATGCCGTGCGGCGCGCCAACTGGATTGGCAGTCGCGCGGTTCAGAGTCGGGGGGACATGGAGGGGTTGCCGACCCGAGCCGAAATGTCCGTCGAATTTGAGGACGCCATCGCGAGCAGGTCGAATCGTCGCACCGTCACTCCCACATTGGATCTAGGTGAAACACAAATCCCCTGTGGGAGCGGGCTTGCCCGCGATGAGGCCCGCACAGTCACTGAAGATATTTAAACCGTTACCTGCTGCGACAAAAACAACAAGCTCAGGAGCACCACTATGAAAACCGCAACACTCGCCGCCCGCCGCTGGTGGTACATCATGCCCATCGTTTTCATCACCTACAGCCTGGCGTATCTGGACCGCGCCAACTACGGATTCGCCGCCGCCTCCGGCATGGCCGCCGACCTGATGATCACACCAGGCCTGTCGTCGATGCTCGGCGCCCTGTTCTTCCTCGGCTACTTTTTCTTCCAGGTGCCGGGCGCAATCTATGCCCAGAAGCACAGCGTGAAGAAGCTGATTTTCGTCAGCCTGATCCTCTGGGGTGGCCTGGCCACGCTGACCGGGATCGTCTCCAACGCCTACTGGCTGGTGGTGATTCGCTTCATGCTCGGCGTGGTCGAAGCCGCCGTGATGCCGGCGATGCTGGTGTACCTGTGCCACTGGTTCACCCGTGCCGAACGCTCGCGCGCCAACACCTTTCTGATCCTCGGCAACCCGGTGACCATGCTCTGGATGTCGGTGGTCTCGGGTTATCTGGTCCAGCATTTCAGCTGGCGCTGGATGTTCATCATCGAAGGTTTGCCGGCGGTGCTGTGGGCGTTTATCTGGTGGCGCCTGGCCGATGACCGTCCGGCCCAGGCCAAATGGTTGAGCGAACAAGAGAAGCAGGATCTGCAAAGCGCCCTCGCCGCCGAGCAGGTCGGCATCAAAGCCGTGAAGAACTACGCCGAAGCTTTCCGCTCACCGAAAGTCATCATCCTGGCCTTGCAGTTTTTCTGCTGGAGCATTGGTGTCTACGGTTTCGTGTTGTGGCTGCCGTCTATCCTCAAGGCCGGCGCGCAGATGGACATGATCGAAGCCGGCTGGCTCTCGGCGTTACCGTATCTGGCGGCCGTGATCGGCATGCTGCTGGTGTCCTGGGGCTCGGACAAACTGCAGAAACGCAAACGTTTCGTCTGGCCGCCGCTGCTGATTGCCTCGATCGCGTTCTACGGTTCCTACGCCTTGGGCGCCGAACATTTCTGGTGGTCCTACACGCTATTGGTCATCGCCGGCGCCTGCATGTACGCGCCTTACGGACCGTTCTTCGCCATCGTTCCCGAAATCCTTCCAGCCAACGTCGCCGGTGGCGCGATGGCGCTGATCAACAGCATGGGCGCGCTTGGTTCGTTTGGCGGTTCATATCTGGTTGGCTACCTGAACAGCTCCACGGGGTCTCCAGGTGCTTCTTATCTGTTGATGAGCGGCGCGTTGATGCTCTCGGTGGTGTTGACGATTTTCCTCAAGCCCGGTGCCAGTGACCGGGTCGTGGCTGCGCAACGGCCCGTGACTGCTCACCCTTGAATTGAAGTTGAGACGATAACGATGAAAAAGCAGGTTGTGCTGTACAAGAAACTTTCTCCGCTGCTGATGGCGCGCCTGCATGAGCACGCCGACGTAACGCTGATCGACAACCTCAACCCGGAGGGCATCGCGCAGCTGCGCGACGCCCTGCCTCGGGCCCAGGCTTTGCTCGGTGCCAGTCTGAAACTGGATGCGCAGTTGCTGGACCTGGCGCCGCATCTGGAGGCCATCGCCAGCGTCTCCGTCGGTGTCGACAATTACGACATCGACTACCTGACCGAGCGCCGGATCCTGCTCAGCAACACCCCCGACGTGCTGACCGAAACCACCGCCGACACCGGCTTCGCGCTGATCCTGGCCACGGCCCGGCGCGTGGTCGAACTGGCGAACATGGTTCGCGCCGGCCAATGGCAGCGCAACATCGGCCCGGTGCATTTCGGCACGGACGTGCATGGCAAAACGTTGGGCATCATCGGCATGGGACGCATCGGTGAGGCGTTGGCCCAGCGCGGGCATTTCGGCTTTGGCATGCCGGTGATCTATCACAGCCACTCACCGAAACCAGCCGTTGAGCAGCGATTCAATGCTCAATACCGCAACCTGACGGAGTTGTTGCAGCAGGCCGATTTCATTTGCCTGACCTTGCCGTTGACCGCTGAAACCGAAGGATTGATCGGTGCCGAGGAGTTCGCCCTGATGCGGCCCGAAAGCATTTTCATCAATATTTCCCGAGGGAAGGTGGTGGACGAAACGGCGCTGATTGAAGCGCTGCGCACCGGGCAGATTCGTGCCGCGGGGCTGGATGTGTTTGAGCGCGAACCGCTGGAAAAAGATTCGCCGTTGTTGACGTTGAACAACGTGGTGGCGACGCCGCACATGGGTTCTGCGACCCACGAAACGCGCGAGGCGATGGCCAAGTGCGCGGTGGATAATCTGCTGATGGCATTGGCGGGTGAACGGCCGAAGAACCTGGTGAATGCCGGGGCTTGGTCCGAAGCGTAAGAATTTCTGTGTCTGTCAGTAAGCCTTCGCGGGCAAGCCCGCTCCCACAGGGGAATTGTGTTTCACCTAGATTCAATGTGGGAGCGGGCTTGCCCGCGATGAGGCCGGCATGGCCAACGCAAAATCGTCAGGCGCGCCGCGCCTCCAGCAGCTGCGCCGCGCACGATGCAATCCGCTGACACGCATCCGCCAGCTTCAACTGATCCACCACCAACCCAATGCGAATATGCCCCGCCGCACTCGGTCCGAATGCCTCGCCGGCCAACACCGACACGCCGTATCCCTCCAGCAGTCGCTCGGCAAATCGCTGGGCGCACAGCCCGGTCGGGCGCACGTCGACCATCACAAACATTCCGCCGTCAGGTTTGATCGCACGAAGCCCGGCACTGCCGTTCAACATCGAACACACTAGATCGCGACGCTGGCGATACTCCTCGCGCATCTGCGCCACTTCCGGCAGGTCTTCATCCAATGCCAGTTGCGCCGCGTTCTGAATAAAATCCGGAATCCCGAACAGCATGCACAACGACAAATTCACCAGATGCTCGGCCAAGGTTTTCGGGCCGATTGACCAACCTACCCGCCAGCCGCTCATGGCATGGGATTTGGACAGGCTATTGATGGTCGCGGTGCGCTCGGCCATGCCCGGCAAACTCGCAGGGCTGGTGTGCTCGCCCTCGAACAACAGATCGCTATAGACCTCGTCGCTGATCAGCCACAGATCATGGCGCACGCACAACGCGGCCAGCACTCGCCACGTGTCGAGCGGCAAGCTGGCGCCTGATGGATTGTTCGGACTGTTGAGCAGGATGACCCGGGTTTTCGGCGTGATCAGTGCCGCGACATCCGCCGGGTCGACCCGAAAGCCGTTCTGCGGACGCACCGCCACCGGCACCACCTTGGCCCCGCAGGCGCCGAATACACCTTCATAGGTCACGTACATCGGCTCGGCGACGATCACTTCATCGCCCGGATCGAGCAGGCATTGCGCAACCGAATACACGGCGCACTGGGCTCCCGGAAACACGATCACATGATCCGCGTCCACCGCCTGGCCACTGCGCTGACGATGGCGCTGGGCGATACTGCTGCGCAATCCACGACTGCCCCGCACCTCCGGGTAATGGGTGTCGCCGGCGTGCAAGCTGTCGATGGCCGCCTGGACGATGGGCGGCGGCGTGTCGAAATCCGGATCGCCGATCGACAGCAGCAATACATCGATTCCTTGTTCGCGCATTTCCAGCGCTCGGTCATGAATCTGCCAGGCTGCCGCTCCGTCGCCGGCGATTCGTTGGGTCAAGGCTGAATAGCGCATGTCATTCTCCTGTCGCGCGCGGACTCCAGCCTCAACCCTACCTCAAATCACAAAACGCGCCACCATCGCATTCAAATTCACCGCAAGCCGCGACAGTTCATGGGTGGCGGCGCTGGTCTGGTTGGCGCCGGCGGCGGACTGGGTGGCGAGGTCGCGGATGTTCACCAGGTTGCGGTCGACTTCGCGGGACACCTGGGCCTGTTCTTCCGAGGCGCTGGCGATCACCAGGTTGCGTTCGTTGATCAAGTGGATCGATTGAGTGATCTGCTCCAGTGCGACACCGGCGGCGCGGGCCATTTCCAGGGTGCTTTGGGTGCGCTGATTGCTTTGCGCCATCGACGAGACCGCTTCACCTGTACCGTTCTGAATCCCGGCGACCATTTTTTCGATTTCCTGGGTCGACTGTGCGGTGCGATGGGCCAGGGCCCGGACTTCGTCCGCCACCACGGCAAAACCGCGCCCAGCTTCACCGGCACGGGCGGCTTCGATGGCGGCATTGAGTGCCAGCAGGTTGGTCTGTTCAGCGATCGCGCGGATCACGTCCAGCACTTTGCCGATGTCACGGCCCTGAGTGGCCAGGCCTTCGATCATCAGCGAGGTGTTTTGCACGTCGTGGGTCATGGTCTGGATGGCGTTGACGGTTTCCACCACGCGATCACGACCTTCGCGTGCAGCCTGGGTCGACTGGTTCGAAGCTTCGGACGTCGACACCGCATTGCGCGCCACTTCTTCCACGGCGGCGGTCATTTCGTTGACCGCCGTCGCCGCTTGTTCGATTTCGTTGTTCTGTTGCTGGATGCCCCGGGACGCTTCCTGGGTCACGGTGCTGAGTTCTTCGGCGGCGGCGCCCAGCTGGGTCGCGGAACCGGCGATCTGTTCGATGGTTTTGCGCAGGTTGGCCTGCATCTCGGACAAGGCGCCAAGCAAACGTGCCGATTCGTCTTTGCCATCGATTTCGATAGCGGTGGTCAGGTTGCCACCGGCGATGGTCTGGGCCACCTGCAGCGCGCGGTTCAGCGGCGTGACGATACTGCGGGTCAGCAGCCAGGCGAGCAACACGGTGAGTAACGCGGCAATCACCGCCACTACGACGATGCCGGTAATCGCGCTGCTGTAATGTTCACCCGCTTCGACGGAAGCTGCTTTGGCGTCGCTGTTGTTCAGGGCTATCAGTTTGTTCAGCTGCTCGCCCATCTGATCGGTGCCGTCCTTGATCCGTGTATTGATCAGGGCGCGCATCTCATCGAGCTTGTCCTGTCGCGACAGCTCCAGCATCTGACTCTGGGCTTGCATGTAATTGTCCAGCGTTGCCGTGAAGGTCTTGTACAGCGCGGCTTCTTCGGGGCTGGCGGGCAAGGCGGCATAACTGGATTGCGCGGTACGCACCTTGTCGATCAGTGCACTGATACGGGTTTGCGCTTCCTGCAACGCGCTCGCGTCACGGTTGACCAACACCCGGAAGGAAAGGATGCGCAGGCGCAGAACGTTCTCGGTCAGGTTACCCAGATAGCCGACACTGGGCAGCTGCGTGCTTTCCATGTCGACGGACGCCTGGCGAATGATCGACATGCGGCTCACGGAGAACACACCCAGCCCGATGACGAGCAAGGCAATGAAGGCAAAACCCAGGAAAGCTCGAGGCGCGATATTCAGATTACGCAGTGACATAGCAAGATACTCGGTGATTGAGGCTTCGAGCATCCATGCCGTGATCACTGAAGGGCGCGCGGCGGAACGCGCTTTCAGTTTGGCGGCGCCGTTGTAGTTGGTTTGTGCGCGCCTATTGGTTGTATCGGCCGGGGGATGAGGTTTTTTACAGGGGCTGGAGAAAATATTTCAATACATTTCACGTGTTTCATCGATGAAACACTTAATAGTCAAATTGCAAAACCTGTGGGAGCGGGCTTGCCTGACGGGTAATCGTCAGGCCTGGCGCGTCGCCATTCGCCAGACCCGCGCGATATCGCTGGCACGATCGCGCAACAAGCGTGGTGCCTCGGCGCACGCTTGCTCCAGCGTCATCGGCCCACTGGCCAAGGCAAACGCGGCATCGATGCCATGTTCATACAGGTCCTGGTAACCCTCGCCCAAGGTTCCGGCGATGACAATCACCGGCACGCCCTGCTCCCGGGCAATACGCGCCACGCCGAACGGGGTTTTGCCGCGTAGCGTCTGGGCATCGAAACGCCCTTCGCCGGTGATCACCAGGTCGGCCCCGTTCACGGCTTCAGCCAGCCCGACCAGTTCGGCGACGACTTCCACGCCGGCCTTGAATTGCGCATTCAGAAACGCTTTGGCTGCGAAGCCCAAACCACCGGCCGCGCCGCTGCCGGGTTCGTCCTTGACGTCTTTGCCCAACGCCTGGGCGCACAACCGGGCGAAGTGTCCAAGGGCTGTATCCAGTTGCTGCACCTGTTCGGGCGATGCTCCTTTCTGCGGACCAAAAATCGCTGAAGCGCCGTGGGGTCCGCACAGGGGATTGTTGACGTCGGCCGCAATGTCGAATCGCACCGCGGTCAATCGCGGGTCGATTGCACTCAGGTCGATGTGGGCCAGCTCCGCGAGCGCCAAACCACCCGGCGCCAGCATTTGCCCTTGAGCGTCCAGCAGCTTCACGCCCAATGCCTGCATCGCCCCGGCACCGCCGTCGTTGGTGGCGCTGCCGCCAATCGCCAGGATCACCCGTTGTGCCCCGGCGTCCAGTGCGGCGCGAATCAGTTCACCGGTGCCGAACGTGCTGCTGGTGCAGGCATCACGTTTGCCCGGCGCGACCAATTGCAGGCCGCTGGCCTCAGCCATTTCGATGATCGCGGTGTGGCTCTGGGGCAACCATCCCCACGCGGCATCGACTGGTGCACCGAGCGGGCCACGCACCGTGGTGCGGCGCAATTGACCTTCGCACGCCGCCAGAATCGACTCCACCGTGCCTTCGCCGCCATCGGCCATCGGGCACTTGATCAGTTGCGCATCGGGCCAGACCTCAGCCAGGCCGAGCGCAATGGCGTCGGCCACACCCTGGGCACTGAGGCTGTCCTTGAACGAATCGGGGGCGATGACGATTTTCATGCGAATTCTCCAGTTCCAATGCGCTCCATGCTGCCAGCAGCCCCGGACAATAACGCCAGTCCGCTGCACAAGCCGACATGACGATTATTGTTCATTTCCACAAAACAAAAATACCCACATCCCCGTGTAGGAGCTGTCGAGTGAAACGAGGCTGCGATCTTTTGATCTTGTTTTTAAAAATCAAAATCAAAAGATCGCAGCCTCGTTTCACTCGACAGCTCCTACATCGCCCCTGGGGGATTTGCGTCGGTTTGTGGCAAGAGCTGCACGCCCAGGTAAAGCGCGAGCATGCCGTCCAGCTTCAGCGGATCAACCCCGCTCAGCTCGGCGATCCGCTCCATCCGATAACGCAGACTGTTGCGATGAATCCCCAGCGCATCGGCGCACGCCTGGCTCTGCCCATCGTGCTCACACCAACTGCGCAAGGTCGCCAGCAACTGACCGTTACCGTCCTTGGCGATGACCTGGCGCAACGGTTTGAGCAGTTCATCCAGCGCATCGTCATTGCGGTGACGCCAGAGCATCACCGGCAGGCGATAACGGTTGAGCGTGAGCAAGCGCGAATGCGGCAACACATCGCGACCATAGGCCAGCAAGTCGCCGACGCGCCGATAGCAACGGCGTAACCCTGACAGTCCATCCGCCTGCCCGCCCACCGCAATGCGCAAAATGTTCCAACCCAGGCCATCGAGTTTTTCCAGCAGCCGATCGTTCTCGATCGTTTGGGTGGCCGGTCGGCACCACAGCAACGAGGACTTGGCCGAACTCACGCACCAACTGTCCGGGTAGCGCGAAGTCAGCCAGGCGCTGAGCGCCTCGACGGTCTGCCCCGGTCCGTGTTCCATGCCCAGCTCGAACAGATAAGGCACCCGCGTCAATTGCGGCTTGAGCCCCAATTGCTGTGCCTCGTCCAGCAAGCGCGGCGAATCCCCCGCCTCGCTCAACAGCAGCGCCAGCAAATCATCACAACGCTGACGCCGCCATTGCTGCTCGGCCTGCTGATTGCGCTGGCCGACCAACATCTCGGCGGTCATGCGCACAAGCTCGGCATACGTGCGCAATTGCTCCGGTTCGCCGGTGATGCCCAGCACGCCGATCAAGCGTTGATCGAGCAACAGCGGCAGGTTGATCCCCGGTTGCACGCCTTTGAGATGAATCGCCGTTTGCGCGTCGATTTCCACTACTCGCCCATTGGCCAGCACCAGTTGCGCGCCTTCATGGCGAGTGTTGATGCGCTCCGGTTCACCGCTCCCCAGAATCAACCCCTGACTGTCCATGACGTTGACGTTGTACGGCAGAATGGCCATCGCCCGGTCGACGATGTCCTGGGCCAGGTCGTGATCGAGTTCGAACATAATGGGGATCCTTGAAAACGCTGGTAGGACGGTTGTTCAGCCGCACAGGGCTGGCTGACAAACCCTGTGCTCAGGCACAAAGACAACAACCATCAGGGTGGCCGAGACTCTCTGGGCGATCAACTTACCCGTTGCATCACAAAAAATCATAATAATGAGAGAGCCCGCCATGTCACAGAGCGCCGCCGCAACCCAGGCCATCGTTGACGAAAAAAACGCCGTCTACAAACGCATTACCCTGCGTTTGATCCCCTTCATCTTCATCTGCTACCTGTTCAACTACCTCGACCGGGTCAACGTTGGATTCGCCAAACTGCAGATGCTCGACGCGCTGAAATTCAGCGAAACCGTGTACGGCCTTGGCGCCGGGATCTTCTTCATTGGCTACGTGTTGTGCGGCGTGCCGAGCAACCTGGCGCTGACCAAATTCGGCCCACGGCGCTGGATCGCGCTGATGATGATCGTCTGGGGCACGCTGTCGACCTGCCTGCTGTTCGTCACCACACCGACCGAGTTCTACACCCTGCGCCTGTTCACCGGCGCGGCTGAAGCCGGGTTCTTCCCGGGCGTGGTGCTTTATCTCTCGCAGTGGTTCCCGACGTTCCGCCGTGGCCGCATCATGGCGCTGTTCATGTCGGCGATACCGGTGTCCGGCCTGCTCGGCAGTCCGTTCTCTGGCTGGATCCTCAACCACTTTGGCGCAGGCCAGGCCGGTTTGGCGGGCTGGCAGTGGATGTTCCTGTTGCAAGGCATCCCGACCGTGATCCTCGGCGCCCTCGCCTACTTCATGCTCAGCGACAGCTACGCCAACGCCAAATGGCTCACGCCGTTCGAGCGTTCGGTGCTGGAGGCCGACCACGCCGAAGACCTGGCCAACAAACCGAAAACCACCACCGACTCGCTGCTGGCCGTGTTCAAGAACCCGGCGATCTGGGCCTTTGGCTTGATCTACTTCTGCATCCAGAGCGGTGTCTACGCGATCAACTTCTGGCTGCCGTCGATCATCAAGAACCTGGGTTTCAGCGACAATCTGGTGATTGGCTGGTTGAGTGCGATTCCCTACCTGCTGGCGGCGGTGTTCATGTTGTTGGTCGGTCGCTCGGCGGACCTGCGCAAAGAGCGCCGCTGGCATTTGGTGGTGCCGATGTTGATGGGCGCGGTGGGTCTGTTGATCGCCGTGAACTTTGCGACCACGCCGGCCATCGCGATTCTCGGCCTCACCATCGCCACCATGGGCGCCCTCACCGGCCTGCCGATGTTCTGGCCGGTACCGACGGCGCTGCTGAGCGCGGGTGCTGCGGCCGGTGGTTTGGCGTTGATCAACTCCATGGGGCAGATGGCGGGTTTCCTCAGCCCGTACCTCGTGGGTTGGGTCAAGGACAGCACCGGGTCGACTGATGCGGCGTTGTATCTGCTGGCGGGGGTTATCGTTTGCGGCAGCTTGCTGGCGCTGCGCATGACGCGCACGTTGCGGGTGTAATTTCAGCGAGAAAAAAAACGGCCCTCTCGGGCCGTTTTTTATTGATCGTCAAGCGTTCTGCGGATCGACGTTATCCAGCGCCCGGTTCACCGCCAGCTCGCCCAGCATGATGATCTGCTGCAGCGCCAACATCTTGTGGCGCTGCGGCCCTTGTAGCTCCCCGGCAAAATCACTCGCCATCACACTCGCCGAAGCCATGGACTCGCAGGCGTGCGCCAGCAGGCTTTCCGAATCGATATCGGGCGCGATGAGGAACATCGTGCTGGGTTTTCTTGGGGGCGAGGCCTTGGCGGGATTGAGGTAATGGTCGAGGGCGCGGTCGGCGGCTTCGTTGAATTTTTTGGAGTCGGTGGATTCGTAGGGGGAAACGTCGTCGGGGGCTGGTGGGTTGGGTGTTGGTTTGAACATGGATGAAACTCCTAATTGAGATTAAGGAGCCCTCACCCTCGCTACCAAACGAATGGGTGGTGGCCATACGCGGGTTGGTAGACCGGCAATTAGGAACCGGCGCCCCCGAAGGAGCCCTGCGCATGACCACCATAAAAACAGAGACCCGAAGAGGTCTACAAACGGTGGCGTTATGCGCCTAATTGCCGGGCTACCAAACCCGATCGCTGTTCTTCAGCGACGGCGGAAACGATAAGACCCAGGCCCAAGGCGCACAAGCCGGCGGATTCTGGCGCAGGCGTAGGCAACGGCGCAAGGATGTGTAGCCTGCGAGAGTGTCTGAAGGTGTCAGTTAAACATTGCTGTTTATTACTCGCCTTTGCTTGCTAATCAGTAAAAATCCCCGGTAAAAAAGACCGATCTTTAAAGGATTTTTACCAATGAGCTCGATCCTCGACCTGGAGATCTTCGTGCGCACCGCCGACTCCGGGAGCATTTCCGCTGCCGCCCGCGACCTGGCACTCACGCCGGCCGCTGCCAGCATCGCCCTCAAACGCCTGGAAACGCGCCTCGGCATCCGTCTGTTCGCACGCTCCACGCGCAGCATGCGTCTGACCGAGGAAGGTCAGTGTTATCTGGACAGTGTGCGGGTGGCGCTGGCCGCGCTGGCGGAAGGTGAACAGGCGCTCAGGCATCAGACCCAGGGTTTGAGCGGCACCTTGCAACTGGCCGCGCCGTCGGATTTCGGGCGCAATGTGTTGCTGCCGTGGCTGGATGACTTCAAACGCCAGCACCCCAACATTCAGCTTCAGTTGCTGCTCAACGATCGCCATTCGGACCTGTTTCGCGAAACCGTCGACGTTGCATTGCGCTTCGGCGTACCCGGCGATTCGACGCTGGTGGCGCTGCCGATTCTGCCCGAGCATCGTCGCGTGGCCTGCGCCAGTCCCGAGTATCTAAGCCGTTGCGGAACGCCGCCAACACCCGCCGATCTCGGCGAGCACAGCGCCCTGCTCTACCTGCGCAATGGCCGGCCCTATAACAGTTGGTGTTTCAGCCGTGGCGATGAAGTGATCGAGGTTCAGGTGCGGGGCGATTACCTCACCGATGACGGTGAAGTCGCCCGTCGTTGGGCGCTGGCCGGACATGGCATCGTCTACAAGGCCTGGCTCGACGTCGCCGCGGATGTTCAGGCCGGGCGGTTGCTGACGTTGTTCGATGACTGGCAAGGGGAACGCGTGCCGTTCAATCTGTTGTGCCCGCACCGGGTTCAAGTGTCGGAACGGGTCAAGGTGCTGCAAGCGTTTTTGCAGGAGCGCTGTCAGGCCCTTTGTCGATAATTCAGATTGCCCCGCCCGACCATTCTGGTATTTGATTGAGGCTTTCTCCCACCGGTAAAAGGATTTCGTCATGAGTTATCGCACGCTGGGTCATTCGGGTTTACAGGTGTCGACCCTGACCTTGGGCACCATGATGTTTGGCGAACAGACCAGCACCGAAGATTCCCTGCGGATCATCGACAAGGCCTGGGACCAGGGCGTCAATTTCATCGACACGGCGGACGTTTACACCAACGGCCGTTCCGAAGAGATCGTTGGCGAAGCGATCGCCGGCAACCGCCATGAATGGGTGCTGGCGACCAAGGTCGGTTTTGGCCCGGTGGACGGCGTGCCGAACCGCAGCGGTTTGAGCCGCAAGCATATTTTCAACGGCCTCGACGCCAGCCTGACGCGTCTGGGCACTGATTATCTCGACATCTATTACCTGCATCGCGAAGACCACAACACGCCGCTGGAAGTGACGGTGTCGGCGATTGGCGACTTGATTCGTCAGGGCAAGATTCGTTATTGGGGCTTGTCGAACTACCGTGGCTGGCGCATCGCCGAGGTGATTCGTGTGGCCGATCAACTGGGCGTCGACCGGCCGGTGATCAGCCAGCCGCTGTACAACATCGTCAACCGTCAGGTAGAAACCGAGCAGATCACCGCCGCGCAAAATTATGGCCTTGGCGTGGTGCCTTACAGCCCGCTGGCGCGCGGCGTGCTCAGCGGCAAATATGCGCCGGACGTGAAGCCCGATGCCAACAGCCGTGCCGGCCGCGCCGACAAGCGCATTCTGGAAACCGAATGGCGGGTCGAGTCGTTGCGCATTGCCCAGCAGATTCAGCGCTACACGCAAGAGCGTGGCGTGGGCATTGTCGAGTTCGCCATCGCCTGGGTGTTGAACAACAGCGCCGTCACCTCGGCCATCGTGGGGCCGCGAACTGAAGAACAGTGGGATGCCTACACGAAAGCCCAGGCGGTGAAGATCACGGCTGAGGACGAGGCGTTCATTGATTCGCTGGTGGTGCCAGGGCATTCCTCGACGCCGGGGTTTAACGATGTGAGCCATTTTGTGTCGGGCCGCAAACCGCGTACGACGTGAGATTTATCGCGGGCAAGCCCGCTCCCACAGGGGGTTTTGTGTGGGACACAGGTTTTGTGTTCGACGCCAAGCTAATGTGGGAGTGAGCCTGCTCGCGATAGCGGTCTGACATTAATTACGATGTTGGAAATATCGATCACCCGGCCAATATTCAGCACAAAAACCACGTATCCTCTGCGCCCGTTTCACGTTCAACCTCGCGAGGGCAGTTTGTCTAAAGGTATCGCTTTATCGGTGTCAGCCTCTGTGCTGTTTGCCGTCATGTATTACTACACATCGTTGCTCTCCCCCCTGAGCGGCGTGGAAATTTACGGCTGGCGCATGCTGCTGACCGTGCCCTGCATGACCGTGTTCATGGTGGTGTCCGGCGAATGGAAGCGCGTGATCGAACTTTTTCGGCGCATTGCCGGCATGCCAAAACTGATGGCAGGCCTGATCGTCTCCTCGGCCCTGCTCGGTGTTCAGCTCTGGCTGTTCATGTGGGCGCCGCTCAATGGCTACAGCCTGGATGTGTCGCTGGGCTATTTCCTGTTGCCGCTGACCATGGTGCTGACCGGGCGGATCGCCTATGGCGAGCGCCTCTCCTATTTGCAAAAAATCGCCGTGGTGTTGGCCTGCCTCGGGGTGATCAACGAGGTGTATCAGGTTGGTGGGTTTTCCTGGGCCACCTTGCTGGTGTGCATCGGTTATCCCCTGTATTTCATCGTGCGCAAGCGCCTGGCCGCGGACAACCTCGGCGGTCTTTGGCTGGACATGGCGTTGATGTTGCCGGTGGCGTTCTGGTTTGTGCAGAGTGGCGAGCAGGGTTTCGGCGTGTTTAATCAACACCCGTGGCTGTCGCTGCTGATCCCGATACTCGGGGTGATCAGCGCATCGGCGCTGGTGGTCTACATCATCGCCAGCCGCTTGCTGCCGTTCAGCCTCTTCGGGCTGTTGAGCTATGTCGAGCCGGTATTGCTGCTAGGCGTCGCGCTGTTGCTTGGGGAAAGCATCAAGCCAGGAGAATGGTTGACCTACATTCCGATCTGGTTGGCCGTTGTGGTGTTGATGTTTGAAGGGTTCAAACACCTGGTCCGGCAACGTCGCCGCCCCATGTAAACCTGAAATGAAAAAGCCCGGTCAGCATCGCTGCTGACCGGGCTTTTTTACATCTGAAGCGGCTTACTCGGTAGCGAGTACGCCACGACGTACCTGATCACGCTCGATCGATTCGAACAACGCCTTGAAGTTGCCTTCGCCGAAACCATCGTCGCCTTTACGCTGGATGAATTCGAAGAACACCGGGCCCATCAGGGTCTCCGAGAAAATCTGCAGCAGCAGGCGCTTGTCACCCGACTCGGACGAACCGTCCAGCAGGATCCCACGCGATTGCAGTTGATCAACCGGCTCACCATGGTTCGGCAAACGGCCTTCGAGCATCTCGTAATACGTTTCCGGCGGCGCGGTCATGAAGCGCATGCCGATGCTTTTCAGATGATCCCAGGTCTTGATCAAGTCATCGCTGAGGAAAGCAACGTGCTGGATGCCCTCACCGTTGAACTGCATCAGGAACTCTTCGATCTGTCCCGCGCCCTTGGACGACTCTTCGTTCAGCGGGATGCGAATCATGCCGTCCGGCGCGGTCATCGCCTTGGACGTCAGGCCGGTGTATTCGCCTTTGATGTCGAAGTAACGGATTTCGCGGAAGTTGAACAGTTTCTCGTAGAAGTTGGCCCAGTAAGCCATGCGACCGCGATACACGTTGTGCGTCAGGTGGTCGATGATTTTCAGGCCCGCGCCGACCGGGTTGCGGTCCACGCCCTCGATGAAGACGAAGTCGATGTCATAGATCGAGCTGCCTTCACCGAAACGGTCGATCAAGTACAGCGGCGCGCCGCCGATGCCTTTGATCGCTGGCAGGTTCAGCTCCATCGGGCCGGTTTCGATGTGAATCGGCTGGGCGCCGAGTTCCAGCGCGCGCTTGTAGGCCAGCTGCGAATCCTTGACCCGGAACGCCATGCCGCATACGGACGGGCCGTGCTCGGCCGCGAAATAGGAAGCGACGCTGTGGGGTTCGTTGTTGAGGATAAGGTTGATCTGGCCCTGGCGATACAGGTGCACATTTTTGGAGCGGTGGGTCGCGACCCTGGTGAAGCCCATGATCTCGAAGATCGGCTCCAGGGTGTTCGGGGTCGGCGATGCGAATTCGATGAATTCAAAGCCCATCAGGCCCATTGGGTTTTCGTATAAATCTGCCATTTTGGCGCCTCATCATTTTTTAGAATTAACGGAACGTTAGTTGCTAAGAATGCTGAAGCCGGCGGGTGGCGCGCAGGAGATGCCGCGCACACTGCGCGCGAGGAAGTCACCGTAGATCAATTGAAACCCAAAACTCTTCATTGTCGACCCAAGGCTCTTGCGGGCGAGGCTTCTGCTGCCAGAAGACGATTTATTATTGTATGCGTAACCCGATTCTACACAGCGTAACCAGGTTTGTCCGCCTTCTGTATCAAATCCCCTTTTTCCCTACTCGCGCAAGGGGTTTGTTGCACAGGAAAATCCCCGCCAGGATCAGCCCTCCTCCCAGGCACATTGTTAGCGTCAATTGCTCGTCCAATAGCAGCGCACCGAGGATAACCGCGGTCAGCGGGTTCAAGGCGATGAACACCCCCGAACGCGTCGCGCCGATTTGACGGATGCCGTCGTAATAGCCGATGTAAGCCAGAGCCGAACCCAAGACGCCCAAGTACATCAGGCTCAGCCATTGCTGCGGGCCGAGGTTCAGGAGCACGTCGACACTCAGCTCACCGCGCACGGCACTGGTCACCCACAGCATCGCCGTGCCCAGCAGAATCGAATATGTCACGGTCTGCACCGGCCCCAGCGACTGGTTCAGGTCTTTGGAGCACAGCGAATAAACGCCCCAGCCAAGCACGCAGCCGAAAATCAGCAGATCACCGATCCAGGCATCGGCGTTGCCGGCCAATAGCTGCGGGTTTCGGCTGACGATCACCAGGCTCGCCCCGGTAACACAGATCGCAATGCCGGCGACTTTGGCTCGGCTCAAGTGTTCCTTGAACACCAGCCACGACGCGAGTCCGATCACTGCGGGGTTCAGCGCGACGATCAATGACGCTCTTGAGGCGTTGATGTAATGCAGCCCATAAAAGAAGCACAGGTTGTAGAAGAAGATCCCGAAGAACCCCAGCAACCCCAGTTGCAGCCACTGCTTGAGGTTCGGTTTTGCCAAAGGCACGCGGGCCAGCAGTAAAAACAACAGCAGGGCAACGCTTGCCAGCAGGAATCTCAGGCTGGCTGCGAATAGCGGGGTCAGGCTGTCGGCGAGAAACCGTCCGGCGACAAAAGTCCCGCCCCAGATCATGGTGACGGCGGCGAGCTTCAGATAAACCGGAACGTCCGAAGACGTCGTTTGGGCGCAGGTATTCATTGGGCGTGGAACCATGGTCGGGCAGATGACGTATCATTCGTCTAATGCACGATCATCGTAAAATGAGTAAAGACTCATGACCCTGACCCAACTCGAGATTTTCTCGCTCGTCGCTGAACTGCGCGGCTTCACGGCGGCGGCCAATCGGTTGGGGATTTCCCAATCGGCGGTGTCCCATGCCTTGAAGTCGCTGGAGCAGGAACTGGGCGTCGAGTTATTCAGACGTCACCAGTCCCAGGTCGAATTGAGCGACATCGGCCAACAGCTTCTATTGCGCGCCCGGGCGATGCTCGGCCTGGCCAACACCTTGCGCCAGGAGGCCGCCGATGCCCGCGGCATGAAAAGCGGCACCTTGCGCATCGGTTCATTTGGCCCGACCTCATCGATCAAGCTGCTACCGACGATCCTGCAGCACTATCGCACCGCTCACCCAGGCATCGAAGTGCACATTGACGAAGGTCCTGACCGCCAGGTGATTCAATGGCTGGAAGAGCGGCGAATCGATGTCGGTTTCGTGGTGTTGCCCGAAGACCGTTTCGACACCTTCATGTTGATCGAGGATCAGTTGGTCGCGTTGCTGCCCAATGATCACCCGCTGGCCGGCCGCGACAGCCTGAGCTTGGGCGACTTGTGTCACGATCCGTTCGTGTTGACCGAAGCCGGCTCTTCGGAGCTGGTGTCACGCTTGTTCAGTGCGGCCAGACTCACTCCGAATATCCGTTATCGCTGCTCGCAGTTGCTCAGCACACTGGACACGGTGAGCCGTGGCGATGCCTTGACCGTGGTCGCCGAAGGTTCATTGCCCAACGACAGCGACGACCGTTACGTGAAAAAGCCGCTGTCGCCCGCCGTCACTCGCCAGGTCGGGTTGGCAGTGCTCGACCAGCGCCAGGCGTCGCCCGCGACATTGGCGTTTATCAAACTGGCTTCAAGCCTGAACTACCGTTGAGCGGCATAACCGCCGACGGCCATCTATCATGGCCGTTAACAGAACTCTTTTGGGAGGCGTGTCGTCGTCCTGCCAGCATTTGAGAGCCACATTTTCACCGTCTAAGGCTTCGCAAATGCCCCTGAACGTCAAGACCCGCCGCAAACGCAGCAAACGTATCGCTGTCACCCTGCTGAGCGCGCTGCTCCCGATGGTTTTGGGCGCCGTCATTCTTTCAATGCAGGCGGAGCATGCACTCAAGCAAAGCTCCGGTATGACGGCCGAAGAAGCCATTCGCCAATTCGATCTGATGCTCGACAACACGGCCCAGGCCGCGCAGGTATTGCTGCCGCTGGCTGGCCAACCGTGCGATGACGTCAAGCTGGCCTTGCGCGAACAGGTCACGCGTCGTCCGTTCGTGCGCGCGACCAACCTGGTGTGGGACAACACTATCTATTGCAGTTCGTTGTTCGGTGACTATCAGGAAAAGGTTAATCCGGGCGATTACACCCAAGGCAAGTTGTGGCTCATGAACGGCAACCCGGTGACGCCCGATACCGCGTTATTGGTCTATCGGCTCAACGACGGTAACCGGGGCGCACTGACAACCCTGGACGGTTATCACTTGAGCAATGTCTTGCGTTTGATTGGTCGCAACACACAGCTCTTGCTGCAAGTCGGTCCCGACTGGTTATCCGCAGACGGCAAAGTTCACGAAACAGCCGTGCCCGCCTTGCCAGTGGCCGAAAGCAAACTGACGTCTTCGCGTTACGCATTCACCGTCGGCGCCGGCTTCCCCGCTGGAGAAACCTGGCGTTACATGCGCAGCGAGTATCCGCCGCTGTTCAGTTTGCTGATCTTCTTCGGCGCGGTGTCCGGTTCGATCGGGCACTTTCTGCAAAAGCGTTCGTCATCTCCCAGCCTCGAAATGCAACGCGCCCTGGAAGCGCAGGAGTTCGTTCCCTATTTTCAGCCGGTGGTGCATGGCGATACGAAAAAATGGTCCGGCGCCGAAGTCTTGATGCGCTGGCATCATCCCAAGGAAGGCCTGGTGCGCCCGGACCTGTTCATCCCGTTCGCCGAGCATTCCGGGCTGATCGTACCGATGACCCGCTCGTTAATGCGACAGACCGCGGCGTTGTTGGCGCCGGCCGTTGACTCGTTCGGCGCACCGTTCCACATCGGCATCAATATCACCGCCAGTCATTGCAAGGACCTGGAACTGGTGGACGACTGCCGGGAATTTCTCGCTGCTTTTACGCCAGGCGCGGTCAGCCTGGTGCTGGAGTTGACCGAGCGTGAACTGATCGAGCCGATGCCCATCACGCTCCAGTTGTTCGAGCAGCTCCACGCCCTGGGCGTGTTGATTGCGATCGACGACTTTGGCACCGGTCACTCAAGCCTCGGGTATTTGCGCCAGTTCAATGTCGATTTCTTGAAAATCGATCAAAGTTTTGTCGCGATGATTGGTGCCGATGCGCTGTCACGGCACATTTTGGACAGCATTATCGAGCTCTCGGCCAAGCTTGACCTGGGCATCGTCGCCGAGGGCGTGGAAACCGAGGAGCAAAGTAATTATCTGACGGCTCATGGGGTTAACTTCTTACAAGGTTATCTGTTCGACCGGCCGATGCCCGCTGCGCAATTCATTAATGCATTAAGCCACCGTTAAGTAGCGTGATTACGCGATGAGGCGACGACTCGACGCACCAAATTGAATCAAAAGATTAGTGTTGTTACATGAAGAAAAAGACAGGATTTACTCTTGGCCATTTAACTACTACAATTTTTCATGCCTGCTCAACATTGGCAGGTGAGCCACTTATCACCGAGTCGCTTCAAGGCTCTTGGCTTATAGCTTTGTTTGCGGTTGGTATCAGCCAAACACACTATTGGAGTAAAGATATTGTCCAGACTCGCTGAATTCCGCGCCGCCGAAAAGGCCCTTCAAGAACAGCTCAAGCAGCTGGAATCGCTGAAGAATGATGCCGGGCTCAAGAAAGAAATCGAATTCGAAGAAAAGCTCCAGGGGCTGATGAAAACCTATGGCAAAAGCCTGCGGGACATCATCGCCATTCTCGATCCGAACCCGGCAAAATCCGGTCTGCAACAGGCAACAGCGCCTAAAACCCGCCGCGCTCGCGTGGTCAAGGTTTATCAGAATCCGCACACCGGCGAACTGATTGAAACCAAGGGTGGTAACCACCGTGGCCTGAAAGCCTGGAAGGAACAATACGGTGCCGCTACCGTTGATTCCTGGCTACGCGGCTAAACACTCGCGTCGACAAAAAGCCCTGCCAAGTGCAGGGCTTTTTTATGCAACGACGAGAACGGCTTAATTCGCTACTTAAGCATCAACTTTTTGCTTAATCCCTTTGGGTATCTAAAAATTTCGGATCACTCCAAAATCTGCGGTCACGCAACACCTGTAACTAAAGTTTCAAGCTGTTACGAGTCGCCTCTATTTCATCCTGACTTGCCTTATAAGCTTCCGCCTGCCCCGCATAGGAAAGAACATAGGCTTTATCGGCATCCAGTGCGGCAACCAAAGTTTGCGACAGCACATGTCGACCGTTCTGGGTAATCGTGCAGGTAGTCTCCAGCGCCGCCAGCCGGCTCAACGTCGCCGGGTGAATCTTGTTGCAGACACTTTGATAGCCGCCTTGAAAAAAGTCCTTCTGCACTGATTTGCGCATTTCCAGCAATACGCCTTGCAGATTGACCTGATGACCGGGCTCGACCTGGGTCATGGTCAACTCCATCACCAACACCGGCGTGCCGCCCTGGTCATTTTTTACCGCGCGTTGGCGTGACACCGTAGTGTTGGCCTCGTCATGCGCGACGGCCTCAACCTCCCAGCCACTTGGCCAGCTCACTTCAGGCGTCTCTGCCTGAGCGCTAGCGACCACTGACAGCAGGCAAAACAGGACGCAGGTCGATTGACAGAATCGGATCATCGCAATGAACACTCACAAAATGAACCGTAAAGTCTGAGCCTCGTCCACCCGTCAGGCAATAGCAGACTGTTTGGGTTTGGTGATGTCACAGCCCTTGCGTATCATTGTCGCCATTCGTTAGCCCCACTTATTTTCCGGAGGGCCCATGAGCCTGCACGAATTGAACACACTCCCAGGCGTGACTGCCCAACCTGACACCGCCACTCAGCAGTTCGTCTTCAACCACACCATGCTGCGCGTCAAAGACATCACCAAGTCCCTGGATTTCTACACCCGCGTACTGGGTTTCTCGCTGGTAGAAAAACGCGATTTCCCGGAAGCCGAATTCAGTCTGTACTTCCTGGCACTGGTCGATAAAAACCAGATTCCGGCCGACGCGGCTGCACGCACTGAATGGATGAAATCGATCCCCGGCATTCTCGAACTGACCCACAACCACGGCACCGAGAATGACGCGGATTTCGCCTATCACAACGGCAACACCGACCCGCGCGGTTTCGGCCACATTTGCATCTCCGTGCCGGACATTCGTGCAGCTTGCGAGCGCTTCGAAGCACTGGGTTGCGATTTCCAGAAACGCCTGAATGACGGACGCATGAAGAGCCTGGCCTTTATCAAAGACCCGGATGCGTACTGGGTCGAGATCATTCAGCCAGCGCCGCTGTAAATCAGGATCAAAAGATCGCAGCCTCGTTTCACTCGACAGCTCCTACAGTGTTTTGCGCACACTTGTAGGAGCTGTCGAGTGAAACAAGGCTGCGATCTTTTGACGTAAAAACCCTACACATCAAAATGTAGGATCAGCATCGGGTTTTATGCCGGAGCCGAGGTGCGGATCAGATGATCGAATGCGCTCAGGGAGGCTTTAGCACCCTCGCCCACCGCAATCACGATCTGCTTGTACGGCACGGTAGTGACGTCACCGGCAGCGAACACACCGGGCATCGACGTTTCACCGCGAGCGTCGACAATGATCTCGCCGCGAGGTGACAACTCGATGGTGCCTTTGAGCCAATCGGTGTTGGGCAGCAAACCGATCTGCACGAAGATCCCTTCCAATTCGACATTGCGCAACTCGTCCGACTGACGATCCTTGTAGCGCAGACCGTTGACCTTCTGACCATCGCCCAACACTTCAGTGGTTTGCGCACTGGTGATGACCGTGACGTTCGACAGGCTGTGCAACTTGCGCTGCAAGACTGCGTCGGCACGCAACTGAACGTCGAACTCCAGCAGGGTCACATGCGACACGATGCCTGCCAGGTCGATGGCCGCTTCGACGCCGGAGTTGCCGCCGCCAATCACCGCCACACGCTTGCCTTTGAAAAGCGGACCGTCACAGTGCGGGCAGTACGCCACGCCTTTGTTGCGGTATTGCTGCTCGCCCGGGACGTTCATTTCCCGCCAGCGCGCACCGGTCGCCAGAATCACGGTCTTGGCTTTCAGGGTCGCGCCACTGGCGAAATGGACTTCGTGCAGCTCGCCGTTCTTGCCCGGCAGCAACTTGTCGGCGCGTTGCAGGTTCATGATGTCAACGTCGTATTGCTTGACGTGTTCTTCCAATGCCACGGCCAGTTTCGGCCCCTCGGTTTCCTGCACGGAGATGAAGTTCTCGATGGCCATGGTGTCGAGCACCTGCCCACCAAAACGCTCCGCCGCCACACCAGTGCGAATACCTTTACGGGCTGCGTAGATCGCCGCCGATGCACCCGCCGGACCACCGCCGACGACCAGTACATCAAAGGCTTGCTTGGCGCTGATCTTCTCGGCCTGGCGCTCGATGCCGCTGGTGTCGATCTTGGCGAGGATTTCTTCCAGGCCCATGCGGCCCTGACCGAAGTTCACGCCGTTGAGGTAAATGCTAGGCACAGCCATGATCTGACGATCATCGACTTCGGCCTGGAATAGCGCGCCATCGATGGCGACGTGACGGATATTCGGGTTCAGCACTGCCATCAAGTTCAACGCCTGGACCACGTCCGGGCAGTTCTGGCAGGACAGCGAGAAGTAAGTCTCGAAGCTGAAGTCGCCTTTGAGCGAGCGGATCTGTTCGATCACTTCAACGCTGGCTTTCGAGGGGTGGCCGCCGACTTGCAACAAGGCCAGCACCAGCGAGGTGAATTCGTGGCCCATAGGGATGCCGGCGAAACGCAGGCTGATATCGGCACCGGGGCGATTGATCGAGAACGATGGTTTACGTGCATCGTCACCGTTGTCGAGCAAGGTAATTTGAGTCGAAAGGCTGGCAACGTCTTTCAACAGTTCAAGCATTTCCTGGGATTTCGCACCGTCGTCGAGGGAGGCAACGATCTCGATCGGCTGGGTGACCCGTTCCAGGTACGATTTCAACTGGGCTTTTAGATTGGCGTCCAACATACGGGCGATTTCCTTTCTTTTTCGGAGACATAAAAAACGCCCGAGCGAATCTCGCCCGGGCGTTTTATAGGGCGGTGCAGCTTACTGAGTAGGTGCGGAGTCCCGCCCTGAGTTGCGTGTCACAGACTTAGATCTTGCCGACCAGGTCCAGGGACGGAGCCAGAGTGGCCTCGCCTTCTTTCCACTTGGCAGGGCAAACCTGGCCTGGGTGAGCAGCGACGTACTGGGCAGCCTTGATTTTGCGCAGCAGCTCGGAAGCGTCACGGCCAACGCCGCCATCGTTGAGTTCAACGATTTTGATCTGGCCTTCAGGGTTGATCACGAAGGTGCCACGGTCAGCCAGACCAGCGTCTTCGATCAGCACGTCGAAGTTGCGGGAGATGGCATGAGTCGGGTCGCCGATCATGGTGTACTGGATTTTGCCAATGGCTGGCGAGGTGTTGTGCCAGGCAGCGTGGGCAAAGTGGGTGTCAGTGGAAACGCTGTAGATCTCGACGCCCAGTTTCTGGAACGCGTCGTAGTTGTCAGCCAGGTCTTCCAGTTCGGTCGGGCAAACAAAGGTGAAGTCGGCTGGGTAGAAGAACACGACAGACCACTTGCCTTTCAGGTCAGCGTCCGACACTTGTACGAAGTCGCCATTTTTGTAGGCGGTAGCGTTGAAAGGTTTAACTTGGCTGTTGATGATAGGCATCGATGACTCTCCGTCGGGTTTGAAAAGTTGGTTGAAAAGTTGATGTGGTGAATCCTACCCACTCGATCATCGCCTGGCTCATTGGCAAAGCTCATGCTGCTGATTGGTTTTCGCTATTAGCGGACAGTATTAATAGAAGAAAACGGAATCTAGAGCGTCAACGGCTTTTCAGTGAGCCTGGCCATCCCGAGAAACGGGCTCGCTTCAACATAGCGCATGGCCGACTTCATATCCTTCCAACCCACGTAACTCATCAACGATTTCAGATCCCAACCGCTTTGGTGCGCCCAACTGGCAAAGCCGCGACGCAGGGAATGGCTGGTGTAGTGCTCAGCGGGAATGCCGGCGCGCTCCAGCGCCTGACGCAGTAACGGTATGACGCTGTTGGCGTGCAGGCCCTCCTCGCTCAAATGCCCCCAACGGTCGATGCCGCGAAACACCGGTCCGCGCACCAACGCCGCTTCGGTAATCCATTGGATGTAGGCGTTCACCGGGCAGAGACGCTGCAGGGCCGGCGTCTGGTAAGTCTTGCCGAGGTTTTCGCGATCGCCTTTGCTGCGTGGCAGGTAGAGGGTGATGCCGGAACCGGCACTGGCCTGCACGTGTTCGATGTGTACGCGGCATAACTCATCGCTGCGAAAGCCGCGCCAGAAGCCCAGCAGAATCAGTGCAGCGTCACGTTTGGCGCGAAGCAATCCCGGCTGATCGTTTTGCGCCCTGGCGGTTTGCGCTTCCTGCTCCAGCCAGGCAACCACTTGCTCCAGATGCTGAAGCTGCAATGGCTCGGCCTGTTTCTCCTGTGCCGGATGCAACGCGCGGATGCCCTTGAAGACTTTGCGCACCACCGGGGATTTGGTGGGATCAGGAAAACCCTGGCTGCTATGCCACTGCGCCAGCGCCGACAGACGCAGCTTCAAGGTGTTGATCGACAGCACGCCCGCATGGGCCACGAGGTAGCGCGCCACGCTGTCGCTGGTGGCCGGCAGAAAACCTCCCCAACTGACTTCGAAGTGCTCAATGGCCGCCCGGTAGCTGCGACGGGTGTTGTCGCGGGTGGCGGCTTGCAGGTAGCGATCCAGTTCAGACATGGGCTCAACTCTCGAAAACGTACCGCGTTAGCGGGGTCAAACGGGCCGAATGGCGTATCACACGGGGTAATACCAGTATATCCCGTATGAATAAGTTACATTTTTAATCTTTTTCAATTGAATGGTACACTGCGTACTTTAGTGTTACGTACCACAGTACGAAATCGTAGGAGAAGACATGGCTCGTGGCGGCGTTAATAAAGCAGTGGTACAAGCGGCACGCTTGGCGATCCTCGCTCGCGGTGAAAACCCCAGCATCGACGCAGTACGGATCGAGATGGGAAACACCGGCTCAAAAACCACCATCCACCGTTATTTGAAGGAGCTGGACGACGGCAGCGAACGCGCCGAAACGCCTTCAGAGCCCATCGACGATGAGCTGGCAGGACTCGTTGCACGCTTGGCGCAACGCCTCAAGGAAAAGGCGCAAGAGCCCATCGACCAGGCACGCGCCCAGTTTGATCAGCAGCGCAAAGAGCTGGATAACAAGTTGACTGAAGCGCAACGGGCCAACACTGAATTGCATCAGCAATACGAGATTCAAAGCCTGGCGCTGACCCAGGAATCCGAGGCACTGCAAGAAACCCGCGCCCTGCTGCAGACCGAGCAAACCCGCAATGCCGGCTTGAACCAAGCATTGGCGGACTTCGACTTGCGCCTCAAAGACAAGGATGAGCAGATCCGCTCACTGGAAGAAAAGCACCTGCACGCCCGCGAGGCGCTTGAGCATTACCGCAACGCCGTCAAGGAACAGCGCGAGCAAGAGCACAGCCGCCACGAAGGCCAGGTGCAGCAGATTCAGATGGAGTTACGCCAGGCCCAGCAAAGCGCAATGGTGCGCCAGGACGAAATCACCCAACTGCATCGCGACAACGAGCGCCTGCTCACCGAGAACCGTGGCACGCTGCGGGAGCTGGGGTTGCTGCAGGATCAACTCAAGCAAACCAACAGCCGGCAGGATCAACTGCTGGAACAGGTCAATCGCATCGACAGCGAACGCACCCTCCTCCAGGAACGCTTGCGCGCCGCCCTGCTGGAAAGTCAGTCGCTCAAGCAGAACGTCGACGAGCAGTCGCAGATAAACAAGGGATTGGAAATCGAATTGCTCAAGACCCGGGCGAGTCTCGATGAAAGCCTGCGCCTGGCAGCTGTCGTTGCAACAGCGCCAGACGCTTCAGAGCCACAAAAGAAAGATTAAGCCATAACCGGTGTCCGCATGGTGACGAACTCTTCGGCGGCCGTCGGGTGCACACCAATGGTTTCGTCAAAGTGGCGCTTGGTCGCGCCCGCCTTCAAGGCAATCGCCAGGCCCTGGACGATTTCGCCGGCGTCCGGTCCGACCATGTGGCAGCCCAGGACCTTATCGGTCTTGGCATCCACCACAAGCTTCATCAGCGTGCGTTCCTGGCAGTCGGTCAGGGTCAGCTTCATTGGACGGAAACGGCTTTCGAAGATCTGTACTTCGTGGCCGGCTTCCCGCGCCTCTTCCTCGGTCAGGCCAACCGTGCCGATGTTTGGCAGGCTGAACACGGCCGTCGGGATCATCTTGTAATCCACCGGGCGATACTGCTCCGGCTTGAACAAACGACGCGCCACGGCCATGCCTTCAGCCAGGGCAACCGGCGTCAGCTGGACACGACCGATCACATCGCCAAGGGCCAGGATCGACGGTTCCGCGGTCTGATACTGCTCGTCGACTTCGATGAAGCCTTTCTTGTCGAGTTTGACGCCCGTGTTCTCCAACCCCAGGTTATCCAGCATCGGACGTCGGCCGGTAGCGTAGAACACGCAGTCCGCCTCCAGCTGGCGACCATCCTTGAGCGTCACCTTCAGGCTACCGTCGGATTGCTTGTCTATGCGCTCGATATCGGAATTGAATTGCAGGTTCATGCCCCGCTTGGTCAGCTCTTCCTGCAAATGCTTGCGCACCGCACCGTCGAAGCCACGCAGGAACAGCTCACCGCGATACAACAACGTGGTCTCGGCGCCCAGCCCGTGGAAGATCCCGGCAAATTCCACCGCGATATACCCTCCCCCCACCACCACGACACGCTTGGGCAGCTCTTCGAGGAAGAACGCCTGATTGGAACTGATCGCGTGTTCGTGCCCGGGAATCTCCGGAATCTGCGGCCAGCCACCGGTAGCGATGAGGATGTTTTTGGCGGTGTAGCGCTCGCCATTGATCTCGACCGTGTTGGGGTCGACGATTTGGGCATGGCCTTCGTGTAACGTGACACCGCTATTGACCAGCAGGTTGCGGTAAATGCCGTTCAGGCGATTGATCTCGCGATCCTTGTTGGCGATCAGCGTTGCCCAGTCGAATTTCGCTTCTCCCGGCGTCCAGCCAAAGCCTGAGGACTGCTCGAAGTCTTCGGCAAAGTGCGCGCCATAGACCAGCAATTTCTTCGGCACGCAGCCGACGTTCACACAGGTGCCACCCAGGTAGCGACTCTCAGCCACAGCCACCTTCGCGCCAAAACCAGCGGCAAAACGCGCTGCTCGTACACCGCCGGAACCGGCGCCAATCACATAAAGGTCAAAATCGTAGGCCATTTTCAATCTCCTCGGCAGGCAACCAGCATACCCGCAGACGTCCATTGGGCAAGCGCTGCAAGCGTTATGGGGGCGGAAAATGAAAAAGCCACCCGAAGGTGGCTTTTCAATACAAGCAGGTCAGGCGCTAATTAGTAAGCCTTGCCAGTCTTGTAGAAGTTCTCGAAGCAGAAGTTGGTCGCGTCGATGTAGCCTTCAGCGCCACCGCAGTCGAACCGCTTGCCTTTGAACTTGTAGGCCATGACGCAGCCGTTTTGGGCTTGCTTCATCAGGGCGTCGGTGATCTGGATTTCACCACCCTTGCCTGGCTCGGTTTGTTCGATCAGGTCGAAGATGTCCGGCGTCAGGATGTAACGACCGATGATCGCCAGGTTCGAAGGTGCATCTTCTGGCTTTGGTTTTTCAACCATGCTGTGAACGCGATAGATGTCGTCACGGATCATCTCACCGGAAATCACACCGTATTTGTGAGTTTCTTGCGGGTCGACTTCCTGGATCGCAACGATCGAGCAGCGGAACTGCTTGTACAGCTTGACCATCTGGGTCAGAACGCCGTCACCATCCAGGTTGACGCACAAGTCATCCGCCAGTACCACGGCGAAGGGTTCATCACCGATCAGTGGACGACCGGTCAGGATCGCGTGACCCAGGCCTTTCATTTCTGTCTGGCGAGTGTAGGAGAACGAGCAGTTGTCGAGCAGCTTGCGGATACCGACCAGGTATTTCTCTTTGTCGGTGCCCTTGATCTGGTTTTCCAGCTCGTAGCTGATGTCGAAGTGGTCTTCCAGAGCGCGTTTGCCACGACCGGTGACGATGGAGATTTCAGTCAACCCAGCGTCCAGTGCTTCTTCGACGCCGTACTGGATCAGTGGCTTGTTTACCACCGGCAGCATTTCTTTGGGCATGGCTTTAGTCGCTGGCAGGAAGCGAGTACCGTAACCGGCTGCTGGGAACAAGCATTTCTTGATCATATAAGTCCTTGAAAGGGCTGTGTGTACGAGTTTCGGCGCAGTCTAATCAGGCGGCGTGCACCTTACAATGCCCCGCACTGGCTAACCGATGCCAACATAGAGAAATATTCTCGCGGATAGTTCCGCAGATCTTATGGCCGCCCCTAATAGATAGCAGAGATCAGCAGACCTGCACGGGCGATTCAATCGGACCACCATACGCCCATCGGCCCCGTATGAGTGCATTTGGCGCTATCATTGCGTAACTGAACCAGCCAACGAGGCAGATAGATGTCGGATGCAAAAAGCGTCAACGGGTACTTGATCAGCAAGTCGAAAGACGGCCAGTGGTGGCTGCAAAGCGCTACGGGTGAAAAAATCGGTCCCTTACCGACCGAAGCAATGGCAACTGAAGTGGCATCCGTAATGGAACTGGAACACCCGACCACCAAACGTCACGGCAAAGACAAGCCTTGATCTGAACCCGATTTTTTGACGAAGCCCTGCTCACGCAGGGCTTTTTTTGTGATTGCCTGCAAAGAAGTGGCCATTCGCTATAACCTTTTGACATCAGCGATGTCACAGCCATAGCCCCATCATCCTGACGACGACACCAACATGAAAAGATTTTTGCCACTGATTGCGATATTGGCCCTGAGCGGCTGCGCCACTTCCGAAACCACTTACCTGAACAATGGCGAGCAAGGACTGACCATCGAATGCTCTGGAGAAGCCAACTCCTGGGCCACTTGCTATGAAAAAGCCGATGCCTCGTGCGCTGGCACCGGCTACCGGATCGTCGGGACCGACGGCACGCCTTCGACCAAGGAAAGCGACAAGACACTGGGCGTCGATGTCGGCAACTTCAAAAACCGCAGTGTCGTGGTGGTCTGCAAGTAAGGCCTGCGGCTCTACATGTGAATTTCGGCGAATTTGAGCCCGAGGCCGCGTACGGTCTCGATCAAATCGTCGAGGCGCGCGAAGGATTCAACTTCGTCGTTCTCATCCACCAGGAAATAACTGCGCCCGGCGCTTTTCTTGAAAAACACAATCCACTCACCCGGGTTCGCCGGGTTTTGAATCACGTGGGTTGCAGAGATCAGACCCTCTGCATGGCGCTCCCGCACCTGCTCTCGCTTCATGCTCGACTCCAAAAATGACAATGCCGTCAAAGTGCGACCTTGACGGCATTGGTGCTGACGCTCGCCATTCTATCAGCCGGAAATACAGGCATTGGCGGCTTTCTGTACATCCTTCGGACGTATCGGCACATTTGACATCCGTTCATGCAGCTTGATACTGCTGCCGCTCGAGCGTTCTTCGATATCGAAGACGGCGGCCGGGGCTGCAGAAAACTTCGCCGGCACGATCACCCGCATGCCGTCTTTGTGGGACTCCAGTTGCAGGGCGCCACGACTGTCCGCCAGCTTTTCGACCAGACACTGCGCGTACTCATGGGGCTTTTTGCCTGAGATTACATTCATCGTGGGCAGCGTCTCACTAATTTCCGCGACATTCGCGCAACCACTCACTACTAACGCCAACGGCAGGACCAATACACCCCACTTCATACTAAACCTCCGATAAAGACCCTCCGACAGCACAAATGCTGATTTTCTCCGAGGCTCATTGCATTTATCGCTCATGGAATTCCGAATAACTGTTTTTAATTGTCAAAGCGGACCACGGCGACCGGATAATAACCTGTTCGGGCTGATAAACTGCGCCAATCGCCCATGCTATCGTTTTGATTTTGTAGAAAAAGCCCTTCTGGAGGCGCCTCATGAAATTTATCCACCAGCGCGAGCACCTCAACGAAGACGACATCGTCGTCATCCAGTGCTCGCAAATGTGCAACATCCGCTTGATGAACGACGCCAACTTCCGCAGTTTCAAGAATGGCGGCCGTCATACGTACCACGGCGGTGCGTTCGACACCTTCCCGGCCCGGATTACTGCGCCGAGCACCGGTTTCTGGAACATCACCATCGACACGGTCAACCGTCGTCCGATCAGCGTGACCCGTAAACCGACCCTGACGCACTCGATCAAGATCATCCGTCGTTCCAGCTCGAAACTGAGCTGAAAAACGCTCCTACACGCACACAGGCAGGAATCACCGTGGCCCAAACGACCAAGTACGTTATCAAATATAAACTCAACGGCGAACGCCGCTTCGAATTTGCCCAGCTCGTAAACGGCACTGAAGAAGAAGCCAAAGCCGCGCTGGACGCTATCCATGGTTCGAGCGAAGACGTCATCAGCGATATCAGCGTCAGCAAGGCACTGTAACGCGACTCGGCCCCCGGAGCGACAACAAGGACGTCATGCTCCGCGCCTGCTGGAGTTTGACCGCAAGCGCCAGAGTGTTCACCCGCTTATCGCACCCTAGACTGGCCACCTCGACCTTGGGTTAAGGAGTCAACGATGAGCGAACTCTCTCTGGATACGCTGGACTGGGCGCCTCTGGAGCAACAACTCGATCAGGATGGCTGCGCCGTACTCGAGTCGCTTTTAAGCGTGACGGCTTGCGACGAAATCAGCGCGCTCTATCCGCAACAGACCCCCTTTCGCTCCCAAGTGATGATGGCTCGTCACGGTTTTGGACGCGGCGAGTACAAATACTTCAGATACCCGCTGCCGGATGCGGTCGCCTGCTTACGCAGCGCGCTTTACCCTCATCTCGTACCGATCGCCAATCGCTGGTACGAATGCATGGATCTGCCAACCCGCTTTCCCGCAACGCACGAAGCGTTTCTGGCGCGTTGCCATGCCGCCGGTCAGGAGCGCCCGACACCGTTGTTGCTGCAATACGGGCCGCAGGACTACAACTGCTTGCATCAGGATCTGTACGGCGAACACGTGTTTCCGTTGCAAGTGGCGATTCTTCTGTCAGAACCGGATGAAGATTTCACCGGCGGCGAGTTTGTGTTGACCGAGCAGCGCCCGAGGATGCAATCGCGCCCGCAGGTCATCGGCCTGAAGAAAGGCGATGGCGTGATCTTTGCGGTCAGTCAGCGCCCGGTCAAAGGCGTTCGCGGCTATTACCGAGTGACGATGCGCCACGGCGTGAGTCGCCTGCACAGTGGAAAACGGCATACCCTTGGAATCATCTTTCACGATGCGTTATGAGCCCATGAGCCCGACCACCCTCGATATGTTTGCCGATGCCGAGCCCGAGCAACAGCCTCGACGCGAGCAGATCGGTGAACAGTCCTACGTCCTGCGAGGCTTTGCCCTGCCCTGGCTGGAACAATTGCTGCCCGAACTGGAAGCGGTTCTGGTGGCAGCACCGTTTCGGCAAATGGTCACGCCGGGTGGTTTTACCATGTCGGTCGCCTTGAGCAGTTGCGGCACCTGGGGTTGGACTACCGACCGCAGCGGTTACCGCTACACGCGTCACGACCCGCAGACCGGACAACCCTGGCCCAAGATGCCCTTGGTGTTTTTCGAACTGGCACAAGCGGCGGCACGAGAAGCGGGATTTGCGGACTTCGTACCCGATTCCTGCCTGATCAACCGCTATATCCCTGGGGCCAAGATGTCATTGCATCAGGACAAAGACGAAGGTTCCTACGCAGCGCCCATAGTGTCTGTGTCACTGGGATTACCTGCCACGTTTCTGTTCGGCGGCTTTGAACGTGGGGACAAAAGCCAGCGCATAGGGCTGCTGCATGGCGATATCGTGGTCTGGGGTGGCGTCGACCGCTTGCGCTATCACGGCGTCTTGCCGATCAAAGAGGGTTATCACCCGCGACTGGGCGAGCAACGGATCAACTTCACTTTTCGAACCGCCGGTTGAAACCTTCGAATTCGACCGCAAGACTCGGAGTGCCGCGATCCTGCTGGCTGGATAGTCTGAATGAAACGGGACAACGGACATAACGCCATGACAACGCATTCGAAAACAATTGCCACCAAGGACGATCCTCGCTGGGCGGCTGTCGTCGCACGCGATCCGGGCGCGGACGGGCAATTTGTGTATGCCGTGAAAACCACCGGTATCTATTGCCGCCCCAGCAGTCTGGCGCGCCTGCCGAATCCGCAGAATGTCGAGTTTTTTGACACCGCCGAACAAGCCCGGGCGGCCGGTTATCGTCCGAGCAAACGGGCCGCAAAGGATCAAAGCGACGTTGCTGCACAACACGCGGTGATCGTGGCCGCCGCGTGCCGTCATATCGAATCCGCCGAACATCTTCCGGCCTTGAATGAATTGGCGCAGGCTGCCGGCCTGAGCAGTTTCCACTTTCATCGCGTGTTCAAAGGCGTGACCGGGTTGACGCCCAAGGGGTACGCCACAGCCCATCGCTCACGCAAGGTTCGTGATCGTCTGGCGCATGGCGGCTCGGTCACCGATGCCCTTTATGAGGCAGGCTTCAATTCTAATAGCCGCTTCTATGAGTCGGCCGATCAGGTGTTGGGCATGAAACCCGGCGATTACCGCGCCGCCGGCAAGAATACCGACATTCGCTTCGCGGTCGGCCAGTGCTCCCTGGGGGCGATTCTGGTGGCGCAAAGTGAGCGCGGCGTCTGCGCGATTTTGCTGGGGGACGATCCGCACCAATTGGTCTGCGACCTGCAAGACAAGTTTCGACGTGCCAACCTGATTGGCGCCGATCACGCGTTTGAGCAATTGATCGCCAAGGTTGTCGGTTTTATCGAAGCACCGGCCATGGGCCTGGACTTGCCACTGGACGTACGCGGAACGGCATTCCAGGAACGGGTCTGGCAGGCGCTGCGGGAGATTCCTGCCGGCAGCACCGCCAGCTACGCCGATATCGCTCAACGGATCGGTGCGCCGAAAGCCGTGCGCGCCGTAGCCCAGGCTTGTGGCGCCAACAGCATCGCGGTGGCTATTCCCTGCCACCGCGTGGTGCGTAGCGACGGCAACCTGTCGGGCTATCGCTGGGGTGTCGAGCGCAAGCGCCAGTTGCTGGAACGTGAAACCGTGTAATCAGCGGTTCACATCAACCACGACTCGACCGCGCAATTGCCCGGCCAGCAAGCGCGGTGCGGCTTCAATGGCTTCGCTCAAGCCGATCTCATGGCTGATCAGCGGCAGCAAGGCAAAATCCAGGTCTTTCGCCAGGCGATTCCAGGCCTCTACACGTTTGGCTTTGGGTTGGGTAACGCTGTTGATCCCGGCCAGGGTCACGCCACGCAAAATGAAAGGCGCGACTGACGCTGGAAAGTCCATGCCTTGTGCCAGACCGCACGCGGCCACCGTGCCATTGGCCTTGGTGCTGGCACAGGCGTTGGCCAACGTGTGGCTGCCGACCGAGTCGATCACCGCCGCCCAACGCTCTTTGGCCAATGGTTTACCGGGCTCGGAAAGCGTGGCGCGATCGATGACTTCGCTGGCCCCCAGCTGCTTGAGGTAATCGTGTTCGGAGGTGCGGCCAGTAGATGCCACGACCCGATAGCCGAGTTTGCTCAGCAGCGCGATGGCGAAGCTGCCGACACCACCATTGGCGCCGGTGACCAGGACCTCGCCCTGCTCGGGCGTCACGCCGTTATGTTCCAGCGCCAGGATGCACAGCATCGCCGTGTACCCGGCAGTACCGATCGCCATGGCCTGAGCCGCGGTGAATTCCTTGGGTAGCGGAATCAGCCAGTCGCCCTTCAGACGAGCCTTTTGCGCCAGTCCGCCCCAGTGCCCTTCGCCCACGCCCCAGCCATTGAGCAAGACCTGGTCGCCGACCTTGTAGTCCGGATGCTGACTGGCCTCGACGCTGCCGGCCAGATCGATCCCGGGCACCATCGGGAATTTCCTGACCACCGGACTGCTGCCAGTAATTGCCAGGCCATCCTTGAAGTTCAGCGTGCTGTACGCCACGCGCACCGTCACATCGCCCTCGGGCAGTTGATCGTCATTGATCTCTTGCAGTGTGGCCCGGTAACCGCTGTCGTCTTTGTCGATCAAAATACCTTTGAACATCATGACCTCTCAATGGAATTAATCAGGTTGTGGGCCTATTGAAATACCACAAAGAAACATTTCGCCGTACAAGACTTTCATCTTAGCCGCACGCTTGCCTACACATGAAACAGGCGTTTTTTGGGGTGCGTGGCGGGCGGCATCATCGAGGTATCCGGCTTCTTGTGCGGACAATTAAAAGTCGACTGGCACCACTGACTGCTGGTAAAAAACCGGTTCGACCTGTCGGAGAATCATTCAAATGAGCCAATGGCCAGACACCCGCATTATTGACCTGCTCGGCATCGAGCTGCCGATCATCCAGGCGCCCATGGCTGGCGCCACCGGATCGTCCATGGTCATTGCGGCGAGCAATGCGGGCGGCCTGGGTTCTATGCCCGCTGCCATGCTGAGCATCGATCAATTGCGCGAGGAGCTGAAGACGATCCGTCAACACAGCCAGCGTCCGTTCAACATCAACTACTTTTGCCATCAAATGCCGGCCGCCGACGAGCAACGCGCGCGCGACTGGAAGAATCTGCTGGAACCGTACTATCGGGAGCTGGGCGTCGATTTCGAAGCACCGACACCGGTCTCCAATCGTGCACCGTTCGATAACGCGGCCTGCGAAGTGCTCGAAGAGTTTCGCCCCGAAGTCGTGAGCTTCCACTTCGGCCTGCCCGAAAAATCCCTGCTGGATCGGGTCAAAGCCACCGGAGCGAAAATCCTCTCATCGGCGACAACGGTCGAAGAAGCCATCTGGCTGGAACAACATGGCTGCGACGCGATCATCGCCATGGGTTACGAGGCTGGAGGCCATCGCGGGATGTTTCTCAGCGATGACCTGAGCAGCCAGGTCGGAACATTTGCCTTGGTGCCGCAAATCGTCGATGCGGTGAAAGTGCCGGTGATTGCAGCGGGCGGGATCAGTGATGCGCGAGGCGTCGCGGCAGCGTTTGCGCTGGGCGCTTCGGCGGTGCAAGTGGGTACGGCTTATCTGTTCACACCGGAAGCCAAGGTCAGCCCGTCCCACCACAAAGCGCTGCGCACAGCCAAGGAAAGCGAGACCGCAGTGACCAACCTTTTCACTGGCCGCCCGGCACGCGGGATTCTCAATCGGGTCATGCGCGAACTCGGCCCCATGAGCGATAAAGCCCCCGCCTTTCCTCTGGCCGGTGGTGCGTTGATGCCGTTGCGCGCCAAAGGTGAAGCGGATTTCAGCAACCTCTGGGCTGGGCAGGCGTTTACGTTGTGCACTGAAACGACGACCGCCGAGCTGACCAAGCGCTTGGCGGAAGAAGGTTTGGCCAAGTTGATGCGTCGGTAACGTACCGCCCCTGTAGCAGCTGGTGAAGGCTGCTACAGGTCATGTGTGATTTCAGAGACCGGCATCCCATACATTCCGTTTGCAGGCATTTCGCTATATATTCCGATATATAGCGTTTTAACGCGCTCAATGCATTCGCCTACAACGGAGCCGTTTCATGACCATTCGTGCCTCACGTTTTGCCCCAACCTGTCTCGCAGGCCTTGTCGCCGTATTCGCTTTCGGCTCCGCTCAGGCGGACGAAGTCCAGGTGGCCGTTGCCGCCAACTTCACCGCGCCGATCCAGGCCATCGCTGCTGATTTCGAGAAAGACACCGGGCACAAACTGGTCACCTCTTTTGGCGCAACGGGCCAGTTCTACACCCAGATCAAGAATGGCGCGCCGTTCGAAGTGCTCCTCTCGGCGGACGACACCACCCCGCAAAAACTCGAAGCCGAAGGCGATACCGTCAAGGGTTCACGCTTCACCTACGCCGTCGGCACGTTGGCGCTGTGGTCGGCAAAAGACGGATATGTCGATGCCAAGGGCAAGGTGCTCAGCGAAAATCAGTACCAGCATTTGTCCATTGCCAACCCAAAGGCCGCTCCCTATGGACTGGCTGCTACACAGGTGCTGGCCAGGCTGGGCCTGACCGACAAGGTCAAAGGCAAGATCGTTGAAGGCCAGAACATCACCCAGGCCTACCAGTTCGTTTCCACCGGCAACGCTGAACTGGGTTTTGTGGCCTTGTCGCAGATCTATAAAGACGGCAAAGTCACCAGCGGTTCAGCCTGGATCGTTCCGGCCGACATGCACGACCCGATCAAACAAGACGCCGTGATCCTCAACAAGGGCAAGGACAACCCGGCTGCCAAAGCGTTGGTTGACTACCTTAAGGGTCCGAAAGCCGCCGCTGTCATCAAGTCCTACGGTTACCAACTCTAAATGACCCTGACGAGTGCCGATTTTTCCGCCATCTGGTTGACCCTGAAACTGGCGTCCCTGACCACGGTGATCCTGTTGATCATCGGCACTCCGATTGCGTTATGGCTGTCGCGCACCGACTCCTGGCTACGTGGCCCGGTCGGGGCAGTTGTCGCCCTGCCCCTGGTGCTGCCGCCCACGGTGATTGGTTTTTATCTGTTGCTGGCGCTGGGCCCCAATGGCTTTGTCGGTCATTTCACCCAATCGCTGGGGCTCGGCACGCTGACCTTCAGTTTCGCCGGGCTGGTCATCGGTTCAGTGCTTTACTCGATGCCATTCGTGGTTCAGCCGCTGCAAAACGCGTTTTCCGCCATTGGCACTCGCCCACTGGAAGTGGCCGCCACCTTGCGCGCCAATCCTTGGGACACCTTCTTCAGCGTGATTCTGCCACTGGCCCGCCCGGGATTTATCACGGCGGCCATTCTCGGTTTCGCCCACACCGTCGGCGAGTTCGGTGTGGTGCTGATGATCGGTGGCAACATCCCCGACAAGACCCGCGTGGTCTCAGTGCAAATCTACGACCACGTCGAAGCGATGGAATACGCCCAGGCCCATTGGCTGGCGGGGGCGATGCTGGTGTTCTCATTTGCCGTGTTGCTGGCGCTCTACTCCAGCCGTAAAACCAAAACGGGCTGGAGCTGATCGATGATTCATGCACGCCTTAAACTGACTTACTCGGGGTTCGCCCTGGACGTCGATCTGCATATGCCGGGCCGCGGAGTGACCGCGCTTTACGGTCATTCCGGCTCGGGCAAGACGACGTGTTTGCGCTGCATCGCCGGTCTGGAACGGGCCGAAAGCGGCTTCATTCAGGTCAACGATGAAGTCTGGCAGGACAGCGACAGAAAGATTTTCGTCCCGCCACATAAACGCGCACTGGGTTACGTTTTCCAGGAAGCCAGCCTGTTTCCCCACCTGTCTGTGCTGGCCAATCTGGAATTCGGTCTCAAACGTATCCCGAAGTCGCAGCGCCGGGTCGACATGGCGCATGCCACTGAACTGCTGGGTATTGCTCATCTGCTGGACCGTCATCCGCAACATCTGTCCGGCGGTGAACGGCAACGTATCGGCATCGCTCGCGCGCTGCTGACCAGCCCGAAACTGTTGCTGATGGACGAACCGCTGGCGGCGCTGGATAGCCAGCGCAAAAACGAGATCCTGCCGTACCTGCAGCGCTTGCACGATGAACTGGACATCCCGGTGCTGTACGTCAGTCACTCGCAGGATGAAGTTGCGCGGCTGGCCGATCACCTCGTCTTGCTCAACGATGGCAAGGCGCTGGCCAGCGGTCCCATCGGTGAAACCCTGGCGCGTCTCGATTTGCCTCTGGCATTGGGCGACGATGCTGGCGTGGTGGTTGAAGGTCATGTCAGCGCCTATGACCCGCATTATCAATTGCTCACGCTGCAACTGCCCGGTACTGATCTGAGCATTCGGGTGGCACACGCGCCCATGAGCCAAGGTCAGGCATTGCGCTGCAAGGTCCAGGCACGCGATGTCAGCCTGAGCCTGCAAAGCGTCGAGCAAAGCAGCATCCTCAATCGCTTGCCCGTTACGGTTATCAGTGAAATCGGCGCCGACAACGCCGCCCACGTGCTGATCCGCCTGAATGCAGCCGGCACGCCACTGCTCGCACGCATCACGCGTTACTCCCGGGATCAACTCGGCGTGCACCCCGGCCAACAGCTTTGGGCGCAAATCAAAGCGGTGGCCGTCCTGGCTTAAATCCGCTGGCACCACGGCGAACGGGCGCGGTCAATGGCTTTACAGGCCCCTGATTCGTCGCCGAGGATTGCCCACCATGCCCGATACCGCGCTGCCCGATGTGCTGCCACCGGACCTGCACTATGTCGATGACACGCAGCCCGGAATCACCCGCAAGCTGTTGCGGGGGAAATTCTGTTATTTCGATCCTGCGGGCCAGCGCATCAAGGACCCCGACGAAATCAAACGCCTCAACGCCCTCGCCGTGCCGCCAGCGTACACAAACGTGTGGATCTGCGCCGACCCGCGCGGCCATCTGCAAGCCACCGGCCGTGATGCGCGCGGCCGCAAACAATACCGCTATCACCCGCGCTGGCGCGAAGTGCGCGACGCCGACAAATATTCGCGCCTGCGGGATTTCGGCCAGGCATTGCCCAAGCTGCGCAAACGTCTGGAAGCACTGCTCGACGCTCCCGGGTTCAGTCGGGACAAAGTCATGGCGACTGTGATTACCTTGCTCGATGCGACGTTGATTCGGGTCGGCAATACCCAATACGCCCGGGAAAATCGATCCTATGGCCTGACCACCCTGCGCAGCCGTCATGTCGAGGTGAATGGCAGTGCGATTCTGTTTCAGTTCCGTGGCAAGAGTGGCGTCGAACATCAGATCACCGTGAAAGACCGACGCCTGGCGCGAATCATCAAGCGCTGCCTGGAGATCCCCGGACAAGACCTGTTTCAGTACCTGGACGAACAAGGCCAGCGGCATACCGTCAGCTCATCCGACGTCAATGCCTACCTGCAAACCCTCACTGGCGCCGACTTCTCGGCCAAGGATTACCGCACCTGGGCGGGTAGCGCGCTGGCATTGTCAGTGTTGCGAGAGTTGCAGTGGGAGCCCGAATCGGATGCAAAACGCCATGTGGTGGCAATGGTAAAAGACGTCGCCAAACAGTTGGGCAACACCCCGGCGGTCTGCCGTAAATGCTACATCCACCCGGCAGTGCTCGAAGGTTTCATGCTCGGCGCATTGGCCGAACTGCCTAGGCCGAGGACGCGTAAAGGGCTGCGGGCAGAGGAAGTCGGGCTGGCCATGTTTCTGGACAAAATGATCGCCGCGACACAACCGACGAACTGAGCCGTCCATTTTTTGCGAGTTCACAAAGAACTTCTATAGTTGATGTGGACACAAATCAGCTGCGGTGACGCCATGGAAGACATTTTCGTTGTGAAGCGTTGCAACAAGATCATCATTCATGGCCGCCGAGCCGGAGAAACCAGTCACCTGCCACCCGACGCCGCCGTCTGGTATCGCATCGCCGATACCCGCACCCATGGCTTCATTGGTGACGGTTTCGATCTTGAAGAAGATGCCCGACGTGAATGCCGACAGCTCAATGCCAGGTCTCAAGTGAAGGTCCGACAAGGCTGAAGCCCGGGTCTATACTTAAACAGCTGATGGACCAGCGACCCCATCGGCAGAAAGCTCGCACTCGCGGGCTTTTTGCTGCCGCTTACCAGGTTTCTTGAACGGAGGTGTTTGCCATGTCCGAAAAAGAGTCCATCACCACCCTGCTCACCCTGCTTGACTCTCGTCAGGCCAGACTTGCTGCCGCGTGCAAGGAAATTGCCGACTGGGTGGATCATCAAGGGGGGCACCCGACAGCCCTCAGAATCCGTGATCGCCTGAACGATATCGAAAAAGACGAGCCGCTGATTCAAAACACCTTGTCTTCGCTAAAACCTGTCGAGCCACCGCTGCCAAGGTTCAGATGATTTGATCCGGATTCTTCCTTCGAGAAAGGGCATGATTCAGCACGCACGAACGGCGACTTAATCGTCACTGCGTGCGTGCCTGCTTGATTATCTCCTGCGATACCCCCAACCCGGCCTGGCGCCGGGCTTTTTTATTTACGACTTTTCTTTCACGTTATGTTCACACCGCGCCCCCTACAGTCAGCTCACTCCTTTGATGAATCCCCCTTGGCCTGCCCGCATGCAGGCCATTTTTTTGTCTGTTGTCCGGCCTGGCGAACGCCTGCAACCACGGGATGTCTAACGACTACACGTCACGAAGGAGGCGTCTGATGGTCACTCACTTCAAAGTCAGCGGGCACTTGGCCTGCGGTCACAAAGGTAGCAACCTCACCTCAACCAACGTGCTAACCCGCGTCAAATGCAGAAGCTGTCGAAACACCGACGCATTCAAAGACGCGCGCAAGGACGAACGCAACGCTGCACGCCGCGCCGCTCGCAAAGCCAAAGCTACTCATACCGCCAATGACTGGCGCGCCGCCTGGACGGAACGGCTTACTGCCATGACCGGGCTGCAAAGATTACCTCGTGGTTTTACTGGCCAGCCATTCGTTTAGAAGTGCCATTCAATAACTGGCCGCTAAAATTACGGAGCAAAAACGACAAAGGCCTGCATGAGTTTCCTCATGCAGGCCTTTGATATATATGGTGCCCGAAGCCGGAATCGAACCGGCACGCCCTTACGAGCGGGGGATTTTAAGTCCCATGCGTCTACCAGTTTCGCCATTCGGGCGGTAGCGCGGTGTAGCCGTCTGGAGACTGACAAATAACCATCTGGCAGTTCTGACGCTTGTGCAACAGAGGACGAAATATATACATCCCGTCCCGGTGAAGCAAGTTCGCGGATCCCGTTTTCAAGACAAAATCTTGCAGGACTGCTTAAATAAAAAAGCTCCGTAAATCATAGATCTACGGAGCTTATTTATAGTGGAGGCCGAGGTCGGAATCGAACCGGCGTAGGTGGATTTTCAATCCATCCACAAAACAAACTATTTCAATAGGTTAGCAGCTTTACCGTTCCGCAAGCTACTGATTTTTAACGGCCTGCACCCCACGGCTTTCAAGGTACTGGTTTTGGATTGCGGAGCGGATTTTCCGTCTCTTGCACTGGCATTCATAGATGTCGCGTGCTCGGTCCCGGGCCAACGCACGCACTAATAGCAACGCCAGCAGTTGTAAACAGGATCATCGCTGAGACCAGTAGGTGTTATTCGCTCCGATGATGGATTGGGCCAACCTTACAGGCCTTGTATTACGCGGCTCACAGACATTACAAAATCAACGCGTACCACTTTCGTACCACCCGGTTTCGCAAAACCCCAACTGGACGACGCAATGAAGACCTGCGCTACCTCATGCAGCGACAGTGTCTGTCGATGCAATCCAGCCACCATTTACAGCCTCCAAGCGGCTCACGCCAACTGTGCCCGGGTAACCATTCCATCGCGCGATATCCTTTCCTATCTCGAATCGGGCTACGACAAAGAGCGGGCCAATATCTATCTCGTAGCAAAAGCTGAATCGCCGCCGATTCATCTCTCCTCGTCATCGATAAACCTGAGTCGCACGTTCAGCCGTCCATCATCACGCACCCACGCTCAAAATCGACGAACGCAACCCGTAAATTAAGGCTGACTCTGCGCCTGTCTACAGACTAAAATGCCGCCCATTTGCGATTGGTCGCGTTGCTGGCACACGGCTGTGCAAAACCTTAACGTCAACACTGTATTTGAACGAGTATTTTGTGCAGATAATTATTCCAATGTCAGGGTTCGGCGAGCGCTTCCGTCGAGCGGGCTACTCAGTCCCCAAACCACTTATTGAAATCGGCGGAAAGCCAATCATTGCCCATGTCATTGACATGTTTCCTGGTGAAGTCGATTTTATTTTTATTTGCAATCAAGACCATCTGGACAACCCTGATTACCGCATGGCGTCCATTCTGCAACACCACTGTCCTACCGGTCAGATTGTCGGTATTCCTGCTCATAAACTCGGCCCGATCCATGCTGTACGACAGGTAGAGCATCTGATTGCCGCTGACACCCCGGTGATTGTCAACTATTGCGACTTCACCTGTTACTGGGATTGGCAGCATTTCAAACAATTCGTCAAGGCGACGGCATGCGCGGGTGCAATACCAGCCTATAAAGGCTTCCATCCGCACACCCTTGGCAGCACGAACTATGCCTATATGCGCGAAACGCAGGGTTGGGTGCAGGACATTCAAGAAAAACAGCCCTACACCAATAATCGCATGGAAGAGTTCGCCTCCAGTGGGACTTACTATTTCGACTCGGGCAAGACCATGAGCGAAGCGTTTCGCGACACCATGGACCAGCAACTCAACATCGGTGGCGAGTACTACGTCAGTCTGGCCTACAAACCACTCCTGGCAGACAAACGCCCTGTCGCGGTTTATCCCCTTCAACACTTCATGCAATGGGGTACTCCGGACGACGTTCGAGAATACAACGGCTGGTCGACGGTGTTCGAGATGATGAACCGCCAACCGGAGCGAGCAACGGCCGCAACAACTGGCGCCCTTATTATCCCGATGGCAGGTATGGGCCAGCGCTTCGCCAACGAAGGCTACAGCCTGACCAAACCACTGATCCCTGTTTCCGGGAAGTCGATGGTGACCCAGGCTACAGAGGACTTGCCCAAGGCCGCGCACCACGCCTTTGTCCTGCGTAAGGACATGCCCGGTCACGCCGAAATCGCCAAAGAGCTGGAGCGTGCATTCCTCGGTACCGTGATTGAAACAATCCCGCAGGTTACTGAGGGCCAGGCTTGCACAGCGCTACTGGGGCTGGAAGCACTGGAACGCGTCATTACCGATGTTCAAGGCCCGATTACCTTCGGGGCCTGCGACAATGGCGCGCTCTATGATGAGAAGGCATTTCAGGACTTGGTCGATAATCCAGATGTAGACGTCATTGTGTGGGGCGTAAGGGGGAATGCAAATGCCATCCGTCATCCGCAAATGTTTGGCTGGATCGATGCAGAAAATGGTCGAATTCGTCAGGTCTCGGTTAAAACACCACTCGATTCCCCGGCAACAGACCCCATTGTTTTGGGAACCTTCACGTTCCGTCGCGCCGAAGACTTCCGTCAGGTAGTCTCGCGGTTGATTCAACGTGACGGTCGTATCAATGGCGAATTTTACATTGACTCGGCTATTAATGACGCAATCGAATCGGGGTTGCGCTGCGAACTGTTCGAAGTCGACAGTTTCTTGTCGTGGGGTACTCCAAACGACCTGCGCACGTTCGAATATTGGCAGTCTTGCTTCCACAAATGGGCAGGTCACCCTTATCGACTGAAAAACGATGGTCGAATCCCACCCGAGGCCATTGCTGAGCTAGAAAATCGTTATCAGGCAACAGTGCCCGAGTTACCAGGAACTACAGCATGATCAAGCGTGAGCTTGCAGTCTTTCTGGTCGTAGGCTCGCTGACTGTCCTGATCGACTTCCTGACCTACCGGAGTCTGGTTTGGACAGGTTGGATGAATATCGACCTGGCCAAAGCGATCGGTTTTCTGACCGGCACCCTTTTTGCTTACTTTGCAAACAGGGTGTGGACATTCGGCCACCAAGAACACGCACCTGGCAGCGTATGGCGCTTTGTCCTGCTGTATGCGATTACCCTGAGCGCCAATGTCCTAGTCAACGCAGGGTGCCTGGCGCTGCTTAGTCCATTATCGATTGCGGTCCAGGTTGCTTTTCTGATTGCCACGGGCGTATCGGCTGTCCTCAACTTCCAGGGAATGAAGTTGTTTGTGTTCAAGGCCAGCGTACTTATGGAGAAGTCATGAAGTTTTCGCTCATCATCCCCTGCTACAACGAATCGGCGAATCTGCCGTTGCTACTGGAACGCTGCAAAGGCCTGTTCCAACGACCCGGCGTCGAGGTTATTCTGGTCGACAACGGTTCCACCGACGCCAGCCCGCAGGTTCTGGAGCGACTTCTGCCCGCCTATCCCGGATGCAGAAGCGTGCGAGTGGAGGTCAATCAGGGCTACGGCTTCGGCATTCTTACCGGCCTGCGTGCCGCTCGAGGCGAGATTCTTGGCTGGACTCATGCCGACCTTCAAACCGACCCCATGGACGCATTGCGCGGTCTGGAGTTTTTCGATCAACACGGTCCGAATATCTTTGTAAAAGGGCGGCGCTTTGGACGTCCGTTGGCGGACGTCGTGTTCACGTTCGGCATGAGCGTTTTCGAAACAGCGCTGCTGGGCAAGCCCATGTGGGACATCAACGCGCAGCCAACGATGTTCTCCAAGGTATTCTTCCAACGCTGGCAAGCAGCCCCGTCCGATTTTGCGCTCGACCTGTATGCCTACTATCAGGCCCATGTACAGTCCCTGAAGGCGTATCGATTTGACGTGCGTTTTGGTGAACGCGCCCATGGTGTTTCGCACTGGAACGTCAATTGGGCCGCCAAACGAAAGTTCATCCGCAGAACTGTCGATTTCAGTTTGCAACTTAAGAAGAGTCTAAGGACATGAAGCTCATTTCGCATCGGCGTAACACCCGCCAGGAACTCAATGCCACAGAAGGGAAATATGGCATTGAAGTCGACATCCGTAGCTACGGCAACGACTTGATTATTCACCATGACGCCTGTATGCAAGGTGAGTCGTTTGATAAATGGATTGCCGACTATCGGCACGGCACCCTGATTCTAAACGTCAAGGAAGAAGGCTTGGAAGCACGCCTGATCGCGCTGATGAAAGAAAAGGGCATCGAAGACTACTTCTTCCTCGACCAATCCTTTCCTTTCCTCATCAAGTGGTCCAAGGCCGGAGAACGCCGATGCGCCGTCCGCGTGTCCGAATTCGAATCGATTGAAACGGCCATGACGCTGGCAGGCAAGGTCGAGTGGGTATGGGTCGACTGCTTCACCCAGTTCCCACTTAGCCACGTAGACGCCAAGCGACTACAGGACGCTGGTTTCAAACTGTGCCTGGTTTCCCCTGAACTTCAGGGCCGCGATGCGGAAACCGAAATCCCCTTGCTGGCGAAACTCTTGGCTGATCGAAATATTGTTGCCGAAGCAGTTTGCACCAAACGACCTGACCTTTGGGAAACGTTGGCTTCGCACGCATGAACATAAAGCTTTTATGCCGGCCGGCCTTTCTGCTCGGACTGGCGATTCGTCTTGTCCTCGTATTTTGGGTTGTCCCGGCGCCGGTCACCGATTGGTATCTGCCCTTTCTGGATAACAGCACCCGCACGTTGACACTCGACCCATGGGGCACATGGATGAACCAGGGTGGCGTCATTACCGCGTTCCCTTATGGTTACGTGATGTGGGGGGCGTTCCTGCCGTTGATCTTGCTCTGCAAGGTACTCTCGCTACCGTTGATACTCGGTTATGGCCTGACTTTGATAGGCGCAGATTTCCTGCTGCTGGCCGTGCTCAGGAAAATAGTTCCCAACCGTGACCGCTTGTTAGTTGCGGTGTATTGGCTGTCGCCAATCGTGGTCGTCGGCACCTACGTACTCGGGTTCAACGACTTGATCCCAGTGCTACTACTGGCCTGCTCGCTGTACTTTCTCAAGCGTGCACGCTTGATACTGACGGGCGTGATAGTTGTCACAGCCATCTCGGCCAAGCTGAGCATGGTACTGGCAGTGCCTTTCTTCCTGATCTATCTGCAGCACAACCGACCGTTGCGCCAGCATCTGCCACGCCTATTGATTGGCCTCGCAGTAGGCACTGTGGTGACACTCTTGCCATTTCTGTTGTCCAGCTCGGGCGTCAGCATGCTGATCAACAGCCCGGAGATTGGAAAAGTTTACCGACTGGCTTTCAGTGTTGGTGATACCACTCTCGTGTATGTAGTACCACTCGCCTACTTGCTGATGATTTATGCAGCCTGGCGGATAAAACGGCCAAATTTCGAGCTTTTCCACTCGATGCTTGGCATGGTTTTTTTGCTTGTGATCCTGATGACGCCGGCCTCACCGGGATGGTTTATCTGGGCCATTCCGCCCCTGGTAGCCTATCAGGCAGCCAGCAACCGAGTGGCCATCGCCATTACCGGAATCTTTTCGCTGTTCTATGTGGCGAGCGCTCTACTGATCACCCCGGATGCCAAGCTCATTGTGGAGCAGGCAACCTGGTTGCCACAGGCGACCAGCCAATGGCTATTCGGCGGAAAACTGTCTTCACTGGTTCAAACCGCCATGGTGGCAGCAGGCGTTATCCTGGCCATTCGAATATGGCGCGAATCGGTCAGCCGCAATGATTACTTTCGACTCAGCCGCAAGCCTTTCGTTATTGGAATCGCCGGCGATTCGGGGGCAGGCAAGGACACGTTTTCGGATGCCATTAAAGGCTTGTTTGGCGACCACTCGGTCGCCTCGCTTTCCGGTGATGACTACCACCTGTGGGACCGCCAGAAACCCATGTGGCAGGTGATGACCCACCTTAACCCGATGTCAAACGACCTGGAAGGCTTCGCCAACGATCTGGTGGCATTGGTCGACTCGAAGAATATTCAATCGCGGCACTATGATCACCAATCGGGCCGCATGAGCCGCCCGTTCATGATCAAAAGCAATGACTTCGTGATTGCCAGTGGCTTGCATGCGCTTTATATGCCGATCCTTCGTGAGTGCTACAACCTCAGTGTTTACCTGGACATCGACGAAGGCTTGCGACGGCACTTTAAGCTTCAGCGCGACGTACATCAGCGTGGCCACACCGAAGAGAAGGTGCTCGCCTCCTTTGAGCGCAGAGAGCCGGATTCGGCACGGTTTATTCGCCCACAAGCCGCTCATGCAGACCTGGTACTGTCCTTGCAGCCCATTCATCCGCGCATTCTGGAAGGCGCCGTCAAGAACCACCCGCTGCACTTCAAGATCGTCGCGCGATCGCGCAACGGCCTGAATGAACTCTCGCTCACCCGAGTACTGGTCGGGGTGTGCGGCTTGCACGTCGACATGTCCACTTGCAACGACACAACGGAAGTTGAGTTGACGATTGAGGGCGAAACATCGGCCCATGACATCGAAATGGCGGCGCGGATGATTTGCCCGCGCGTCTTCGAATTCCTGGACCTCAAGCCACAATGGCAAAACGGCGTCATGGGGTTAATGCAACTGATTACCCTCTCCCATATCAACCAAGCACTGACAAAACGGTTCATATAGTGAAGATTTTTGCACCCGAGCGGTTCAATCGCCTCCCCGACGCCATTCTGTTCGACACCGATAACACGCTGTACCCCTACGATCCGGCGCACGCCGCTGCACAGCAGGCGGTCAGAGATAAAGTGGTCAATACCTTCTCGATCAAGCCGGAAGTATTTGACGAAGCGTTCAAGGAAGCACGGCAGCAGGTTAAGACTCGCCTGAAACACACCGCGTCTTCCCACAGCCGTCTTCTGTACCTGCAGCGCATGCTCGAAATCATGGGCCTGGGTTCGCAGGTTCTGCTGGCACTGGACTTTGAACAGACCTACTGGCGCACCTTTCTCAGCAATGCCGTGCTGTTCGACGAGGTCAAGGACCTGTTGGACGACCTACGTCTGCTGGGTATCCCGACCGCGATCGTGACCGACCTGACGGCTCAGATCCAGTTCCGCAAGGTGGTCTATTTCGGGCTCGATCATTACTTCGATTACATTGTAACCAGCGAAGAAGCCGGTTTCGACAAACCCCATGAGGCCCCCTTTCAAATCGCACTTGAGAAAATGCGGCCAGTGGGGGACTGCATCTGGATGATAGGCGACAATCCAGTGAATGACATTCGCGGTGCACGGCAAAAAATCAATGCAGTAACTCTGCAGAAAATCCATTCAGGCTCAGCGCTCGGCGAAGGAGAAAACACACCAGATGCATCGTTCAAGAGCTTCAACGCGCTGAGAAAGCTCATTGCTAATCTGGGAGATAAACGATGAAATTCGACAAAAGCGACCTCCGAGCGGAGGTCAGCGCCTACTGCGCATTCATCGGATCTGACCCCCTGTTGGTGCAGGGCGCCGGTGGCAACATATCCTGGAAGGATAGCGACACCCTTTGGGTCAAGGCATCCGGCACTTGGCTCGCAGATGCTGCCGAGAAGGATATCTTTGTACCCGTCGACCTGGCCCTCCTGCGAAAAGCAATCAAAGTCGGTAATTTTGAGGTGGAGCCCCTCATCCGCGGTGACTCTACCCTCCGTCCATCAATCGAGACTTTGCTTCACGCCCTTATGCCCCACCGGATCGTTGTCCATGTCCACGCCGTCGAGGTACTGGCGCATTTGGTCAGATCAGGCTTTCGCGAGACCCTCAGCCATGCATCTGCTCCGGGAATTACCTGGACCTGCGTAGGATACCTCAAGCCAGGTGCTGCCTTGGCGACTGGCGTGGCAGAAGCACTGGCTGAGACTCCTGGTTCGAACGTAGTTTTTTTGCAGAACCACGGGGTCGTGATCGGAGCAGGCAGCATTGCCGAAGCCAATGCCATCCTCCTCACACTGACAGGCATTTTCCGCACCGCACCGCGTGCGCCGGTTGCAGCCAAATTGCCCACGGCCCCCATCAGCAGCGACGGAACCCTTTCCTGGGGCCCAATCGGTGATCCACTAATTCACCAACTAGCTATCGATCCAATACTCTTCGAGCGCCTACACGACGACTGGGCCCTGTACCCCGATCACGTGGTCTTTATGGGCGCTCGTGCGGTGACGGTGAACGACGAGGCCGAACTACCTTCATCCCTCGCGAGGGCCACCCTGATGCCGGATGTCCTATTCATTCGCGGTAAGGGTGTGTTTACCCTCCCTACCTTCAATACCGGCAAGCAAGCACAAATCCGATGCTACTACGACGTCCTCGCCCGCCAGGATGCTGACGCACTGCTCTCCTCCCTTTCCGAGGACGACATTTGCGGACTCCTAAACTGGGACGCGGAACGCTACCGCATACAGGTGACGAAATAACTCCCCACACTATCAAGGCTCACTGACGATCCCCTCATGACGACCGAACGCTCATTTCGTGCTTACACGATCGCCTGCTATGCCATCGCCGGCGCCATTATCGCCGTCCTCTTTCTCGAAAACTTCACCTTCTCGAGCAGCTTCTCCATACTCGGCTTCCGGGCAATCGATGACGTTGCGTTCCAATCGACCCTGCGCCAGGTTCACTTGGGTCTGCAGTCCGGCAACCTGGAGCAACTGTTCTCGATCAACAACTACGCGTACGGCTGGATATTCTGGGCGCCACTGGCCTTGATCACCTACCCCCTGTTCATGATCAGCCACGCCTTCTCCGTAGACTGGCCCTTGATCGTCGCTCCTCGCCAGATTTCCTTGCTGTTCGCGGTCCTGAGCATGATCGTCATGCGCAAGACGCTAAAGCATCTGAAGGTTGCCGAGTGGGGCTGCGCTAGCGCGGTACTGATGTTTATCCTCTTCCCTTCTCTCGGCTATTTTTCGCTGCGCTTTGGCACGGTCAATGCGGTAACGTTCTTCTCGCTGCTTACCGTTTATCTAGCCCTGAATTACGAGCGGGCAACAGTCGGCGGGGCAGTTCGCGTAGCCCTGAGCCTTGCAGTCGCCGGTGCGATCAAGCTGAGCGGACTGCTGATCGCCCCACTGGCCCTCTTCCTGGTGCTGCGACGAATAAAGGGAAGGCAGATTGTCCCGGTACTGATCATCCCGGCAATCGTGTTCCTGCTGGTCTTGGGCATTTTGACCAATCCACTGTTCTTGCTTATTCCTTTCAAGCCGCAGATCTGGACCGATTACCTTTCCATTCTGCTGCACTTCCTCGAAGTGACCCGCGTCCCGTCCGGCCCGGATAATCCCATCGAGCGCTTTTACCTGGGGGCTTTCAGCAGGCTGACTAATGCGGTTGTAATGGCCGTGCTCGCCGCAGGTTGGCTGGTCGTGATCATCCGCAACAGGAACTGCCGTGCCGACTTTGTCGCTATACTGGTCGCTGTCACGCTGGCAACCACATACCTAATACTCTCGGTGAAAAGCGTTACCGGCATCGGCACTTACTTCACCAGCGTCTCGTTCCTGATCCTGCTCGGCATCACCGGATATGCGAGCTCACCAAAGGCTGTTTACTTATTTGGCACGCTAATCATCCTGATGATGGCTGATGTTGCCGGTCGTGCTGAGGAAGAATTTGAAAACGGCAGCAGTGTCCAGCAGGCGTTCGATAGAGGCCCTTCCCTTAACAACCACTTTAGCTACTTCATCAAAGAAGCCCTCTCGCGCAATGAGATGAGCCTCGCATCCTCCACGGTAAGTTGCATCGAGGAACACAGTAATGGTCGCAAGCCCGGACATATCTTCATTGATTTCACGGCACCATCGGCAATCAACGCACTCAGTTACCCTGAAACGTGTGTCTCCGTTGCATGGAACAACCTGTCCCCAGCAGGTAAGTATTGCGACAAACCGATAGACTTCCTGGTCTTGGATACCCGAGATGCTGTCGGCTTCCTCCCTATCGAGGAGTTCGAAAAACGGGTGAAGAAAACCGACGAGAAAACCGCCGAGGGCTACAAGCTGGATCGCCAGAGCCGTATGCTCCTCTCCAGCGAAGGCACCTTCGACAACCTGCGCTTTACGGTCGCCTGCGACCTAGGCCGTCTAAAGGTATACAAGTCAGAAGCTCTGTTGAGCAATAACAAACCCGTCATTTCGCCCTGACCCCCCTTCCAAGGGTCTCGTTTGCAATCACTCAAAACATCAGTCAGAGAGACGAAACGGTGTGGGAAGAAGTGTTAACGCTGTTTGAAAAAAGCACTGGCCGGTGTTACGCCAAACTTGTCTTGGAGCAAGCCATCCCGGTCGTTTTTTTTCATTTCGGTGTCGAGACTTCTTTGGCGTAGGCCTGACAGGCCGTCAATGCGATAAGTCCTTGGTCGCCGGCATCGGTGATGCCGATAATTCGTTGAGCATGCGCTGCGTCAAGTTGGGCTCTTGCGGGGCCATGAACCATGCTGCCGGTGGCGGTGGTGGCTGGCACTGCGCAGCCGCTGGCGGCATCGGTGGTGTCGAGTAAGACTGACAGCCGCAAATCAGCAGTGGCAAGGCGATCGCGCAGGCGAGCCTGATTGGTTTGAGCATCACTCAGTTCCTTTGGCCGAGGCCAGGACTATCTGATTGAGGGTGTCGGTCTGCAGGCGGGCTTGCTGCTCAAGTTACTGACCGTAGCGCCAGTCCTGAATCTGCCAGGCCAACGCGGCAGAGCCACCGGCCACTAACACCAGTCCCGCTCCCACGACGTACAGCCGATAGGGGACTGGGATCAGGTCGATGAAACGCATAGCACGACCCTCGCTCGTTCCCACAGTTGCAACCGATCTGGCAGGCCATTGAGACCGCCGTTGATCTTGCGGGTAATGGCTTCGAACTCATCCCGATCGGCCAGGGCATTTAGCTCACGCCCCCACCAGAACCATGCGGCCGACTCGGCGGCCCATTGCGGCAACTCGAGCAGTTCCGGGGTGCGCAATAAACGTTCATCACTGAACAACGCCAGGCTGCAACACAGGTAGTTACAGCGACCGGTGATCTGAATCAGGCCCCGACCACGGTAACGCTGGCCATCACCGACCGCTTCCGGCGTGTTGCCCAGATTCACGGCCAGGGTGCCGGTGTCGTACTTGCTCAGGTACCGATCGCCGCCCAGTTCGCGGACGTATTGCAGTTGTCCGGACTCGTGACCGACCTGGGCCAGGAACGCAGCCTGACGTTTTAATGTATTGATTTGCCGGCGGACCATAGCGGCATTGAGGGCAGAAACAAAAACGCCCGCTTGGCGGCGGGCGTTGGGCATGATGCGTTGTAGCTGTTGCTCAGTAATGGACATACAAACTTCAGACATAAATAAACCGCACGCGGCGGGTTAATGGGGACGCAAAAGCATTAGTCGAGATTGACGACCTTGACCGGCCTCACCTCCTTCTTTTTCTTGCCCTTGACTTTGGCTTTACCCTTGTTGCCGCCGTTGCACTCGACCCTGGTCGACCAGCCGGCTTGGGTGTAAACCTGCTCGACCGAATCCGCCAGATACTCGCCATCGAGCCCGACCTTGAAGGCCTGGGCATTGATCGGCCGCTCGGCAAACAGATCCGTGCGGCAGGGCATTTCAAAACGCACGTCGGCACCGGAGCGGTTGAAGGCCGCCAAGCGCGCCTTGGCCGCCGATTCGGCGGCAGACTTGTTCGGGTGAATGTGCCGATCGGTATGCACCGAGGGAAGGCCGGCCGGCGCGTCGTCGTTGTCCAGGGACACCACCGCGAGCTTGCCGCCCTTCTTGTGTTAGTGTTTGGTGGCCACTTTCCCGTGTGTGTTGCGATCGCCCAGGCGGAACTGCCAGCGGCTGACGTCCTGACGGGTGATGGTGATCGCGCCAAAGGCCTTGCCGCTTGCGCTCTGCCCTCCTTGGCGCGGCATAACCAACAGCTTGCCGTCCGCGACCTTGGCCGTGCAGTCATATTGCTTGGCCAAGCGCGTGATGAAATTAAAATCGGACTCGCTGAGCTGGTCCGCTCGGGCCACTTTCGTCGTCACCGGGCAACCCGGCTGCCAGCCGTTACGCGAGGCGATGTCGGCGACGATCTTTGACAAGCGCACGTTCTTCCAGCTCCCGCTGCGAATGGTCTTGCCGCTGCCGCGCATGTCGCTGGCCTTGCCCTTGATCTCGATCGTGTCCGGCGGACCCGATACCGTGTTTCGTCGACCACGTAGCGACCCAGACGAGCCACACCCGTCTCGACATAGCCTAAGTAGATCTCGATCCCCGCACCGCGCGGGGGCAACGTCACCAGACCGTCACAGTCATCAATGCGTAACTCGAACTCGTCGGAGTCCATCCCGGGCTTGTCGGTGGTGCTGAGCCGGATCAGCCGATCATTGATCAGGCCGGTGATGTCGGTACCATCGGCGACGACGCGAAACATGGGAGTCATGGGAGTGCGTCCAAAAGAAAACCCGCACAAGGCGGGTTTGGGGGAAATGGCGTTACGCATAACGCGATCGCGCGCCGGCGGCGACTCCAGACGGGGTCAGTCCCAGAGGGTGACCGCTTCCGTGACCGGGGTCGGCAGATCCGGCAACAGGATGATCAAGCCGGCGCGGAAAGGCTGCTCTTCCCCGGCCAGCCCCTGATTGGCATCGAGCACCGCCTCGACACTGCCGTTGAACCGGGTCGAAATTCCGCTCGGTGGCGACCTCGATGAAGCCAAAGTCGAATGGGCACGTCTGGATCGCAAAGCCACACTCAAGCCTACTCACCTGATGGGCAGGTTTTTCGACGACTACGAAAGAAAAGTGATCCCTGGGCTGAATCCCGGCACTCAAAAGGACTACTTGAAAGGCCTCAAACAACTACGCAATGCGTTCTAGTCAGCCCCTGTAGACGCGGTCACCCCGCAAGTGATCGCCCAGTATTGCGACGCCAGAACAGCAAAGGTGCGCGCCAACCGCGAAATCGCCCTCCTCTCGACCATATTCACCTTTGCCCGCGAATGGGGGCTCACTGAAAAGGCAATCCCTTGCGCCCGCTTACGTAGGAACAAAGAAACACCCCGCGACTTCTACGCAGGCAAAATCGTGTGGGATGCGGTTTACACAGAGGCACCGCCCGAGCTGAAAGACGCAATGGACCTAGCCTACCTGACCGGCCAGCGCCCCGCCGATGTGCTCAAAGCATCAACTGCCGACTTGAATAACGGGTTCCTGATGGTGGGCCAGGGCAAGACCGAGAAACGCTTGCGCATCCGTCTACACGACGGTACAGACGCATCAGGGCTTAGCACCTTCCTCGATGCCCTACTCGAGCGCAAAGTCATGGCAGGCATCAGAAGCTCAAGCCTGATCACCAACCAGGCGGGCCTGCGAATGAGTTACGCAATGCTGAGAAATCGTTGGGAAGAAGCCCAAGAAAAAGCAGCCGCGAAGGCCGCGGCTGAAGGTGATGCAACGCTTGCCGCCGCGATCCGCCAGTTCCAATTCCGCGACATTCGACCAAAAGCTGCCAGCGAAATTGACGACATTAGTCATGCTAGCCGCCTGCTTGGCCACTCAACGCAGGAGATGACAAAAAAGGTTTATCGCCGTGTTGGTGAAATTGTGCGACCCACAAAATAACTAAGGGGCGCGATTGGTTGCTACCAGAAGTTTATCCCTGCGAGGACAAATCGACCCAAAGCTGCCGTTGGCCAAAGGCAGAAAACGGCTAGGAGCGGACAGTCCCCGAAAAAGATCTTCCTGCATTTTGCTAATATCGGGCGCTCTTACCTTTGGCACGACGCCAACATTAGGTTCCTCCATGTTCGATAGAAGCGACTTTGATCAACTCTCCAGTGAGCAACTGACTTTTTGGACAGCGCACAATCATTGCCCCGGTATCTACTACACCGTTTATCCACAAAGCGCCTTTCGAACCCGCTCTTCTGAGGAGCGCATCAGGGTAACCAGAGTCCGAACGCGGCAAGGCGAGAACGGATTAAATTTCTGGCTTTTCGCGGAATGGATCGATTGGCGATCTGGAGGAGAAAGTTATTTCGCGGGATACGTTTCCGACGCTAAGTTTGAGGAGATCTCGGAAGCTGTTTTCAATCAGATGGTTGCGGATCAGACGATCGATTTGATCGCTCCGCTCAAACAACCGCTGCATGAGTCGACCGGTTTCGTTGGAGCGCTATTGATGTACTCAATGAAGACGGAGTTCATCGTTTCGCTGTTCGCTGAGTATGAAGATGAGTACATCCATTTCTATTGGGACACGACCGCATGAACAGCAGCAATGGGTCCAGGCTGTGTGAAAACGCCTGCGATTGTCTAATCTTCTGATCGTTTAGATCGTGGCGGGGACGATCATGAAGCGATTCATTGAAGGTGAGGCTCGGACGCAAGTCACCTTGCTGCCGGAGTGTCTGGACGATTACGTAGCCGAAGAAAATCCAGTGCGCGTGGTCGACGTTTTCGTCGATGAACTCGACTTGGGGGCACTTGGGTTTGAAGGTGTTGATCCTGCTGCAACGGGTCGTCCGGCCTACCACCCAGCGGTGTTGCTGAAGATCTATATCTACGGCTACCTCAATCGGATTCAGTCCAGCCGCCGGCTTGAGCGTGAGGCCGAGCGCAACGTCGAGTTGATGTGGCTAACGGGGCGTTTGGCTCCGGACTTCAAAACCATTGCCGACTTTCGCAAAGACAACGGTAAAGCCATTCGCAGCGTATGCCGCCAGTTCGTAGTGCTTTGCCGTAACCTCAATCTCTTCTCTCAATCGATCATCGCCATCGACGGCAGCAAGTTCAAAGCCGTCAATAATCGCGACCGCAACTTCACTCAGGGCAAGGTGAAGGCACGCATGCAGCAGATTGAACAGAGCATTGATCGCTATCTGGCGGCGATGGATTCGGCGGATCGGGCAACGCCCGAAGTGGCCGAGGCCAAAGCAGAGCGGTTGAAAGAAAAGATAGAAACACTGAAAAAGCAGATGCAGAAACTCAAGGAAATCGAGGCGCAGCTCCACGAAAGTCCAGACCAGCAGATTTCCCTCACAGATCCTGATGCACGTTCAATGGCCACGAGCGGCCGAGGCACCGGAACGGTCGGCTACAACGTACAAACAGCGGTCGACGACAAACACCATCTGATCGTTGCCCATGAGGTGACCAACGTTGGTAATGATCGTGGGCAACTGAGCAATATGGCGAGCCAGGCGCGTGAAGAAATTGGAGCTGAATCGCTAACGGTGGTGGCTGATCGAGGCTATTACAAAGGTCTGGAAATCCTTGCTTGCGAGCAAGCCGGCATCACTACCTTCGTACCGAAACCCCTCACATCTGGCAGCAAAGCGGAAGGCAGATTCGGCAAGCAGGATTTCATCTATCTTGCGGCGTCGGACGAGTATCGATGCCCTGCGGGGCAGTTACTAACCAGGAGACATTCGTCGACGGAAGACGGCATGTTATTGCATTGTTATTACTTCTCAGGCTGCCAGTCCTGCGCAATGCAAAAGCAATGTACGACGGGTAAGGAGCGTCGGGTGAAGCGCTGGGAACATGAGGCTGTAGTCGATGCGATGCAGGTTCGGCTAGAACATGATCCAGCGATGATGAGGGTTCGTCGACAGACCGTTGAACATCCTTTTGGAACGCTCAAGTACTGGATGGGAAGTACCCACTTCCTGACCAAAACCCTGCCGAGGGTGAGCACTGAGATGAGCCTTCATGTGCTCGCCTACAACCTCAAACGAATGATGAGCATCTTCGGCATCTTGGGATTGCTTGAAGCGATCAGGGCGTGATCATCCCGCTGGATCGTCGGTAAGTGGCTGTTGGGACCGCTGACGCGGCCCCAACAGCCATATGAGCGCCGATGTTGGTCGCACGGACCAATCTTTACTTCCTACTACCGACTTCGCAGGCAATCCAAGAAAATCTCAGCGTTGAACGTATCAAGTGTGTTTTCACACAGCCTGGGTCGTTTTCAGCCGGTCACGACAGGCAGAAATCGACCGATTCTGTTGAAAAAGTCGGATTTTCAGATTACCTGAACTCAGGCACGGACTACCATTGGAGAACCTACTCACCACATTGAGTGGTTTCTCGGCCCTTCGTTGACCTTTGCTGCGTTGTTATTGGGTTAGTTTGAGGTTTTTGGCTTAGTGCAGGCGCACCTATCCCGGGACCGGTGGCCCTTGAGAGGTAAATTTGGCCAGCCGTCGCAGGTTCTGCACCGCAGCGGCCAGCGTGAACTCATCGGTCGCACCACTTATGCCACGTAGCCGCAGGCGATCCAGTTTCAGGATTCGCTTGAGGTGGGCAAACAACATTTCGACCTTTTTACGTTCGTGGCGAGAGCGCTGATACGCCGGCGTTGCTGCAATGCGCCGCGCCACATCACGAGCGGCTTCATGGACGCTGCGAGCGATCTTGCGGAACGTTGTGTTCGGGCAGCACTGGGCTTTCATCGGACACGTTACGCAATCGGTCTGCCTGGATCGGAAGATGATGGTGCTGGCTTTGGTAACGTGCGAACGCTCATTCTTGAAGGCTCGCCATTCACTGCGCAATGCCTTGCCGGCCGGGCAGCAGTATTCTTCAGCCTCTTCATTCCAGTGGAAATCGTTGCTCGAAAAACTGTCGTTCTTGCGCTCGGTTTTGTCCCACACCGGCACGTGCGGTTCGATGTCTTTTTCCTCCACCATCCAGGCTAGCATCGGGGCGGTGCCGTAAGCGGTATCGCCGATGAGGCGATCCGGCTTGATGTCGAATTGCGCTTCAACGCGATCGATCATCGTCTTGGTGCTCTCGACCTCGGCCGTGCGATGAGCCGGTGTGGGTTCCACATCCATGATGATGCCGTGCTCGGTATCGATCAGATAATTTGTGGAGTAAGCGTAGAACGCTGGGCCGCCTGGAGCAGCAGTCCAGCGAGCCTGAGGATCAGTCAGTGATAAACGCTTCGGCAGCGTTTCGACCAAAGCCTCTTCATCAAGTGCCTCAAGGTACTCGCGCACGGCGCGCGTGCTCAGGGACGGATCGCTCCAGTTGACCTGTTCATCCCCCGGTACGCCGCGCTGCCGGCTCGCATCCGCTTTAATGATGCTGGCGTCCACAGCAAATCCTTCGCCTTTGACCAGGCCGGCGTCCATGCAACGACGCAGCACCTCGTTGAACAACCAGCGAAACAAATCGCTTTCCCGAAAACGGCCGTGTCGATTTTTGGAAAAGGTCGAGTGGTTGGGGATTTCATCTTCAAGGCTCAACCGGCAGAACCAGCGATACGCAAGGTTCAAATGGGCTTCTTCGCACAACCGCCGCTCTGAGCGAATGCCGTAGCAATAGCCCACGATCAGCATGCGAATCATCAGTTCTGGATCAATCGACGGACGCCCAATCGGGCTATAAAAATCGGCAAGGTAGTGGCGCAGGTCACTCAGATCGAGACATTGATCAATGCTGCGCAGAAGGTGATTGGCTGGGATGTGATCTTCAAGGTTGAACGAGTAAAACAGTCGCTCCTGCCCACTCGATAACTGTCCCATCATGCTGCGTACTCTCTCGCTGGCCGATAGACTGATTTTGCCGTAGACGACACAGGAGCGCCATTCTTAGCAAAGTCGACCCAAAGCAGACCATGGCTAGTGGTTATCAGATTGAGAGGGTTCCGCAGTTTTATCCGACTCTTGACTGGTCATTTCCAGCCCAGTTTTCTGTAGGAAGTCTTGTCTTGTTCAGGAAAGTCCGTCAGGTACTCACCCCACTGCATGTGCGAATAATATTTAGTCATCGCTTCGAAATGACTTTCAGCCTCGACCTCCCAAACAAGCTTCGCTTCCGAATGCATAAGCGCACGCGCACCATCACCTTGAGCACCGGCTAGACAAAAGGTCTGACAGCCATCAGGTTCCAGCCAAAGTTCATGATTCATATTCGAGGTTCTGTTTTTTAAGGTCGTTATGGTGCCCGAAACTCTGATGGAACGGCCGTTATGGATCGGCTCTGTAGAAGAGACTGAATCCGAACGCCGACTTTTTCAACAGAATCGGCCGATTACGGCCTGACATTACTCTGATCCCAGGTCCCCCCAACGTTCGCAGTTGCGGAACACCGCCCAAAAATTGCGGAACACGCCACTTTCCCGAGGGCAATAAAAAACCCCGTAGATCATTGATCTACGGGGCTATTTATAGTGGAGGCCGAGGTCGGAATCGAACCGGCGTAGGTGGATTTGCAATCCACTGCATAACCATTTTGCTACTCGGCCACTTACATTTGCTGTCATGTTGCTCAACAACAAATGCGTACAAACTTGGAGCGGGAAACGAGACTCGAACTCGCGACCCCGACCTTGGCAAGGTCGTGCTCTACCAACTGAGCTATTCCCGCGTCTTGGTGTGGCGCATTCTATAGAATCCAGAAGCCCCGTCAACCCTTTGATTCAAAAAAGTTTTATTTCTTTTCCACGTCGGTCTTCAGATGTGGCCAGGCCGCCCGCAGGTATTGGACCATGGACCATAAAGTCAGGCCCGCAGACACCAACAGCAAGGCGTAACCGACCAAGACCCAAAAGGAGAAGTCGGACGGATTGGCCAGCAGGATCACCAGCGCGAGCATTTGCGCGGCGGTTTTCCATTTGCCCAGGTTCGACACGGCGACGTGAGCGCGAGCGCCGAGTTCGGCCATCCACTCTCGCAGTGCCGAGACGACAATTTCGCGACCGATGATGACGGCGGCAGGCAGCGTAAGCCACAGGTTGCCGTGCTCTTGCACCAGCAACACCAGCGCAACGGCCACCATCAGCTTGTCAGCCACCGGATCCAGGAACGCCCCGAACGGTGTGCTTTGCTCCAGGCGACGAGCCAGATAACCGTCCAGCCAGTCTGTGGCGGCGGCGAATGCGAAGACCGAGGCGGAGGCCAGGTAGCTCCATTGATAAGGCAGGTAGAACAGTAAAATGAAGATCGGGATGAGCAAGACGCGTAGAACGGTAATCAGATTAGGGATATTCATCGGCACAACTGGCTACGAGGTGAGGTGGCATTCTACTCGCTGTGCAGATTTGCATAAATCAACTCTGCGAGCTTTTTACTGATTCCGGGTGCTTTGGCGATCTCTTCGATGCTGGCACGAGACAGCTCCTGCAATCCACCAAAATGTTTCAACAAATCGCGGCGACGCGTCGGTCCGACGCCTGCAACGCCCTCAAGCGTCGACGTACGCCGGGTTTTGCCTCGACGCGCGCGGTGCCCGGTAATGGCGAAACGGTGAGCTTCGTCGCGTATCTGCTGAATCAAATGCAGCGCGGGGGAATCGCCGCGCAAGGTAAATTCGTGGGCTGCGTCGTTGAGGTACAGGGTTTCGAAACCGGCCTTGCGAGTCGCGCCCTTGGCCACGCCCAGCAGAATCAGGTCAGGCACCGCCAGCTCATTGAGTACGTCGCGTGCCATGGACAGCTGGCCCTTGCCGCCATCCACCAACAGAATGTCCGGCAGCTTGCCCTCCCCGTCCTTGAGTTTGCTGAAGCGTCGGGTCAGGGCCTGGTGCATGGCTGCATAGTCGTCGCCCGGAGTGACACCTTCGATGTTGTAACGACGATAGTCGGACTTGATCGGGCCTTCCGGGCCAAACACCACGCAAGACGCCACGGTCGCTTCGCCGCTGGAGTGGCTGATGTCATAGCACTCGAGACGCTGCGGCGGCTCGTCCAGGTTCAACACTTCGGCCAAGGCATCGAAACGCGCGGCGACGTGCTGACGATTGGCCAGACGAGCGCCTAGCGCCTGCTCGGCATTGGTGACCGCCAATTGCTGCCAGCGCGCCCGCGTGCCACGCACTCGATGGCTGATGGTCAGCTCGCGACCGCGCAACTCTTCGATGGCCGTTATCAGCGTCGGAAAATCTTCGTGAACCACGTTGACGATCAGTTCGCTCGGCAAGTCGCGTTCCGGACTGGTGATGAAATACTGGCCGAGAAACGCGGCCATGACCTCGGAAACGTCTTCGTCGATACCGACCTGCGGGAAAAAGTTCTTGCTGCCCAGCACTCGACCGCCACGAACGCTGATCAAGTGCACGCACGCGCCGCCCGGATTGACGAACGCTGCAATCACATCGATATCGCCTGTGCCGCCCTCCATGCTCTGTTGATCCTGAACCCGGCGCAGCAGGGAGATCTGATCCCGAAGTTCGGCGGCGCGCTCGAATTCGAGATTGATCGCCGCCTCTTCCATGCCCGCGGACAGCTCGTCCGTCAGCGCATTGCTGCGGCCTTCAAGGAACATCACCGAGTGACGAACGTCTTCGGCGTACACCTCTGGCTCAACCAGGCCGACACACGGGGCCTTGCAGCGTTTGATCTGGTATTGCAGACAAGGACGCGTCCGGTTCTTGTAATAGCTGTCTTCGCATTGGCGAACGAAAAAAGTCTTTTGCAACAGACTCAGGCTTTCGCGGATCGCGCCAGCGCTGGGGTACGGACCGAAATACTTGCCCTTGGCCTTTTTCGCCCCGCGATGGATGCTCAAGCGCGGAAACTGGCCATCCGAGAGGAAGACGTAGGGGTACGATTTGTCGTCGCGCAGCAGGATGTTGTACGGCGGACGCCACTCCTTGATCAGCGTCTGCTCAAGCAGCAACGCTTCGGTTTCGTTGGCCGTAATGGTCGTTTCGACCTGGGCGATACGGGCGACCAGCGCTGCCGTCTTGGGCGCAAGACCAGATTTTCGAAAGTAGCTCGACAGGCGATTCTTAAGGTTCTTGGCCTTGCCGACATACAGCAGGCGCGCATCGCTGTCGAACATGCGATAGACGCCGGGACGCCCACTGACCGTCGACAGAAAGGCGCTGGGATCGAAGACTTCAGTCATTTTCAGAGGCTGGCATCGACCATTCCGTGACGAACTGCCAACAGCGTCAGCTCGACATCACTGCTGATCGAAAGCTTTTCAAAGATGCGGTAACGATAAGTATTGACGGTTTTTGGCGACAGGCAGAGCTTGTCGGAAATGATCTGTACTTTCTGGCAGCCGACAATCATCAATGCGATCTGGATCTCACGCTCCGACAAAGCATCGAAGGGCGAATCGTTAGTCGGCTGAAAGGATTTGATCGCCAATTGCTGGGCTATCTGCGGGCTGATATAGCGTTGGCCGGCGAACACCAGGCGGATCGCCTGGACCATTTCCGGCAAACCTGCACCTTTGGTTAGATAACCCGCGGCACCTGCCTGCAACAGGCGCGTAGGAAACGGATCTTCCTCGCACACGGTGACCGCTACGACTTTGATGTCCGGGTGGCTGCGCAACAATTTGCGCGTGGCTTCAAGACCGCCGATCCCCGGCATCTTGACGTCCATCAGCACCACATCGGGTTTCAACTCACGCGCTTTAAGCAGGGATTCTTCCCCGGACTCAGCCTGGCCGACTACTTGCAGGCCATCGATGTCAGCCAGCATTCGTGTAATGCCTGTACGAACGAGATCATGGTCATCGACTACTAGCACCCTAATCAAGCAGACACCTCGCGATATGGTCTTATTGGGTTGCCGGACACCTTAGCAAAAAGCAACTGGCAGACCTAGCGGCAAGCGTCATATAAAAAGTTTCAATACATCTTGAAAGGCTTGTCGCAAGCGCGTTTCAGCGACGGAGCGCATCGACATCGCGCTGCATTCTCAGGAAACACTCGTCCTGACCGACCACCCTCAGCCCTTTTCGTTCGTAGAGCGCTTTCACCGGATTCGTTTCAAAAACTGTCAGGCGTAATGCCGGACGCCGCTCCTTGCTTGCCATGGCGAATACCTGATCGATCGCCCAGGAACCGCTTCCCTGCCCCTGAAATGCTTCGAGCACGTGCAATTCGCGGATATACAGGGCTTTTGCATCACGACTCAGGCTCACATAGCCCAGCACGACACCGTCACGGACAATCAACCAGTTCTCGCGCCCTGCCCAAGCCACATCGAATGCCTCGTCCAGCCAGAGCAAATCATTCTGGATGTAATAGCGCAGCATGTTGCGACAGGTCAGGTCACGCGCGAATGCCAGATCCCCGGAGGTTGCCGGACGTAACTCAAACCCCGTCACGCCTGCGCAACCTGGACGACTTGCCCTTCCCATCCCGTAGCGTCGCGGCGAGCGATGACCAGAAGGTTCCCGGTGCCCGGCGCTGCGGCAATCAGCGAACCGTCCTGCGCCCAGATGGCACTGCGCCCTGCCGACTCCCATCCCCCGGTCGCACCAGCGTGGTTTGCCATGAGCACGGCCATCGAATGGGCGCTCGCATAGCCTTGCAGGATGGCGGTGTCCGGCGCGTAGCCATTTTCGGTGATCAGCACGCCCGCGGCATATAAGTGAGCGCCTTGTTCCGCCGCCGCTGCGGCATGGCTGGCGTGAGAAAAATCGGCGCACACCGCCAACGCGACGGTGTCAGCACCGACCGTCAATGTCGAACCGCCCGTTCCCGGTGCGAACGCCACCTCCTCGCCCGGATGCAGATGCTGCTTGCTGTAGACCGCAAGCGAACCGTCGGCGCCGAGGACCAACGCACCGATCAATACCGGTGAATCGTCCGTCAGGCGAATCGGCATTCCGACCACGCTTGTCACACCGACTTCCCTCGCGAAATCGCGCAGCGGTTGCAGCACCTCGGCATCGGGTGCAATCGCCAGTTGCGCTGCCAGTCCGCGCTCGTATCCGGTCAGCGACAATTCAGGAAAGACCAGCAACTGGACGCCCCGCTCCGCTGCCACCTGCATGAAGCGCTGATGCCAGACTATATTGGCGGCGAGATCACCGGCGATGGAGATTGACTGAGCGGCAGCAATGGTCAGTGTCGTCATGGTTCGTCCTGGTAACGCTGCAAATTGGGCTGAAGGCAAAGTGTGTCATAAACCCTGACGCACTCAAGCGATAGAAAATGCCGTCTGCAATCGATAGCATTTTCTGATTGAAACCGCGCACCGGCCTCTAGTAAGCTCAGCGCATCCATCGGAGACAAACCATGTTCAACGCCCTCTCACCGCTTCGTACCGCCAGCGCCCCGCGCTCGGTTGCGGCTGCCCGGGTGAACGACGTTTGTGCTCCGGTCAGCTTTTATTTTGGGTATTGGTTTAGCCACTGGCGCGCCTGATACCCACACGGCGCCCACTTTAAACGGGTCGCCACCAGAGAATTCTCAACCCCCGGTCGGCCTCCCGACCGGGGGTTTTGTTTTTCAGCCCCATTACTTTCAGCAACACACCAGACACCTTGAGGATTCAGAACATGAACTACGCCACTTATTACCGTCACGACAGTTTTACCGCCTGGCGATTTACCAGCCTCCGCTCGGGACAGCCTGCCGCCTCCGATCGGTCACCCACAGGTGGCAAGCACACACACGCAGCCAATCCGGCTAATTGTCGAACACCCCAGTAGGGCCGAGCGCGCGGGACAGAACCCGCCGCCCGCCCAGGAAGCCTGAATATGAACTCGTCCGTCTCCGCACTGCCGCTGTCCACCTTGAGCCCTGCCAATGAAGCGCTGACCCTGCGCCTGCCCAGCTCATTGCAACTCAAACAGCAACTGCCCCTCACCCACGCATTGACCCAGCAAGTCGCCGCACATCGCCAGGCTGTTCGCGCGATTCTCAACGGTGAAGACGCCCGTTTGCTGATCATCGTCGGTCCCTGCTCGATTCACGATCCGCATTCCGCGCTCGAATACGCGGCCAATCTAGCCCGCCTCGCCGCCGACGTCAGCGATCAAATGCTGCTGGTAATGCGCGCCTATGTCGAAAAGCCTCGCACCACGGTCGGCTGGAAAGGCCTGGCCTACGACCCGCATCTGGATGGCAGTGACGACATGGCCGGTGGCCTGACCTTGTCCCGCGAACTGATGCGCGAAATGCTTCAACTCGGCTTGCCGGTTGCTACCGAGCTGCTGCAACCGATGGCGGCTGGCTACTTCGACGATCTGTTGAGCTGGGTCGCTATCGGCGCCCGCACGACCGAATCGCAGATCCACCGGGAAATGGCCAGCGGCCTCGGCATGCCGGTCGGCTTCAAGAATGGCACCGATGGCGGCGTCACGGTTGCCAGCGACGCCATGCGCTCGGCCGCGCACCCGCATCGCCATTTCGGTGTCGACAGCCAGGGGCACCCTGCGATTGTTCAAACCCCAGGCAATCCCGACACCCACCTGGTGTTGCGCGGTGGTCATCGCGGGCCGAACTACGATCGCGACAACGTTGCGCAAATACGCAGTGACTTGACTCGACTCAAGATCCCGGCGCGGATCATGGTTGACTGCAGCCATGCCAACAGTGGCAAAGACCCGGCTCGTCAGCCTGCCGTGTTCAACGACGTGCTTGAGCAACGCCTGCAAGGCGACCAGTCGCTGGTAGGCATGATGATCGAGAGTCACCTGTTCGAAGGCTGCCAGCCCTTGAGCCCGACGCTGCGTTACGGGGTTTCGGTCACCGATGGCTGCCTCGGCTGGGGCACGACTGAACAATTACTGCGCCAAGCCGCCGACCGGCTCCGGGCTCGGGACAGCGTCCAACTCCCGGCATAGCCCTTCCCCTGCAACCAGCCCTCGACAGAGGGCTGGCATCTGAAAAGCGAATCCTCTGACCGGCAAATGACCTACGGGAAGTAGGCCGTTGCTGCTATGCGCCTCGCTTGGTACATAAAGATGTCCAGATATTCCGAACAGGACCTCAGGGTATTTCGAGTTTTCCTACACTTTCTATAACTTTTTCATCAGCTTACAGCGGACTCTTCATACACCGCGGAGCTGCCAGTGTGCTTTAGAGTGAGCCCATATCCACCCATCTGAGCCACCCCTCTCAACCACCGAGAAAAAGGAATGAACATGCTACGGAATGCAACCACTCAGTACCCGATCCTGCTGATCCACGGACTTTTCGGCTTCGATCGCATCGGCAATGTCGAACTCTTTCACGGCGTCAAGCAGGCCCTTAGAAGTGCTGGTGCAAGAGTCTTTATCCCTCACCTCTCGGCTACCCATAGCAATGAAGCCCGTGGTGACCAACTATTGGCACAAATCGAACGGGTGCTGGAAGGCACCGGTGCCAGCCAGGTCAACCTGATCGGCCACAGCCAGGGTGCACTCGCTGCCCGTTACGCGGCAGCGGTCGCACCCGAGGTTATCGCTTCTGTAACCTCCGTCAGCGGACCGAACCACGGCTCGGAACTGGCCGACTTCCTGCGCAAGGCGTTAACGCCCGGCCGCCTGCCGGAGCATGTCGCTGCCACGGTTGCCACATTGTTCGCCGATTTCCTCTCACTGCTCAGCGGCAATCATCAAATGCCGCAAAACGCCATCGCCGCTCTCAACTCACTGACTACCGAAGGCGTGGGGGTTTTCAACGACAAATACCCACAAGGGCTGCCAAAGACGTGGGGCGGCAAGGGGCGCGACCAGGTTAATGGGGTTCGCTACTACTCTTGGAGCGGCACGCTGCAGGGCAACATTCTCGACGAAGGACTTAACGCACTCGATCCGCTGCACGGGTTTCTGCGCGCCTTTTCCGGTTACTTCACCACTGAAGCCGAGCAGAATGACGGCATGGTCGGTCGCTACAGCTCCCACCTGGGGAAGGTGATCCGTTCCGACTACCCGCTGGATCATCTGGACAGCCTTAACCAGACGGCCGGACTGCTCCGCAAAGGCATCGACCCTGTGGCCCTGTATGTTCAGCACGCCGAACGCTTGAGAAATGCCGGTCTGTAATCGAGCGCCGGACGGCCGAGCGGAACTTTGGGGGAGAATTAGCCCACTGAATCCGGTAGGCTCACCACTTTACTGAATATTGAAAGGAGTATTTCCCCATGGCCAAAGCCACTGCCCGTCACATCCTGGTTGCCTCGGAAGCCAAGTGCAACGAACTCAAAGCCCAGATCGAGGGCGGCGCTGACTTCGCCGAAGTTGCCAAAGCCAACTCCACGTGCCCGTCCAGCCGTCAAGGCGGCGACCTGGGTTCGTTCGGTCCAGGCCAGATGGTCAAGGAATTCGACGCCGTAGTGTTCAGCGCACCGATCAACGTGGTGCAAGGCCCGGTCAAGACCCAGTTCGGTTACCACCTGCTGGAAGTGACCAGCCGTCAGGACTGACGCCTGCGAAGTTTTGCGCACAACGGCCCGCCTTTTGGTGGGCCGTTGTGTTTGTGTGACGTGATACGGCTGGCGAGGCACGCGCCGGTAGCGTACAAATTGTGGTTAACGACCACCCGGCTCTAAGGCTGACAATGCGACTGGCTTTCCCCACATTATTGTTCACTGCCCTGGCCCTGTTATTGGCTGCCACGGGGGTGAATGCCGCACCGCAACATGCGTTGACCGTGTACGGCGAACCGGCGAAGTATCCCGCCGGCTTCAGTCATTTTGCCTACACCAATCCTCAAGCCCCCAAGGGCGGCACGATGCGTCGTTCCGCCATCGAAATCGGCCATTTCGACCATATCCTGCCGTACATCGACAAGGGCATTGGTGTCACGCAAATCGACGGCTTGATCTACTCACCGCTGGCCCAGCGTTCGCTGGACGAGCCCTACACCATGTACGGCCTGGTGGCGCAAAAGATGGAGCGCCCGGATGACGGCTCGTACCTGCGCTTCTACCTGAACCCGAAGGCGCGTTTCGCCGACGGCACACCGATCACGGCTGAAGACGTGCGCTATACCTTCGACCTGCTGATGACCCAGGGCAGCCTGCGCTATCGCACACAATTCGCCGACGTCAAAGGCGTCGAAGTGGAATCCCCCCTGACGGTTCGGTTCGACTTCAAAAGCAACGAAAACCGTACCCTGCCCCTCGACATCGCGACTTTGCCGGTGTTTCCCGAACACTGGTGGAAGACCCGCGATTTCGCCAATGGCGGCGGGTACGAAGCGCCACTGGGCAGCGGCCCCTACAAGGTAAGCAAGGTCGACTCCGGTCGCAGCATCACCTTCGAACGCAACGCCGACTGGTGGGGCAAGGACTTGCCGGTCAGCCGCGGCCTCTACAACTTCGATCATTTCAGCATCGAGTACTTCGGCGATACCGACGTCGCGCGCCAGGTGCTGCGTGGTGGCGCCTACGATTACAACCGCGAGTTCTCCGCCACCGGTTATTCCATTGGCTACGACAGCCCGGCCCTGAGCGACGGTCGCCTGCAGAAAGCGCATCTGGCCACACAAGCGCCGCAACCGGCCCAAGGCTTCGTGTTCAACCTGCAAAACCCGATGTTCCAGGACCGCCGCGTGCGTCAGGCCCTGGCCATGCTGTGGGATTTCGAGTGGAGCAATCGGCAGATGATGCGCGACATGTACATCCGCCAGCAGAGCTTCTTTTCCAACACCGACCTCGCCGCCCGCAAGCTGCCGGACGCCGGCGAGCTGGCGATTCTTGAACCGTTGCGTGGACAAATCCCGGACGAAGTCTTCACTCAGGTGTTCGAAGCACCGAAGACTGATGGCAGTGGCTTGATTCGCGACAAACAACTGCAAGCCCTGGACCTGCTCGAACAGGCTGGCTGGAAACCCGATGGCGATCAGTTGGTCAATGCTGAAGGCACGCCGTTGAGCTTCACCTTTCTGGTCAGCCAGAACGGCATGGACCGACTCCTGCTGCCTTACAAGCGCACGCTGAAGCAGATCGGCATCGACATGAACATCCGTCGCATCGACTCCTCCCAGTACGTGAACCGGCTGATGAGCCGTGACTACGACATGATCGTCACCGGTTATCCGGTCACCACTTCACCCGGGAGCGAACTGTTCAACTACTTCGGATCGATCTCAGCCACCGACCCCGGCGCCAATAACTACATGGTGCTGAAGAATCCGGCGGTGGATACGCTTATCACCGGGCTGGTCCGCGCCACCACCCAACCCGAGATGCTGCGCTACGCCCACGCCCTGGACCGGGTACTGCAATGGAATTACTACTGGATTCCCAACTACTACCCGCCGGGCACCTCCACCGTGTGGTGGAACCGATTCGGTATGCCCAACGAGCAGGCCAGCAATGACGAGGCCATCGAGACCTGGTGGGAGACCAGCACCACGCCGCTGACCAACCAGCAGATGACCGCCGAGAAAATCAGCCGTGGCAAACCCGGAGGGCCGCATTGATGTGGGCTTATATACTGCGGCGCCTGCTGCTGATCATTCCGACATTGGTGATCATTCTTCTGGTCAACTTCATCATCGTCCAGGCCGCGCCGGGCGGTCCGGTGGAACAGGCCATCGCGCACCTGCAAGGCATCGGTGGCGCAGCGGTCGGCGGCGGTTCCGGCGAAACCATGTCCGGCACCTCCCGCGCCAGTCGCGGCCTCGACCCGCAACTGATCAAGGACATCGAAAAACAATACGGCTTTGACAAGCCGGCCCCAGAACGCCTGTGGCTGATGCTCACCAGTTACGCGCGCCTGGACTTCGGCAAAAGCTTCTTCCGTGGCGCGACAATCACCGATCTGATCCTGGAAAAGATGCCGGTGACCATTTCCCTCGGGCTCTGGGCCACGCTGATCACCTATCTGGTGTCGATTCCTTTGGGCATCCGCAAGGCTGTGCATCACGGCAGTCATTTCGACATCTGGAGCAGCACCGCGATCATCATCGGTTACGCGATGCCGGCGTTCCTGTTCGCGATGTTCCTGATCGTGGTTTTTGCCGGGGGCACCTCGTTGAACTGGTTTCCGGTGCGCGGACTGGTGTCGGACAACTTCGATTCGCTATCGACCGTGGGCAAGATCGCCGACTACTTCTGGCACCTGGTGTTGCCAGTGACCTCGCTGGTGATTGGCGGTTTCGCAACACTGACGATCCTCACCAAGAACTCGTTCCTCAATGAAATCACACGCCAATACGTGATTACCGCCCGCGCCAAAGGCATGAGCGAACGGCGTGTGCTTTACGGCCACGTGTTCCGCAATGCGATGTTGCTGGTGGTGTCGGGGATTCCCCAGGCATTCATCAGCGTGTTCTTCGCCGGCTCGTTGTTGATCGAGGTGATTTTCTCCCTCGACGGCCTCGGACGCATGAGCTACGAAGCTGCAGTGTCGCGGGACTATCCGGTGGTGTTCGGCTCGTTGTTCATCTTCACGTTGTTCGGTCTTTTGATAAAACTCATCGGCGATCTTTGCTACACCCTGGTCGACCCGCGTATCGACTTCGCCGCGAGGAACGCCTGATGTTCAAGCTCTCGCCGTTAGGCCGTCGCCGTTTTGAACGCTTCAAGAAGAACCGCCGGGGCTGGTGGTCGCTGTGGTTGTTTGTCGGCCTGTTCCTGTTGACCCTGGGCGGCGAACTGATCGCCAACGACAAACCGCTGGTGGTCAGTTACCAGGGCCAATGGTATTTCCCGGTGTTCAAGCGTCATACCGAACAGGAGTTCGGCGGGCAACTGCCGTTCCAGGCTGACTATCGCAGTGACTACGTGCAGAAGCTGATTAAAAAGGATGGCGGCTGGATGCTGTTTCCGCCGATTCCGTTCAGTGACGACACGCCGAACTACGACCTCGACAAACCCGCGCCGAGCCCGCCTACCAGCGTCAACTGGTTGGGCACCGACGACCAGGCCCGGGACGTCATGGCCAGGGTGATTTTCGGTGCGCGGGTGTCGATCCTGTTTGCGTTGATGCTGACCTTTGTCAGCGCACTGATCGGCATCGCCGCAGGTGCGTTGCAGGGCTATTACGGCGGCTGGGTCGATTTGATCGGTCAGCGTTTGCTGGAGGTCTGGTCCGGGCTGCCGGTGCTGTACTTGCTGATCATTCTGTCGGGGTTCGTCGAGCCTAATTTCTGGTGGCTGCTGGGGATCATGGCGCTGTTCTCCTGGCTGGCGCTGGTCGACGTGGTGCGCGCCGAGTTCCTGCGCGGGCGCAACCTGGAATACGTCAAGGCCGCCCGTGCACTGGGCCTCACCGACCGTAAAGTCATCGTGCGGCACATTCTGCCCAATGCGATGAACGCGACCCTGAGCTATCTGCCGTTCATTCTCACCGGCGCGATTTCCACCCTCACGGCCCTGGATTTCCTCGGTTTCGGCATGCCGGCCGGCAGTGCGTCGCTGGGCGAGCTGATTGGCCAGGGCAAGCAGAACCTGCAAGCGCCGTGGCTGGGGTTGACGGCGTTTTTTACCCTGGCGCTGATTCTTTCCTTGCTGGTGTTCATTGGCGAAGCGCTGCGTGATGCGTTTGATCCACGATCTTGAGACGGACATTTTATGAGTAACAACCTGATCGAAATCCGTGACCTCAGCGTGGCCTTTAGCGGCCAGACGGTGGTGCGCAACCTGAGCCTGGACATTCGCCCTGGTGAATGCCTGGCGCTGGTGGGCGAGTCGGGCTCCGGCAAGTCGGTGACGGCGCATTCGATCCTGCAGTTGCTGCCCGAGACCGGCACCGAAACCACCGGCAGCATTCGCTATCGCGGCAGGGAACTGCTTGGAGCCTCGGCCAAGGTGTTGCGTGAGTTACGCGGCAACCGCATCGCGATGATCTTTCAAGAGCCGATGACCTCGCTCAATCCGTTGCACAGCATCGAAAAGCAGATCGGCGAAACCCTGCTGCTGCACAAAGGCCTGGTCGGCAAGCCCGCCCAGGCGCGGATTCTTGAGCTGCTGCACCTGGTGGGCATCCAAAAACCCAAAGAGCGCCTCAAGGCCTACCCTCATCAATTGTCCGGCGGTCAGCGTCAACGCGTGATGATCGCCATGGCGCTGGCCTGCGAGCCAGAACTGCTGATCGCCGACGAGCCCACCACCGCGCTGGACGTGACGGTACAGCGCAAGATTCTGATCCTGCTCAAGTCCCTGCAACAGCGGCTCGGCATGTCATTGCTGCTGATCAGCCACGACCTCAATCTGGTGCGCAGCATCGCCCAGCGGGTGTGCGTGATGAAGGCTGGCGAGATCGTCGAGCAGGCCCCCTGCGAGACGCTGTTTACCGAACCCAAACATCCTTATAGCTGCGTACTGCTCAATGCCGAGCCGGAAGGCGAAGCCCTGCCCCGTGACGAGCGCGAAAACGTGCTGGAAGTGGACAATCTGCGCGTGCAATTCGCCCTCGGTGGCGGGTTGTTCCAGCGCAAGACGTACCTCAAGGCGGTGGACGGCATCAGCCTCAACATTCAGCGTGGCAAAACCCTGGGCATCGTCGGTGAGTCTGGCTCGGGCAAATCGACGCTGGGTCAGGCGATCCTGCGCCTGCTCGACTCTGAAGGCGGCATTCGCTTTCAGGGCGAGGCGCTGGACGGCCTGACGCAAAAGCAGCTGCGGCCTTGGCGCAAGAAGATGCAGGTGGTGTTCCAGGATCCGTATGGCAGCCTCAGCCCGCGAATGTCCGTGGCGCAGATCATCAGCGAAGGGCTGGAGGTCCACAGTCAGTTGACGCCTGAGGAGTGCAAAGCCGAGGTGATTCGCGCACTGGAGGAAGTGGGCCTGGACCCGCAAAGCCGCCATCGTTACCCGCATGAGTTTTCCGGCGGCCAACGCCAACGCATCGCCATCGCCCGGGCCCTGGTGCTGAAACCGGCGCTGATATTGCTCGACGAGCCGACTTCGGCGCTGGATCGCACGGTACAAAAGCAAGTGGTCGCCCTGCTCCGCCAGCTTCAGGAACGGCACGGCCTGACCTATCTGTTCATCAGTCATGACCTGGCGGTGGTGCGCGCCCTGGCCCACGACATGATCGTGATCAAGGATGGCAAAGTGGTGGAAAGCGGTGCCAGCCATGAGGTATTCGATTCGCCACAGCACCCGTACACCAAAGAGCTGTTGGCGGCGGCGCATCTGCAGCAACCATAATCGCGTCCTTGCCGATGAACCGCATCGCAGCCTTCGTGGGCAAGCCCGCTCCCACACTTGACCGCGTCCGTCTGGACACCTCGGTCCAATGTGGGAGCGGGCTTGCCCGCGAAGGGGTCAGCACAAGCAACACACCATCAGGATCTGCGCCATGAACACCACCGAAAGCCTCAAGGATTATCAACGCGTTCGCTTGCTGGCGATCCGTTCGTTGTTCGAGATCATCGAGCAGTCCAGCGAGGGCACGGTGATTGTCGATCGTGACGCCAACATCGTCTGGATGAACGAGCGTTATGCCCGGCGATTTGGCCTGGAGTCGGCCGAGGTAGCGATTGGCAAAGCCTGCGAAAGCGTGATCCCCGGCAGTTTGCTGCGCGAGGTGGTGCGCACCGGGCGACCGATCTTGCTGGACATGCAGGACACGCCCAAGGAACCGCTGGTGGTGATGCGCCTGCCGATCCATGACGATGCCGGCGCCGTGATCGGCGCCATTGGTTTTGCCCTGTTCGATGAATTGCACAGCCTCTCGCCCATGCTCAAGCGCTACCTGAGCATGCAGGAAGAACTGGCTTCGACCCGCTCGCTGCTGCGCGCGCGGCAGACCAAGTACAACTTCGCCCATTTCATCGGCACCAGCGCCGCCAGCCTGGAAGTCAAACGCCGCGCCAGACGCAGTGCCAGCGCCGAGTCACCGGTGTTGTTGCTCGGCGAAACCGGCACCGGCAAGGAGCTGCTGGCCCAGGCGATCCACGGTGCTTCGCCCCGGGCGCACAAGGCCTTTGTCAGCGTCAACAGTGCGGCGATTCCCGAGTCATTGCTGGAAGCCGAGTTTTTCGGCACCGCCCCGGGCGCGTTTACCGGCGCGGATCGCAAGGGCCGGGCCGGCAAATTGCAGATCGCTCAGGGCGGCACCCTGTTCCTCGATGAAATCGGTGACATGCCACTGCCGCTGCAAAGCAAACTGCTGCGCGTATTGCAGGAAAAAGAGTTCGAGCCGGTAGGTTCCAATGAAGTGATCCAGAGTGATGTGCGAGTGATCGCGGCCACTTCCACCGATCTGGAAGCAGCGATCAAACGCGGCGAGTTTCGTGCCGATCTGTATTACCGACTCAACGTGCTGCCGATCAACGTACCGCCGTTGCGAGATCGTCTCGACGATTTGCCCGCCCTCAGCGAAGCGATCCTTGAGGAATTGCGCAGCCAGCATGAGTTGAACCCCGAGGCGCTGGAACTGCTGGGCCAACACGCCTGGCCGGGGAACATCCGCGAACTGCGCAATGTGCTGGAACGCGCGGCGTTGCTCAGCGATAACCTGATGTTGAATGCCGGGGACATCCGCGCGGCGATTGGCACCTTTACGCCAGTGGAGCGAGCGACGCCGTTGGCCATGGAGCCAGTGGCGCACGAGACCTTCAGTGAAGCCCGGGAGCGGTTTGACCGGCAGTTGATTGAATCTGCCCTCGCGCAATGTGGGGGGAAGGTGATCGAAGCGGCGGCGCGGCTTGGGCTGGGACGGTCTACTTTGTATAAGAAGATGGTGGCATTGGGGATTGCGGAGTCTCTATAACGAGACGCAAATCTCCATTTGAAGACAGTATCTTTGGAGCGCTTCGCGCTCATCGCGGGCAAGCCCGCTCCCACAGGGAATCGCATTTTTCTCTCGACATGCGAACCCTGGTGGGAGCGGGCTTGCCCGCGATGAGGCCCAAACAGGCGAAAAAAGTCTCAATACAGAGACGAGTCACCCAAAAAACCATCAAAAAATCTAAACATATTCATATATTTCAATAACTTAAGATCGTGGCACGAATATCGCTAAAGCCCTCTCCTACAAAAGATCCACCCTACAAAAATAACAATCCAGGAGACACACCATGAGTGTGATCATTGCCTTGGCAGCACTAGCGCTGCTGATGCTGGCTGCTTACCGTGGCTACAGCGTTATCCTCTTCGCCCCGATTGCCGCCCTCGGCGCCGTCCTGCTCACTGACCCTTCCGCCGTCGCCCCCGCCTTCACCGGGGTGTTCATGGAGAAAATGGTCGGCTTCATCAAATTGTATTTTCCGGTATTCCTGCTCGGCGCCGTGTTCGGCAAGCTGATCGAGTTGTCGGGCTTCTCGCGCTCCATCGTCGCGGCCGCCATTCGCTTGCTCGGCACTCGCCAGGCCATGCTGGTGATTGTGCTGGTCTGCGCCCTGCTCACTTATGGCGGTGTGTCGTTGTTCGTCGTGGTATTTGCGGTCTATCCGTTTGCCGCTGAAATGTTCCGCCAGAGCAATATTCCCAAGCGCCTGATCCCGGCGACCATCGCCCTCGGCGCGTTCTCGTTCACCATGGACGCCCTGCCCGGCACCCCGCAGATCCAGAACATCATCCCCAGCACCTTCTTCAACACCACCGCCTGGGCGGCGCCGTGGCTGGGTGTGATCGGTGCGATTTTCGTATTCTGCGTCGGCATGCTGTTTCTTCAGCGCCAGCGCAACAAGGCTCATGCCGCGGGTGAAGGCTATGGCACCGAACTGCGCAACGAACCGGAAACCGCGGCCGACATCAAGCTGCCAAATCCGTGGATCGCGCTGTCGCCGCTGCTGGCCGTGGGCATCATGAACCTGCTGTTCACCCAGTGGATTCCGCAGTGGTACGGCAAGACCCACAGCCTCGCGCTGCCGGGCATGGCCACGCCGGTGACCACCGACATCGCCAAACTCACGGCGATCTGGGCGGTTCAGGCGGCCTTGCTGGTCGGCATCGTCATGGTGCTGGTGTTCGGTTTCCAGGCGATTCGCGGCAAGTTGGCCGAGGGCAGTCGCGCCGCGGTCAGCGGGTCGTTGCTGGCAGCGATGAACACCGCGTCGGAATACGGTTTTGGCGCGGTCATCGCTTCCTTGCCAGGCTTCCTGGTGCTGGCTGACTGGCTCAAAAGCATCCCTAACCCGCTGGTCAACGAAGCCGTGACCGTGACCTTGCTGGCCGGTATCACCGGTTCTGCGTCGGGCGGCATGAGCATCGCGCTGGCGGCCATGGCCAATGACTTCATCGCCGCGGCCCATGCCGCCAACATCCCGCAGGAGGTGTTGCACCGGGTGGCCGCGATGGCCAGCGGCGGCATGGACACCTTGCCGCACAACGGCGCGGTGATCACCTTGCTGGCGGTCACCGGCCTGACCCACCGCGAGGCCTACAAAGACATTTTCTGTATTACGCTGATCAAGACCCTGGCGGTTTTTGTGGTGATCGGCACTTTCTACGCCACTGGCATTGTGTGAGGTATTCATGACGACTCTTTCGGGCAAGACCGCGCTGGTTACCGGTTCCACCAGCGGCATCGGCTTGGGGATCGCCCTCAGCCTGGCCAAGGCTGGCGCCAACGTGGTCCTCAACGGTTTCGGCGATGCCTCTGCGGTGATCGCCGAGGTCCAGCAATACGGCGGCAAGGTTGGCCATCACCCGGCCGATGTCAGCGACCCGGCGCAGATTGCCGACATGGTTGCCTATGCCGAGCGCGAGTTCGGCGGCATCGACATCCTGGTCAACAATGCCGGGATCCAGCACGTGGCCTCGGTGGAAGATTTTCCCGTGGAGCGTTGGGACTCGATCATCGCGATCAACCTGTCCTCGGTGTTTCACAGCACCCGCCTGTGCCTGCCGCAAATGCGAGCCAAGAACTGGGGCCGGATCATCAACATCGCCTCGGTGCATGGCCAGGTCGGCTCGGTCGGCAAGGCAGCGTACGTGGCCGCCAAGCATGGCGTGATTGGCTTGACCAAGGTGGTCGGGCTGGAAACGGCCACCACGCACGTCACCTGCAACGCCATTTGCCCTGGCTGGGTGTTGACGCCACTGGTGCAGAAGCAGATTGATGATCGGATCGCCACGGGGATCGATCCGCAACAGGCGCAACATGATTTGCTGGCCGAGAAACAGCCGTCGCTGGAGTTCGTCACCCCGCCGCAACTGGGTGAGCTGGTGCTGTTCCTGTGCAGCGAAGCGGGTAGCCAGGTGCGGGGCGCAGCGTGGAATATTGATGGTGGGTGGTTGGCGCAGTAAGCAACCGCTGGACCGCGTTATCGTTCATCGCGGGCAAGCCCGCTCCCACAGGTCTTGCGTCGAACCACACATTCGGCGACAACCAAAAAACCTGTGGGAGCGTGGCTTGCCCGCGATCGAGTGCGAAGCACTCGTCAACAAGAAGAGGCAAATCATGTCCGACATCCTCTGGCAACCCGACGCCCAGCGCATCAGCAAGACCCGCATGGAAGCCTTTCGGCGCTTCGTCATTGCGCGCCACCACATTCACCTCGACGATTACGCTGCCCTGCACCAATGGTCCATCGACCAGCGCGAAGCGTTCTGGCAGGCGATCGTCGACTTTTTCGATATCCGCTTCCACGATCAACCGGACGCAGTGCTGGTCGAGGGCGCGCAGATGCCCAGCGCCCAATGGTTCCCCGGTGCGACCCTGAACTTTGCCGAGCATCTGCTGCGCCGTCGCGACGATGCCGTGGCGGTGATTGCGATTGGCGAGAACGGCCAGCGTGAACACCTGACCTGGGCCGAACTGGCCGAGCATGTCGCCGGTTTTCAACACAGTTTGATCGCCGCCGGCGTCGGCCTCGGCGACCGTGTCGCCGCGTGCATGCCCAATACCTGGCAAACCCTGGTGGCGATGCTTGCCACCTCCAGCCTGGGGGCGATCTGGTCCTGCTCGTCACCGGACTTCGGCACCCAGGGCGTGATCGACCGTTTCGGCCAGATCGAGCCAAAGGTGCTGATCACCTGCGCCGGTTATCGCTACGCAGGGAAAGACATCGACCAGCGTGCCAAGGTCAATGAAATCCTCGAACGCCTGCCATCCTTGCAGCAGTTGATCGTGGTGCCTTATGCCTGCCCGCAAGCACGCATCGAACACTTCCACACTCGGGCCAATGTGACGCTATGGGATGATTTCTACGACGTCGGCGGCGAACCGGACTTCGTGCCCGTGCCCTTCGCGCACCCGCTGTACATCCTCTATTCCAGTGGCACCACCGGCGTGCCCAAATGCATCATCCACAGCACCGGCGGCGTGTTGCTGCAGCACGTCAAGGAACATGGCCTGCATTGCGACCTCGGCCCCGGTGACCGTTTGTTCTACTACACCACTTGCGGCTGGATGATGTGGAACTGGCTGGTCTCGGCGCTGGCCGTGGGCAGTGCCGTGGTGCTGTACGACGGGTCACCGTTTTATCCGAACCCGGAGCGATTGATCGACCTGATCGACGATGAACGCATCAGCGTTTTCGGCACCAGCCCGAAATACCTGGCGACCCTGGAAAGCAACGGCGTCAAGCCGCGCGAAAGCCATGACCTGAGCAGCCTGAAAACCCTGCTCTGCACCGGCTCCGCGCTGTCACCGCAGAGCTACGATTACGTCTACCGCGATTTCAAGACTGACCTGTGCCTGGCGTCGATGTCCGGCGGCACTGACATCGTTTCGTGCTTTGTGAACAGCAACCCGTTTGAGCCTGTGCGTCGCGGCGAAATTCAGGGCAAGAGCCTGGGCATGTCGGTCGAAGTCTGGAACGACGACGGTCGACCGGTCATAGGTGAGAAAGGTGAGCTGGTCTGCACCCGGCACTTCCCGGCCATGCCCATCGGCTTCTGGAATGACCCGCAGCAGGAAAAACTGCACGCTTCCTATTTCAGTCAGTTCCCCGGTGTGTGGGCTCAGGGCGACTATGCCGAGCAACTGCCCCACGGCGCGATGATGATCCACGGGCGTTCGGACGCCGTGCTCAACCCCGGCGGCGTGCGCATCGGCACGGCAGAAATCTACCGCCAGGTGGAGAAGGTCCCGCAGGTGTTGGACAGCGTGGCCATCGGTCAGCAATGGCAGGACGACGTGCGGGTGGTGCTGTTCGTGCGATTGCGCGACGATGCCGAACTCGATGAAGCGCTGCAACAAAAGATCCGCGACGTCATCCGCGCCAACACCACGCCCCGGCATATACCGACGAAGATTGTCGCGGTGACGGACATCCCACGAACCATCAGCGGCAAGGTGGTCGAGTTGGCGGTGCGCAATGTGGTGCATGGGCAAAAGGTAAAAAATACCGATGCGCTGGCCAATCCCGAAGCGCTCGAACAATTCCGCAACCGCCCGGAACTCCAGGAGTGAACCACCTCCTCTGAAGAAACAATGTAGGAGCTGTCGAGTGAAACGAGGCTGCGATCTTTTGACTTTGATTTTTTAAAACAAGATCAAAAGATCGCAGCCTCGTTTCACTCGACAGCTCCTACTGGGGGCGTGTCAGTCCATGAGGCCCCATTCGCCGGAGGATGGCGCCGCATCGGCATGCAACTTCAGCCGCAGGCGCAGGTTGTTCACCGAATCCGCATGCTTGAGCGCTTCTTCCTCGCTGATTGCCCCTTCGACCACCAACCCATACAGCGCTGCGTCAAATGTCTGCATCCCCAGTTCCACCGACTTCTCCATGATCCCCTTGAGATCGGCAAACTCGTTGCTGCGAATCAGGTCGGCAATCGTCGGTGTGCCCAACATCACTTCCACCGCAGCCCGGCGTTGCCCGTCGCGGGTGCGAACCAGCCGTTGGGAGACGAATGCCTTGAGGTTATTACCAAGGTCATGCAGCAGTTGCGCACGGCGTTCTTCGGGAAAAAAATTGATAATGCGATCCAGCGCCTGATGGGCGTTGTGCGCATGCAAGGTGGAAATCACCAGATGGCCGGTATCGGCGAACGCCAGTGCGTGCTCCATGGTTTCCCGGTCACGGATTTCGCCGATCAGCACCACATCCGGGGCCTGGCGCAGGGTATTTTTCAACGCAGCATGAAAGCTGCGGGTATCGACCCCGACTTCACGCTGGTTGATGATCGAACGCTTGTGACGATGGATGTATTCGATCGGGTCTTCGATGGTGACGATATGGCCACTGCTGTGACGGTTGCGGTAATCGATCAGGGCCGCCAGCGACGTGGATTTGCCCGAGGCGGTAGCCCCGACGAACAGCATCAGTCCTTGCTTGAGCATGATGGTTTCGAGTAACACCGCTGGCAGCTTGAGGTCTTCGAAGCGTGGAATGTCGAGTTTGATGTTGCGCGCCACAATTGATACATCGTTGCGCTGCTTGAAGATGTTGACCCGAAAGCGGCCGATGCCCGGCAGAGAAATGGCCAGGTTCATTTCCAGTTCACGATCGAACTCCAGACGCTGTTCGGCGTCCATGATGGACTCGGCAATGGCCGCGACCTCCCCCGGTTTGAAAGGCTGATCGGCCAGCGGCTTGAGCACACCGTCGAACCTCGCGCTAGGTGGCGCACCGGTGGACAGGTAAAGATCGGATCCGTCCTGATGGGCCAGTATCCGTAACAACACATCGATTTCCATGGCAAAAAACACCCGCGAAGCATTCAATGAAAAAAGTAATGACCTGAAGCGGGTCATCCAGCGTCTACCGCCCTGCAAGGATAGTAGACGCCGCCACACCGACTTAAGTGCAGGACAATTTGATGAACGCATCACCGACGGGCAGCGATGCCCAGGCCTTGATTGCCAGAACGGACTGGACAAGCACCCCGCTGGGCGCTGCCAGTACCTGGCCACAGAGCCTGCGCACTGCCGTGGACATCGTGATTCATTCGCCGATGCCGATGTTGTTGCTGTGGGGCCCGCAGCTTACGCAGATCTATAACGACGGCTTCGCACTGCTCGCTGGCAGCAAGCATCCGCACGCTTTCGGACAACCGACGCACCAGATCTGGCCAGAACTCAAAGACTTTACCGACCCTATTTACAGCGCCGTCCTACAAGGCCAGGTGCGAACCTACAGCGAACAACGCTTTACCCTGCAACGCGACGGGCAGGATTCGGACTTCTGGCTCGACCTGACCTACAGTCCGATCCGCGATGAAAGCGCCGAGGTTGCCGGGATTCTGGTCACGGCCATCGAAACCAACGAACGCCGACGCATCGCCCTGGAGCTCGAACAACGCTCGGCCGCCAGCCTCAAGGCCCAGCAAGAAACCGAACAGCGCCTGCAACTGGCGCTGGCCGCGACCGATGCCGTGGGCACTTGGGATTGGGACATTGGCGAGGACCGCTTCATCGCCGACGCGCATTTCGCCCAGTTGCACGGCGTCGATCCAGCGCTGGCCGGTCAATTGCCGATCACTGAATACCTTCAGGGTGTGCACCCGGAGGACCGGGGGATGATTGCCCGCAGCATCAAACATTGCATCACCCATGGCACCGAGTACGCCGAGGAATATCGCTTGTTGCAGCCCGATGGGCAGCAGCGTTGGGTGTTTGCCCGAGGTCGTTGCTACAAGGACCACCATGGCCGGCCGATCCGTTTCCTCGGCGCCGCGCTGGATCTGACCGAGCGTAAACACACCGAACAGGCCTTGCGTCAGAGCCAGACCGAGCTTCAACTGATCATAAACGCCATGCCGATCCTGATCAGCTACGTGGACAGCGAAGAACGCTTTCGCCTGAACAACGCCGCCTACCTCGACTGGTACGGGCTGACGCCCCAGGAGCTGTATGGCAAAACCATCCGTGAAGTGCTGGGCGAAGAAGCCTACGCCTTGCGCGCCGACTACGTCGCCCAGGCACTGTCCGGCAAGCCTTGCTGTTTCAGCATCAGTACGCCGCACCGCGACGGAAGTCAGCGCCATGCGTTGATGAACTACCTGCCGCGCCATGGTCCGGACGGCGCCGTGAACGGCTTCTACATTTTTGTGATCGATGAAACCGAGCGCAAACAAACCGAAGAAGCCCTGCGCAACCTCAACGAAACCCTTGAGGAACGGGTCGGCGCGCGTACCCGGCAACTGGCCGAGGCCAACCAGAAACTGCAAAACGAAATGGTCGAACGCGAGCGCGCGGAAGAAGCGTTGCGCCACGCACAGAAAATGGAGGCGGTCGGCCAACTCACAGGCGGCATCGCCCACGACTTCAATAACATGCTCACCGGGATCATCGGTAGCCTCGACCTGATGCAGCGCTACATCGCAGACGGGCGCGCCGCCGAAATTGGGCGCTTCACCGAAGCCGCGGTGTCTTCGGCCAATCGCGCGGCCGCATTGACCCATCGTCTGCTGGCGTTTTCCCGGCGCCAGTCGCTGGATCGCAAACCGCTGAACGCCAACGAACTGGTGCATTCGCTGGAAGATCTGCTCAGTCGCACCAAAGGCGATCACATTGAGCTCAAACTGCAATTGGCCGACGAGGTGTGGCCGATCAGCACCGACGTCAGCCAACTGGAAAACGCCTTGCTCAACCTGGTGATCAACGCCCGGGACGCCATGCCCGACGGCGGTGAATTGCTGATTGAAACCGCCAACATGTACCTCGACGGCACTGACATCACTACCCTGGAACCGGTCAAGGCCGGGGATTACGTGATGATTGCCGTCAGCGATAACGGCACCGGCATGACGCCTTCGGTGCTGGCCAAGGCCTTCGACCCGTTCTTCACCACCAAACCCATCGGCCAGGGCACGGGCCTGGGGTTGTCGATGATCTACGGTTTCGCCCAGCAATCAGGCGGTCATGTCAGCCTGTTCAGCGTGCCGGGCCAAGGCACCAGCGTGCGGTTGTACTTGCCACGGCTACACGTCCTGGAACCGCAAAACGTTCTGATGCCATCGACTGGCGAGGCGCCGCCGGCGATTGCCGGTGAAACCGTGGTGTTGGTGGAAGATGACCCGGCGGTGCGCATGCTGGTGCTCAATCTACTCAACGAGCTGGGTTATCACGCCCACGAAGCCGAAGATGCGAAGGCCGCCCTGCCCTTGCTTGAATCCGACCTGCGGGTCGATCTGCTGGTGACCGACGTCGGCCTGCCGGGAATGAACGGTCGACAACTGGCGGAAATCGCTCGCCAGCATCGCCCGGCACTCAAAGTGTTGTTCATGACCGGTTATGCGCAGAAGGCGGCGGAACGCCAGGGCTTCCTGGAAGAAGGCATGGACATGGTCGCCAAGCCCTTTTCCATCGATCTGTTGGCCAACAAGATTCGCACGATGATCGGCCAACCGAAGTGAGTTGAGGCATAATCGCGCGCCCCACGCTGGCACCAACATAGCCATCACCGTTGCAAGGTACTGCCAATGAAAGCTCAAGCCCGCCATATTCTGGTGAAAACCTCGGAAGAAGCCGAGCAGCTCAAACAACGCATCGCCAAGGGCGAAGCCTTCGATGTGCTGGCCAAGAAGTACTCCACCTGCCCATCCGGCAAACGCGGCGGCGACCTGGGCGAAGTACGCCCCGGGCAAATGGTCGGGGTGATCGATGCAGTGATCTTCAAAAAACCACTGCGGGTGGTGCATGGGCCGATCAAGAGCAAATTCGGGTATCACCTGGTGCAGGTGTTTTACCGGGATTGATGGGGGTTGGCTTTAGGGCCTCATCGCGGGCAAGCCCGCTCCCACATTAGATCTGCGGTGCACACAAATCCCCTGTGGGAGCGGGCTTGCCCGCGATCCGATTGCGCAGCAATCGGCCAGTCTCCATTTATCGGGGGATCAATGCCCCCGGCACCTGAATCACCCGGCTCGCCAAGCGATGCCCGGCCTCGGCCGCTTCCACCGGGCTGCCGCCCTTGAGCCGACTGGCCAGATACGCCGCACTGAACGAATCCCCCGCCGCCGTGGTGTCGACCACTCGCTCGACCTTCTGCGCAGGCACCTCGAACGACTCGCCATCACACCGAATCAAACAGGCCTCTGCGCCGCGCTTGAGCACCACTTCCGGCGTGCCGATCTGCTCGTAGGCGGCAAACACCGCCGCGCAATCGGAAAAGTGAAACAGCGCTTGCTCGTCATCAACGGTCAACAATGCCAGGTCGATATAAGGCAGGACGCTGCGATACGCCGCTCGTGCCTCTTCAACCGAGGCCCACAAACGTGGTCGGTAGTTGTTGTCGAACACAATCCGCGCATCGCGCTGTCGGGCTTCGATCAGGGTTTCCAGCAACTTCTCCCGGCCTTGCGCGCCGAGCACCGCCAGGGTGATGCCGCTGAAATAAAGCACGTCGTAATCCGGCAGTGCCGCCAGGATCGGTGCGGCGGCCGGCGTGGTGAAGCAATCGCGCACGGCCGCTTCATTGCGCCAATACAGGAAACGTCGTTCGCCGGCGGCATCGGTTTGAATGCAGTACAAACCAGGCAATCGCCCGGGCAGGCGCTGGACCATGCCCAGCCCGACGTTTTCGCTCGCCCAGCTCTGGCACATGGCATCGCTGAAACTGTCATCGCCCAGGGCGGTGATGTAATCGACGACACCGCTTGAGCCCAGTTCCCGGGACAAGTAGACCGCAGTGTTCAAGGTATCGCCGCCGAAGCTTTGTTGCAGGCTGCCGTCGGCGCGCTGTTGCAGTTCGATCATGCACTCGCCGATCAGGGCGATGCGCGGCGTGTGGGGGCCGAGGGTGCTGATGCTGGTCATTGTGATGGTGTCTCTAGTGGATCTTTGTTGTCTGGTCGGACCTCATCGCGGGCAAGCCCGCTCCCACAAATTTTTTGCGTGGCTGCAATTTATGGCAGCTCACAAATCCCTGTGGGAGCGGGCTTGCCCGCGATGGGGCCACCTCGGTTTCATTCTTAGAAACAGGTTTCCATGGTTTCGATGACATTCAATTGCTCATCCACCAGACACCCGGTGCGCCATTTGTCGAACGTCAGGCACGGGTGGGAAGTGCCAAACGAAATGATGTCCCCCACGCGCAACTCAATCCCCGGCGCCACGGTCATGAACGCGTGCTGGTCCATCACCGCCGTTACCTTGCACGCGCTGACATCGTCGCCGCTCGCCGGCACGACACCGGCCTTGTAACGCAGCAGCGGCACCGGCAACCCAGCGTCGTAGGCGACGTCACGTTTACCCAGGGCAATCACCGCAAAGCCCGGCTCAGGCAATGACTGCACATGGGCCCAGACTTCCAGCGCCGGGCGCAGCCCCTCGTGCAGATCACTGCGACGATCGAGCACGCAGCATTGAGCTTCTTTGTAGATGCCATGGTCGTGCGCGACATAGCTGCCGGGGCGCAACACGCTGAGGAAGCGTCCGCTGGCGTTCTGCGCTTCGAACTCTTCGGCAATCAAGTCATACCAGGCCGACCCGGATGCCGTGATGATCGGCTTGGGAATCGCAAAAGCGCCGCTGTCCTGCAACTGCACCGCCAGGCGCACCAACGACCCGGCGAAGGCACGGATGCCCGAGACCGCATGATCACCGTGGATCACACCTTCATAGCCTTCGATACCGGTCAGTGCCAACGCTGGCTGAGCGCCGATGGCCTTGGCCAGCGCGATCACTTCGTCTTCGGTGCGGCAACCGCAACGTCCGCCGACCACGCCGTACTCGATCATCACGTTCAAGCGCACACCGCGGGACGCGAAATACGCGCCGAGGTCAGCGACGTTGTCCGGGTGATCGACCATGCAGTGGAATTCGAATGTCGGGTCGGCCAGCAGGTCGGCGATCAGCGCCATGTTCGGCGTACCGACCAGTTGGTTGGCCATCAGCACCCGGCGCACGCCGTGGGCATACGCGGCACGGGTTTGCGTGGCGCTGGCCAGGGTGATGCCCCAGGCGCCGGCGTCCAGTTGGCGGCGGAACAATGCCGGCGTCATGCTGGTCTTGCCGTGAGGCGCCAGTTCGGCGCCGCTGTTGCTGACAAACGCCTGCATCCAGCGAATGTTGTGCTCCAGCGCCTCGCGGTGCAGCACCAATGCAGGCAGGCTGACATCGCGTACTAGGCTGGCGCCGGTCTGGGCAAAGCCCTTTTCCACAGCGGCAGTATTTTGGGCAGTAGACATGGTCGAACTCCTCACATTCGCGGCCGCAGGCAGCCGCGGTTATTCGTTGATGCGCCGGGCGAGGCTATTGGCGCTGTCGATCAGCACCCGGCGATAGTCGTTGTAATTGTTTTTCGCATCGGCGCGCGGGGCGACGATGCACAGGGTCGCAATGGCCACGCCGCTCGGGTCTTTGACCGGGGCGGCGAAACAATGGGTAAAGGTGTCGGCAACGCTATCGAAGGAGAAAAAGCCATCGATATGCGCCTGACGGATTTCACCGAGAAATTGCTCCAGCGGCAGGCGTTCGCCATTGGGCAGGATGAAGTCGTCGTGATCGATCAGGTCGATGATTTCCTGATCGCTCAAGTGCGCCAGCAACAGGCGCCCGGAAGCGGTCCAGGGTATCGGCGCATTCTCGCCGATATCGGAGGAAATGCGGAAATGCCGCTCGCCCTCCTTCATCAGCGCCACGGTGTATTTACGCCCGTTGAGCAGGCACATCTGGGCGGTCTCATGGGTCTGGCTGACAATCTCCTGCAAGGCATGATCGGCCTCGCGGGTCAGGTCGAAATGACGCAGGTGCGCCTGCCCTAGGAAGTACAGCTGACGGCCGAGGTAAACATGACCGTCCTTGCCCACAGGCTCCAGAATCCGTCGTTCCAGCAGCGAGGCGACCAGTTCGTAGACCGTGGATTTCGGGCTGCCAATGCCGCTGGCGATTTCATTGGGGCGCAGCGGTTTGCCGACTTCCTTGAGGAAATCGAGGATATCGAACGCCCGGTCCAGACCGCGTGCCCGGCGCTTGATGGTGTCTTCGGTCATTTCTGTGGTTCCCATACAAATTCGCCGGGGAGTTTACCGCTATTGATCGTTCCCACGCTTTGCGTCCGCTTCTGGGACGCAGAGCGTCCCTGGCTGCATTCCCACACGGAGCGTGGGAACGATCAGTGCTCAGCCTCAGGCCTTTTTCTTGTAAGCGATGCAGTCGATCTCGACCTTGCAATCAACCATCATGATCGCCTGCACGCAGGCCCGCGCCGGGGCGTGTTCGGGTTTGAAGTATTCGGAAAAGACCTTGTTGAAACTGGTGAAATCCCTCGGGTCCTCCAGCCATACGCCAGCACGCACCACATCTTCCAGGCCATAACCGGCCTCTTCGAGAATCGCGATCAGGTTCTTCATGGTCTGGTGGGTCTGCTCGACGATGCCACCGGTAATGATCTCGCCATCCAATGCCGGCACCTGCCCGGAAACGTGCAGCCAGCCATCGGCTTCAACGGCGCGGGCGAAAGGGCGAGGCTGACCGCCAGCGGCGGTGCTGCCGGTGCCGTAACGAGTAATGCTCATGAGTGTTTCTCCTGATTGAATCGTGAAAATGCTTTTGAAAAAAAATCAGAACCGCGTGTTCTTGAGAAACTCTGCCAGACGCGGTGATTGCGGGCGTTCGAACAGTTCCTTGGGAGGCCCCTGCTCTTCGATCCGCCCCTGATTCATGAAAACGATCTTGTCCGAGACCTCAAACGCAAAGCGCATTTCGTGGGTCACCAGCAGCATGGTCATGCCATCCTCGGCCAGTCCCTTGATCACGTTCAGCACCTCGCCAACCAGTTCCGGGTCGAGGGCCGAGGTGACTTCGTCGAACAGCATCAGGCTGGGATTCATCGCAATCGCCCGGGCAATCGCCACGCGCTGTTGCTGACCGCCGGACAACTGGCCCGGGTAGTGATCGCGCCGTTCCAACAGGCCGACGCGTTCCAGCCATTTTTCTGCCAGGGCAACGGCCTCGTCCTTGTGCAGTTTCTTGACCTTGAGCAAACCCAGGGTGACGTTCTGCAATGCCGTGAGGTGCGGGAACAGGTTGAATTGCTGAAATGCCATGCCGGTCATCGCGCGATGCCGGGCAATGACCTTTTCCGGGTGCCGCACGCGTTTGCCGTTGACCTCGTCATAGCCGATGGATTCGCCATCGAGCATGATCTGCCCGCCTTGAAACTCTTCGAGCATGTTCACGCAGCGCAGCAGCGTGGTCTTGCCCGAGCCGCTGGAACCGATCAGCGTGACCACGTTGCCGCGCTGCATGGTCAAGTCGACGCCCTTGAGCACTTCGAGCTTGCCGTATTGTTTGTGCAGGCCGCGAATGTCCAGCAGGGCCTGACCGTTTTGAGGATCTTTTGCGTTAGAGAGCGAAGGTTGAGTCATGGCAAGGCCACCCGCTTTTCAATGTGCCGGCCGAGTAATTCGATGGCGTAGTTGATGACGAAAAACAGAAATCCGGCGAACAGGTAAAACTCCAGGGTCATGAACGTGCGGGCAATGATCTGCTGCGTGCTGAGCAGCAACTCGGCCACACCGATCACCGACAGCAAAGTCGAGGCCTTGACGATCTCGGTCGACGAGTTGACCCACGTCGGCAGGATCTGCCGCAGCGCCTGAGGCAACAGCACGTAACCGAGCGACTGATAAAACGTCAGGCCGATGGCCTTGCTCGCTTCCATCTGGCCGCTGGGCAATGCCTGCAACGCGCCGCGCACGATCTCGGCGACGTGAGAGCCGCAAAACAATGTCAGCCCCAGGGCACCGGCCTGAAACGCACTGATCTGCCAGCCCAGCGCCGGCGCCATATAGAAGCAGGCCAGCACCAGCACAAACACCGGCGTGCCACGAATGATGTCGACGTAAAAGCGGAATGGCGCGCGCATCCAGACATTGCCGTAGGTCAGCACCAGACCGGTGACAATGCCGACCAGCGTGCCCAGCAATATCGCCAGCGCCGAGACCTGCACACTGGTCAAAAAGCCTTGCCACAGCACTTCGCGGGCAACCCATAATTCATGCAGCCAACTGGGTGATTCGTACATGGGGGCCTCCTATCGGCGGATCGCCAGACGCTGCTCGAGGTAACGCAGCATCATGGCAATGAGGTAACAGGCCGCAACATAGAGCGCTGTGGTCACCAGCCAGGTTTCAATCACCCGGTAGCTTTCGACATTGATCTTGCGCGCGTAATAGGTCAGCTCCGGCACGGCAATCGCCGCCGCCAGCGAGGTGTCCTTGAACAGCGAAATGAAGTTGTTCGACAAGGCTGGCAGCACGTTGCGCAGCATCACCGGGACGGTGACGTACGCCTTGACCTGCCACTCGCCGAGCCCGATGGCGAGTCCGGCTTCACGCTGGCCCTTGGGAATACTCAACAAGCCACCCCGGAACACTTCGGTCAGGTACGCCCCGGCATACAGCGACAGGGTGATGATGAACGACGGGATCTTGTCCAGGCGTATGCCCAGGCTCGGCAAGGCAAAGTAGATCAACAGAATCAACACCAGAATCGGCGTATTACGGATCACCGTCACATACACCGACGCCAGCACCCGCAATGCGCGGTGCTTTGAAAGCAAAGCAAACGCCATCATCAGGCCGATCACGCAGCCGATGGCGATCGACACCAGTGCCAGTTCAAGGCCTAAGCCGAGCCCCGCCAGCAAAGTGTCGAAATCGCGCCATACGGCGGCAAAGTTCAACTGATAGTTCATGGTCAGCAGTACCTTGAGCGGGGCGACTCAGCATCGCCCTGCTCTCACGGGATCATTTGAATTCGACAGGGAAACCGATGGCTGGGGTAGGCAGTTCAACGCCGAACCACTGTTTGAAGGACGCCGCGTAGGTCGGGAACTCAACGCCGGTCATGGCTTCATGCAGGGTGGTGTTAACGAAATTCAGCCAATCCTGATCGCCGCGTTTAACCGCGCAGGCGTAGGTTTGCGGGCTCCAGGCGTAGGCCGGGCTGCGATAGCGACCAGGGTTCTGCACCATCAGGTATTTCACCGACGACTGATCGGTAGCCGCTGCGTCCGCACGGCCGGAGTTCACGGCCTGGTACATCAAATCGACGCTGTCGTACTGATCGACCTTCGCCTTGGGCAGCGCCTGATGCACCAGTTCCTCGGCGTACACGTTCTGCAACACCGCCACGGTCACGCTGTCGTTGGCGGCCTTGAGGTCTTCGATTTCCTTGTACTTGCTGTTGGCCGGCAACAACAGGCCGACGCCTTCGCGGTAATACGGCAGCGTGAACGCCACTTGCTGGGCGCGGCTGGCGGTGACGGTGATGAACTGGCAACTGATGTCGACTTTGTCGGTCAGCAGGTTGGGGATCCGCGCATCGGAAGACTGCACCACGAACTCAACCTTGGTCGGATCGTTGAACAACCCCTTGGCGATCATGCGCCCGATGTCGATATCGAACCCCTGCAACTTGCCATCCGCTCCCTGGAAATGCCACGGCGCATTGGTACTGCCCGTGCCCACAATCAATTTGCCGCGGGCCAGCACGCTATCGAGCTTGCTGTCCGCCGCCTGGGCCATACCCATGGCAGCGGCAGAAGCCGCGAGAACAAAAACACACGCTTTTAACAAGGAAAGTCGGCGATGCATGGCAAGCACTCCAGGGTGATGTGTATTCCGTTATACCGGACGTAGGTGTGTAACAACGGAATAGACAGCAGAAAGTGTGCCACAGGTTGTGGGGGGAATGTAGGGGGGATTGAAAAGTGTTTTGAATCAAAAGGATGGCTTCAACCAACCAATTGACGTTACCAAACGCAACCTTCAAAAATCGCTACCGTTGGCCACAATGCACGGGTACTTGCACCACAGTCGGGGCATAGCGATTCAAAATGAAGCAGACCGCTACCTGTAATTTCTGACAGTAGACCCACCCCTGCGCACTCCTTTACCGTCTACGAACCCTCGACGTCGTTGTGAAAAGGAGATTTTCAATGAGCTCGATTCCCGCCCAAACCACCCTGGCGCCGGTCTATCGCAAGGCCCTGAGAACCTGGCGTCCGGTGATCCTTTATTTTGGCAGTCAACACTGTCCCGCCTGCGAAATGGCCGGGCCAATTTTTCGCATGATCGCCGAGGCTTATCGGCATTTCGCGCACATCTATATGCTGGACATCGGCGAGTGCCCCCGGCATCCGTGCGTCACTGGCTCACCGACCGTGCTGTTTTATATAGAAGGGAAGCTGCTGAAGAAACTCAAGGGGATCGGCACCGAGGACACCTTGGCGCAAGATTTCGCCTTGCACATTGGCAAGGTGAAACCGCCAGCGGTGAAGCGCAAACCGCGGCATGACCTGGTGTGGTTGCGCCAGACGTTGCGCCGGTTGTGCACTGTGCCTCGTGCCACGTCGCAATTGAGCCGCGGGACTTGGCGGTAGTCCGTGGCATTTGTTGTGATTGGACAGATCGCTATCGATAGCAGGCTCGCTCCCACCGTGGATCGGGTCGTGTCGTTGGTGAAGCTTTTGCTCTCAAGGCTTCCTGGACTGCTCGATGTACCTGGCCACCGCCGCCGATTTCTCGAACCGCCGATAAATCAGCGACAACCACGACGTCGCCGTGCAGCCTTTGATGGTCCGGTACACCACGCCGGGCAATCCGACATGCCCGACCACCGACTCCGGCACCACCGCCACGCCCTGTCCCAATGACACCAGGGCGATCACCGCCACCAGCCCGCCCGGCTGTGCCCCCAGTTTCGGCGCAAATCCGCCCTCGGCGGCGACTTGCAAGGTGCCGCTGATTTGTTCCGGCAGGATGAACGTCTCGCTCTGCAAATGCTCGGGAGCGATCTCCGGCAGTCGACACAGCCAGGACTCGGTCGACAGCGCCAACACAAAGCCTTCTGCATCCAGGCGAGTGGCATCCAGGCCATCAGGCAGGGTCATGGGTGAGCGGACATAACCAATATCGAATCGCCCCTCCGCCACCATTGCCGGTAACGACACCATGGGGCTTTCCCGAACATTCAGGCTCACGTCGGGATACTCGCGACTGAAGGCCTGCACCTGTTTTTGCAGCAAACCGGAGTACACCGCCGACGCCACGTAACCCAGTTCGATATGGCCGATATCGCCGCGTCCGGCCCGTTGGGCATTGTGCTGGGCGTATTCGAATTGCCGCACCGTCGCCTCGGCTTCGATCACCAGGGCGGCGCCGGCTTCGGTCAGGCTGACTTCACGGGTCTGGCGTACGAACAGCCGCGTGCCGAGTTCGCTCTCCATGTCCTGGATCTGTCGAGTCAAGGTGGGCGGCGCGATGCCCAGTTGTTCGGCGGCGCGGGTGAAGTTGCCATGCCGGGCAACGGCCAGAAAGTAGCGGAAATGCCGTATGTCCATGGTTGCATTAGCTCAAAGGTAATGAAGTCCCGATGCCAGGCTAATAAAGCCGGCAATCGACCGCGATAAGCTCGTAGGTAATCACAGTAGAGAGCCAACGCCATGCACGTCAAACCCCTCGCCGCTGTTGCAGTCAACAGCCTTGCCCAACAGGCAATCGCATCATGAACCGGGTCAGTCCGCGCCTGACGCTACTGACGGCCTCCGGTGTCTGTTCCCTGATCGTCCTCGACACCAACATCGTCGCCGTCACCCTGCCGACCATCGCGCGTGACCTGGGCGCCAACTTTGCCGACATTGAATGGGTGGTGAGCGCCTACATGCTGGCCTTCGCCGCGCTATTGCTACCGGCGGGCAGCCTCGCCGATCGTTTTGGCCGACAGAAAACCCTGCTTTGTGGCCTGGGCATTTTCATCCTCGCCTCCATCGGTTGCGGCGCGGCGCCCACGGCGTTGTTCCTCGACATCGCGCGGGCGATCAAGGGCGTCGGCGCGGCATTGTTGCTGACCTCGGCGCTCGCCTCCATTGGCCACACCTTTCACGATGAAGTGGAACGGGCCAAGGCCTGGGCGTTCTGGGGCGCGTGCATGGGCGTGGCGATGACCGCCGCGCCGACCATCGGCGGCCTGATTACCGAATACGTGGGTTGGCGCTGGATTTTCTACCTCAACCTGCCGGTGGGCGTGTTTTTAATGGTCATGGTCTGGCGCGCGGTGCCGGAGTCTCGTGACCCGCAGTCAGCGCGCCTCGACCCTTGGGGGAGCCTGGCGTTCAGCGCGAGCTTGCTGTGCCTGATCTGGGGCTTGATCGAGGCCAACCGGATCGGCTGGAGCAACCCGACCACCTACGCCCGGCTTTTGGGCGGCGCGGTGCTGATGGGGGTGTTTGTGCTGATTGAACGGATGCAGCGGAGGCCAATGGTCGACCTGCAATTGTTCAGGCATCCGCGCTTCATCGGCGCCCTGCTCGGCATGTTCGCCTACGCCGGTTGCGCCCAGGTGATGATGACGTTGCTGCCGTTCTACCTGCAAAACGGATTGGGTTTCTCGGCCATCGCGTCGGGGCTGGGAATGTTGCCGTTTGCCGCGACGATGCTGTTGTGCCCGCGAATCGGCGCTCGGCTCGCCCATCACTATGAGCCCGCGACATTGATGGCGGCCGGTTTGACCCTGGTAGGAAGCGGCAATCTGCTAAGCGCCTGGGCCGTCAGCAGCGGCGGCTACGCGCCCTTCGCACTGGCGATTGCCGTGACAGGCGCCGGCGCCGGCCTTTTAAACGGCGACACGCAAAAAAACATCATGGCTTGCGTGCCCCGCGAACGCACAGGGATGGCGTCGGGCATGAGCACCACCATGCGTTTCAGCGCGATCGTGCTGGCCATTGGCGTGTTCGGCGCGTTGCTGTCCAGCCATACCGAGCTGTTGCTGCGCACGAGCCTGTCGACGCAGGGCGCGCAATGGCTCAGTCAAACACAAGGCATTGCCTCGCGGGTGGTCGCCGGGGACATGAGCGCCGCCATGAACATGCTGCCGCAAGCGGCACGCCCACTGGTCGAGCCGTTGGCGCGCCAGGCGTTCGTCGGCGGTTTCAGCTTGCTGCTTCTGGTCGCCGGTTTGCTGGCATTACTGGGGGCATTGGTGGTGGGCACGTTGATGCGCAACCCGATTCCTGCACAGAAAAATACTGCCCTGAGCCTGGAATAAACCAAAACGGGGCTCGTCGTACTGCCACTGAAATCGTTCAGTAGCCACCACGAGAGCCCCATCATGAAAAGCCTTCTGCCCGCCCTGTTCCTGATGACCCTGAGTGGCGTTGCGGCCGCTGCTTCCGTCGACAAAGCCAGCGCGCCGAACGTCGAGGACTACACCTATTCGACCCCTCTGAAGATCGCCAAAGTCGTCAAGATGACCAACGGCGATTATTGCGGCATCGGCACCCGGGAGATGACCTACATCGACACCAGCAACGTCACCCACACCTTGCGTTACCAAGCCTATGGCGACAGCTGCATCGATCAGAACTAATGCTTGAGCGACGCCAACACCCGCTCGGCATTCGCATCGCAGGCCATCCCTTCGGGTCGCGCCTTGATGTTTTCGATCAACCCCAGCAACTGCGCCTTGCTTTGGGCCAGGTGCAGTTGCATCGCTTCAATCTGTTCGACTTTGCGTCCCAGGCTTGCCACCAGTTCATCGTGATCGAACGCGCCCGTCACCCTGTCCGGCAACAGCAGCTTCAGCTCATCGAGGCTGAACCCGGCCTGCTGCGCGCACTGAATGATCTTCAGGGTTTGCAACACTTGCGGTGGGTAACGCCGATAACCATTGGGCAAGCGCTCTACTTGTGGAATCAAGCCCTGAACCTCGTAGAACCGAATGCGCGATGCGTTCAACCCGCTCAACCGCGCCAATTCACCAATCTTCATCACGGCCTCATTTGACTGCTTGACATTAAAGTTAACTTTAAGCTTAGCCTCTTCGCTTTACTGATGAGGAGTCAAGCATGTCGCCCTTCCAATCGTTGAATCTGCCCAACGGCCAGACCCTCGGCAATCGCATCGCCAAAGCCGCGATGGAAGAGAACCTCGCCGATGCCCGTCAAGCACCGTCCAAGGCGCTGTTTCAGCTGTATCAGGCCTGGGCCGAGGGCGAAGCGGGACTGCTGCTGACCGGCAACGTGATGATTGACCGCCGCGCCATGACCGGCCCCGGCGGTGTGGTGCTGGAGGACGAGCGCGATTTGGCACGGTTCCGTGAGTGGGCAACCATCGGCCGCTCCGGTGGCGCGCAGTTCTGGATGCAGCTCAATCACCCCGGGCGCCAGACCATGGCCAACCTGGGGCAACAAGCGTTGGCACCGTCGGCGGTGGCGCTCGACCTGGGTTCGTTTTCCAAGATGTTCGCCGAGCCCAGACCGATGTCTGAAAGCGACATTGCCGAGGTCATCCAACGCTTCGCCATCAGCGCGGCCCTGGCAGAAAAGGCCGGGTTCACCGGGGTGCAAATCCATGCGGCGCACGGTTACCTGATCAGCCAGTTCCTCTCCCCCCTGACCAACCGCCGCACTGACCGCTGGGGTGGCACCCTGGAAAATCGTGCACGCCTGTTGCTGGCGGTGGTCAGCGCCGTGCGCCTAGCCGTGTCGCCGCAGTTTTGCGTGGCGGTCAAACTCAATTCCGCGGACTTCCAACGTGGCGGTTTCGATGCCGACGACGCCCGCCAAGTGATCCAGTGGCTCAACGATCAGCCCATCGATTTGCTGGAGCTTTCAGGCGGCAGCTACGAAGCTCCGGCCATGCAGGGCGAAGCCCGTGACGGCAGGACGTTGGCGCGAGAGGCCTACTTTCTGGAGATGGCCGGCGAACTGGCCACCGTGGCGCGGATGCCGGTCATGGTCACCGGCGGCATCCGGCGCCTGGCCATCGTCGAACAGGTGCTCGACAGCGGCATCGCCATGGCCGGGATCGGCACCGCGCTGGCCCTCGAACCGCAGTTGGTCAAACACTGGCGCAAAGGTCAAAACAGCCATCCGCAATTGCCGCCGATCCGCTGGAAACGCAAACCGCTGGCCGCGCTGGCGAGCTTGGCCGTGGTGAAGTTCCAGCTGCAACGCCTGAGCCGCGGACGCAAGCCTCGACCTGACGTTTCGGCAGTCTGGGCACTGATCCTTGATCGCTTGTACATCGCCTGGCGTACGCGCCAGTACCGACAGGCGATGGGCAAGTAAAAGCAAATCAGGGTGAGTCATGGTCGCCGTTGGGTTGTCCTCTTCTTATTCCGAGGACAATTCATCTGATCACTGGAGCACCCCATGGCGAAAATCACCATTGCCCAGCAACTGGCAACCACCCTTGGACAGGCCGGCGTCAAACGCATCTGGGGCCTGACAGGCGACAGCCTCAACGGCCTGACTGAAGCCCTGCGGACCATGGACAGCATCGAGTGGATGCACGTGCGCCACGAAGAAGTCGCGGCGTTTGCCGCCGGTGCCGACGCGGCAGTCACCGGGGAACTGGCGGTGTGTGCCGGCAGTTGCGGGCCGGGCAATTTGCATTTAATCAATGGGCTGTTCGATTGCCACAAGAACCATGTGCCGGTGTTGGCGATCGCGGCGCAGATTCCTTCATCGGAAGTCGGCCTGAATTACTTTCAGGAAACTCACCCGCAGGAATTGTTCAAGGAGTGCAGTCACTTCGTTGAACTGGTGAGCAGCCCCGCGCAGATGCCCCACGTGCTGCACCGGGCGATGCGTAGCGCGATTCTCAATCGCGGCGTCGCGGTGGTGGTGATTCCCGGTGACGTCGCCCTGCAAGAAGTCGAAGACAATCTCAAACCCTGGCCAGCGCTGTCCAAACCGCGCACCTTGCCTGCGCCTCAGGACCTCGATCGGCTGGTCGAATTGTTGAGCCAAAGCAAAGCCGTGACGCTGATGTGCGGCGCCGGTTGCGCAGGCGCTCACGATCAAGTGGTGGCGTTGGCTGACGCGCTCGGCGCACCGGTGGTGCACGCATTGCGCGGCAAGGAGCACGTCGAGTGGGACAACCCGTTCGACGTCGGCATGACCGGATTGATCGGTTTCAGCTCCGGCTATCACGCGATGCTCAACTGCGACACGCTGGTGATGCTCGGCACTGACTTTCCCTATCGTCAGTTCTACCCGACAGACGCGACCATCATTCAGATCGATCACGACCCGCAAGTCCTGGGGCGCCGCACCGCGCTGGATTTGGGTATCGCTGCGGATGTCGGCGAAACCCTTGCCGCGCTGCTCCCTCGCCTGCCTTATCGGGGCGACCGGAGTTTTCTCGAATCCTCGCTCAAGCATTACGAAAAGGCTCGCCAGGGTCTTGATGACCTGGCACAACCCTCATCGCCGGGTCGGCCGATTCATCCGCAATACCTCACGCGTTTGCTCAGCGAACTGGCCGATGACGATGCGATCTTTACCGCTGACGTCGGTACGCCAACTGTCTGGGCCGCGCGTTATCTGAAAATGAATGGCAAGCGCCGACTGCTGGGCTCGTTCAATCACGGCTCGATGGCCAACGCCATGCCCCAGGCGATTGGTGCGCAAGCGGCGTTCCCGGACCGGCAGGTTATTTCACTGTCCGGCGATGGTGGTTTCAGCATGTTGATGGGTGACTTCATTTCGTTGGCGCAGTTGAAGCTGCCGGTGAAAATCATCGTCTACGACAATGCCTCGCTGGGCTTCGTCGCCATGGAAATGAAATCCAGCGGGCTGCTCGACACCGGCACGGATCTTCATAATCCGGACTTCGCCGCGATGGCCAACGCCATGGGCATTCTGGGGATTCGTGTCGAAGAATCCGAGGCGCTAGAACCGGCATTGCGCCGGGCGCTGGCCCATGACGGCCCCGTGCTGGTCGACGTGGTGACGGCGACTCAGGAACTGGCGATGCCCCCGACCATCAAGCTGGAACAGGCCAAGGGCTTCAGTTTGTACATGCTCAAAGCGGTCATGAGCGGGCGTGGGGATGAGGTGATCGAGCTGGCGCGGACTAATTGGTTTCGCTGAATAATACGTCGCCCTCTTCGCGATTTCGCTCGCGATGAGGGCCTTGCAAACAAACAAGCCGATCTCAGACTGAGATCAGTTCATCGATGTGCCGATAATCCGCTTCCAGCTCCGCCGCCAGCTGTTTCGCCCGACCGAGCCGGATCGGCCCTCGCTCAATATCAATCAGCAGCCCCGGACACTCCAACACCGACAGCACGGGCCATTCTTTCACCCGTCCATCGGTCACCAGCACCAGCCTTTGCTGCTCTGCCGGGAAGCGCTTCTGCCGTGTCGCCAGCCAATTCCCCGCCTCCCCCAGCGCCGCCAGCAACGGCGTACCACCGCCCGCGCCCAAGCCATCCAGCCAGGCGCGCAGGCTCGTCGATGCTTTCAAGCCTTGCACCTGCCATGTCGGTACGTTGCCACTGGCGGTGAGCAACGCCAGACGTGCGCGCTGGCGGTAAGCGTCGTCGAACAGTTGCGCGAGCAGGCCCTTGGCATCGCTCAACGCTTGATGGCGCCGGGTCGAGGCCGAGGCGTCGACGATCACCAACCACAGTTCATGGGGGAACCGCGTGCGTTGATGGAACAGCAGATCTTTATGCTGACGCGGACGCCCCTTGAGCAAGGTGCCAGGCCAATCGATCGTGCCGCTGCGCGCGGCGTGACGCTTGCCCTGCTTACCATTGGCCAGCCGTCCTGCGCGGGGTCTGGCATTCGCCCCCGCGTCAGATCGAGGGCGAATGCCTAGGGCTTTTTTGGCCAGCTCGGCACTTCACGTCGCGCGCCGACCGGCAGCGCCTGGGCGGGCATTTCGCCCCATTGGCCCTGGCCTTCGCTGGGGCTGGGGTTGGACGCTTGTGCGGAGGGAGGCTGATTGTTTTGCGGTGCCGGAGGTGAATGCTCACGACGGCGATGCCGCAAGGCAAACTCGGCGACGGCGTCGATATCTTCTTCGGCGATGGTGTGTGCCCCGCGCCATGCGGCATGGGCCCGGGCAGCGCGCAACCAGACCAGATCGGCACGCAAACCATCGACGCCGGCGGCAAAGCAGCGCTCGGTAATCTGCGCCAGCGTCTCATCGTCCAGCGGGATGCTCATCAGCGTGTCACGCGCCGTCTGGCAACGTTCGCGCAGCGATTGCTGCTGGCTTTCCCACTGCGCACAGAACGCTTGCGGATCGCTGTCGAAATCCAGCCGTCGACGGATGATCTGGCCACGTTCTGCAGGTGCGGTGTGGCCGCCTAGGGCGACGTTCAAGCCGAAACGGTCGAGCAATTGTGGACGTAGTTCACCCTCTTCCGGGTTCATGGTGCCGATCAGGACGAATTTCGCCGAATGCCGATGGGAAATGCCATCGCGTTCGATCAGGTTGGTGCCGCTGGCGGCCACATCGAGCAACAGGTCCACGAGGTGATCGGGCAGCAAATTGACTTCATCGACGTACAACACGCCGCCGTCAGCCTTGGCCAATACGCCGGGGGAAAATTGCGCCCGTCCTTCGCTCAAGGCGGCGTCGAGGTCGAGGGTGCCGACCAGCCGTTCTTCGGTGGCGCCCAGGGGCAAGGTGACAAATTGGCCGCTGGCGAGCAGGTCCGCGAGGCCGCGAGCCAGGGTCGATTTGGCCATGCCGCGCGGCCCCTCGATCAGCACGCCGCCGATTTTCGGGTCGATGGCGGTCAGGCACAAGGCGAGCTTCAAGTCATCGGCGCCGACCACGGCACAGAGCGGGAAATGCGGGGTGTCGGTCATCATTAAATCTCGGTCACGGTCGCTGATCCATCATCAAAATGTCAGAGGCACTTGTACCCCTGTGGGAGCGGGCTTGCCCGCGATAGCGATATTTCATTCACATGGATGGCGACTGACACGGCCTCTTCGCGGGCAAGCCCGCTCCCACAGGTTCAAGCGCGTCAGCTGTCTTCTTCTATATCCAGCAACAAATTCTCCAGCGCCTCGCGGTACTCGCCCGGCGCCTTCCACATCCCCCGCTGCTGCGCCTCGAGCATGCGCTCGGTCATGTCGCGCAATGCAGCCGGATTATGTTCACGCACAAAGTCCCGAGTCGCCGGATCGAGCAAATAGGCATCCGCCAGCAACGCATATTGATGATCGTCGATCAGTTGCGTCGTCGCATCGAAGGCGAACAGGTTATCGACCGTCGCCGCCAGTTCAAAGGCCCCTTTGTAGCCGTGACGCTTCACGCCATCGATCCACTTGGGGTTGGCAGCACGGGAGCGAATCACCCGGTTCAACTCTTCTTTGAGCGTGCGAATCTTCGGCAAGTCCGGCTGGCTGTGATCGCCGTGATAACTGGCCGCTGTTTCGCCGCTGAGGCTTTCCACGGCGGCGAGCATGCCACCCTGGAACTGGTAATAGTCGTTGGAATCGAGCAAGTCGTGCTCGCGATTGTCCTGGTTCTGCAGCACGGCCTGAACCTGACTCAGGCGCTGGGCGAATTGTGTCCGGGCGGCGGTGCCTTCATCGGAGCCGCCGTAAGCGTAACCGCCCCAATTGAGGTAAACCTCGGCCAGATCCTCGCGGCTTTGCCACAACCGACCGTCGATGGCGCCCTGCACGCCTGCGCCATAAGCACCGGGCTTGGCGCCGAAGATGCGCCAACCGGCCTGCCGTTTGGCCGCCTCTTCATCCAGACCTGATTGCATCAACGCTTCACGCTCGGCACGCACTTTGGCGGCCAGCGGGTTGAGGTCGTCTGGCTCATCGAGGGCGGCGACCGCTTGCACCGCTGCGTCGAACAGACGAATCAGGTTGGCAAAGGCATCGCGAAAGAATCCCGAGACGCGCAAGGTCACGTCCACGCGCGGGCGATCAAGCAAGCTCAATGGCAGGATTTCGAAATCATCGACTCGCTGGCTGCCCGTAGCCCAGACCGGACGTACACCCATCAGCGCCATCGCCTGGGCAATGTCGTCACCGCCGGTGCGCATGGTCGCGGTGCCCCAGACTGACAGGCCGAGCTGGCGCAAGTGATCGCCGTGGTCTTGCAAATGTCGCTCGAGAATCAGGTTGGCGGACTGGAAACCGATACGCCACGCGGTGGTGGTCGGCAGGTTGCGCACGTCCACCGAATAGAAATTGCGTCCGGTCGGCAACACATCCAGTCGACCGCGACTCGGTGCGCCACTGGGACCGGCCGGGACGAAACGACCGCTCAGGGCATCCAGCAAGCCGCGCATTTCCGCCGGGCCGCAAGCGTCCAGGCGCGGGGCGACGACGTCGCGCAGGCTGTCGATGATGGCGCTGACGTCGCTTTCACAGGGACCCGATTTGGCTTGAGGTTGGTCCAATGTCTGCGAGATCAGTTGAGCGGCGAACAGCTCAAGGCGTTCACGGGTATCGCCGGCGGTACGCCAGGCTTCATCACTGAGGGTTTGCAGTTCCATCGGGCGCGGTCCGGTCCAGGGCTCGGCCAGCGCACAATCCAGCGGATCGAAGCCCAGCGCGAAGTCCTTGGCCAACGCCCGCAACAAACTTGATTGCGCGCCACGGCCATCGCCACGGGGAATGCGCAGCAACGCCAGCAATGTATCGATGCGCAACCGCCCGGTCGGCGATTCGCCAAAAATGTGCAGGCCATCGCGGATCTGCGACTCTTTCAAGTCACATAAGTATGTGTCCAGACGCGGCAGCCAGATCGCTGCATCGGCATCGCTGTCGAGCTTCTCGTCCAGTTGCAGTTCGCGATCGATGTGGGTGTCGCGCACCAGTTGCAGGATGTCGCGCTGCAATTCCCGGGCACGGCGCGGATCGAGCAGTTGCGCTTCGTAATACTCGTCGGCCAGCAGTTCGAGGTTGCGCAGCGGACCGTAGGTTTCAGCGCGGGTCAGCGGTGGCATCAAGTGATCGATGATCACCGCTTGTGTGCGGCGCTTGGCCTGGGCGCCCTCACCCGGGTCATTGACGATAAACGGATAGATATTCGGCAGTGGCCCGAGCAACGCGTCCGGCCAGCAGTTTTCCGACAGCCCGACGCCTTTGCCCGGCAGCCATTCGAGGTTGCCGTGCTTGCCGACGTGAATCACGCCATGCGCGCCGTAGGTATTGCGCAGCCAGAAATAGAACGCCAGGTAGCCGTGGGGTGGCACCAGGTCCGGGTCGTGGTACACCGCGCTCGGATCAACCTGATAACCGCGCGCCGGCTGGATGCCGACGAAGGTCAGGCCCAAACGCAGTCCGGCGATCATCATCCGCCCGCCACGGAACATCGGGTCGTTGTCGGGCGAACCCCAGCGCTCCAGCACCGCTTGCCGATTGGTCTCGGGCAAGGCGTCGAACATCCGGTTGTAATCGTCCAGCGCCAGGCTTTGATGACACGGACGTTGGTCGAGGGTATCGAGGTCGTTGCTGACGCCGCCGAGCAATTGCTGGATCAGCGCGGTGCCGCTGTCCGGCAAGTCGGCCGGCAGCGGATAACCTTCCTGATGCAGCGCGCGCAGGATGTTCAGCGCGGCGGCCGGGGTGTCGAGACCGACGCCATTGCCGATGCGCCCATCGCGGGTCGGGTAGTTGGCAAGGATCAGCGCGACGCGTTTTTCACTGTTTGGCAGCCGTGCCAGATCGATCCAGCGCCGCGCCAGTTCGGCGACAAAATCCATGCGTTCAGGCTGCGCGCGATAGCAGACCACGTCCGACTGACTGCGCTCACTGCGCCACGCCAGGTCCTTGAAGCTGATCGGCCGGCTGATGATCCGACCATCCAGCTCCGGCAGCGCGATGTGCATGGCCAGGTCACGCGGACCGAGGCCTTGTTCACTGGCACGCCAACCCGGCTCGTTGTCCTGAGCGCAGATCGCTTGAATCACCGGGATGTTGCGGCGAAACGGTCGCAGGTGCGGGGCTTCGGGGCTGGACTGGGCGAAGCCGGTGGTGTTGAGAATCACCCCTGCCTCGACGTGGTCCAGCAGGTCCTCGACCACCGTCAGGCAGCCGGGTTCTTTCAAACTGGCCACGGCAATGGGCAACGGGTTCAACCCCGCTGCCTGCAAACGCTGGCAGAACACATCGATAAAAGCGGTGTTCGCTGCCTGTAAATGCGAGCGGTAAAACAGCACCGCTGCCACTGGCTGATCGGCTCGCCACTCGGCTTGCCAATCTTCAAGGTCGGCGGGGCTTTTTTGTGGGTGGTAAATCGCTGTGCGCGGCAGGGTTTGCGGCTCGGCCCACACGTAATCGCGCGCCAGCCAGCGATTGGCCAGGCAGCGGAAAAAATCCATAGCGTTGTTCATGCCGCCCTGACGCAAAAACTGCCAGAGACGATCGCGGTCTTGCGCGGGAACGGTGCTCAGGTCGCTGAGTTCCGGGTCCGGGCGATCATCGCCGGGCACCAGAATCAGCTGCACACCCTGCTCCGCGAGCTGCACCAGCCGTTCGACGCCGTAGCGCCAATAGGCGATGCCACCGTGCAGTGAAATCAGAATCACCTTGGCGTGGCGCAGCACTTCGTCAACGTACAAATCGACCGACGCGTGATTCTGCACCTGCATCGGGTTGGCCAGGCGCACGCTGGGGTAATCGTCCGGCAGTTGCTGCGCTGCTTCGGCGAGCAGCGCGAGGCTGGAATCGCCGCTGCACAGGATCACCAGCTCGGCGGGGGTTTGTCCAAGGTCGGCGATGTTGTCATCCGACACGAAACCGCCGGGCTGGGTCCTGAGCAGGTGCATGGCTTACACGCTGAGCGCGGCGCGCAATTGCGCTTCAAGCAGGACGGCGTCGAGTTCCTGGCCGATCAGCACCAGACGCGTGGTGCGCGCTTCAGCGGCGCCCCACTGACGGTCGAAATGCTTGTCGAAACGCGTGCCCACGCCCTGGATCAGCAGGCGCATCGGTTTGTTCGGGATGGCAGCGAAACCTTTGACGCGCAGAATGCCGTGCTGGACCACCAGCTGGGTCAGCGCGTCCAGCAGCAGGCTTTCGTCGGCTTGCGGCAGTTCGATGGAGATCGAATCGAACGCATCGTGGTCGTGATCGTCTTCGCCTTCATGGTGGTGATCGTGATGACTGTGACGGCTGTCGATGTGTTCTTCGGAGCCGGCGCCAAGGCCGATCAGCACGTCCAGTGGCACGCGACCGCTGCTGGCTTCGATGACTTTGACGGCTGGCGGCAGTTCTTCGGCGACTTCCAGACGCACCCGGGCCAGGTCTTCAGGGCTGATCAGGTCGGCCTTGTTGAGGATCACCAGGTCGGCGCTGGCCAGTTGGTCGGCGAACAGCTCGTGCAATGGCGATTCGTGATCCAGGTTCGGGTCGAGTTTGCGTTGGGCATCGACCTGGTCCGGGAAGGCGGCGAAGGTGCCGGCAGCAACGGCCGGGCTGTCGACCACGGTAATCACCGCGTCAACGGTGCAGGCGCTGCGGATTTCCGGCCACTGGAAGGCTTGAACCAGAGGCTTTGGCAGTGCCAGACCCGAGGTTTCGATGAGGATGTGGTCGAGGTCGCCGCGACGCGCCACCAGTTCGCGCATCACCGGGAAGAACTCTTCCTGGACGGTGCAGCACAGGCAGCCGTTGGCCAACTCATAAACGCGGCCGTTGGCTTCTTCTTCAGTGCAGCCGATGGAACACTGCTTGAGGATTTCGCCGTCGATGCCCAGCTCGCCGAATTCGTTGACGATCACCGCAATGCGGCGGCCCTGAGCGTTGTCGAGCATGTGCCGCAGCAAGGTGGTTTTGCCCGAGCCGAGGAAGCCGGTAACGATGGTGACGGGAAGTTTGGCCAGTGTTTTCATCGGATGCCCTTTGGCAAGGTGGCGGGCATACGGGACGACAATCGCTGCGACGGATGCGCGCGCGGAAGAGTTCGCCACCGGATCACCCCGCCCGGTTGAAAGTGAGAATCTGTGTCGAGGCAGGTCTCCTGGCTGACGGTGTGCCAATGGCAGACTGGCATTCGCTGCGCCTTCCCGCGAACCCGTTGTGCAGGGTTTGCAGTGGCGTGGCAGCGAACATCACCGTTCACAGTTGCGGGGGCAGCCGCGGCATCGACCGCGTTCCCTTCTTAGCTTCGGCAAACGCCGAAGAACCTCGAATGCGCAAGGCTACGCATCGTGTGGGGGCGGGTCAATCGTGACCTGCCTGATGATCGTTCCCACGCTCTGCGTGGGAATGCAGCCCGGGACGCTCTGCGGCCCTTCGCAGCCGAACGCGGAGCGTCCGTTGAGGCATTCCCACGCAGAGCATGGGAACGATCAACCAAACGAGAACCCATGCCAATTGACTCCCCCGCCCCGCCCATGCTCTCCTACACGCCTTGTTACGGGTGCCCTTCACAGGGTGAAACGGGAAACCGGTGAATCATGTGCTTTACTCAAAGCCATGTCAGTCCGGTGCTGCCCCCGCAACGGTAAGCGAGCGAAGCGTCAGATCCACTGTGCCAGCAGTTCGGCATGGGAAGGTGATGCTTGCAGGTTCAGGCGCAAGCCTTGACCCCTCGTGAGCCCGGAGACCGGCCCGCAACACAAAGTGACCATTACGATCACTGAATAACAAACCCGCGGTGGGCGGGCGCTGTTTGAACCTCTGCGTGCCCGTTCGCAGGGGTCTTCGATGCGCTCTATTCACCCACTGACAAGACCAGAGGGATGCGCCATGTCGATTATCAGCAGCACCGGCAGCCACGCCGACAAGAGCACCGCCAGCACCACCACGACCCTGACTCAACGCCTGACCGCCGCCGTGTGTGCGTCGATCCTGGGTGCGAGCCTGGTTTATTTCGCCGGTTTCTCGCACATTGAAGCGGTGCACAACGCCGCGCACGATACCCGACACAGCTCCGCGTTCCCGTGCCATTGAGGCCAGCCGAGATGATCAAGCGTATTGCGCAAACCGCGGGTTTTACCGGGCTACTGGCCGCGTTGCTGCTGACCCTGCTGCAAAGCTTCTGGGTGGCTCCGCTGATTCTGCAGGCCGAGACGTACGAAAAATCCGAACCGGCTGCGGTTGAAGTTCACGAACATGCCGCCGGTGTCGCCGCGCACACCCACGATGCCGAAGCCTGGGAGCCACAAGATGGCTGGCAGCGCGTGCTGTCGACCACCGGCGGGAATCTGGTGGTGGCCGTTGGTTTCGCCCTGATGCTGGCCGGTCTCTATACCTTGCGTGCACCGACCAAAACCGCTCAAGGCCTGCTTTGGGGCCTGGCCGGTTACGCGACGTTCGTGCTGGCGCCGACCCTCGGCCTGCCGCCTGAACTGCCAGGCACCGCCGCTGCCGATCTGGCGCAACGGCAAATCTGGTGGATCGGCACGGCCGCCTCTACCGCTGTTGGCATTGCGTTGATCGTGTTCAGCCGCCACTGGCTGATGAAGATCCTCGGCGTGGCCATTCTGGTGGTTCCACACGTGATCGGCGCGCCGCAACCGGAAGTGCATTCGATGCTCGCTCCGCAAGCCCTGGAAACCCAATTCAAAATCGCTTCGCAGCTGACCAACCTGGGATTCTGGCTGGCCTTGGGCCTGATCAGCGCCTGGTTGTTCCGTCGCAAAAGCGATGGCCAATACCACGCATGACGGATACCAGCACAGCGCCGACTCTAGTGGTCGGCCTGGGCTGCCAGCGCGGCTGCCCCGTCAGCACGCTGCGCGCGTTGCTCGATCAGGCATTACAGGCGCATAACATCGCACTTCACCAGATCAAGGCCTTGGCCAGCATCGACTTGAAGCGCGGAGAACCTGGCCTGCTCGAACTCGCCGAACAACTTGCGTTGCCACTGATGTATTTCAGCAGTAAAGAACTGGACGTTTATAAAGCGCAACTCAGCCATCATTCGGACATCGCGTTCGAACGCACCGGCTGTTACGGCGTAGCGGAAAGTGCCGCACTGGCCCTGGCCGAACAACTGGCCCAGTCCCCTGCAAAGTTGCTGATTTCGCGACAAAAATACGCCCAGGCAACCCTGGCATTAGCCTGCACTGCGTAAAATCCCCGATAATCCCCGCCCCCGATCATGAGCAATCTTCATCTGAAGCCTTGCCCAGCCCCTTTTTTGACAGGAACCGACGATGACCGTCTATTTCATTGGCGCAGGTCCCGGCGACCCGGAACTGATCACCGTCAAAGGCCAACGACTGATTCGCAGTTGCCCGGTGATCATCTATGCCGGCTCTCTGGTGCCCGCCGCCGTCCTCGAAGGCCATTGCGCCGAACAAGTGGTCAACAGCGCCGAACTTCACCTGGAACAGATTATCGAACTGATCAAGACCGCCCATGCCAACGGCCAGGACGTGGCGCGGGTGCATTCGGGTGATCCAAGTCTGTATGGCGCGATTGGCGAGCAGATCCGTTACCTGCGTGAACTCGGCATTGCGTTTGAAATCATTCCTGGCGTCACGGCGACGGCTGCCTGCGCGGCGCTGCTGGGGGCCGAGCTGACGTTACCGGACATCTCGCAAAGCGTGATCCTGACCCGCTACGCCGACAAAACCGCGATGCCGGCCGGTGAGGAACTGGGCAGTCTGGCGCAGCACGGGGCCACGATGGCGATTCATCTGGGGGTCAATCACCTGGAGAAAATCCTCGTCGAATTGCTGCCGCATTACGGCGCAGACTGCCCGATTGCGGTGATTCACCGGGCGACCTGGCCGGATCAGGATTGGGTCGTGGGGACGCTGGCGGATATTGCAGAGAAGGTCCACGCCAAGGGATTTCGCCGCACGGCGTTGATTCTGGTGGGTCGGGTGTTGGGCAGTGATCACTTCAGTGAGTCATCGCTGTACCGCGCCGGGCATGCGCATTTGTATCGGCCCTGAAGTGATCGTTCCCACGCTCTACGTGGGAATGCAGCCCGGGACGCTCCGCGTCCCAACAGCGGACGCAGAGCGTCCATTGAGGCATTCCCACGCAGAGCGTGGGAACGATCAACGAACACATCGATCACCCATAAAAAAACGGCGCTCACGGGGCGCCGTTTTTTTTATGTCCGCAGCGAACACCTTACTCAGTAGTAGGCGTTTTCTTTCTGCGTGTGGTCGGTCACGTCGCGCACACCCTTGAGCTCGGGAATGCGCTCGAGCAAGGTGCGCTCGATGCCTTCGCGAAGGGTGACGTCGGCCTGGCCGCAGCCTTGGCAACCGCCGCCGAACTTCAGAACGGCGATGCCGTCTTCGACCACATCGATCAGGCTGACCTGACCGCCGTGGCTCGCGAGCCCCGGGTTGATCTCGGTTTGCAGGTAGTAGTTGATGCGCTCGTTGACCGGACTGTCAGCGTTGACCATCGGGACTTTGGCGTTTGGCGCCTTGATGGTCAGCTGGCCGCCCATGCGGTCGGTGGCGTAGTCGACTACCGCGTCGTCCAGGAAGGCTTCGCTGAACGAATCGATGTAGGCGGTGAAGCTTTTGAGCCCCAGCGCCGTGTCTTCAGGTTTTTCTTCGCCCGGCTTGCAGTAGGCAATGCAGGTTTCGGCGTACTGGGTGCCAGGCTGGGTGATAAAGACGCGGATGCCAATGCCCGGGGTGTTCTGCTTGGAGAGCAGATCAGCCAGATAATCGTGGGCGGCGTCGGTAATGGTAATAGCGGTCATGGAAACTCCTCGCAGGCTTGGGCGCAGTTTACGCCAATCATCGCGCCGTACAAAGTCCTAGTATTTTTGTCGGGAAAGAGCCGGCCCCCCTTCAACCGCCGGTTCGCCGTCAATCCGCTCTTTAAGCCACCGATAGCTGCGTTTTTCCACCCATTCGTAACTTGCCCAAGACGCCAGACCGATAGTCGCCGCGCAAACGACGAACATCACGTAGGGATTTACACCATAACGCTGTGCGACAAATCCACCGGCAGACAGCACCAGCACGTGCATCAGGTACACCGAGTAGGAACAATTACCCAGCAGTTCAAACACCCGGTTGTTCTCGACATAACGCTCCAGCGAGATGCACGCCATCACCAATACCGCACTTGGCACGCCCCAGGCCAGGAAACGCGGCGCTGGCGCCCAGTGATAAATGGCCAGCAGCGCGCCACCAACCCCCAGCAACGGCAGCCACAAACCCGGCTTGATCCAGCCACGACGGTAAATCATGCCAATGGCGATCCCGAGCAAGAACTCATAAACGATGTCCGATCGGTAGAACTCGCTGACCCAGCCATAACCGGTCCAGGCCTGGCACACCGCAAACAGCAGTGCCGCGACAACCAATAGCCGCAACTGCAAGCGGAACAGCAACGCCCAGCCGAACAGCAGGTAGAAGAGCATTTCGTAGTTGAGGGTCCAGCCGACGTTGAGGGTCGGATAAATCCCGTAGCCGCCGGGATTCTGCGTAGGAATGAACAACAACGACAGCAGGAAATGCGACCAGTCGACGCTTTGATCCGGCAATACCGGGCGGGCAAACACCACCACCAGCGCCATCAACGCGGTGTACAGCCAATACGCCGGGACGATCCGAAACAGTCGATACAACAGAAATCGCGTCGGTGGCAGAGACTTGCCTTCGGTCGAGAGGAAGATCACCAGCCCACTGATGACAAAGAATACGTCGACACCCGCCGCGCCCTTATCGATGAACATCTGCCCCACCGGGCCACGGGCCTGGAAGTCGAAGAAAATCTGCATGAAATGGTGGCAGACCACCGCCCAGGCAGCGATGGCGCGCAGGGCTTGTACTGAAATCAACATGGATGGCCCTCTGATCGCAATCGGCAACCCACCGCAGATCCCACAAGGGGTGGGTGGTGCCTATGAAATCCGACACCAGCCCATCCTCAAAGGTCGATCAAAGATTCTCGTAGCGGTTCATGTCGAGCACGCCCTCTTCCACCGGGTCGGTCTCGTGGATGTAGAGACTCAGGTCATGGAAGTAAAACCAGAACTGCGGATGACTGCGGCGAATGCCCCAACGCTCGACGATTTTCTCGAAGCTGCTCGCGTCCCTGGCATTTTCCATCGCGTCCACGAACGCCGGCACCTGCTCCGCCGGGATATTGAACATGAAGTTCGGGTAGCTGCTGAGCACGCCCGGGAAAATGGTCAGGGTGTCGAGGCCTGGCTGATAGCGCAGTGATTCGCCGAGCAGGAACGCCACATTGCTGTGGGCGCGGTTGCGCAACAGGCTGTACATCTCACGTTTGCCGCTCGCGGTTTCAATGCGCAGCATCGTCGCTTCCGGCAGCTGGTCGATGACCTTCAGACCCGCCGCCGGGCGCGAAACCAGGCGACTCAAGGCTTGTTCGGCATTTTGCAGCGCCGGGTCGATGTTCGGCCGTGAGCAGTAAGCGCCGTCGCACCGGTTGATCGGATCAGGCTTGGCGTTGAGTTCGCCGTAACGAGCCAGCAGTTGCATCGCAAAGTCGCGTTTCGGGTCTTTCTCGTCGAGTTTGAGTGCCGTCGGCTTGTCGTTGTCGATGGCCTCGTAATCGAGCCACATCTTGAGTCTGCCGCTGTTCTGGTACCAATCGTCCAGGTACGCGGTTCGCGAGTCGGCCGGCATCAGGCGCAGGAAATTCTGCTCGGCACCGTTGCGGATGAGGTCGAAATACAGCCGCGTTTGCGCTTGATGGGACACATTGCCGAACACATCGAAGTTGACCGCCAGTTGATAGTAGGTGCGTTCCAGCAGTGGAAAGTCGAACAGCCAGATGGTTTGCGGCACATCGCCGATCAGGCCCTTGTTCACCGACGCACTGTCGAAGTGCCGAAAGATACTCAGCAGCGCATTGTCGTTGCCGGCCCACAAGGTCGACCAGCTCGGTGCCGGCGCATCGGCGTAATTATCCCGGCGCAGTGCCTCGTACTCGTTGCGTTTGTCGCGGTAGTCGTGCCACAGGCTCAGGACACTGCCGACGTCGTCGTTCTGGCCCGGCATGGCCAGCAATGGCGTGGCCTGGCCTCGGTAGTTCGGGTCGGTGATGTACAGATCGTGCTCCGGCGCCTGGAACAGCGCCCAGAAGTTGTCGCGAATCACATCCGTGGCGATTTGCCCGCGGCAGACCGGGCCGCGAATGAAGGTGCGCACAAAGTATTCGGCGTTATCGAGCATGAACTGATAACGCGCCTGCGCCGGAATCGCTTCAAAGGTGGTGAACGGATTGGCTCGACGCTCCGGGCCATAACCCGGCAAGGCATTGACCTGCCAAGTGCCGTTGTAAAACAGGCTTTTGATCCGCGCCATCTTCGCCGCGCTCAGCGGATAGGTGATGTGGGTCTTGAGCACGATCACGCCCTGCACCGGCCATAGGCGGTAATACACTTGGGTGCCGGGGTCGTCGTTCGGGCGACGGGTGTTGATCAGGTCGATCGGCTGGCCGGTCGGAGTGCGCGAACGCACCCACTGGAAGAAGTGCCCAGGCTCACCGTCCTTGAAGTACAGATGCGCGAGAAACCAATGCTCGAACAACCAGCGCCCCACCAGACTTTCCCGGGCGCCTGGCGAATTGAGCAGGTTTTCCCACTGCACCACCTGCAAGGCCTCGTTCGCACTCGGCACCAGGCCCTGTTCATCGATTGGCGCACCGGAGGCCAGCCAGCGTTGCAACGTCTGGTACTGCTGATCGGTCAGGCCGGTGACCGCCAGCGGCATGCCTTCTTTAGGATGTGTACCGGCATAGCCGTCGAATTCGGCCGGCATGGCGCAGCTGTTTTCCCGGTTAAGGCCCAGGACGATCTCTTCAGGCAACCTGGCGTTGGGTTGCAGCGGGGTTTTATGGCCCAACTCAAGCATCCGCGCCATCAACGCCGCCTGACTGCCTTGGGCGTCGAGCACCGAATAAAAGCCCTTTTGCTGCCAGGCGCGTTTGCCAAACGCATCGTAAAACAGGCGGGTCGGCGCGGCAGCCTGACTGCGCTCGCCATCATAGACAGTGACCTTGGTCGCGCCACGGGCCGCCCCTTCGCCGCTGCCCAGATTGAGCTGACAGGCGGAGTCGTAGCAGGCATGGCAGGCCACGCACTTTTCGGTGAAGATCGGTTGGATGTCGCGGGTATAGGAAAGAGCCGTAGAAATCGCCGGACCTTGCGCAGTCGCGTCCCAGCTTAATAGCAGCAAAATAATGCTGGTGATGACGCGATACGACATGTCCCTGGTCCTGATCGTGAAAAACGCCGGAATTCTACCGGTCCGGCACCCGCACCAACATGAACGATATTCATGCAAAACCGGGACATGCTCCAAAACCGCACAGGTTTGCTATTATCGCGTCCCTTCGTCATGGTCTTTCCGAGTAGTCCAAATGTCCGATCGCAGTGTTCGCCTTCAAGCTCTCAAGCACGCCCTCAAAGAGCGCATCCTGATTCTCGATGGCGGCATGGGCACGATGATCCAGAGCTATAAGCTTGAGGAGCAGGATTACCGCGGCAAACGCTTCGCCGACTGGCCGAGCGACGTCAAGGGCAACAACGACCTGTTGGTACTGACCCGCCCGGACGTGATTGGCGGCATCGAAAAAGCCTACCTGGATGCCGGCGCCGACATTCTGGAAACCAACACCTTCAACGCTACGCAGATTTCCTTGGCCGACTACGGCATGCAGGGCCTGGCGTACGAGTTAAACGTAGAAGGCGCGCGCCTGGCCCGCAAGGTGGCCGACGCCAAGACCCTGGAAACCCCGGACAAGCCGCGTTTCGTCGCCGGCGTGCTCGGTCCTACCAGTCGCACCTGCTCGCTGTCCCCGGACGTGAACAACCCCGGCTACCGCAACGTGACCTTCGATGAACTGGTGGAAAACTACACCGAGTCCACCAAGGGCCTGATCGAAGGCGGCGCCGACCTGATCCTGATCGAAACCATTTTCGACACCTTGAACGCCAAAGCCGCGATCTTCGCCGTGCAAGGGGTGTTCGAAGAACTGGGCGTCGAACTGCCGATCATGATTTCCGGCACCATCACCGATGCCTCCGGCCGTACGTTGTCGGGCCAGACCACCGAAGCCTTCTGGAACTCCGTGGCCCACGCCAAGCCGATTTCGGTCGGTCTGAACTGCGCCCTCGGCGCCAGCGAGTTGCGCCCGTACCTGGAAGAGCTGTCGAACAAGGCCGGCACCCACGTATCGGCCCACCCGAACGCCGGCCTGCCGAACGAATTTGGCGAGTACGACGAACTGCCATCGCAAACCGCCAAGGTCATCGAAGAATTCGCGCAAAGCGGCTTCCTGAACATCGTCGGCGGCTGCTGCGGCACCACCCCGGGCCACATCGAAGCCATTGCCAAAGCCGTGGCCGGTTACGCGCCGCGTCAAATCCCGGAGATTCCGAAGGCTTGCCGCCTGTCCGGCCTGGAACCGTTCACCATCGATCGCAGCTCGTTGTTCGTCAACGTCGGCGAGCGCACCAACATCACCGGTTCCGCCAAGTTTGCGCGCCTGATCCGTGAAGACAACTACACCGAAGCCCTGGAAGTCGCCCTGCAGCAGGTCGAAGCCGGCGCCCAGGTGATCGACATCAACATGGACGAAGGGATGCTCGATTCGAAGAAGGCCATGGTGACCTTCCTCAATCTGATTGCCGGTGAACCGGACATCTCCCGTGTGCCGATCATGATCGACTCCTCCAAGTGGGAAGTGATCGAAGCCGGCCTCAAGTGCATCCAGGGCAAGGGCATCGTCAACTCGATCAGCATGAAAGAAGGCGTCGAGCAGTTCATCCATCACGCCAAACTGTGCAAGCGCTATGGCGCCGCCGTGGTGGTGATGGCGTTCGACGAAGCCGGCCAGGCCGACACCGAAGCGCGCAAGAAAGAAATCTGCAAACGCTCCTACGACATTCTGGTCAACGAAGTCGGCTTCCCGCCGGAAGACATCATCTTCGACCCGAACATCTTCGCCGTCGCTACCGGCATTGAAGAACACAACAACTACGCCGTGGACTTCATCAATGCCTGCGCCTACATCCGCGACGAGCTGCCCTACGCGCTGACCTCGGGTGGCGTGTCCAACGTGTCGTTCTCGTTCCGTGGCAACAACCCGGTGCGTGAGGCGATTCACTCGGTGTTCCTGCTGTATGCAATCCGCAACGGCCTGACCATGGGCATCGTCAACGCCGGTCAGTTGGAGATCTACGACCAGATCCCGGCCGAACTGCGTGACGCCGTCGAAGACGTGGTGCTCAACCGCACCCCGAACGGCACCGACGCCCTCCTCGCGATTGCCGACAAGTACAAAGGCGACGGCAGCGTCAAGGAAGCCGAGACCGAAGAATGGCGCGGCTGGCCGGTCAACAAGCGTCTGGAACATGCGCTGGTCAAGGGCATCACTACGCACATCGTTGAAGACACCGAAGAATCCCGCCAGTCCTTCGCGCGCCCGATCGAAGTGATCGAAGGCCCGCTGATGTCTGGCATGAACATCGTCGGCGACCTGTTCGGCGCCGGCAAAATGTTCCTGCCGCAAGTGGTGAAATCCGCCCGCGTGATGAAACAGGCGGTTGCCCACTTGATCCCGTTCATCGAACTGGAAAAAGGCGACAAACCGGAAGCCAAGGGCAAGATCCTGATGGCGACGGTCAAAGGCGACGTGCACGACATCGGCAAGAACATCGTCGGCGTGGTGCTGGGTTGCAACGGCTACGACATCGTCGACCTTGGCGTGATGGTCCCGGCGGAGAAAATCCTGCAAGTGGCCAAGGAGCAGAAGTGCGACATCATCGGCCTGTCCGGCCTGATCACGCCTTCGCTGGATGAAATGGTCCACGTGGCCCGCGAGATGCAGCGCCAGGACTTCCACCTGCCGCTGATGATCGGTGGCGCGACCACCTCCAAGGCTCACACGGCGGTGAAGATTGAACCCAAGTACAGCAACGATGCAGTGATCTACGTGACGGACGCCTCCCGCGCCGTGGGCGTGGCGACGCAGTTGCTGTCCAAGGAGTTGAAGCCGGCGTTCGTCGAGAAGACCCGCCTTGAGTACATCGACGTTCGCGAGCGTACCGCCAACCGCAGCGCCCGCACCGAACGCCTGAGCTACCCGGCCGCCATCGCCAAGAAGCCGCAGTTCGACTGGAGCACCTACGCGCCGGTCAAGCCGACCTTCACCGGTTCGAAGGTGCTGGACAATATCGACCTCAAGGTTCTGGCCGAATACATCGACTGGACGCCGTTCTTTATTTCCTGGGACCTGGCCGGCAAATTCCCGCGCATCCTTCAGGACGAAGTGGTCGGTGAAGCCGCCACTGCGTTGTACGCCGATGCCCAGGAAATGCTCGCCAAACTGATCGACGAAAAACTCATCAGCGCCCGCGCGGTGTTCGGCTTCTGGCCGGCCAACCAGGTGCGCGACGACGACATCGAAGTCTACGGCGACGATGGCAAGCCGATTGCCAAACTGCACCACTTGCGCCAGCAGATCATCAAGACCGACGGCAAGCCGAATTTCTCCCTGGCCGACTTCGTCGCGCCCAAGGACAGCGAAGTCACCGACTATGTGGGCGGCTTCATCACCACCGCGGGGATCGGCGCCGAAGAAGTGGCCAAGGCTTACCAGGACGCTGGCGACGATTACAACTCGATCATGGTCAAGGCCCTGGCCGACCGTTTGGCCGAGGCCTGCGCCGAGTGGCTGCACCAGCAAGTGCGTAAAGAGTACTGGGGCTACGCCAAGGACGAGACGCTCGACAACGAGGCGCTGATCAAAGAGCAATACACCGGCATCCGTCCGGCGCCGGGCTACCCGGCCTGCCCTGATCACACCGAGAAGAGCACCCTGTTCACCTTGCTCGACCCTGAAGCCAGCGAAATGAAGGCCGGGCGCAGCGGCGTGTTCCTCACCGAGCACTACGCGATGTTCCCGGCAGCAGCGGTCAGCGGCTGGTACTTCGCGCACCCGCAGGCGCAGTACTTTGCCGTGGGCAAGATCGACAAGGATCAAGTGCAGAGCTACACGTCGCGCAAAGGCCAGGAATTGAGCGTGACCGAGCGCTGGCTGGCACCGAACCTGGGTTACGACAACTAAGCCGCTCGAATTGGCCACGACGCTGTGGCCAACAGAGATCCAATGTGGGAGCGAGCCTGCTCGCGATGAGGCCATGACAGTCGACATCACTGTGACTGTTCAGGCCGCCATCGCGAGCAGGCTCGCTCCCACATTTGCGTTGTGCCTGTCGTGGATTGGCTATGCTTATAGCTCACACAGGCATGACGAGGGATTTATGGACGACCCGGTCGACAACAAGCCACCAACGTTCTGGCAGATGCTGCACAGCGTCATGGCCGCGGCGTTCGGGGTGCAGAGCGGAAAGAATCGGGCCCGGGACTTTACCCATGGCAAGCCCAGTCATTTCGTGATTCTGGGGATTTTGTTCACGGCGGTGTTTGCACTGGCGCTGTACGGCATCGTGCAGCTGGTGTTGCACCTGGCCGGGGTTTAGCGCATCAGGGTTTGCAGGCTGAACGGGTATCGATAAGACGTCGGCCTGCCTTTGGCGGACAATCGGCGGAAATCTACGCCGTAGGCTGGCGATGCTCCCATGTCCAGCATTCGCTGGGCCTGTGCCTTGTCGATAATCTGCAGCAACGGGATTCGCCGGTCTCGGCCGCCGTAATGACTGAGATCCACGCCCTTCTCTATATCGTGCAACTCGACCAGCGCCCAGCCACCCAAGGTGAAGTGCCCGCCCAACAAAACGCTCAAGCGCCCGTCTACCTTCGCATGCAGCGCGGCCGGCGAGGTGTTGATCGCGCTGAACAATGCATCCTTGCCGGGCACGCCGCCGGTTTCCGAATACGCCTGCATGGCGCCGAAAGCCATTTCGTCATTGGCTGACCATACCAGCGACACCTTCGGATAACGCCGCAACAGCAACTTCGCCTGCTCATAGGCCCGATCCCGGTTCCATCCGCCGTACACCAGCTGACGCAAGCGCACTTCAGGGTGTTCGGCCAAGGCGCGCATCATGCCTTGCTCACGCAGTTGCGACGACGGGGTGATTTTCAGGCCGGAGAACGCCAACAACTCAATGACTTGGCCGGGTGCTGCGGGGCCATGCTGGCGAATAAGCTCCTTGAGCATCAGGTAACCGCCCTCCTCGTCGTTCGGCACCAGGCTGCCCAGAAGATCAGCGCGCTCGCCCAGCAGGCTGATTTGATTGGCCGTCAACGACGCGTTGACCATAAACAGCTTCACGCCACTGCCTTCGGCCAGACGCAGGATTTGCGGGGCGACGTACTGTTCATTGACGAAAACCAGATAGTCCGGGCGCTCGGGGCCTTGCAGCACCAGACGAGCTTGCGCCACCGTGAGTTCCGGCATGCGTTGGGCGTAGAGAATCCGCAGGTCAATGCCCAGGTCCGTGGCAGCCGCCTGCATGAATTGCGCATAGCTGACCCAGAAAGCTTCATCAGTCTTTCCGGGATTGAGGAACAACACCGATTCCCCGCGCGCGACAGGGCCGTAAATCGCGCCCAGCATCAGCAGGAAGGTGTAGAAAAACTTCAACATTAGATCGCCCGAACCCCGGAAAATGCGCCGCGCATTATAGCCAGCGAAATCCCGGAAAACGGCGTTTATTGCGCCGATTGTCCGACAATCGTCGATACAGGGCCCGGGCGGGGCCGATTATTGATGACTGACCCAGAATACTGCGGTGCCCACGACCAGAATGATCAAAAACAGAATCGCCCAAGCATCAACCGTGCTATCGGGTTTTGTCGCTTTCGTAGGGTTGCTCATTGCATCGCCTCTTGTCGGTTTTATCGGTGATTGCATAAAGACTCGATCACAGTAAAGACGACGATTGCCCGCACGACAAATGCGGGTTTACCAACAACAGTTCTCGTTAGTCGTTTTGGTTCTTTACATATACTCAAACATCACTTTTGCGCATAACTGCAAACTGGTATCTTGCCCCGGCTCCGTAGGGAGTGCGCGGCCGTGCGCGCAGAATTGCCGAGGCACTATCGGATACTTCAGCAAGCGAAAAACGCAACTGGATCCGACCGGCCCAAGCCTGAGAACAGGACTTATATGTACGTATACGACGAGTACGATCAGCGGATCATCGAGGACCGCGTCAAGCAGTTCCGTGATCAGACCCGACGCTATCTGGCAGGCGAGCTGAGCGAAGAAGAATTCCGCCCTCTGCGCCTGCAAAACGGGCTTTATATCCAACGCTTCGCGCCGATGTTGCGAGTGGCGGTGCCTTACGGCCAACTGACTTCGCGCCAGACGCGAATGATGGCCAAGATCGCCCGCGACTACGACAAGGGCTATGCCCACATCAGTACCCGGCAGAACGTGCAGTTCAACTGGCCGGCGCTGGAAGACATTCCGGACATCCTCGCCGAGCTGGCTACCGTGCAGATGCACGCGATCCAGACCAGCGGCAACTGCCTGCGCAACGTCACCACCGACCAGTTCGCCGGTGTCGCTGCCGATGAGCTGATCGATCCGCGCCCATGGTGCGAGATCGTTCGTCAGTGGACGACGTTCCACCCGGAATTCGCCTACCTGCCGCGCAAGTTCAAGATCGCCATCAACGGTTCGACCTCCGACCGTGCCGCCATCGAAGTCCATGACATCGGCCTTGAGCCGGTGCACAACGCCGCTGGCGAGCTGGGCTTCCGGGTGCTGGTCGGTGGTGGCCTGGGCCGTACGCCGGTGGTGGGCGCGTTCATCAATGAATTCCTGCCGTGGCAAGACCTGTTGAGCTACCTCGACGCCATCCTGCGTGTCTACAACCGCTATGGCCGTCGCGACAACAAGTACAAGGCGCGGATCAAGATTCTGGTCAAGGCCCTGACGCCTGAAGTCTTCGCACAAAAAGTCGATGCGGAAATGGAACACCTTCGCGGTGGCCAGACCACGTTGACCGAATCCGAAGTGCATCGCGTCGCCAAACACTTCGTCGATCCGGACTATAAGGCGCTGGACAACCAGACCGCCGAACTGGCCGAGCTCGACAAGCAACACCCGGGCTTCGCGCGCTGGCGCACCCGCAATACCCTGGCCCACAAAAAGCCGGGTTATGTGGCGGTCACCCTGTCCCTGAAGCCGACCGGCGTTGCACCGGGCGACATCACCGACAAGCAGCTCGACGCGGTAGCCGATCTGGCCGACCGTTACAGCTTCGGTCAACTGCGCACCTCCCACGAACAGAACATCATTCTGGCCGACGTCGAGCAGTCCCAACTGTTCGCGATGTGGGGCGAGTTGCGCGAGCAAGGTTTCGCCACGCCGAACATCGGCTTGCTGACCGACATCATCTGCTGCCCTGGTGGTGATTTCTGCTCGCTGGCCAACGCCAAATCGATCCCGATTGCCGAATCGATCCAGCGTCGCTTCGAAGACCTGGACTACCTGTTCGACATCGGCGAGCTGGACCTGAACATCTCCGGTTGCATGAACGCTTGCGGTCACCACCACGTGGGCCACATCGGCATCCTCGGGGTGGACAAGAAAGGCGAAGAGTTCTACCAGGTCTCCCTGGGTGGCAGCGCAAGTCGCGACGCCAGCCTGGGCAAGATCCTCGGCCCGTCTTTCGCCCAGGAAGCCATGCCTGACGTGATCGAGAAACTGATCGACGTGTACATCGAACAACGTACCGAAGACGAGCGTTTCATCGACACCTATCAGCGTATTGGCATCGACCTCTTCAAGGAGCGCGTCTATGCAGCGAATAATTAAGAACAACGAGGTCGTCGACGAAACCTGGCACCTGTTGCCCAAGGACTTCAACATCGACGAGATCAGCAACTGCGACGATCTGATCGTCCCGTTGAGCCTGTGGCGCGAACACGGCCGTATGCTCAAGGCCCGCGATGGCGGCCTGGGTGTGTGGCTGGATGCCGACGAAGAAGCGGAAGAAATCGGTGAAGACGTGGCGAATTTCCAGGTCATCGCCCTGAACTTCCCGGCCTTCACCGATGGCCGCAACTACTCCAACGCCCGCCTGCTGCGCGACCGTTATGGTTTCAAAGGCGAACTGCGGGCAATTGGCGATGTGCTGCGCGACCAGCTGTTCTACATGCACCGTTGCGGCTTCGACGCGTTCGCCATTCGCGCCGATAAAGACCCGTATGAAGCCCTGGAAGGTCTCAAGGACTTCTCGGTGACCTATCAGGCCGCCACTGACGAACCGCTGCCGCTGTTCCGTCGCCGCTGATCGTCAAACCTTGAACCCCATTCGGGGTTCAAGGCTCTCCCCCCCCCCTTACTATGAGCCGATCGAAAACGGTCGCCCCATGGCCTCCCAATTCCGATAAAACACAGCCTGTGCCTCAAGCTCTGTAAACAGCGTGAAAGGGTTGTCATCATCAACCTGCGCCGCTTCCACGTCCTGCACCAGTCGAGCCCACAAAACCTCTGAGGCGTCGGCATCGCCGAGAAGCCGCCACACCCTCGCCTGCAAGCTCAGGTAGTCGACCCGAAAGTCGGCCGTCACGGCCATGCCACCCATGACCCGCAAGAACCGAATCCCCAATGGCCTGGCTGCCAGCCGCTGCCAGATCAATCGTCGCGCCTCCCGCAGCGTCTCATCGCCTTCACGCAACCACTCGATGCCGTTGCCATCGTCAGCATGAGCCTCGCTCAACCACAGGTTGATGCCCGTTCGCCGACGATGCTCCACGATGCGCAACAACGTGTCCTCATCCGTCAACGGATTGCCCTGCAGCCTGACACGGTCCCTGGCGATGGCCTGGTTGAGCACCGTCTGTGGGACGCGGGTTATACGGTTATTACGCAAGTCCAGGGACGTCAGATAGGGCTGTTCCATGATCCCGACCGGGCATGTGGTGATCCGCGTATCGCTCAAATTGAGCTGGCGCAAGTCGTTCATCCCCAGCAGCAGCGGCGGGCCCTCCAGCGGGTTGTTGCTCAGGTCCAGCGTGTGCAGGCGAGTCAATTCCGTGAGCTGCGAAGCGCTGCGTTGACTGAACGTCAGGCGGGTCGACCGCAAGTTCAGCGTCGTCAGTTGACGCAGCTGGCTGATCGCAGAAGGCAGTGCGCGTCCAGCCTCGCCGTCGGCGCTAAAGTGACTCAGATCGACACTTTCCAGGTTCAGGGTTTCCAGGTTGGGAAAGCTCTCAAGAAAGCTGTTCAGGCTGTCCTCTTCGGTCACGTGGAATCCGCGCATCGATAATTCCAGAACCGTGTTGAGCCGCACATTCAATACGGGTAACCGGTGGTAATCCTCGAAGTCGAGATCAAGCCTGACGCCGCGCACGTGTTCGCCGGTCAGAAGCAGATGCTGCTGTGGCCCGCGCTGTTGCCAGATGGCGACCAGTTCCTCGGCCAGTTCCTGACGGGTGACTCGCTCATAGTGCATGTGTGTCAGCATCAGCTGGACGTTATGGGCTTGGAGCTGCACAGGGTTCAGCCCTGCCGCCTCGGGATCGCCGGCGGCCAACTGGGGAACACCCATGTCATGGATGTCATCCGCCACCTGATCAATCCAGCCGAAGAGGTCAGTGTTGAGTTGCTGCAATTGTTGCTTGAGCCCATCGATGTGCGCCTGTGCCGCTGCGCCTTCGCGCCGTAGCAATGCATCGGCCTGGGCATCGGTGAAGTCCGGATGGATGTCTTTGAGCTGCAACCTCATCATCTGATGCGTCAGTGCTTCGGCCTGCGGCGTCCCCGGAAAACCACCGCCTCTGAGTCCGGACGCCTCGAAAGGCAATCCGGAATCCGTTCTCTGAAGGCCGTGCATGAACTCGGTGCGGGGTAACGCCTGACGGCCGATGTTCAGCCGCAACTGACCTGCCGGATCGACTGAATCGAGGTGCAGCGCCAAACGCTCGTCGTCCGAAAGCAGACTCACAAGCGCTGTATAGAAATCCGTTTGCCGGTCCTGATACCGGTAACCATGTTCCTCCTTGATCAGGCGCCGGACTTCGCTCGCATCGAGTGGACCGCTGCGGTCCAGGACCCGACCGACAATGGTCTGATCCAGCACGTCGATGCGAAGGTGCCTGGGCCAGCCTGGTTGCCGGGCGAGCGAGTGCAAGGCCAGTGCGTCCGACTCGGGGTTAGCCACCGAGCGCAGGTAAAGGCCTTCATAGGCTCGATTGAGCCTTACATGTTGCTGGTATTGCCGCGCCTTGCTGTCCAGGCGCGCAAGCACCTGGCTAGCCTCGGTAGCGTCGGGCAACGCCTGGAGGTCAACTCCAGAGCGCTCGAGCATTTGCTCGATGGCGCTTTTGGGAAAACCAGGATATTCGCGCTGGAACAGTTGAACCCATTCATGCTCCGAGTGCTGAAGCGCCTGATAACGCCGGTTGAAGAGCGCAAGGTCCCCGGCCGGACCGAGGTCCTGATCGATCTTGAAGCGACTGATCGTGTCCGCCAATAACGGCGTCGGCGCTCGGCCCGTCTGCATCAACCGCAGCATGTCGTCGTCCACTGCGCTGACGGTGCCGATCTGCGCCAGCACTTCATCGCTGAAGGAAGCCACCGGGGGGCCGACTCCGCGCAGGAGCCCAATCTGGCCAAGCGCAGGATCGGGCATTGGCGCAACGGTCGGTGCCGTCCGCACCTCCGTCGCTTGCGGATCAACCTCGGGTTCCGGGCCGGGCTCCGCCAGGTGCTCGGCTTGCGCGGTTTCACCCTTGAGCACCGACGCGCCACCGATCATCGGCAACGCGTTCAGCAAGCCAAACACTGTGCGCGTCAGTCCTTCAGTGCGTTGGTTGGGCGTTTTACCGTTGACCGCCTGATTCAGGCCATAACCGGCGTCAATCAGCCCGGCCAAGGCCAGCAGTCCCTCGCCTCCGGGGAAGAACACGGCGAGCGGTCCAAAACGGTTGATCCATTGCACCACCGGTTCGACGACGGCACTCAACTGGTCCCGGTTGACCTGCGCATCGTCGCGAATGGTCTGGACGCCTGCCACTGCAGCTTGCTTCATCGTCAGCACCAGCCGGGCAAAGGGATCGGTGGCGAGCGCCGGATCGTCAAAGCCGATGTACTCGGCAGGGTCCCAGTAGCCGTCATCGTTGAAGAAACCGGCGCTGGCAGTCAGCCGGTGCCTGGCAGGATAAAGCGCCATGCCGTCCAACGCGGTCAGGACGCCGGCGTGGAACGTACCGTCCTCACGATCGTCTTCAGCGAAATGCGCCGCCAACGCCTCTTTTGTCGCGGTGGACCGGCCCTGCGCGACCATCCATTGCTGCAATTGCGTGGCATCGGCGAATTCGTGCAACGGGGATGAATTACCCGGGATGTACAGCAGCACGCGAGGACTGGAGGTATCACGCCAGGCCCAGATATCCGTCGCGGTGTAGCGGTACAGTTTCAGCAAGCCGAACCTGATCGTTGAAGGAATGCGAGCGGGTGTTTTCAGTTGCTCGATGGTCAGGGTTTGCCACGTCTGATCGGTTGGAAGGCCTGCCGCCTGCATCGTCAGTTCCAGACCCTTTTGAGTCAGGCGCTGCTCTTGCAACTGCAACCATGCCGCCACGACAAACGCTGCTTTGACCGACGTTCTCAAGGCGTAAGGCGTGGGTGCAAGAAGCACCTCATCGGACGGCCACGCCTGGTCGAGATACGCTTGGTACAAGCCCTTCAAATTCAATTCCCAGGCCCATTTCTTGAAATCTGCGGGTCTCAGGGCGAGCTGTGTCAGCGGTCCATACGTTTGCGGTGAGGTTTGGCGATAAATGCCTTCATATGTGTGGTGGTTACCGCTGCCGTGATCGGCGAATTCGTCGACGTTATCGACTATCCGTACCGTTGGCCCGACATCCGGCGGTGTGTACAGACCGAATGCGGTTTCAGCGAAGCGCCCGTCGCCAACTGTCTGGTAGTTGGACAGCAGCGCTTGCAGCAACGAACGAGCGCTCGCCACCCGCCCCTGCTCGACACCGTCCTGTGCAGGATGGCCTTTGAAGTTGTAGTCGAGCGTGACCAGAATCGTGGTCTGTGGGTCGATATCCTGCCCCCATTTTTCCTTGATCAAATGCTCGCCAAACTGGCCGGGGGTTTGCGGCAGCGCGATGTCCACTAGCGTTTTCAGTTTCTCGTGCATTTTGGGCATCGGCGATGGAACCGGCCCGACTACATCATCGTGAGAATATTCGTTCATCGGGATACTCCCGAGCTCGAACTGGTACTCGGAACTTCAGGTGCGCGATGGCGCGCCAATGCCGGGGCAGTCAGTTGCCTGAGTAGATCCCGACGCTCATTCTTGAAGTTGTCGATGAGAGCATTCATTCGCGCGCTGGCGACTTCGCGGGTAAGTTCGAACTGCCCCTCGAGTTGGGCAAACGCCTGCGCTGACCGATCCGAGATAGCGAAGAACTGGTCTTGATGGGCCGACTCCAGATACTCCACCCAAAACCTTTGATCGATGATCCACTCCAGCAATGCACTGCTGCGCTCAGTCGTCAGGACCGCCTGACAACCCCGCTCCAGCATCGCGGGCGTGACCTCGACATTCCAGGGCGATGTCATGGTCCGTGGCTGGGACGGCAAGCCAAGGCGCTCTGACAGCCCGACGCGATAAGCCAGACTGATTTCCAATGCATGCTCGTAGCTTTTCTGTTGGGATCCGCTACGGGTGTTGATGTCAGCCAGCGCAAAGCGCTCGACCTCCTGCAGGCGGAACAAGCCCCTGAGCAGCCCGATGAGTTGCTGCTCCAGGGACGCAGCTCCGGTGGCGGCGGCGGTATTGGCCCGGTAGCACAACACCAGCACTTCCATCTCACTGAATGAGGCCGAATAGCCATCGGCGCTGACCCGCCCGAGACGAGCCAGCCGAAACAATGCACGTCGCAAGCGGTCATCTTCGCCCGCGGCCTCCAGAACGTTCCAGATTCGCTGACTGAAGTCGGAATACAGTCGTTTGTAATCGGCGATGTCGGACAAACGCGCGATCACATTGAAAAAACCCCTCGAATCCGGATAGGCCTGCAAAGACGCCCACAACCCCCGCCGGGTCTGAGCCTTGGCGACGTCGAGCCCGGTCAGCCACGGTGCGACCTGAGTCGCGTCAGTAACAGAATGCGTGTTCAGCCGACGATACTCTGAGGCGATGATTCCAAGACTGACGCCGGTCCTTTGCTGATACGAAGAGATCCCCTTGAGGGTGTCGGGCGATAACGGGTTGCCATGAAGATTGGTTCCCTTGTTAGGCAATGGATTGCCCTTGAGGACCTCATCTGGAAGTGTATCGATTCGATTGTCACGCAAATCAAGCTCACGCAACCTCGGCAGATCCAAGGCGCCCGCAGGCCATTGATTTATCCCCGCGCCCTGCAGGTTCAGCCTTTCCAAGTGCTGCATCCGGCTGACATCGGGTGCCCGAGTCAGGCTCGGATTGAAAGCCAGGTTCATCGATTGCAGACTGGTCATCCCGGCCAGCTGAGCCTGCGAGGCCGGGGTCAGCTGAATCAGGTTGTTGCTCAGGTCCAGATCAACCAATCGGGACATGGTGGTCAATGCCTGCGGCAACCTTGTCAGATGGTTGCCTCGCAGAGACAGGGTTCGAAGATTATCGAAATTTTTCAGAAAGTGGTTCAACCCTGCGCTAGCTCCCACGCGGTCCATCACCAGCCGGCCTATATGGCTGAAATCTCCAATAATGACCGGTAACTCTCCCAAAGGCTGGGCGGAAAACGTGAGTGTGCCAAGAAGGTGCTCGCCTGATTGGATGACCTCGGGTTCCTTGCGCCAGCTGCGAATGATCGCCTGAGCCGCGCTAGACTTGCTGAGTTTCGGCACCTCCAGCCTTGGGCCATCGGGAGCCTGATGCCAAGTCTGACGGTTCACCCAGCGACTCAAGTTTTCCCTGATTGCCAGGAACTCCTGCCTCATTGCCTCCAGCTTCTTCAGCGCCAAAATCACGTTCGTCCCCATAACGTTAAGCAGGGCGTGGATTTGCCTGGGAGAATGCAATGGATATAGCTCCAGCGCACGACGCACCAGCACGTCATGGCTGGCGATGATCGCGAGGCTGTTGGAGTGCCCCGTCGAAGGCATCGCCAATGGCCTGTCTGCCAACCTCATGGGCGAGGTGTAGCCCGGCCGCGATGGCTGGTCATCCATGAGTTGCGCTACAGCCTGTCGTCGCTGCAGGGCACGCTCCGTGATTTTCGCTCGCAACGCAGCCCCGGCATCGTCTGCATGTACGCCCAGCAAGGTCTTGCGCCTGGCCGAGAGACCATGCCAAAGAGCCTGGAAATAATGATCGCGGGTTCGCTGGGAGAAGGTGGTCGAGGGTGTTGTGGTGTCGACAAACACGCTGTATCGATCAGCGTGAACGTTGACTTGTACTTTCTCCGCAGCGTTCGCCACTCCGATGCTGGTCGATGTGTTGTGGTGACCTGACGACTCCCCTATCTGAACCCGGACATTGCCGGTCCAACCTGGCAGTTGCTCAAGGGTGTCGAGTACCAAACGGTCCGTATAGGAACCTCCCGCGGCACTCAGATATAACCCTTCGTATGCCCGGCTGACACGTACCTGCTGCAAAAAGCGACTGGCCTCCTCCGCGAGCCTCAGGGGGACTTTGTCATCATCGAGTTCGTCCCATTCCCCGGATTCGGCATGCCTGACCAACTCGTCGGCGACAGCCGCAGGCAACCCCTCAAACCTTTTCATCAATACGGCTACACGGGCATTGTTCGGGGCTTCGGTGCGTTGATAGATCCGCGTAAACAGCCCAGGCCTGTTGCGTTCGGCTTGTTCGGCAATGATCGTTGTCAGGGCCTTGCCTTGAGCGGCCACATCCGTGGTTTTCGTGTTCAACAGGTGCTCACACTGACCGCTGCTCAAGGCTGACAATAACGAGGTATGCAACCGCCCTTTATCCAGCGCGTCCTGATTGAGGCTGAGGGTTTCCCCGGCCTGCGCGTTGGCTGCGCCATGGAAACTGACGCGTCCACCTGCTGCATTGACAACCTTGATGGCGGCGTTGCCAGGCCACCTTTCAGAGGTTGTCAGCAGATGCAATTGCAGGTCAGGGTCCGCCAAGGAGGCTGACGAGGGTTCCTTCATTTGCTCGATAAAACGCGTGACCGCCGCATCTGCCCGAAACCGATGCACCGTATCGACCAGCAATGCCGGTGGATGGCTTCGGGAAATGTGAGCCTGGCGCAGCACAGCGTCCTCGATCCCGCAGACGGCAATAATCTGCGCAGCGGTGTTATCAGGCACGTCATCACGGGAATAACCGAACCGACGAAACAGTTTCAGCCGATCCCATTCCTGTAGCAGCTCCGAGTCGTGGCGCCAGGCCCCCACATCGTTGGTTTCAAGCACGGGGTTGTAGGTCTCCCCGGCACCCTGCGGCGCCAGTACCTCCCACAAATCCGTTCCGGTTTTGGGGCGCACTGCATAAACTGCGGTGTCGATTGGAAGATAAGCTTGCCCGTCAGCCCAGTGCAGCCCTCTGGTATCAGGTGCTGACCCTCGCGGCAACTTCCGGCTCTGTTGATAAGGCGACAGATCAGGCTTCCACAAGCGGCTACGCGAGTCAGCGCACGTGACCTTTCTCAACCCCTCGATGAACAGGGACGCCCGGATGGTTCTGTACGCACTTGCGGCGGCGGCCGTACCTGCCGCAAATGCCGCCATCAAAATCAGGTTCTCGACGGTATCGAACAGGTAATCCGTGGCCTCCTCCATCTCGCCCCTCGACCAGCTGGCAATACCTTCATACACCTGCGACAGCAGTTGCACAGCAGTCACCGTCAACAGGACCTCGCCTACAACAGGCAAAAAAGATGCGCCAAACAGCACCAGGTTGATGCCGATGGACGCATAGGTCTGCAGCCTCTCAAGACGGGACTTTTCGTCTTCATCATCCGTTGGAACAATCAGAATTCGGGCATCCGCCATGACCTGGTCCGAATACTGGCGAAAGGTCTGTTGGAAAATATCGCCCGTAATGTCGTCACCGGATAACGACACATACACCGTATGGCGAGGAAGCGGCGAGGTGTTTGGCGAGAGTAATTTTTCATCAAGGTTTTTCAGGAAAGCCGAACGTTCGGCGAGCTTGATGTAGCGCATGAACCATCGACGATACCCGTCGTGTCGCAATCGCCGACTCAACTCGACTTCGAAATCGGTGAACGATGCGAATTCTTTCAGCGGATGCAGCGGGTCACCCGGCAGATACACGACGCACCGGTTATCGTCATCGTCATGCTTTTTGACGGGGCCGATGAACATCGCGCCATTGAGCGTCACACCAAACAGCTTCAAAGCCTGATATCCCAGCGTGTTATTACCCAGCGTGACAGGTTGCCGGCTCGTCACCGCCTTCAACGCTTGATGCACTTGCGCACTGATATGTTTTTGCATGAACGCCGCATGCCTGCTGACTTCAAAACTGTTCCGGGCATGTGCAATGTATTTGTCGCGTAGTTCGTGACGCTCGGATACAGGTTCAAACAGGTTCTTAAGATGAGTCTGGTATTGCTTTCCTAAATCCAGTGTCCGGCACAATCCGGCAAACTCATGGGGCTTTATCGACAGTTTTTTGGCGGCGTGCCCGGTGATTTTTTCAGGAATGTATAGCAACGAAGTGTCGTTGTAGTTTCCCGGCAACGTTTCGCTGAGTTCAAAATTTTCACAGGCAGCGGACAGTAAATCACGGTCAATCGGCAGCACCAGTTTTCGACGAAGGCCCAGCAGGCTTGAGGTCGACCGTACGTGCTGAAAGACCACACCCGCCACTTCCAGCGGCGCGCCCAGCTTGTCGGACATGGCTTTGGCCAGTAACGGAGTACAGAAATCTTCAGGGGATTGAAGGGTTTTGAGGAGGCTAGACACCTCGCTGCGTGAGCGATGGCTGGCATTGAGGCTTTCATACAGCTCAGCTCGCAATGGGGCTGATGCAGCCAGAAGCCAGGCAGGGGTATTGCTTTTAACCAGATCAAAAAAAATGCTCTGTTGCTCTGGCCTCAAGGCTGGAATGGGTTGATGGGTGGGCTGAAGAGACATGGCTGATCACTCGTAACTGACAAGAGCCTCCAGCCTATCGAGCCGCTTTTTTTTCAGGTGTTACCTATATACCGCCACAAAAAAAAGCCCTTCCATTGCCAGGCAATGAAAGGGCTCGCTTTTAAAGGAGACTTACCAGAAGCGTTGCTGGGTCAACCGGCTCCACCAGCTCAGCAATACGCGATCAACCGAGCTACTGGCCGCCATGCCGATACGCTCTTGCAGGCTTTTGCGTTCGGCGTAATGCAAGTGGTAAAGCTCGGACTTCTTCGCCCGTTCAGCGAGGTATTCGTCGCTGGTCTTCAGTTCGTCGACCAGCTGTTTGTCCAGCGCCGCGATGCCTAGCCAGATTTCGCCAGTGGCGACCTCGTCGATGTCCAGTTGCGGGCGATAACGCGAGACGAAGTTCTTGAACAATTGATGGGTGATGTCCAGGTCTTCCTGAAACTTCTCGCGGCCTTTCTCGGTGTTTTCGCCAAACACAGTCAGGGTGCGTTTGTACTCACCGGCAGTCAGGACTTCAAAATCGATGTCGTGCTTTTTCAGCAGGCGGTTGATGTTCGGCAACTGGGCCACCACCCCGATCGAACCGAGGATCGCGAACGGCGCGCTGATGATCTTCTCACCGATGCAGGCCATCATGTAGCCGCCACTGGCCGCAACTTTGTCGATACAAACGGTCAGCGGCACGCCGGCATCGCGAATGCGCGCCAGTTGCGAGGACGCCAGGCCGTAGCTGTGAACCATGCCGCCTCCGCTTTCCAGGCGCAACACGACTTCATCCTTGGGCGTGGCCAGCGTCAGCAACGCGGTGATCTCGTGACGCAGGCTTTCAGTGGCCGATGCCTTGATGTCGCCATCAAAATCCAGCACGAACACCCGGGGTTTGGCCTCGGGCTTCTTCTTTTGCTTTTTCTCGGACTTGGTCTGGGACTTGCGCAGGGCCTTGAGCTGGTCCTTGTCGAGCAAGGTTTGCTCCAGGCGTTCGCGCAGGCCTTTGTAGAAATCATTCAGTTTGCTGACTTGCAACTGGCCGGCCGCCTTGCGCCGACCTTTGCTGCGCAGCGCCGCGATACTGGCCAGGACCACCAGAATGGCGATCACCAGTGTCACGGTCTTGGCCAGAAAACTGGCGTACTCGGACAAAAACTCCACAGTGACTCCTTCAATACGAAGCGCGGCTTGAAACACGCGCGGGATGCCTCCAGCATACCCATGCGCTGCGCCGACGACCAGTCGGGAAACCTCTGGCAACAGGCCTGTAACGGGCATTTCAAACAAGCGTATGTTTTTTCATTGACAGCTCACCGCCATCCTCATAACCTCGCCAAACCTTCAACGTACCGGGATGACGCGGACGTGGGCAGTATCTATTTGATTCGACATGGCCAGGCCTCCTTTGGTGCAGACGACTATGACGTCCTGTCGCCGACCGGTATCCGTCAGGCAGAAGTCCTGGGCCAGCACCTCGCTGAACTCGGTGTCTGCTTTGATCGCTGCCTGTCGGGCGACCTGCGCCGTCAGCAGCACACGGCCAACAGCGCGCTGGAGCAGTTCGCTGCCGTGGGCCTGCCGGTGCCGACCCTGGAAATCGATAGCGCGTTCAACGAATTCGACGCCGACGCGGTCATCCGCGCGTTGCTGCCGGCCATGCTGCAGGACGAGCCGCATGCACTGGACATTCTGCGCAACGCCGCGCAAAACCGTGGCGAATTCCAACGCATCTTTGCCCTGATCATCGAACGCTGGCTCGCCGGCACTTATGACACTCCGGGCCTTGAAAGCTGGTTGGGCTTTGTCGAACGCGTACAGGCCGGTCTTCACCGCCTCCTCGAAAACGCCGACCCCACCCAGAAAATCGCCGTGTTCACCTCCGGCGGCACCATCACTGCCCTGCTCCATCTGATTACCCAAATGCCTGCAAGGCAGGCGTTTGAGCTGAACTGGCAAATCGTCAACACCTCGCTCAACCTCCTGAAGTTTCGGGGACGTGAGGTGGCTCTGGCTTCCTTCAACAGTCATGCGCACTTGCAACTGCTGAAGGCCCCGGAACTCATTACGTTTCGTTGAGTCCGGACTATTGTGACCCTGGCTGTAATCACCGGCTGTAATTACTCTGCTCTTATTACCCAAGAAAGGATCAAACCATGACCTCCGTAGCTGATGCCGTACAAGCAATGAAAGCCAAGTTCAACCCAGCCGCTGCTGCCGGTCTGGACCTGGTATTCGGTTTCCGCATCGACGACACCAAGAACTTCTCGCTGATCGTCAAAGACAGCACCTGCGAGCTGAAAGAAGGCGAAAACCCTGACGCCCAGGTCACTCTGGTCATGGACGGCGAAACCCTGCAAGGCATCGTTGACGGTTCGACCGATGGCATGCAGGCGTTCATGGGCGGCAAACTGCGCGCTGAAGGCGACATGATGCTGGCCATGAAATTGTCCGAGCTGTTCCCTAGCTAAGACGGCAGCTTCCGGCTTCCGGAAGCACCTTTGGCTGCAAACGAATCCCGCCCCCGAGGCGGGATTCGTCGTTTTTGCCCTCTAGAAACGGCCGCCCGTGGATTTGCGGTCTATATTCCTTCTGGCCGCTTGCGCCAGGCATCGGCCGTTTGCCCCCGATCAATTGACGGAGCGCGCCGCCATGAGCCCACCTGACGTCCACAACGGCTTCGATCGCCGACGTGTATTGCAAGGCCTTTCGGCAGGTGCCGTTGGTGCCTGGATCAGCCCGCTAATCGCAGGGAGTAAAACCATGCCCGACACCCCCGCCGACCTCATTCTGTACAACGGACGCCTGCACACCGTCGACCGCAAGAAACCCCAGGCCAGTGCCGTCGCCATCAAGGACGGCCGCTTCGTGGTGGTCGGCAGCGACGCTCAAGCCATGGCGCTGCAAGGCCCCGCCACCAAAATCATCGACCTGCACGGCCGCACGGTGATTCCCGGCCTCAACGACTCGCACCTGCATCTGATCCGTGGCGGCTTGAACTACAACCTCGAACTGCGCTGGGAAGGCGTGCCGTCACTGGTCGATGCCCTGCGCATGCTCAAGGACCAGGCGGATCGCACGCCAACGCCGCAATGGGTGCGCGTGGTCGGTGGCTGGAGTGAATTCCAGTTCGCCGAAAAACGCCTGCCAACGCTTGATGAACTGAACAAGGCTGCGCCCGACACACCGGTATTCGTGCTGCACCTCTATGACCGCGCCCTGCTCAATCGCGCGGCGCTGAAAGTGGTCGGCTACACCCGCGACACGCCAAACCCGCCGGGCGGGGAAATCCAGCGTGATGCCAACGGCGACCCCACGGGTATGCTGATCGCCCGCCCGAACGCGATGATTCTCTACTCGACGCTGGCCAAGGGACCGAAGCTGCCGCTTGAGTATCAGGTCAATTCCACTCGCCAATTCATGCGTGAACTCAATCGTCTGGGCCTGACCAGCGCCATCGACGCCGGCGGTGGTTACCAGAACTACCCGGACGACTATCAGGTCATCCAGCAACTGGCCAAAGACCAACAGCTGACCGTGCGCATCGCCTATAACCTGTTCACCCAGAAACCCAAGGAAGAGCTGACCGATTTCAAGAATTGGACCAGTACCTCCCAATACGGCCAGGGTGACGACTTCCTGCGGCACAACGGCGCCGGGGAAATGCTGGTGTTTTCGGCGGCCGACTTCGAAGACTTCCTCGAACCGCGCCCGGACCTGCCGCAAACCATGGAGCAGGAACTGGAGCCGGTGGTGCGCCATCTGGTGGAACAGCGCTGGCCATTCCGCCTGCACGCGACGTACAACGAGTCCATCAGTCGCATGCTCGACGTGTTCGAGAAGGTCAATCGCGACATTCCGTTCGATGGTTTGCCGTGGTTTTTCGATCATGCCGAAACCATCACCCCGCAGAATATCGAACGGGTGAAAGCCCTGGGTGGCGGCATCGCGATCCAGGACCGCATGGCGTTCCAGGGTGAGTACTTTGTCGACCGCTATGGCGCCAAAGCCGCCGAACACACGCCACCGATCGCGCGCATGCTGGCTGAAGGCATTCCGGTGGGAGCCGGCACCGACGCCACGCGCGTGTCCAGCTATAACCCTTGGACTTCGCTGTACTGGCTGGTCAGCGGTCGTACCGTCGGGGGTCTGGAGCTGTATCCGCAAGGCTTGAGCCGCGATACGGCGCTGGAGCTCTATACCCACGGCAGTGCCTGGTTTTCTTCCGAACAGGGCAAGAAAGGCCAGATCAAGGTTGGGCAACTGGCTGATTTGATTGCGCTGTCGGCGGACTACTTTCACATCGAGGATGAAGCGATCAAATGGATCGACTCGGTGTTGACCATCGTTGACGGCAAGATTGTCTATGGCAGTCAAGAGTTCGAAAAACTCGGGCCGCCGCCGATTCCTGTGGTGCCTGAGTGGTCGCCCGTGGCCAAGGTGCCGGGGCACTGGAAACCCATGGCGCCGTTGACAGCGCAGGCTCATCACTGTGCGGGCGCTTGTGCGGTGCATGCGCACAGTCATGAACGGGCTCGGTTGTCTTCGGCACCGGTCAGTGACTTTCAAGGGTTCTGGGGGGCGTTCGGTTGTTCGTGTTTTGCGTTTTGAATAGAGACCTCGCTAATACCCTAGTGCTGTTCGCTTAAGGAAGTTTTGGGGTTGGGGTTGGATTTGGGTACATATCCGTTTCTGCGGTTACGGCGGATATTGGTTCCGCTTTTACAGCGGGTCACTTGGAAGAGCGCCAAGTAACCAAGCGCTTTTGCCCCTGACGTTCGGTGCCTAGCTAAGGCTCGGCACCGTACGTCAGGGGCGCTGGCGCTTGGTTACTTGGCGCTCTTCCAAGTAACCCGCCGTCAGGGCGGAACCAATAGTCGCCGTGACCGCAGAAACGGATATGCCCCCAACCCTATGAATGGCATTACGCCAACCCCCACAGGGAACTAGGCAACAGCCATATGAACGAGATTGGCAGGATCCGTTTACAATCCCCACACTTCCCGCACCGGCCACCCCATGGACATCGATCTCGCGCGCACCTTTCTGGAAATCGTCCGCCACGGCAGCCTCGCCGCCGCGGCAGAAAAACTCCACGTCACCCAGACCGCAATCACCGCCCGCGTGCAGAAACTCGAAAGCCAGCTCGGCAGCACACTGTTTGTGCGCAACCGCGCCGGCGCGCGCCTGACGCCCAACGGCGAAGCCTTTGTGGTATACGCCAACCAACTGGTCCAGACCTGGGAAGCCGCGCGGCGGGATCTGCCATTGCCAGAAGGCTACCGCGACGTGTTGCACATCGGCGGTGAAGTCAGCCTGTGCAACCCACTGATGCTCAGTTGGGCCGGCGAACTGCGCGAGAAGATCCCCAGCCACGCCCTGCGCATGGAAATCCGCGATGGCGAAACCCTGTTGCGGCAACTGGAACTGGGAGTGTTGGACGCAGCGCTGGTCTATCAGCCAGAGTACTGGCCGCGCCTGCAAGTCGAGCAGATCCTCGAAGAAAAACTCATCCTCGTTCGCCTCACCGGGCGTCCCGATCCTTACGTGTACATTGACTGGGGCCCGGACTTCCGCCGCCAGCACGATGCAGCCCTGCCGGAAAAAGCCAAGGCTGCCTTGAGCTTCAACCTCGGCCCACTCGCTCTGCAGTACATTCTGGAAAACGGCGGCAGCGGCTACTTTCGCACGCGCGTGGTCCAGAGTTACCTGGAAAGCGGCGTGCTGGAGCCCGTGCCCAAGGCGCCCGAATTCAGCTACCCGACCTACCTGGTCTATTCCCGTGATCGCGACTCGGCGACCCTGCAACGAGCCTTCGATTTGTTGCGTGAAGTCATCAAGACCGACGACGACTGGTCCCAGCGCTGGAATCCGCTGACCTGACATACCGGATCATGGCGCTTGTGTCCTTGAGGTTGTTCCAGCCTCGACGGGCAGATCAGCTAATCTGCGGTTATAACAATAACCACAGGTGAGCGCAGTGAGGCAGACCACCCAGGCATTCCGTGACCGCTATCGAGCCGCCATTCATCCGCGCTACAACCCTTGGCTGCACGGCGCTTTCGTGTTGCTGTTCGGCTTACTGGCCATCGGCGGATTCTGGAGCACCGTGCATCAAGTCCAGCCGCTGGAATGGCTGGCGGTGCCGCTGACGCTGCTGTTCTTCAACTTCGGCGTGTACGTGGTGCATCGGCATCTGGGGCATCACAAAAAGAGCTTCGCGCGGATGTTCTACGCCCGCCATGCAGGCGACCACCACAGTTTTTTTGCCCCCGGCCACATGACCTACGACAGCGCCCGGGACTGGCGGGTGATTCTGTTTCCAGCCTGGCTGATCGTGCTGCACACCGTCGTCATCACCCTGCCCCTCTGGTGGCTGATGGGGCGCTTCGATAGCAACGTCGCCGGATTGTCGGCTGGCTGCCTGGTGCTCGGATACCTGACCTATGAGGTGTTTCATGCCTGCGAGCACCTGCCACCGAGCAACCCGGTCACACGGCTGCCGTGGATTCGCCAGATGCGTCGCCTGCATGAATTGCATCACCGTCGCGAGCTGATGCAGGAACGCAATTTCAATATCGTGTTTCCGCTGATGGATTACCTGTTCGGCACCCTGTATTGGGAGCCGGAGCACGACACTCAGCCCCTGACGAGAACGGCCATGACCCGCATGCAGCACCAGATCGCTATCGCCGGCAATCCAATGGATGTGCTCGCCTACGCCAGCACCGTGACCCGTTGGCCGGAGTGGCATCCGTCCTCCCTCAAGGTCGAGGGGCAAAGTGGCCCCTTGCATGCCGGCGCGCGGTTCGAAGAAGACATCCGCGCCGGCGGGCGTGACGGCCACTTGAGTTGGGAGGTCAACGAATACCTGCCCGGACGGCGCTGGAGCGCCTGGGCGCGGGGCGATCACGGGCTGTCGCTGGTGGTGACTTACGAGTGCGAGGCTGAGGGCGATCACACCCGGTTTATCCGCACTCTGGACTATCAGTTCGCCGGACTGGCGATGCGTATCGCCAATCGACTGCTGCTCAAGCGGCGCATCGAGCGCGAATCCTCGGCATCGATGCTGGCGCTGCGGGACATGGCGCAAAAACACTTGAACCCGGCAGGAGCCACCGCGTGAGAAGAGCCTTCAGGTTTAGCAATCTACTGTTGTTATTGATCATTGCCCTTGGCGTCTTTTTACTGTTGTTCCCGACCAAAGTCCGGCCTGTAGCCTGGACTCCGGCACCGGCGCCCTCTCTCACCGTCGGCGTGTATGCCGACAATCAACGCCTCAAAGGCGCGGAGCGTGTCGGCCCTGCGGGCATTGAAGGACCCGAGGCGCTGTTGCTGGAAGAAAACGTGCTGATCACCGGACTGCACAACGGACGAGTGATTCGTACCAGCCTCGACGGCAAGGACACTCAGATTCTGGCCGTTACCGGCGGCCGGCCTTTGGGCATGGCGCGGCACCCCAGTGGGTTATTGGTGATTGCCGACGGCGTCAAAGGCTTGCTGTCGCTGGATGCTCATGGCCGATTGTCGGCGTTGACCACAGAGGCTGGCGGCGTACCCTTCGGCTTTACCGACGACGTGGTCATCGATAAATCGGGGCATTACGCCTATTTCAGCGACGCTTCCAGTCGTTGGGGCCTGGGCAAGGATGGCGAGGCGATCATCGAGCATGGCGGTGACGGTCGGTTGTTGCGCTATGACTTTCAGTCCGGAAAAACCACGGTCCTCCTCGATAAGCTGGAGTTTGCCAACGGCGTGACCCTGGGGCCGGATGACAGCTTTGTGCTGGTCAACGAAACCGGTGCCTACCGCATCAGCCGTTATTGGCTGAGCGGACCGAAAGCCGGCACCCATGACCTGTTCATCGACAATTTGCCGGGGCTGCCGGACAACCTCGCGTTCAACGGTCGCGACCGGTTCTGGGTGGCGCTCTATGCACCGCGTAGTGCGTTGCTCGACGCCACGGCGCAACACCCCTTTGTACGCAAGATGATCGTGCGGGCGTTGATGCTGCTGCCCAAGCCGGTGGAGAAACGCGCGTTTGCGCTGGGGCTGGACGTCGATGGCAAGGTCATCGCCAATTTGCAGGATGCGAACAATGGCAATTACTCGCCGATTACCACGGTGCGCGAGTACGGGGACTGGCTGTATCTGGGGTCTCTGAAGGCCAACAACATGGCGCGATTGCCGTTAAGCACTGCCCTGCAGAAGTAACCTCAATCAAACTGTGGGAGTGAGCTCCCACAGGGGATGTGAGCTGAATTACCGCGGATCGCTCTCTTTATCTCGCACGGCGTTTTCCGTTTCTTCCAGCACCCGCTCAGGGTCCATCGCGGTGGTGTCGTCCTCATTCAGGGGGCGCACGCCTTCATTGGCAGGCAGCTCGTCGATGCCGGGTTCGTCTTCGGGGTTGACCGCCGTGCGGCCGGGGCTCAGAGGCTCGGGACGGGTGGGAATCGGGTCGTATCCACCCTGCTCTTCACTGGGGAATTTTGGATCGGGCATAAGGCACCTCGCAGGGAGTCGAAAAGGTCGGACTCTGATCTTTCGAGGTGCCGGTATTTACTCCCGTTCCAATTTTTCGGTCACCGGTCGTCGGTGGCTTGCCGTCGCGGGTCAGGAAGAAGACTGGAGTTGTTTGACGATCTTGTCCTTGACCTGCACGCGCGCCTCCTTGAGCTTTTTCAATACGTCATCGCTGGGCGCATCTGATTTTGCGGTTTCAGCCTTGACTACCTCGGCGTCCGCTTGCGAATACTTGTCGATCAGTGAATTCAGTACTGGATCCTTGGAGCGTTTTTGCTGGATATCTTCCTTTGAAAGTTTCAGGTCCTGATAAAGGTCGTGTGGTACCGGCATGGAACACCTCCGTTATTGATCGGCAGCAAACGCGATTTATTGCGTTTACCAACTATCAGAATGGCCTCGGTTACCGTGTTCTGTCGACCGTCTATCAGACCAGCGGTGTCCGTTCGTCGTCCTGTCGCAAACGCGATAAAACCTTTGTCCGAGCGCCGACCTCCATTGAATAACGATCAGCGGATCGTCTTCAAAACTGTGTGGAGAATAACCAATGGACGGATTTACCCTGCGCCACCTTGCCTTGGCCGTAGCCTTGAGTTCCAGCATGGGTGTTGCGTTTGCCGCGACCTCCAATGACTTCGTCGATGACGCCGCGGCCGGCGGGATCGCAGAAGTCGAAACCAGCAAACTGGCCCTGGAAAAAAGCTCATCGGCGGACGTCAAGGCATTCGCCAACATGATGATCACCGATCACACCAAGGCCAATGAAGAATTGGCGGCGTTGGCGAAAAAGAACGACATCAAGGTGCCGGACGACACCACGCTGGTGAAGCAAGCCAAGGAAAAAATTCTCGATATGCGCGATGAATCGTTCGACGCCGCCTACGCCAACAATCAGGTGAAAGCGCACGAAGAAACCATCGCGCGATTCAAAAAAGAAGCCGATACCGTGACAGACGATAAGGTCAAGGGCGCCACAGAACTCAAAGGGTTCGCGCAAAAGATGTTGCCGGCGCTGGAAAAACATTTGGAGATGGCGAAAAAACTCCAGGCTGCTCACCCCAGCAAATAAAACGTCCATAAAAAAGGCCGCATCGATTGATGCGGCCTTTTTTACGGCTGGACGAACTAGCCGCCATCGGTATCGATGTCGGCGTCGGTCTCATCACTGGGCTTTGGCCGGTCGGGATGGGGTTTGAAACCCGGGCTGAATTCGTTGTCGTTGTCATCGTGGAGGTTTTTCTGATCGACCGCCGCATCAGCGCTTTGCGCAGAACCGGTGGATGATTGTTGACGTTGAGCACCTGCTCCCTCGTCGCCCGGCATTTGCGGATCAATCGCCGGGTCATTGCGATCGATCGGTGCACCCGATTGATCCTGTCGTTGTGTCGTTTCGTCTTTCATACGTACCTCGCTCATATAGGCAAGCCCGCACCTCGAAACACCGAGGCCTTGAAAGTTCGAAGTCATACAGCGTCAGGGGTTCCATCCAATAAAACAGCGCCTGACTAGAGAGTCGTCATTAAATCGCCGTGGACGTGGGTACCTACTAGAGTTAGCGGCAACTGTTGCGGGGATAAAATAATCCACGCGCACGGCTAACTATTGCGTACGGCAATTGTCATTGATTCACGCCGGTGTTTTTTTGGGGAATCGGCACAGAATTTTTTCAGGAGCTCAGACACATGGCAGCACTGCATATCGGCACTCTCGATGCGATGAAAAGCAACCAGACACAACTGGTTGGCGATTGGATGACCAGCCAGGAAGCCACTGGCGCTACCCGCAACTTGAAAGAACACGACCTTAAACAGCAGACGTCGGAATTTCTGCAACTGCTGATCGCCGGCCTGGAAAACGGCAATGGCCCGAACGTCAACGCGCCGGGCTGGGATGACATTCGTCAATTCCTCGAAAAGCTCTCCCACAGCCGCGCCCTGACAGGTCAGGACTCGCACCAGACCGCCAGCTTCATTTTCTCGCTCAAAGGCCCGATGTTCGGTCTGTTGCAACGCCACTACGAAGCCAATCCAGCCATGCTCGCCGAGCAGCTCTGGGAAGTTTCCGAATTGGTCGACGCGTTGGGCATGCACACCATCCGCACCTTCCAGAAATCGCGCGAAGCGGTGATCAAGCGCCAGCAGGAAGAATTGCTGGAACTCTCGACCCCGGTGGTCAAGCTCTGGGACGGCGTGCTGGCGCTGCCGATGATCGGCACCCTCGATTCGCAACGTACCCAAGTGGTCATGGAATCCTTGCTGCAGCGGATCGTCGATACCGGTTCGGAAATCGCCATTATCGACATCACTGGCGTGCCGACCGTCGACACCCTGGTGGCTCAGCATTTGCTCAAAACCGTGACCGCCATTCGCCTGATGGGTGCCGATTGCATCATCAGCGGCGTGCGACCACAAATCGCCCAGACCATCGTGCACCTTGGCCTGGACCTGCAAGGCGTAGTCACCAAAGCCAACCTGGCCGATGCATTGAAACTGGCCCTGACCCGTCTGGGAATTACCGTCAGCAAGTCGGTATAAGCCGATGGAACGCATTCCAATTCTGCAAATGGGCGACTTTTTGCTGGTGACCATTCAGGTCGACATGCATGACCAGCTCGCCCTGACCCTTCAGGACGATCTGTCCGAACGCATCAGTAGAACCTCGGCGCGCGGTGTGTTGATCGACATCTCCGCGTTGGACATGGTCGATTCGTTTATCGGCCGGATGATCGGGACGATTTCCGGCCTGTCGGCAATCATGGACGCACAAACCGTTCTGGTGGGTATGCAGCCTGCCGTGGCGATCACGCTGGTAGAGCTGGGGCTGACCCTGCCCGGCGTGAAGACTGCGCTGAACGTCGAACGTGGGATGAAGCTGCTTCAGGAACGGGTACGTGAGCAATGAACGTACGTAGCAGCGGTACGCAAGCGATTCATATCGAGCAGGATGTGGTCCTGGCTCGACAGACCGCGCGCAAGCTCGCTACGGAGTGCGGCATGCGCCTGATCGACTTGACCAAGATGGTCACCGCCGTCAGCGAGCTGGCGCGTAATACGATGGTGTATGGCGGCGGTGGCGACATGGACTGGCAGATCCTCGACGAAAACGCCAGAGTCGGTTTGCGCCTGACCTTTCGCGATGAGGGCCCGGGCATCCCGGACATCAAGTTGGCAATGACCGATGGCTGGACCTCCGGCAGCGGTCTGGGCCTGGGCTTGACCGGAGCAAAACGCCTGGTGGACGAGTTCGAACTGGACACCGCGCCCGGCAAAGGCACTCGCATAACGATAACCCGATGGACATGAACATCACGGGTTCGCTGACCCAAGTGTTGTTGATCGAGGACGTCAGTCAGATTGGTCATGCCCGGCGCACGGCGCAAAGGCTCGCCGAAGACACTGGATTCGACGCCACTGACGCTGGACGCGTGGCACTGGTGATCACTGAACTGGCGAGCAATGTGCTCAAGCACGCCACCCGTGGCGAATTGCACCTGCGGACCCTGCCCGGTAAAAAAGCCAACGGCATCGAGATCATCGCAGTCGACCGTGCGCAGGGTTTTGACTTGCAGGCTTGCCTGACCGACGGGTTTTCCACCGGAGGCACTCAAGGCATTGGCCTGGGCGCGGTGTCACGTCAGACAGAAGTGTTCGATGTCTACGCCGATTCCCGAGGCGCGGTGATTCTGGCCCGTTTTTATTCCCGTCGTCACAAAGACTCAGACCTGCGCCTGGGTGTCAGCCAGCATTCGTTACACAATGACCCGGCGTGCGGCGATGTCTGGCACCTGTCGATTGATGGCCCCCACCTCAGCGCCTTGGTGATCGACGGACTGGGCCATGGCGAAGACGCCGAGCGCGCCGCCCGCGCCGGTGAACAAGCCTTCGCCCTGGCGCCGTTCGCGTCGCCGGTGTGGCTGCTCGAAGACATTCATCAGGCCATGCTCGGCACCCGTGGCGGTGCGCTGGCGATTGCCCAGTTCAACGGTCACCTCGACACCCTTACCTTCACCGGTATCGGTAATATTGGTGCCTGCCTGATCGCACCGGACAAGTCCCGTGGCATGGCGTCCCATCCGGGCATCGTCGGCGGGCAATACCGCAAAGCCCAACCCTTTGAATATGCTCACGTGAACGGACAACTATTGATCATGTACAGCGACGGCCTGCAGTCCCGTTGGACCCTGCAAGACTACCCCGGTCTGGTGCACCGCCATCCGGCGGTCATCGCCGCTGTTCTGCACCGCGATTTCTGTCGCGGCCGGGATGACGCAACGGTCCTGGTCGTCGATCTGGAGGCCGGCCATGACTGAATTGCCCGCGCTTACGAGCGACGAACAAGCGGCACTCATCGAACGCTTGCAGAATGAGACCGCGTCGCTGCGCGAAGAGCTCGAAGAAACCAATCAGGGCGTGCTCGCGCTGTACGCCGAACTCGATAACCAGGCCGAAGAACTGCGTCAGGCATCAGATCTCAAAAGCCGCTTCCTCTCGTACATGAGTCATGAGTTTCGCACGCCGCTGGGCTCGATCCTGAGCATCGCCAGCCTGTTGATCGATGAGCTCGACGGCCCGCTGAGCCCCGAGCAACACAAGCAGGTCACGTTCGTCAGCACCGCCGCGCGGGAGCTGAGCGATATGGTCGACGACCTGCTCGACCTGGCAAAAATCGAGGCTGGGCGCATCACCATCTCACCCGCCTGGTTCGACATGCTCGATTTGTTCGCCGCCCTGCGCGGCATGTTTCGCCCAATCGTCGACGCTACGGCGGTGGACCTGATCTTCGAAGAACCGGTTGGTCTGCCGCGTCTTTTCACCGATGACAAGAAGCTGGCGCAGATCCTGCGCAACTTCATTTCCAACTCGCTGAAGTTCACCGCGCGCGGCGAAGTGCGGGTTTCGGCATCGCTGGAAGGCGAAAACCAGGTGCGCTTTGCCGTCAGCGATACAGGAATAGGTATCGCTCCCGAGCTACATGGGGCATTGTTCGAGGACTTTTCCCAGGTAGACTCACCGCTGCAAAAACGCTTGCGTGGTACCGGCCTGGGCCTGTCTTTATGTAAACGCTTCGCTGCATTGCTGGGCGGCGAGGTCGGGGTCGAGAGTACGCCGGGGGTCGGTTCGACCTTCTTCGTGATCATCCCGCTGGCCATCGCCATGGAGCCTGCCGATGAAACGTGACATTCGCCTGTTGATTGTCGATGACAACGCCGCCACGCGCTACGCCCTGCGCCGACGCCTGGAACCGCATGGCTACAGCGTGCTGGAGGCCGGAACCGGCGGCGATGGCCTGGCAATGATCGACAGTGAGCAGATCGATGCGCTGATTCTGGACGTCAATCTGCCCGACATGAGCGGGTTCGACATTGTCCGTAAACTGCGCTCTGAACCTGCCACGGCCTTGTTGCCGGTGATTCACGTGTCGGCCGCCTCGATCCAGACCGGTGACATCATCACCGGCCTGGACGCCGGGGCCGATGCCTACCTGATCCATCCCGTGGACCCGGATGTGTTGCTGGCGACCTTGCGCACCCTGCTGCGGGTGCGTGAAACCGAACACGCCCTGCGCGAAAGCGAGGCGCGATTTCGCGAGATTTTCGTCAACGTCTCGGCGCCCATTGCCGTGCTGGACGCCCAATTCAACGTCCACGAATGCAACCATGCGTTCGCCCGGCTGATCCAGGACAACCGCGATCCGCAGACCTTGCGCGAGTGCTTCGCCGACCAACAGGAGGCGATCCTCGACGAACTGCGTGTGCGCCTGACGGCGGGCGAGCGCTGGAAAGGCACCCTGAACATGCGGGTGGAGGGCGAACTGCGGGAAACCGAGTGGCAGATTTCGCCGTATCGCACCCCTGAGTTGAGCCTGGTGTTCGTCGAGGACGTCACCGAACATCGCCACCGCGAACGTTCGCACCTGGCCCAGCTCGACGACGCCACCTCGCAGCTCGAACATGAGATTGCCGTGCGCGTGCGCACCGAGGCCCAGCTGCTGCAAGTGCAGAAGATGGACGCCCTGGGCAAGCTGACCGGCGGCATCGCCCATGACTTCAACAACCTGCTGACGGGCATCATCACCAGTCTGGAATTGATCCAGAAACGCGTGGCCAACAACCGTACCGACAAGGTCCAGTTATACGCCGAAGCGGCGTTGAACTCGGCCATGAGCGCCGCCTCGTTGACCCATCGCTTGCTGGCCTTTGCCCGCCAGCAGCCACTCGATACACGACCGGTGGACATCAACGAACACATCCGCTCCCTCGAAGAGTTGCTGGTGCGCACCATCGGCGAACACATTGCGCTGAAGCTCGAACTGACCTCCAAAGCCGCGATTGCGTTGGTCGACCCGATCCAGCTGGAAAGTGCCATGCTCAACCTGGTGATCAACGCCCGCGATGCCTTGCCGCAGGGCGGCAATATCTGGGTCAGCACCTATGCCGCGCATTCCCACGGTGACATGAAGCTGGCGGATGGCGCCTACGTTGCGTTGTCGGTGCGTGATGACGGCACCGGTATCGAACACAGCGTGATCGATAAGGTGTTCGATCCGTTTTTCACCACCAAGCCGCTGGGTCAGGGCACCGGGCTGGGGTTGTCGAGTATTTACGGGTTCGCCCGTCAATCAGGTGGCGATGCGCACATTCGCAGCGTGGCCCGCCGGGGCACGGAAGTGACCATCATGCTGCCCGCCAGCACGGATTCGACCACCGCTGAACCGGCGTCGATAACCGTTGATAATCAGGGTTCGGGCGAGCATGTACTGATTGTCGAGGACATGCCGTCGGTGCGCATGTTTGTTGCCGAAGTGCTGGCGGACGCCGGTTATCGTTGCACCCAGGTCGGCGACATCGACAGTGCACTGGAGCGCCTGCAAAACGACCCCTCGATCGATCTGATGCTGACCGACGTGGGGCTACCGCGCATGAATGGCCGGGAACTGGCGGATGTCGCCCGTGGCTGGCGCGAGAGTTTGCCGATCCTGTTCATGACCGGTTATGCGGAAAACGCCATCAACCGCCAGGTATTCCTCGGCGATGGCATGGAGATGTTGATCAAACCGTTTCAGATCAATGAACTGCTGGACAAGGTTCGGCTCACCCTCGGCTACAGCTGATATTCGCCTGAATTACGGATCATTCCCACGCGGAGCGTGGGAACGATCATAGACTCCCAAGCACCCGGGCCAAAAACGGGGCCGTGCGGCTCTTCTTGCTCTTCGCCACTTTCTGCGGCGTGCCGGCCACGACAATCTTGCCGCCCTGATCCCCAGCCCCCGGCCCGATATCGATCACCCAGTCACTCTGCGCTACCACGCGCATTTCATGCTCCACCACAATCACCGTATGCCCCGCCACCACCAGCGTATTCAATTGCTCAAGCAACCGATCCACATCCCGGGGATGCAAACCGGTCGTAGGCTCATCGAGCACATACAACGTCGCTCCCCGCTGATTGCGTTGCAGCTCGGTAGCCAGTTTGATGCGCTGGGCCTCACCGCCCGAGAGCTCGGTCGCCGGTTGCCCGAGACGCAAATACCCCAAGCCAATATCACGCAAGACCTCCAGAGAGCGGCGGATACCCGCCTGCTCGGCGAACACCTCGACCGCCTCGTCCACCGTCAGCTGCAACACCTGGGCGATGTTCAAGCCTTGCCAAGTGACTGCCAGCGTCTGAGGGTTGTAGCGTGCGCCGTGGCACGTCGGGCATGGCGCATAGACGCTGGGCATGAACAGCAACTCGACGCTGACAAACCCTTCGCCTTCGCAGGTCGGGCAACGGCCCTTGGCAACGTTGAAGGAGAACTGCCCGGCGTCGTAGCCCTCGGCTTGCGCCTCAGGGGTGGCGGCGTACAGTTTGCGCACGTTGTCGAACAGCCCGGTGTACGTCGCCAGGTTCGAGCGTGGCGTGCGGCCGATGGGTTTCTGATCGACCTGCACCAGGCGTTTGATCGACTCCAGCCCCGCCGTGACCTGACCGCCGCTGACTTGCGGCGCATCGTCCTCAAGGCTCAATGCTTCAGGCTCGCTGTCGCTGGTGGCACGCCCCAGGTGCGCGCCTACCAGTTCCAGCAGCGCCTGGCTGACCAGGCTCGATTTACCCGAACCCGAAACGCCGGTTACGGCGGTAAAACAACCCAGCGGAAACTCGACGCTGAGGTCGTCCAGGTTATTGCGTGTGATGCCTTCGAGCCTTAGCCAGTCCGTCGCCTTGCGGCTCGTTCTGGTTTCGCTGACCTGCTCGGCAAACAAGTAGGCGCGGGTCTGGGAATCCTTGACCTGGGCCAATCCCTGCGGCGGTCCGCTGTACAGAATCCGGCCGCCGTGCTCACCGGCCGCCGGGCCGACATCGATCAGCCAGTCCGAACGGCGCATGGTTTCCAGGTCGTGCTCAACCACAAATAGCGTGTTGCCTGCTGCCTTCAAGCGTTGCAGCGCTTCGAACAACGCTTCGCCATCCGCCGGGTGCAGACCGGCCGACGGTTCATCCAAAACGTAGATCACGCCAAATAGCTGCGAACCCAATTGAGTCGCCAGGCGCAAGCGCTGCAACTCACCGGAGGACAACGTCGGCGTGCTGCGATCCAGGGCCAGGTAACCAAGCCCAAGGTCGGTCAAGGTGCTGACCCGCTCGAGCAGGTCCTGTGCGATCCGTTGCGCGGCCAGGCGCTTTTCCACCGACAGGTTCGGCGTATGCCGCACGTCCGGGGCGCTGGCATGGCCGCTGGCGCCGTGGGCGACGCGCTGTTCACGGGCCTCGCGGGTCTGGACATGGGTCAATACCTCGCCCGCTTCATCGGCCTGTTCGAGGTAGCTTTGCGCCGCTACCGGCTTGAGCACATCGGCGACTTGCAGCAACGGCATCTGCGATAACTCACCGATGTCGTAGCCGGCAAACGTCACCGACAATGCCTCGCGCTTGAGCCGCTTGCCGTCGCACAACGGGCAAGGGCTGCCGAGCATGAATTGCGAAACACGCTTCTTCATCAGCGCACTTTGCGAATGACTGAAGGTGTGCAGGATGTAGCGTCGGGCGCCGGTGAACGTGCCCTGGTAGCTGGGCTCCATTTTGCGCTTGAGCGCGACTCTGGTTTCGTCAGGCGTCAGCCCGGCATACACCGGCACGGTGGGTGTTTCTTCGGTGAAGAGGATCCAGTCACGCTGTTTTTTCGGCAGGTCGCGCCACGGTTTGTCGACGTCGTAGCCCATGGTCACGAGGATGTCTCGCAGGTTTTGCCCCTGCCACGCGGTGGGCCAGGAGGCGACCGCGCGTTGGCGGATGGTCAGGCTCGGGTCCGGGACCATCAGCGCTTCGGTGACGTCATACACTCGGCCCAGGCCGTGACATTCGGCGCACGCCCCTTGAGGGGTGTTGGGCGAGAAGTCCTCGGCATACAGCATCGGCTGTCCCGGCGGGTAACTGCCGGCGCGGGAATAGAGCATGCGGATCAGGCTCGACAGCGTCGTCACGCTGCCCACCGAAGACCGCGTGCTTGGCGTACCGCGCTGCTGTTGCAGGGCCACGGCCGGTGGCAGGCCTTCGATGGAGTCAACGTCCGGCACGCCAACCTGATCGATCAGACGCCGCGCATACGGCGCCACGGATTCGAAGTAGCGGCGTTGCGCTTCGGCGTAGAGCGTCGAAAAGGCCAGCGACGACTTGCCCGAACCCGAGACGCCGGTGAACACCACCAGCGCATCCCGGGGGATGTCGACGTCGACGTTCTTGAGGTTGTGTTCACGGGCACCGCGCACCCTGACCATGCCGGAAGGAGGAGTTGAAGTGCGCTTGGAAGTCATCGAGTGGCCTTAAAAAATAACTGGAAAAAACACAAAACCCCTGTGGAAGCGAGCCTGACGATTGATCGTTCCCACGCTCTGCGTGGGAATGCCTCTTGTGACGCTCTGCGTCACGCTTCTGGAACGCGGAGCGTCCCGGGCTGCATTCCCACGCAGAACGTGGGAACGATCATTCAACGATGAAAGCGAGCTCAGCCGCTGAGAACTGTGCGGATCATTTGGGTCAGGGCTTGCGGCCCATAAGGTTTGGTCAGCAAAAAAGTATCGGGGCTGAGCTGGTGGTTGCGCGAAATGATGTCGCGCGTGTGGCCGGAAGTGAACAGCACCGTCACTGGAGGATTCTGCACCTTGGCCCACGCCGCCAGGTCCGAGCTTTTGATCAGACCGGGCATGACCACGTCGGTGAAGATCAGGTCGACCGTTATGCCCTCCAACAACATCTGCATCGCCTGGTCGCCATTGGCCGCGGTCAGGACCTGATAGCCCTCCTCACGCAGCAGTTCCACCGCCGTACTGCGCACCGCATCGTTGTCCTCGACCACCAGAATGGTTTCGTGACCGCCCCGACCGGCGGAATCTCGCAGCGTTGATTCCTCGGGCAAGGCTCGCAAGCTGCGTGGAAAGAAAAGCTGTACCCGAGTGCCCTGCCCCACCACGCTGGAGATATCGATATGCCCGCCGCTCTGCTTGACGAAACCGAACACCATGCTCAACCCAAGCCCTGTGCCCTGACCGTCGGCCTTGGTGGTGAAAAACGGTTCGAACGCCTGCTCGAGCACTTCGGGCGTCATACCGGCGCCAGTATCGGCCACCGCAACACGGACAAAATCGCCGGGGATAAGGCCCTTGCCGGCACAGAATTTACGGTCGAGCGTTACATTCTCGGCGCTCAGCTCGATGGTGCCTTCGCCCTGCATGGCGTCACGGGCGTTGATCGCCAGGTTGAGAATGGCGTTTTCCAACTGGTTACGGTCGACGTTGATGTTCCAGGAATCCTCAGGCACGTCTACTTCGATCTGAATGGTTTCCCCTAGCGCCCGCTGCAACAGCTCTCCTACCCCTTCGAAGATCTGCTGTGGATTGCACACCGCCGGCGACAACGGTTGACGACGGGCAAACGCAAGCAATTGCGAAGACAGCTTGGCGCCGCGCTCGACTGCGGCAATCGATGCAGTGACCCGGCGCTGCACATTGGCATTGTCCGGCTCATGCCGAGCCAGCAAATGCAGGTTGCCGGCGATCACCTGCAGCAGATTGTTGAAGTCATGGGCCACGCCGCCGGTGAGGCCACCGATGGCTTCGAGTTTCTGCGACTGGCGCAGTTGTTCTTCCGCCGCAAGCCGTGCTTCGACTTCGTCGGCTACGCGCTGCTCCAGGTTGCGGGTGAACTTGAGCAGCGACTCTTCGGCCATCTTGCGTTCGTGAATATCGATCAACACACCGGGAAAACGGAAGGGCTCGCCCTGTTCGTTGAATTCGCAGCACCCGCTCGCCTGCACCCACAGATAACTGCCGTCGGGACGCAGCACCCGGTACTCGGCGTTAAAGGGCACACCGGTGGAGACGGACTTGTCGACCTGCTCCTTGACCCAGCTGCGGTCGTCGGGATGAACTCTTGATCCGGCAAGATCCGCCGGCAAGTCGGTCAGGTTCTGCTCCGCCGGAAAGGAAAAGGTGCGGGCGAAGCGTTCATCGCCGGACAGCGTATTGGCTTTGACATCCCAGACGAAGGAGCCCAGCAAGGCCCCGGCATTGAGTGCCAGGCGCACGCGTTCGTTGTCGGCGCGATAGGCATCTTCCGCTTCCTGGCGTCGGCGTTCGGAAATCACCCGCTCAGTTGTTTCCACCACCATCGCCATGACGCCAGCCGGTTTTCCATCATCATCGGCGACCGGGCTGTAAAAGAGGTCCAGCCAGACCTCTTCGGGGATGCCATCACGCAGGAGTACGAGGTCTTTGTTACGGTAGGACAACGTGCCGCCGGCCAGGCAGGTATCGACCACGTGGCGGTTGAAATCGGCCACCTCCGGCCAGCCTAATTCCACAGGGGAGCCCAACAGATACGGATGGCGGCCACCGGCGAAGACCGAATAGGCGTCGTTATAAATCATGTAGCCCGCACGGCCCCAGAGCATCACCATGGGCAACGGCGAGGCGAGCAATAACTGCACCGCGCTGCACAGACTCCTGGGCCAGGCCTCGATGTTTCCAAGTTCGGTCCGGTTCCAGTCGAACGCACGAATGCGTGCGGCCATTTCACCGTCCCAGCCGGCACATCCGTGGCTATCAGATAGAAACTGCATCGACTGATCAATATCCCTGAAAGTGACTGACTTGCGGGATCGAAACCTCATGAGGACGGTGTGAGCCCGTTTGTTTCGAGCTTAACCGATGCCAATGGTTTCATTAGAGGTATAGCTGAATTGTATCTGCGCGGACCTCACACTTCGATCAGGTGCTTGAGCGGGTGATAGCCGGTTTTGAGCGTGGCGGCGACGTCGAGAATCGCCTTCTCGATACCGTTCAAGTGCATGCAGGTCAGCTCGATAGCGGCATTCTGATTGCCGGCCTCGATGTATTCGATCAGCCGCAAGTGTTCGTCGTCGCGGCAAGCCTCGTGGCTGTCATCATCCAGCGCGGCGGCGTACAGCGAGGCGCGGGATATCAGCTTCTGGAACCAGTCCAGCAACACCGGGTTGTTCAGGCTTTGCGCAAGTTTGATGTGGAACTCGCCGAGCAGATGAATCAGCCGCTCATGGTCGCCACTGCGGTGCGCCTCGTCCTCAAGCAACAGGTGATCACGCAAGTCCTGGGTCACTGCGGTGTCCCGTCGGCGGCACAGTTCACTGACGATGCCGATCTCGATCAGGCGCCGGGTTTCGAACAGCGAGCGGATCTCTTCGTCACTCGGTAACGACACCGAAGCACCTTTATTGGGCTCGGTGGTGACCAGCCCATCCGCTTCCAATTGCTTGAGCGCGGCACGAACCGACGTGCGGCTGACATTGAAAAGTTCGGCCAGGGACGCCTCGCCCAGCTTCATGCCGGGCCGCAACGAACGTTTGCTGATCGCCTCGTAAACCCCTTGGTAGACGCGGTCGACCGTGGTCTCGAGTTTCTTCTCGGTCATTGGAAACACTCCTTTAGCGCTAAACAACCGGCCCCAGGCGATGAACAGCCTTTGAAAAAGGGGGTTGCACGGGCAGATTAATCCGGTTATTTGTAGATTGCATCCAGATATTGCATACAATAATTAGAGGATTGCACCATTATGGGTCAACCAATAGCAATCGAAGTGCGTAACGTCTCCAAGCGGTATTCCGACGATCCGGGGCAAGCTCCCGCGCTCGACAACGTGTCGGTCGACATTGCCGACAACGAGTTCTTCACCCTGCTCGGCCCCTCTGGCTGCGGCAAAACCACCTTGCTGCGCACCATCGCCGGCTTCGAGCATGTCAGCGAAGGACAGATTCGTCTCGCGGGCGAGCCTGTCAACGATCTGCCACCGTTCAAGCGTCGGGTCAACACAGTCTTCCAGAGCTACGCGCTGTTTCCGCACATGAGTGTTGCGCAGAATATCGCCTTCGGCCTCGAGATGCAGGGTCTTGATCGCGAGCAAATTGCCCAGCGTGTCAATGAGATGCTGGCGCTGGTGCAAATGCAACACCTGGCCAGGCGCAAACCGGCGGAATTGTCCGGTGGCCAACAGCAACGCGTAGCGCTGGCTCGGGCCTTGGCGCCCAAACCCAAAGTGCTGTTGCTGGATGAACCGCTGTCGGCACTGGACCTCAAGCTGCGCAAGGAAATGCAGGTCGAACTCAAGCGCGTGCAGAAGGAAGCGGGGATCACCTTCATTTTCGTGACCCATGATCAGGAAGAAGCCCTGACGCTGTCCGATCGCATTGCCGTGATGTCCGCCGGCAAGATCCTGCAGATCGGCACGCCGAACGATATCTACGAACGTCCGCAACATCGCTTCGTTGCCCAGTTCATCGGCGACATCAACTTCCTTCCTGGCCACCTCAAGCGCGGCCAGCACAACGAAAAGCTCTTCGTGCCCAGCGGCATGCCGGTGGAAATCCCCTGCCCGGCCCAAGGCTTCGACGGTGCTGCGGTGCAATTGGCCTTCCGCCCGGAGCGTTCGCAACTGGTTGACCTTGAGCAACCGCACCACCTGCGCGGAGTGATCGAAGCGGTGCTGTACGTCGGCACCGCGACCCTTTACCAATGCCGGTTGAACAACGACATCAAGGTCATGCTGCGCGAGAACAACGAAGGCCTGAATCGCGGCCGCGGGGTCGGTGATCGCGTTGCGGTCCACCTGCCGCCCCACGCCTGCCTGTTGATGGAGGCCTGAGATGAGCGTCAGCAGCACTTCTCCTGCCCTTAACCGTGCGTTGCTACTGAGCCCGGTGGTCCTGACGTTACTGGCCCTGATCGCGATTCCGCTGGGGATCATGGGCTATATCAGCCTGCTGCCGCGCAATGTGTACGGCGGTGTCGACTGGCAAGCCAACTGGCAATTGCAAAGCTACGTGCAGCTGTTTTTCCAGGAAGGTTTCGACGGCGAGCTGGAACTGAACTGGGTCTACGCCCAGGCGCTATTGCGCTCGGTGTTCCAGGCCGGTGGCACGACGTTGTTGTGCTTCCTGTTCGGCTTTCCCGTGGCCTTGTGGATGTCGAGCCTGACGCCACGCCGGCGCAACCTGATGGTCTTGCTGATCACCATCCCGTTCTGGACCAACCTGCTGATCCGCAACTACGCGTGGCTGATCATCCTGCGCGAACAAGGCTGGGTCGCCCAGACTCTTAATGCGCTGTTCCCCCAGGCCGGCGGTATCACCCTGCTCTACAACGACTTCGCCGTCAGCGTCGGGCTGGTCTACAGCTTCCTGCCGTTCATGATTCTGCCGATCTACTCGACCCTGGAAAAACTCGACTGGCGCCTGGTGGAAGCCGCCTACGACCTGGGCGCCAATCGCTGGTACGCGCTGAAGCGGATCATCCTGCCGCTGTCGATGCCCGGGGTGATTGCCGGCGCGCTGCTGGTGTTTGTGCCCAGCCTCGGTGCCTTCATCACCCCGGCGATCCTCGGCGGCGGCAAGACGCTGATGATCGGCAACCTGATCCAGCAACAGTTCGGGACCGCGCGCAACTGGCCCCTGGGCAGTTCGCTGTCGTTCCTGTTGCTGGGAATCCTGCTGCTGTCGCTGGTGCTTTACGCGCTCTATAGCCGCAACGCCGCCAAAACTCTACGTCGGGGAGCCACCGCATGATCGCCCTGCACCTGAAAAAACTGCCCCTGACCCGGGAAGTCAGCCTGTTGATCCTGGCCTACCTGTACGTGCCGATCTTTGTCCTGATCGCCTACAGCTTCAACGCCAACCGCTCGGCGACGGTGTGGACCGAGTTCTCCTTCGCCTGGTACGGACGGATTCTGGCCAACCCGTCGATCCAGACGGCGGCGCTGAACTCGATCATCGTCGCCAGCATCGCCACGGTGTGCGCCACGGCCATTGCGCTGCTCGCGGCGCTGGCGACTTACCGGCCGTTCTACGGACAGAAAATGGTCGAAGGCGGGATCAACCTGCCGCTGATCCTGCCGGAGATCGTCACCGCCGTGGCTACCCTGCTGCTGTTCATGGCGCTGGGAATCAAGCTCGGTTTGCTGACGGTGATCGTCGCGCATGTCGGCTTCTGCATTCCCTTCGCGTACCTGCCGATTCGTGCGCGGCTTAACGACCTCGACAAGAGCCTGCTGGAGGCGGCGAACGATTTGTATGCCAACCCCTGGCAGGTTTTCCGCCGGGTGACGCTGCCGCTGCTGTGGCCAGCGGTGTTGTCCGGTTCGGTGCTGGCGTTCGTGGTCAGCCTCGACGATTTCATCATGACTTTCTTCGTCGCCGGTCCCGGTTCGACGACGTTGCCGGTGTACATCTTCTCCGCAATCAAGGCCGGCGTGACGCCAGAAATCAATGCGATCTCGACCCTGATGCTGGTGATTTCCATCGTGCTGGTGGTGCTGGCCTTCTGGCTGGGACAGCGCGGCAAACAACAATGAGTCTGGAGCGTCCTCGAATGAAAACAAAAAAAATGCGTTTCGCCGTCGCCGGCCTGGCCCTCAGTTGCTTCAGCGTTTTTTCCGCGCAGGCGGCCGAGCCCAAGGAACTGTTCTTCTACAACTGGACCGACTACTACCCGGTCGACCTGCTGGCCAAGTTCGAAAAGGAGACCGGAATCAAGGTCACCATGGACGGCTATGACAGCAACGAAACCCTGCTGGCCAAGTTGCAGGCCGGCGGCGCAGCGTATGACGTGATCGTGCCGTCGCAGTCGATCATGCGCACCTTGATCAATCAGAACTTGCTGATGGAGATCGATGCACCGACCCTGCCGAACTTCCAATACGTGAAACCGGCCTTTCGCGACCCGGTGTTCGACCCCGGCCGCAAGTTTTCGGCGCCCTATTTGTGGGGCACCACCGGGTTTTCCTATGACAGTGCGCGAGTGCCCGGCGGCAAGCTGGATGACTCGTGGAAAGAGTTCTTCGAACCGCGCAAGGAACTGCAAGGCCAGCTCGCCGCCCTCGACACTTCAAGCAGCGTGATCAACGCCGCCAGCCATTACCTGGGCGTCGACGAATGCAGCGAAAACCCGCAGGACGCCAAGCGCATCCTCGAACTGCTGCAAAAACAGAAACCCTTCCTGAAAATGTACAGCTCGGACAACACCGTCGACCGCATGGCCTCCGGTGAAGTAATCATGATGCAGAACTGGAACGGCTCGACCGCCCGCGCCACGTTGCAGAAGAGCACCATCAAATACGTGTACCCGCTCGAAGGCGTGGCGATGTTCCAGGACAACTTCGCCGTCCCGAAAAGCGCGCCGCACCCCGGCAACGCGAAAATCTTCATCGACTGGATGATGAAGCCGGAAAACGCCGCCGCCGTGTCCAACGCCATCGCCTACGCCAACGGCATCCAGAGCGACAAGCTGCTCGACGCCAAATGGAAAGTCATGGACGCCATCAACATGCCCGACGAATTCGCCTCGCGCCTGCGCCCGGAGAAAGAGTGCAGCAACAAGGCGCGCGAGCTGCAGGATCTGGTCTGGTCGAAGCTCAAGGGCTGATGATCTGGTTTTGAGACCGAGGTGCGGCCATCGCAGGCAAGCCAGCTCCCACAGGTTTTGTGTCGATCACAAAATTTGGCACCACCCCAAATGCTGTGGGAGCCGGGCTTGCCCGCGATGAGGCCGGCCCAGACACCCTGAAACTCAATGAGGTTTGCAATGACCCAACCCCGCTGGCTGCGCAACGTGCGGCCCTACGGCGCACCCGCCGAAGACCTGCTGATCGAAAACGGTCTGTTCAAACAACGCCGCCCGGCTTCGACTGCGGCCCTGACCGCCACCGACATCGATGGCCAGAATCAATTGCTCACCCCGGCCCTGGTGGAAAGCCACGTCCACCTCGACAAAACCCTCTGGGGCCAACCCTGGCGCCCGAACAGCGCCGGGCCGACGCTCAAGGATTACATCGCCAACGAGCGCCGCGTCCTGCGGGAAGTCGACGCCCCCATCGCCCAACGCGCCGGTGCGCTGCTGGAAAACTGCATCGCCCGTGGTTCGCTGACGATGCGCTGCCACGTCGACATCGATCCTGAGTTCGGTCTGCGCCACGTCGAAGCCATGCAACAACTGCGCGAAACCTATCGCGACCTGATCGACCTGCAACTGGTGGTGTTTCCGCAAACCGGTCTGATCAGCCGCCCCGGCACCGCCGAACTGATGCGTGAAGCCATGACCCTGGGCGTGGAAAACGTCGGTGGACTCGACCCGTGTGGCATCGACAACGATCCGATTGCGCAGCTCGATTTCGTCTTCAAGCTGGCCAGCGAATTCAAGCGAGGCGTCGACATTCACCTGCATGACAAAGGTGAGCTGGGCCTGTGGCAAATCGCGCTGATCGCCGACTACACCGAGCGTTTCGGGTGTCAGGGTCGGGTGATGATCAGTCACGCGTATTGCCTGGGGATGTTGCCGTGGAGTCAGGTCAAACCGGTGGCCGAACGCTTGGCGGCGCTGCGGATTTCGCTGATGAGCTCGGCACCGGCCGATTGTACGGTGCCGCCTTTCCTGGCGTTGCGCGAGACCGGCGTGAATGTCTGCCTGGGCTCTGACGGCATTCGTGATGCCTGGTCGCCGATGGGCAATGGCGACATGCTCGAACGGGCGATGTTGCTGGCGTTCCGTTTCGACTTGAACAAGGACGATGAACTGGCCGCTGCATTCAAGGCGGCGACGGTGAATGGTGCGCGAGCGCTGGGTTGTGAAGGTTATGGTTTGGAGATCGGGCGGGCGGCGGACTTCCTGCTGATGCCTGTGCAGACCCTGGGCGAAGCGGTAGTTTCACGCCCGGTTCGACAGGTCTATCGCAGCGGTGAGTTGATTGCCTCTGGCGGTCGTTTGCTGGACAGCCGTCTGTGAAGCGCATTGGCCTTAAAAGCAGCTGCGTGGTCGGTTTCGACGGCGTGCAACATGTGCTGTGGCGCGACGGCGAAGTGGTGTTTGAAGGGTCGCGCATCGTGTTTGTCGGGCGTGATTATGCAGGGCCGGTGGATCAGTGGATCGACTACGGCAACGCGTTGATCGGCCCGGGTTTCATCGATCTGGATGCACTGGGGGATCTCGATTCCACGGTGCTGACGCTCGACAACGGCGATGAGCGCGACATGGGCCGAATGTGGTCCGAGGACTCTCTGGCGGCCGGTCCACTGGAGAGTTACACCCAGGACGAAGAGGTTTTCAAATACCGCTACGCCTTCACGCAACTGATCCGCAACGGCATCACCACGGCCATGCCGATCACCTCGATGTATTACCGCGAGTGGGCCGAGACTTATACCGAATTTGCAGCAGTGGCGGGTGTGGCCGCCGAGTTGGGGCTGCGGACGTATCTTGGGCCCTGCTACATGAGCGGCATGAGTTATTGGCGGGCCGATGGCACCTTGGCGCATCACTGGGATGAAGCGCGGGGATTGGCCGGGCTTGAGGCTGCTTGCGATTTTTTCAAGGATTTCGACGGTGCGCACGGCGACTTGATTCGCGGCGCGCTGTTGCCCGACCGGATTCAAACCTGCACCCCGGCGCTGCTGCAACGCACCGCCGCGCTGAGCCGCGAACTGAACGCGCCGATGCGTTTGCATTGCTGCCAGGGGCTGGGCGAAGTGGCGATGGTCGAGCAACTGCGCGGCGCTTCACCACTGGGCTGGCTGCAGCAACTGGACCTGCTGACGCCGCGCAGTCTGCTGCCCCATGGCATCTACACCGCCGGCGATGAAGACTTGCAGCGGGTGGTGGATGGCGGCGCCAGCCTGGTGCATTGCCCGGTGGTGTTTGCTCGCGATGGCGAGGCGCTGAATTCGTTTGGCCGTTATCGGGCCAAAGGCATCAACTTTGCCCTCGGCACCGACACCTGGCCGGCGGATCTGCTGGAAAACATGCGTCAGGGTTTGAACATCGCTCGGCTGATGGAGGGCGGTGCCTCATTGACCAGCACCCTGGACCTGTACAACGCCGCCACCCTCGGCGGCGCCAAGGCTTTGGGCCGCGACGATCTCGGTCGTCTGGCAACCGGGGCCAAGGCCGATATCACTGTGTTCAATCTTCGCGGCCTGCACCTGGGGCCGCTGTTCGATCCGCTGAAAAACCTGGTGCTGGCCGGGCGCGGCGACGACTGCATCGCCAGCTACATCAACGGCCGCTGCGTGATGCAGGACGGCCAGGTCCAGGGCGTCGACTACCCTGCCCTGCAACGCCAGGCCCAACGACAATTCGAAAAACTGATGCGCAGCCACAGCGACCGGGCCTTTGGCCAACCGGACTGGAAAACCCTGTTCAAACCCTCCATCCCGTTCGCCGACGACTACAGCGCACACGCGCCACTGAGCGCAATCGTTCCCCTTCTTTAGAGATGTCTGCCTATGCAAAGCTTCGACTTCAGCACCCTGAGTGCCCGAGACAAATACAAGATCCTGATCGGCAGCGTGGTGCCACGCCCCATCGCGCTGGTCACCACGATTGATGGCGAAGGCCGGATCAATGCCGCGCCGTTCAGCTTTTTCAATGCACTGTCCGCCGACCCGCCGATCCTCGCGCTGGGCGTGGAAAACTACGGCGATCAAAGCCCCAAGGACACCACGCGCAACATCCAGCTCAACCAGGAATTCACCGTCAACATCGTCAGCGACGCGCTGGTCGAGGCGATGAATGTCTGCGCCGTGCCCTTCGCGCCCGGCTTCGATGAATTGACGGCGGCCGGACTGACGGCGATCCCCGGCACCACGGTCAAATGCCCGCGTATCGGTGAAGCGCCAGTGGCGCTGGAATGCCGACGCATGATGGCGCTGTCCATCGGCCAGTCGCGGGAAATCATCTTCGGGGAAGTGTTGATGGCCCATGTGCGCGACGAATTGATCGATCCGAAAACCCTGTACATCGATCAACTCGGGCTGGATGCGATCGGGCGCATGGGTGGCCATGGTTACGCGCGAACCCGCGATTATTTTGATCTGCCGACGCGCTCATTGCAGGCCTGGACGGAGGCGCCAGGCGGCGGGGAGCGCTTTTGGCCGACCATCAAATAGACCCCCTCAGTCTCAGCTAAGTCTGGCGACGTATCTTCTCCCCTACGCAAGTTCAGCGCAGATCAGGAGAGGCGACCCGCCCATGACTTTCGATAAAGCCGGATGGCTCAACAAAGTGCCCGAGGTGACGCTGTCATTCTGGGTGATCAAGATTCTTTCGACGACGGTAGGTGAAACCGGCGCGGACTTTCTGGCCGTGGATGCCGGTTTTGGCGCGGGCTGGACGAGCATCGGCATGGCCGTCCTGCTCGCGCTCGCGTTGTGTTTTCAACTGCGTACCAAGGCCTATACACCCTGGATCTACTGGCTGACCGTGGTGCTGGTCAGCATCGTCGGGACGCAGATCACCGACATCATGACCGACATGCTCGACATCAGCCTGTACACCAGCACGGCAGTCTTTGCCGTTCTGCTGGCGGTCAACTTTCTCGTCTGGTATCGGGTGGAGCACAACCTGTCGATCCGCGAAATCGTCACCCCGCGACGGGAGCTTTTCTACTGGGCCACGGTGCTTTGTACCTTTGCCCTCGGCACCGCAGCGGGTGACCTGGCCACCGAAGCCCTGGGCCTGGGCTTCACCCTTGGCGTGGTGATTTTCGGTGCACTTATCGCCGCGACGCTGGTGGCTTGGCGCTTGGGCGGCAATGTGGTGCTGACGTTTTGGCTGGCCTACATCCTGACCCGTCCATTCGGCGCTTCTCTCGGCGATTTGCTGACCCAGGCCAAGACCTATGGGGGCCTCGGCATGGGAGCGACCTGGACGAGCGCCATCTTCCTGTGCGTCATTTTTCTTTTGGTCGCGGTTGCGCAATTCAACGTGGTCAACCGTAAAACCGTCACTCAGTAACCTTTCAAAACCCTTTAAGGATTTGTCATGCGTCCACTTCAAAATGCCCTTCGCCACGTCGCCATCGTTTCATCGATCGTGTTACTCAGCGTCACCGCTGGTTGCTCCAAACCTGCCGACAAGCCCGGTGCAGCCACACCGACCACGTCGGTAAGTGCCGCTGCCCAGACCGGTTCAAAACTGGGTGATTTGTCTGAGTTCCGAGCCATCGCTGCGGATGTCGCCGCGCTTGTCGATAAAAACGACCTGCCCGGCGCGAAAACCCGCATCAAGGATCTGGAAACGTCTTGGGACTCCGCCGAAGCCGGCATCAAACCCCGTGCCGCCAGTGACTGGCATGTGCTGGACAAAGCCATTGACCGGGCACTCGACGCCCTGCGCGCCAGCACGCCAAAGCAGAGCGATTGCAAGGCAACGATGGATGAGCTGTTGAAAGCCTTCGACTCGATGAAAGGCACACAGTGACCAACAGCGCACAGGGTTAATCCGGTGGCGGACAAACACCGGCTCAGGTGCTTCAATACAGGCGCGACGGTCATGACCGTCGCGCTTTTTTTCGGAGCCGTACATGCGAATCCTGCTGGTCGAAGATGACTCAATGATTGGTGATGCCATTCAGGGCGCGCTGAACGATGCGAGCTATGCCACCGATTGGGTCAGAAACGGACTCATCGCCCTGGCAGCCCTGGAGACCCATGTCTATGACCTGGTGTTGTTGGATCTCGGATTGCCCGGCAAGGACGGGCTCGATGTGCTCGATGGCATACGCGCCCGCAACAATCCGGTGCCGCTGCTGATCATTACCGCGAGGGACAGCCTCGATGATCGCCTGCGCGGGCTCGACGGCGGTGCCGACGATTACTTGCTCAAACCTTTCGCCATGGCGGAGCTGCTAGCCCGTATCCGCGCGGTGTTACGCCGTAAAGGCGGCAGCGCCCAGTCACGACTCGATAATGGCGTGGTGTCGCTGGATCTTCTCACCAAACAAGCCAGCACCGCCGACATTGCCGACGTTCAGCTTTCCAACCGTGAGTTCGCCCTGCTACAGGCCCTGTTGATCCGGCCGGGCACCATTCTCTCGCGCAGCGAACTTGAAGAGCGGATTTACGGCTGGGGCAATGAGGTGGAAAGCAACGCCGTGGAGTTTCTGATTCATGCTCTGCGGCGAAAACTGGGAAACCACATCATCAAGAATGTCAGGGGTATGGGATGGATGGTTTCAAAGAACGCTTGAATGACTCGGTGCAGGTACGTTTGTCTGTAACGCTGTCGCTGGCCATCCTGATCGTGGCGGCACTGGCTGGTTTTTTCGCTTTTTTTTCTGCGATCAACGAGACCCACGAAATGCAGGACGAGACCCTGCGCCAAGTGGCCATTCTTTTTGATCGGCAAAGGATGACCTTGCACTACCCGGTGGTGGAGCAGGTCGCTGGCGACGACGAAGAGTCGCGGGTGATCGTGCAATACCTGGCCGACAGCACCAAAGCGAACGGCAGTGGTGACGCCACAACGCCGCTGCCCTTCCCGACCGGTCTGGCCGATGGCTTTTCGACGTTGAGCGTTGCCGGCGAAAATTTCCGCGTGCTGGTGAGAACAACGGCCAGCGGCGAACGCATCGTTGTCGCTCAAGAAGCAGACGTGCGCGAAAAAGAGGCGCGAAAGAGCGCCTGGCGGAGTCTGTTGCCGTTTCTCATTCTGTTTCCCGTGCTGTTGCTGGTGGTGAGCGATCTGGTGCGCAAACTGTTCCGGCCCATAGCGACCCTTTCGGAGGAAATCGATCAGCGCGACGAACAGGCGCTCCACCCTATCGACGAGAACCACCTGCCAACCGAGATCCGGCCTTTCGTCGTGGCCATCAATCGATTGTTGACGCGTGTCGCGCAATCCATGGAAACCCAGCGGCGCTTCATTGCCGACGCAGCCCACGAACTGCGTTCGCCGATGACCGCCCTGTCGCTACAAGCCGAGCGACTGTCGGCCATAGAAATGTCGGCAGCGGCCCATCAACGCTTGTTGCCATTGACCCAGGGCATTGAACGCAGCAGAAAACTGATCGATCAATTACTGGCCCTGGCGACCGCACAATCGAGCGCCGAGCGATCGCAGGGATCCGTTTCAGTGCATGACATCTATCGGCGGGTACTGGAAGACTTGCTGCCGCTGGCAGAACGCCGAAATATCGATATCGGTGTCGAAAGCTTCGACGACGTACAGGTCGTGGGCAACGAGATGGACCTTCTGATTCTGGTCAGGAATCTGGTGGACAACGCGATCCGTTATACCCCTGAGGGTGGGCGAGTTGACCTGGCGGTCGAATTGGCGGGTGAATCCGTGATCCTTGAAATCAAGGACTCAGGCCCGGGGATCAGCGCAGAAGAGCAATTGCTGGTGTTCGATCCGTTTTACCGCAGTCTGGGAACCGATGAAGCAGGCTCCGGGCTGGGTTTGGCGATCGTCAAAGCCATCGCTGACCGCATGGGAGCACATCTGCGATTGAGTTTTTCGGATGAAAATAACAAAAGCGGATTGTGTGTTTCGGTCTGGTTGAGAAGAGCCAGCTGATTCGCTGAAGGTGGATTGGTCCGCCCCTTGCCGAGCGTGGACGGGCCAACGCCAGCAAGCTCCCTTGTCACGGGAGCTTGCTTGAACCGACGGGTATCAGTCAGTGCCGTATTTCGGCGAACGCGGCCCGTACAGCAACCCTGCCGGTTGACCTGCCGACAACAGCCGCGCACTGGTCACACCGGCAATCGGGTAACCGGCATCGGTGGAGCTGTTGATCACCTGCTTGACCGCCGCAGTAATCAGCGCGCCGATCAAACCACCGCCGCTGTTGTTGTTGCCCTCTTCGCTCGACGCCCGAGCGGAGCCGGTCCACAGGGTGGTGCCGGTCTTGAGATCAACCAGTTTCGCGGTGGCGGTTACCACGGTTTCGCTGCTGATGATCAAGTAGCGCGTACCGTAATCCGTCACAGTGATGTAGAGCGCTGCATCGGCACCGAAGATTTCCTGCAGTTTGTTGGCCGGTGCCTGATGGATATCGGCCGGCGTGGTCAGACCGTTCTGGCGAAATGTCTCATCGACCAACGTGATCGGCAGCACGTAGTAACCGGCTTCAGCCAACGGGAAGGTGACTTGCGACAGCATGCTGTAGGACGCCTTGACGTCCGGTGAGTTGTTCAGCGGTGGCAGTACCAGAATGGTTTTCGGACGGGCCTGCTTGTAAGCCGCATAGTCCACGGTCTTGGGGCTGACACAACCGCCAAGCAGTGCCAGAGCCAGCAGCCCGGCCATCAGTTTCACTGAGCGCGCGATCATTGGGTGTCTCCGGTCTTGGCGTTTTTAAGCAGAAAATCCATGTACGGCGTCGACTCGGGGAACAATGTCTTCTCGGTTCTGAATTGCTGCACCATCTGATCGTCCTTGCCCATGCTCAGGTACAACAGGCCCAGGTGAGCGTGGTAGCCAGGAGGCGGCGTCTTGCCGGTGGAGCGGATCTTCTGCAGATCGCGCTCCAGCGCTTCGGCCTGCGCTTCCTTGGGTTGCTCACCCTTGAAGTACTCATAGACCTCAGGCTGGTAGCTTTCCCACTGGTAAAGGGTTTTCGGGCTGCTGCAACCGGCCAACAGGCCGCTGGCCAGTAATGTCGACGCCATTAGCGCCCATTTCGCATACATCTTGAACATGTGCGTACCGCTCCTTGTCATCAAACCTTGATCAGTTGCCCGGTTTCCATGCACCGGCGTTCATGCCATCCACCAGGCGATTGATCGCCTCGCGCATGGCCAGGTCGAGCACCTTGCCGTTGAGGGTCGAATCGTAGGCAGCAGTACCGCCAAAGCCGATGATTTCGCGGTTGGACAAGGCGTATTCACCCGCGCCCTGGGTGGAATACACCACTTCGGACGTGCTGATGTTAACGATGTTCAGGTTGACCTTGGCGTAGGCCACCTGAGTCTTGCCGCGACCGAGAATGCCGAACAACTGGTGATCGCCGGTCTCTTTGCGGCCGAACTCGGTGACGTCGCCGGTCACCACAAAATCAGCGCCCTTGAGTCGCTGGGACTGGCCCTTGATCGCGGCTTCCTGCTGGATCTCGCCCATGTTGTCGCGGTCCAGCACGCTGAAGCGATTGGTCTGCTGCAAGTGGGTGATCAGGATGGTCTTGGCCTGACCGCCGAGGCGATCCACGCCGTCGGAGAAGATCCCGCGCATGTAGCTCGAGCGGTTATCGAACTTGCCGACAGCCATCGGCACACGAACACCGGCATACGCCACGCTGGCGCTTTCGACTTTGGCAATCGGCAAGGCTTGCGAGCTTTCGGTCGCGCAGCCGGCCATGCTGCCCAAGAGGGCAATCGCTGCCGCCGATACCAACACTCGAGAGATCATTCTCACTGCACATTCCTTTAGAAAAAAACGGTTTATCCCGGCGCGACAATAGCCAGCCACTGCGGGTTGCAGCGGCGAAAAAGCGAAGGGGAAATCAAATCGATGATCGACGTGCGGGACGTCGGCGGCCGGCATTATGCCAAAGTGCCATCATTGAGGACAGTGTTTAATTTTTTCTGGCGCCAGTAGATTGGCAACCACCTGCACTCGTAGGAGCTGTCGAGTGAAACGAGGCTTCGATCTTTTGACTTTGATGTTTAAAAGCAAGATCAAAAGATCGCAGCCTCGTTTCACTCGACAGCTCCTACACAGCTCCTACACAGCTCCCACATTTAGTGGAAGTCGCGGCTGCGCACGCTGATGCCATCGAGCAGAGGACTCAGGTCGCTCAAGCGCCCGGCGATGAGGTGGCGCACTTCGCCTTCCTTTTCCCAGCGGCCATCGACCTTGAGCAGTTGCGAGCCGACCAGCACCTTGCGCTGCCGTTCTGCCAGGTCACGCCAGACAATGACGTTGACGTTGCCGAACTCATCTTCAAGGGTGACGAACGTCACGCCGCTGGCGGTGCCCGGCCGTTGTCGCCCGGTGACCAGCCCGGCGACGCTCACCGGGCGCCCGTGCTCGACCTCCATCAGTTCTTTCGAACTGCGGCAACGCCTGGCTTTCAATTCACCGCGCAGCAAGGCCAGCGGATGCGGGCCGAGGGTGGTGCCGACACTGTTGTAATCGGCCAGCAGGTCCTCGCCCACAGTGGGTTTGGGCAGCGACACCGCGTCCTCTTCCTGACTCGGCAGGCCGGCGAACAAGCCCAGTTGCTTGTGCACCCCCGCCACTTCCCAGCGCGCCCGATGGCGGTCACCGGCCAGGCCGCGCAGCGCACCGGCATCGGCCAGTTGCTCCTGGGCACGGGCATCGAGTTGCGCCCGTTCGCCCAAGTCGGCGATGTCGACAAATATCCCCTTCGCCCTCGCCGCTTCGATGCGCCGGGCATCGTCCTCGCGAAAGCCCTTGATCATCCGCAGCCCCATGCGAATCGCCGGCTGCGCGCCGCTGATCGGTTCCAGACTGCAATCCCAGTCACTGGCGCGCACGTCCACCGGGCGGATCTGCAAATGATGCCGGCGCGCGTCCTGCAGGATCTGGTCCGGGCTGTAGAACCCCATCGGCCAGCTGTTGATCAGCGCACAGGCGAAGGCCGCCGGTTCGTGGCATTTCAGCCAGCAACTGGCGTAGGTCAGCAAGGCGAAACTGGCGGCGTGGGACTCAGGAAAACCGTAGCTGCCAAAGCCTTTGATCTGTTCGAAGATCTGTGCGGCGAACTCCGGGGTGTAGCCATTTTTCTTCATGCCGGCGGCCAGGCGGTCCTTGTGCGGCTCCAATCCACCGTGACGCTTCCAGGCCGCCATGGAACGGCGTAACTGATCGGCCTCGCCGGGGCTGTAGTCGGCGGCGACAATCGCAATCTGCATCACTTGTTCCTGGAACAGCGGCACGCCCAAGGTACGTTTGAGCACGACTTCCAGGGCCGGAGACGGGTAAACCTCGGGTTCTTGCTTGTTTCGCCGGCGCAGGTACGGATGCACCATTCCGCCCTGAATCGGCCCCGGACGGACGATGGCCACCTCGATCACCAGATCGTAAAACGTGCGCGGCTTGAGTCTGGGCAGCATCGACATCTGCGCCCGGGATTCGATCTGGAACACGCCGATGGTGTCGGCACGGCCGATCATGTCGTAGGTATCCGGGTCTTCGGACGGAATCGTTGCCAGGCTCAGGTCGAGATGGCGATGACGGCGCAGCAGATCAAAGCAACGACGAATCGCGCTGAGCATGCCCAGTGCCAGAATATCCACCTTGAGCAGTCCCACCGCATCCAGATCGTCCTTGTCCCACTGAATGATGGTGCGTTCGGCCATGGCGGCGTTTTCCACCGGCACCAGGCTGTCCAGCGGCTGCTCGGAAATCACGAAGCCGCCGGGGTGCTGGGACAGGTGCCGGGGAAAACCGATCAGTTGCCCCGTCAGGCTCAGCACCCGACGCAGCACCGGGCTCTCGGGGTCGAAACCGCCCTCGACCAGGCGCTCCACCGGCGGCGTTGCATCACTCCAGTGACCGCAGCAATCGGCCAGCGCATTGATCTGGTCCGGCGGCAAACCCAAGGCCTTGGCCACGTCACGCACCGCGCCGGCCGCGTGATACGTGCTGACCACCGCCGTCAGCGCCGCGCGGGTTCGGCCATAGCGCTGGAACACGTACTGCAAGACTTCCTCGCGGCGTTCATGTTCGAAATCGACGTCGATGTCCGGCGGCTCGTTGCGCTCTTTGGAGAGAAAACGTTCGAACAGCAGCGTGGTGCGATCCGGATCGATTTCCGTGATGCCCAAGGCAAAACACACCGCCGAGTTGGCCGCTGAACCACGGCCCTGACACAGGATGTGTTGCTCACGGGCAAATCGCACAATGTCATGCACGGTCAGGAAGTAGCTTTCATAGCCCAGCTCGGCGATCAGTTGCAGTTCCTTGTCGATCTGCACCAGCACCTTGGCTTGCGGGCCTTTTGGCCAGCGCCACGCAATCCCCTCGTCAGTCAGATGGCGCAGCCAGGACGTGGCCGTCTGGCCTTGCGGCACCAGTTCGCGGGGATATTGATAACGCAACTGGCCGAGGTCGAACGTGCAGCGCCGGGCGATGGTCAAGGTTTCAGCGAGCAGCGTGGGCGGATAAATCGATTGCAGCGCCTCAAGGCTGCGCACATGCCGCTCGCCATTGGGATGAAGACGCAACCCGGCCTCGGCCACCGGCAGGTGATGGCGGATCGCGGTCATGGTGTCCTGCAAGGCGCGTCGGCCACGGGTGTGCATGTGCACATCGCCGCTGGCTACTGCTGGAATCCGCAGTTCCCTGGCCAGGGTCAGCAAAGCGTCCAGTCGCCCGCGGTCGTCCTGGCCGTGATGCAACTGCACCGCCAGCCACAAGCGCTCGGCGAAAGCCTGTTTCAACCAGTGGCCGCTTGCAAAATCATCGACAGCGTCCGGCACCCACAACGCCAGCAGTCCTGCCATGGGTTCGTTGAAGTCTTCGCGCAGGACCTGATACTGGCCTTTTTGCGTGCGCCGCCGCGCTCGGGTAATCAGCCGACACAGGGTCTGGTAACCCTCGAGGTTCTCCACCAGCAGCACCAGTTTCGGACCGTCCTCGATGCGTATTTCGCTGCCGATGATCAGTGGCAGCTCCACCGACTTTGCGGCTTGCCAGGCACGGACGATGCCGGCCAGGGTGCATTCATCGGTGATCGCCAGCGCGTGATAGCCGTGCTGTTTTGCCCGTTGAAACAGTTCCAGGGCACTGGAAGCACCGCGCTGGAAACTGAAGTTCGACAGGCAGTGCAACTCGGCATAGCCGATGCTCATGCGAACCAGCCTTGCAGCCACAGCGGACCGCCCTCACCCACCGCACGATAGGCCCAGCCCTGCTGGCCGGAACGGGTTTCGACCAGGTAGTAGTCGCGACGCACATCATCGCCGTCCCACCAGCCGGATTCGATGCGCTCCGGCCCCATGAGAATGCGCGCCGACCCTTCGTGGATCGCCAGTGGCTGCGTCAGCAACCAGCCCGGACGCTGCACACCCGCCAACCCCGCACAGAGCTGATTGTCGACCCGCGCCTGCCACGCGCACTCGGGCCGGTGGTCGGCCTGGAAGCGCAAGCCATGCACCGCTTCATCCCCGAGCCGCGCGCGCAAGCGTTCACGCAGTTGCTCCCAGGGCAAGGACTGCTGCGGGCGGTCGTCGAACAGTTCCTGACGCTGCGGGACAAAGCTTGGCAGGTCCTCGGCGCGCAGCCGAAAACCGCGTACCGGGGCTTCGACTTGAACCTGCTCCAGTCGTCCCCGGGCCAGTTCGAAGAGCATCGCCGGGTCACGCTCGGCGCTGAGCAGGCCGACCTTGATCACTGTGTCCGGCAGGCCTGCGTGTTCAAGATGCAGGTCGAACCGTTGCACGCCGCTGTCCCGGCCACAGAGGAAGGCCGACAGATCGCCCGCCAACCGGCGTAATGGAAACAGCAGCGCCTGATGCGATTGCACGTCGAAATTGAGTTCGATGCGCACATCAAAACGGTCCGGCGGCAGGTAGAACGCCAGCGCCAGCCGACGCTCACCGAACAAGGCGTCCAGGTGCTTGAGCACCTGAGCCTCGAAACGCCGCGCCAGGCTATGACGCGGCAACGCCTGCACCTGGCCCAGGGTGCGCAGCCCCATGCGTGACAACGCCGTGGCCACCGCTGGCTCCAGAGCAATCCGGTCGACCGGCAACTGCCCGAGATGGTGTTGCAAGGCCTCGTTGTCCGGCACCACCAGACCGTCATAAGCGTTGGCCAATACCCGCGCCGCCACCGGGTTGGGCGCGGCGACGATCCGATGACGAAAGCCCAGCTCGCCGAGTTCGGTCCGCAATCGTGCCTCGAACTGCGGCCAGGACCCGAACAGTCCCAAGCTGGATTCGATTTCAAACACCACGGCACGCGGGTAATGGACGCTGACCTGCGAGCTGAAACGATAGGCCCACGCCGCCAGAAACTGTTGCCAGTGCTCGATCTCGGCGACGTCGTATTCAGCCGTGGCAAAGGCTTTGCTCAAGGCTTGCGCGGCGGTCATCGACTGCCCCGCACGCAAACCCAGCGCCCGCGCCGAAGCGTTCACCGCTTGCAGCACCCGACGCTGGGCCGGGCCGGTCAGCAGCGCCAGTGGCTCATCGGGATCGGGACGCTGACGCAGCACCGCGTCCAGCGCCAATTGCGGAAAAAGAATGCACACCCAGCGCATGGCAACCTCAATGCCCCACGGGGAAGGCAATCGGTGCCGAACGCGCCAATCCGCCCCGGCACTTGAGCACGCGCAACTGCGCGGGCCTGGCATCGATGGCGATGCGCAGCGCAGCTGGTGACGGGTTGATCGCTTCATGGATCGAGCGATAGGCGAACGCCAGGGTCGAACCGGTTTCCGCCGCCACCTGCAAACGGCGCAACGCCCGGTCATCGGCCTTGTGCGGCCAGCACAGCACCGCGCCGCAACTGCCCGAACGCAGGCATTGTTCCGCCGCCCACAGGGCATCGCGTTCGCTGGCCTGGATGATCGACAACTGGCGCAGATCGACCCCGGCGTTCTGCCAGGCCTGCGGATAGGGTACGTAAGGCGGCGCCACCAGCACGATGCGTTCACCCGCCGCCGACAGGCGCGCCAGCGCTGGCCACACCAGTTGCAGCTCGCCAACGCCCTGCCCGGCCAGGAGGATTTCAGTCAGCGCCGCTTCCGGCCATCCGCCGGTGGGCAACGCCGCGTCCAGCGCGGCATGCCCGGTGGGTTGCGGGCTGACCGCTGGTGGCGCAGGCCGGCCCTTCCAGACCTGGCCGCCATTGAACAGCGTATCCAACGCAACGACGGCGCCCATCACCCTTGCCTCACCAGACCGCAGAACACTCCTTCGATGGCCAGGTCCTGATTAGCCTCGACGATGATCGGCTGGTAGGCCGGGTTGCGTGGCAGTAACCGGACCACGTCGCCGTTGCGCTCGAAACGCTTGATGGTGACTTCGCCGTCGAGCCGCGCCACGACGATCTGGCCGTTGAGCGCCTCGGGATTGCGGTGCACACCCACCAGGTCGCCGTCGAGAATGCCGTCCTCGATCATCGAGTCGCCTTGCACCCGCAGCATGTAATCGGGCACCCGCGAGAAGATCGACGGGTCCAGCAGCAAGCGGCTGTGCACCTCGGCATCGGCGCCGATGGGTGCACCCGCCGCCACCCGACCGAGAACCGGGACGTCCAGCAGCTCGGGCCGCGCGGGCTGCCCGAGCAAACGGATGCCCCGGGCCTGATGCGCATTGACCTCGATGAAACCGGCCTCGGTCAGCGCCAGCACATGCTTGCGCGCCACGCTGCGAGAGGCAAAACCGAACGCCTCGCTGATTTCAGCGAGGCTGGGGGACTGACCGTGCTCCGCGATTCGATCACGGATAAAAGTCAGGATGGCGGTACGGCGGGGAGTTAAAGTCGTCATGGAGTACATTTGTACTCTTTCGGCTTTTTCCTGACAAGGACTTGCAGACGACGTGCAGGTGTAGAAGCTGTGTAGGAGCTGGTAGGAGCTGTGTAGGAGCTGTCGAGTGAAACGAGGCTGCGATCTTTTGACTTTGATGTTTAAAAGCAAGATCAAAAGATCGCAGCCTCGTTTCACTCGACAGCTCCTACGGAGGATCAGGTCAAGTCACAGGGATCAGGTTAGGTCAGCCAGGTAGGGCCATGGGTAGATGCCGCGCTCATGGCCGTCGCTGAAGATCAGTTGCAGGCCGTAGCCCTGTTGGTTGAGTTCAATCACGCGGATGCGCTCGTCGACTTTTACCGTCAGCCCTTGCAGCCGAAACGCCCGGCACTGCGAGCACGGGCACTGACGTCGCAACTCAACATGATCCAGCCACTGTTCTCGCCCATCCGGCCAGCTCAATCGCAGCTGCTGCTTGCTTTGGGAGTTGCCCACCGCTACCGGGTTCATTGCAGTTGACTCAACGCGATGCGCACGGCTTTGCGCACTTCCGGGTCGCCGTCGTCTTGCGCGGCCTGCAAGGGCGCGATGGCGCCTTTATCGTTCAATTCGCCAAGGGCCAACGCAGCTTCCTTGCGCAGGTTGCTGATGCGATGGCCGAGGGTGTCGATCAGCGCGTCGAGCGCCGGGATGTAGCGCAAACGACCGAGGCTGCGAGTGGCGCGCAGGCGGACTTGCCAGTAATCGTCGCTCAAGGCTTCGACCAGGGCGGGACCGGCGTCAGCATGGCCGACTTTGCCCAGGGTGGTGGCGGCTTCTTCGCGCACTTGCCAGGCCGGGTCCTGCAACGCCTGGCGCAACGCCGGCAGCACTTGAGCGTCGGACGCCAGGCCCAAGGCCCCGGTGGCGGCGCGGCGGACTTCGGTGTCCGGATCGTCGCCGGCCAGTTTGGCCAGGGCCGGCAAGGCATCAAGCTGCTTGAGCCAGCCGAGTACGCCCACGGCTTCGCGACGGACGCTGGCGTTTTCATCGTTCAGTGCCGCTGCAGCAGCGCCCGCGGCATCGGGGAAGCGCAGTTCGCGTAGCGCCCGGAACGCGGCGATGCGCACGTTGACCTCGGCATGCCCGGTCCACGGCAGAACCACCCTGCCCGCCGCCTCGCTCTTGAGCAGGCTCAGGCTTTGCGCGGCGGCCGCTTGCACGGCCAAGGAGGGATCGGTCAGGGCCTGGCACAGCGCCTCGACCACGGGCGTGTCTTCCCAGGCTTCAAGCAGGCGGGCGGCCTCGGCGCGGACGTCTTCGGTCGGGTCTTCAGCCAGGCGATTCACCAGCCACAGCAGACCGTCCGGTTCTTCAAGGTCGGCCAGTTCGATCAGGGCAATCCGGCGCACGCCGGGGTCGTCGTCGGTCAGGCGCGGTTGCAGGGCGAGAATGTCGTCGTTGTCGGTTACATCGAATAGAGAGGTCATAGGGCAAATCGCGGCAGTTTGTTTTCAGGAGGAAGTCCGAGAGGGTTCAGGCGTGGCAACTGCCGACCGTCTTCGTGACGCAGTAGTTCGAGGCAATGACGTTTCAAGCGGGAAAACTCATGGCGGGTCACCAATTCGGTGGTGCGTGGCCGAGGGAAGTCCAGGCGCAAGTCCTCGATGATTCGACCGGGCCGGGAACTCATGACCAACAGGCGGTCGGCGAGGAACAGCGCTTCGTCGATGTCGTGGGTGACGAACACCACGGTGGTGCGGATCCGTGTCCAGATGTCCAGCAGCAACTCCTGCATGTTCAGCCGGGTCAGCGCATCGAGGGCGCCGAAGGGCTCGTCCATCAGCAACAGGCGCGGACGGTTGACCAGCACCCGGGCGATTTCCACCCGTTGCTGCATGCCACCGGAGAGCTGATCCGGCCAGCGCTCGGCGAAGCCTTCGAGGCCCACCAGTGCGAGTATTTCGTCGGCGGCCTGGTGGCGTTCGACCTTGCCGATGCCACGCATTTTCAAGCCGAACGCCACGTTGTCGCGCACGGTTCGCCACGGGAACAGGGTGTGGTGCTGGAACACCATGCCCCGTTGCGGCGACGGGCCGCAGACATGCGCGCCATCGACTTTCAGGCTGCCGGCGCTCGGCTGCAAGTGCCCGGCCAGCGCGCCGAGCAAGGTCGATTTGCCGCAACCGGACGGCCCGAGAATGCACACGAATTGCCCCGGTTCGATCTGGCAGTCGAGGCCCTGCACGGCTTCGAAGGCGTGCTGCGCTTCGCCGAGGACGATGGACAGTTGGCGGATGTCGATCCGCCCTTCAGGGGTTTGCATCATGCTCATCAGGCTTTTCCTCGTGGTCGGTGCCACGGCGTGAACAATCCGCCGAGACGTTTGATCAGTAGGCTGCTGCCCATCCCGAGGACACCGATCAGCAACATGCCGACGACGATGTCGGCGTAGTTCTGGAGGGTGTAGGACTCCCAGGTGTAATAGCCGATGCCGTACTGGCCGGAGATCATTTCGGCGGTCACCAGGCAGAACCACGAGGTGCCCATGCCGATGGCTAGGCCCGTGATGATGCTCGGCGCGGCGCCCGGCACAATCACTTCCCACAGAATCGCCCGGCGCCCTGCCCCGAGGCTTTTCGCCGAGGCGATCAGGCGCGGGTCGACGCCTTCGACCCCGTGCACGGTGTTGAGCAGGATCGGGAACAGCGCGCCCGTGAAAGTGATGAAAACCATCGACAATTCCGAGGACGGAAACATCAGGATGGCCAGGGGAATCCAGGCGACGGCCGGAATCGGGCGCAGGACTTCCAGCGGTGGCAGCAATAAATCTTCGGCCCATTTCGAGCGACCGATGGCCAGGCCCAAAACGATGCCGATGATCATCGCCGCCAGGTAACCGGCGAAGACGCGGCCGAGGCTGCTGCTCAGGTGTTGGGCCAGCTTGCCGGAATCGCCCAGGCCCAAGGCTGCCTGGATAACCGCCAGCGGCGTTGGCACGTTGGCGAAGGTCACCAGGCCGAGGTTCCAGTGGTGGCTGGCGGCGAGTTGCCAGAATAAAAGGCAGAGCAGCAGCGAGGCGGCTCTTGGTATCCAGCGCAAATATGATCCGTACACAATTCTTCCTCTCAACCGAGATCACTGTGGGAGTGGGCTTGCCCGCGATTGCTGTGTGCCAGTCAACACTGATGACGCCTGAACTGGCCCCATCGCGGGCAAGCCCGCTCCCACAGGGATTTGCGCTTAGCGGGTGGCGACGGCCTGGGTGGTGGCGTCGGTGAAGTCGAAGACTTTGCCACCCTGGGCCGTGGCGAATTGCTGGGCCTGGCCTTTGAGCAGGAATGCACTCAAGCGGCCTTTCGCATCACTGGCAAACCACGCCTGGTCGGCCAGCAACTTGATCCCGCTGTCGCTCGCCTGGGCATACACCGCGCGAATGCTTTTGCCTTCCTGCTTCAAGCCGGCCAATGCGGTGAATGCCGATTCGGCCGAAGCGTATTGACGGACTTTCGGTTCACCGCGCACCCAGATTTCCGCCACATGACTGAAATCGGTGATGGCTTTGCCGCTCGTAGCATCCACCGCGTTGAGCGGCGTCTGCCCGTAGTTGGCCAATTGCGCGGTGTAGTCCAGGTTCGAGGCCTTGAACGCGGCGCGGATATACTGGTCGTCGATGAAGGTATTCAGGTCCAGGCCGCGATCCGCCTTCTTCAACAGCTTGAGCGTATCGATGGCGGTGCCGACGGCCTGGCGGTATTCCGGCTTCCAGCTCAGGTCGCGGGTTTGCACGCCCAGTGGACCGTGGAACAGGTAATTGACCTCGGCGTCGACCCCGGAGACTTTGGCAATCAGCTCGCTGTATTTCTCCGGCTCGGCCGCCAGCAGTTGATTGGCCTCGATGCTCGCTCGCAGGTAGGCGACGACGATTTCCGGGTACTTCTTCGCATAGGCCTGATCGACCAGGGCGCCATGGAAGGTCGGTGTGTTGGCCTGGGAACCGTCATAAATCTTGCGTGCGAAACCTCGGCTCGGGAACAGTTCGGCGAACGGCACGAAGTCGGCGTGGGCGTCGATCTTCCCGGCTTGCAACGCGGAACCGGCCACTTCCGGCGGTTGGGCGATGATGTTCACGTCTTTGAGCGGATCCCAGCCTTGCGCCGCCACGGCCCGCAACAACATGCCGTGGGCAGTGGACGCGAACGGCACGGAAATGGTCTTGCCTTTCAACTCAGCCAGCGACTGCACGCCCGAGGCGCTCGGCACCACGATGCCGTTACCGCTGCCCTTGATGCTGCCCGACAACACGCTGATAAACAGGCTGTGCTTGCCGGCGGTCTCGAAAGCCACACCGTTGAACGAACCGGGGAAATCGGCCATGGCGCCGAAGTCGAGTTTGCCAGCGACCATCTCATTGGTCAGGGGCGCGCCGCTGGTGAAGTTTTTCCACTCCACTTCATAGTTGGCGTCCTTGTAGGGGCCGTCGTGGGGCAGGTATTTGTCGAGCAGACCAAGCTCGCGAATCAACAAGCCGCCGGCGGCGCAATTGATCGTGGTGTCCTGGGTGCCGATGGCGATACGGATGGTTTCGGCCGAGGCCGACAAGGTGAATGAAGCCAGTACCAGACCGGCAAATGCTGCACGCAGCGATGTTGGCAAAGACATGGTGAATCCCCTCGAATCATTTATAGGATGTTCGTCTCCGCCACGATCAGGGCGTGGTGGGAAACGAGGGGTGTTTTGAAGCAAGCGTCCGGTGTTGCCGGATGGCGTTTTATGTTGTCTGGACGGACGTCATCGCGGGCAAGCCCGCTCCCACATTGGATTGCATTTCAACGAAGCAAATACGGGATTTCGACTTTCACGGCGCCTGTCGGGCAGTCCTTTTCGCAGGGCATGCAGTACCAGCATTCATCGAAGGCCATGTAGGCTTTCTGCGTGGCCGGGTTGATCGCCAGCAGGTCCATCGGGCAGACGTCGACACACACGGTGCAGCCTTTATGGGCGATGCAAAGGTCTTCATCGACCGTGACCGGTGCGTTGGAGCGGAAGAAGATTTCCTGGGGTTGATAGGCCATTTGGCGGTCTCTCTTTTAGTGATGCTCAGGCCGCGAAGGCACCGACCCGCAGCCGGTCATAGGCCAGCATTTCTTCGGCATCGAGCGGAATGATGTAAGGCTCGACGGCTTTCTTGAAGCTGGTCATCAAGCCGTTCTCACCCTTCTTCAGGTGGCAATGGCAGAACCAGTCGCTGTCGTTGCGTTGCGGGTGATCGACGCGATAGTGGTAAAGCCCCCAACGACTTTCGGCACGGAACAAGGACGCGCGGGCAGCCATTTCGGCGCAGTCGCGGATCATGCTGACTTCCATGGCACGCATCAGTTCGTGGGCGTTGTGGGCCTTGATCTGATCGAGATCGCGCTGGATATCGCTGAAGCGTTGCAGGCCGATCTGCATCTTTTTGGTTACTTTCGGCGGTTGCAGGTAATCGTTCACAAAACGCCGCAGCTTGTACTCGACCTGTGCGGGCGGCAGTCCGTGTTCTCGGTCCAGTGGTGCGTAGACCCGTTGTTTTTCCGTTTCGACCTGCTCGGCATCGACCGCTGAAAACTCGCGTCCAGCGACAAAATCCGCCGCATTGGTGCCGGCAAACCAGCCATACGTGAACGCGCCGAGCATGTAGTTATGCGGCACCGCCGCCATGTCTCCCGCCGAGTACAAGCCCTTGACCGAGGTTTCAGCCTTCTCGTTGACCCACACGCCGGACGCCGAATGCCCGCTGCAAAAGCCGATTTCCGAGATGTGCATCTCGACCATTTGCGTGCGGTAATCGGTGCCGCGATTGGCGTGGAACTGGCCACGGCTCGGGCGTTCGTTGCTGTGCAGAATCTCTTCGATGTTCTGGATGGTTTCCTCGGCCAGGTGATCGAGCTTGAGGAACACAGGGCCGTTGCCGCTCTCGAGTTCCTGGTGGAACTCCCACATCATCTGGCCGCTCCAGTAGTCGCATTCGATGAAGCGCTCGCCCTTGTTGTTCGCGGTGTAGCCGCCCAGCGGGCCGGTGACGTAGGCGCAGGCCGGGCCGTTGTAGTCCTTGATCAAAGGGTTGATCTGGAAGCATTCGAGGTTCGAAAGCTCGGCCCCGGCGTGATAGGCCATGGCATAGCCGTCGCCGGCATTGGTCGGGTTTTCGTAGGTGCCCATCAGGTAGCCGGAGGCTGGCAGCCCCAGGCGCCCGGCCGCGCCGCAGCACAGGATCACGGATTTGGCCTTGATCACATGGAAGTCGGCGGTGCGGCAATCGAAGCCCATCACGCCGTTGACGGCGCCCTCTTCATCCGTCAGCAATCGTGTGCAGACCAGGCGATTGGTGATGCTGACCCGCGCCCGCTTCAACTGGCGGTACAGGACTTTCTTGATGTCATGCCCTTCCGGCATCGGCAATACGTAGGCGCCCATGTGGTGGACCTTTTTCACCGCGTAGTCGCCGGTCTCATCCTTCTCGAACTTGACGCCCCAGCGGTCCAGTTGCTCGATGGTTTCGAAGCTGTGGGTCGCGTAGGCATAGACCGCCGCCTGATTGACGATGCCGTCGTTGGCAATGGTGATTTCCTTGGTGTACTGCTCCGGCGTCGAGTGGCCGGGAATGATCGCGTTGTTCAGGCCGTCCATGCCCATGCTGATCGCGCCGCTGCGTTTGACGTTGGCCTTGTCGATCAACAGCACGCGCAGATCGCGGTTGCGTTCCTTGGCCTTGATCGCCGCCATCGGGCCAGCGGTGCCGCCGCCGATCACGACGATGTCGTATTCCTGCTCCAGAGTGTTTCTGGTGATAGAGCTGTGGGTCATGCCTGATCCCCTTTTTGCCGGTCGATCCGCAAGCGGTACTGGAAGGCATCGCCGCGGTAGTAAAGGTGTTCGAAGTCCACGGGCTGGCCGCTGGCGTCGTGGGTCAGGCGCTCGATGCGCATGATCGGCGAGCCGGGTTCGACGTTCAGCGCCTGGGTCAGGTCGCTGTCAGCCAGCACCGCGTCGATGGCCAGATCGGCGTGGCCGAGGGCCAGGCCGCAGTCGTTCTCAAGGATCAGGAAGATGTCGCGGGTCACCAGATCGGCCTTCTCCAGCCGCTCACCGAGGGCTTTGGGCAGGTAGGTGATTTCCAGCGAAATCGGCTCGCGATTGATCAACCGCACCCGTTTGATCTGCGCCACGGTTTCACCTTCGGCGACGTGCAAACGCTCGGCGACCAGCTTGTCGGCGGCAATGAATTTGAAACTGCGCAGGCGGTTGATTACCTCGTAGCCGCGACCGGTCATGGACTCGGCCAGGCCTTGCAGGGTGCTGACGTTCTGGAAGGTCTTGGGCTTGGCGACGAAAGTGCCCTTGCCATGAATCTTGAAGATCAGCCCTTCCTTTTGCAGATCGCCCAAGGCCTGGCGCACGGTGATGCGACTGACTTTGAACAACGCGCCGAGCTCGCTTTCGGAGGGCATCTGGCTGTCTTGCGGGTATTCGCCGTCGAGGATACGGGCGCGCAGCACATCGCGCAGTTGGGTGTGCAGCGGAATACTGCTGTGGGAAAGCGGGCTGAGGGATAGAACGTTATCGGTCATGAAGATCACTTGTTATAACGAGTTATGACGTGATCTTAGAGAGCCGCTACGGGGATTGAGAAATACTGATTAAGCATAAGGTTAGAAGATCGAAAGATCGCAGCCTCGTTTCACTCGACAGCTCCTACAGATCAACGCAAAACCCTGTAGGAGCTGTCGAGTGAAACGAGGCTGCGATCTTTTGCCTATGTATCAGCCACGCCCAAGAATCTGATCCATCACCCAATCAGTTTTCAACGCCTGCCCGGCCACGGCCGGATGCTGCGCTTCACCACGGATATGCGCGTTCATGCCGAGCACGTGATGCCACTGGATATGCTCGTGATGGTCGATGTGCAGGCTGAGGTTCTCATCGGCTTCAAGCTGCAGCGGATGCTCATCGAACACCGAGAAGCTGATCCGTCCTCGGCTGCCGATCAACTCGACCCGGTCTTCGCGTCGATCCGCCACGAAGTTCCAGCAGCCCATGCCCGTCGCGCCCGACGCAAACCGCCAACTGGCGCTGACAGCGTCTTCGGCGGCATACAAACCTGCCTGCCGCGCAGTGAAACCGGCGACGTCGACGATGTCACCCAGCAGGTACTGAAACAGGTCAAAGCCATGACTGGCCAGGTCAGCGAAGTAACCGCCGCCGGCAATCTCCGGATCGGTGCGCCAGTTGTCCGTGCCGCTCAGATCGGCGGGCGACGGCGCTTTGGTGAGTGTCCAGGTCAGGTGCCGCACTTCACCGATCCGCCCCTCCTCCAGCCATCGCCGCACTTGTTGAAAGCGCGGCAACGAACGTCGGTAATAGGAAACAAACAGGTTAAGTCCGGCGTCAGCAAAGACCTTTTGCATCTCGCGACTCTGCCTGGCATTCAGTGACATGGGTTTCTCGACGCAGCAATGTTTGCCGGCCGCAGCCACCTGCAAGCTGTAGGCGTGGTGACTGTCGGGTGGCGTGGCGATGTACACCGCGTCCACCTCGGGATCATTGATCAGCGCTTCGGCATCGGTGTAGATCCGGGCGATGCCGTGGCGTGCGGCGTAATCGCTGACCGCCTCCAGACGCCGTCCCATCACTGCCACCAACGCCGAGCCAGGTGCCTTGTAGAAGGCCGGCCCGCTCTTGCGCTCGGCGACGCTGCCACAGCCGATCATGCCCCAGCGCACCACGTCCATAATCACTCCTTGATGGTTAGCCGACGCGCAAGGCGCGCAGGTCCAGATGGCCGTCCTTGAGCGGCGGGCACCAGTAGTAGCCGCCGGTGATTGGGCGACTGATACGGTACAAGCCGTCGGTGATGCCGTCTTCCAGGCCGCTCATGCGGCGTAACTGGGCTTCGAAGGCATCGAGGGAAAAGCCGAACGCCAGGAACATCAGGCCGGCGCGATCGCCTTCGATCCACGGCATCGAACGACGGACCACAAACGCTTCAGGGGCAAAGCTTTCCTGAGCGGTGCGTTTGACGTGGGCCGAAATCGGCGCGTCGTCGATTTCCTCGTTGTCGATCAGGCGGCGGCCCATGATGTTGTCTTTCTCATGGGGCGCCATGGCGTGAAAGCCCCTGAGGTCATGCTGCCACTGCTGGATCGCGGCAAAGCTGCCACCGACCAGGCCTTCTGCACCTTCGCCCAACAGCGCGGCAGCCACCGCGGCTTCATCGTGGGGGTTTTCAGTGCCGTCTTCGTAACCGGTCAAATCGTGGCCGGTCTGGTGGCGGAAGGTTTCGTTCATCTGCACCAGGCGCAAGGCCGGTGCCAGTGCGGCTTCGATGGCGTTGCTGCGATTGAGCAATTCACCGCGGTCGACGCCGTGCAACCAGCACCAGAGCGCGTGCTGGGTCGACGGGTTATCGACGCCGACACCGGCCAGCGCCGGGAACGCCCGCAGGCCTTCGACTTCAGCGTGCAGCGCCTTGACCAGGGACTCACCAAAACCGACCACCGCCGATTTCCCGTCCACCAGTTGCGCCAGGTTATCGAGCGCGGCCGGCAAGGCTTCGGCGGATTCGAGGGCGAAGAACATATGACGGGCTTGTGGCGGAACAGGGGTGGCGAGAATGCCCGGCTGGTAATAACTCATATGAACTCCTTAAAAAGAGCGCTGAGTTTAACCGGGGATGAGCATTTGTGTGCACCCCATACGGGATTTGCGGGTTGACGGCATCCCTCGACGGGGCCACCTTTTTCATTGTGCTCAAGCACAGGTCAACACGAAGGCACCGACGCGAGTGGGTTGAGGGTAGAAACCCTGAGCCACAAAACGATGAGATGAGTCATGACAAGCGGGGCCGAGGTCTGCTAAAACGATTCATCAGTCACCCAATCCAGACGGGGTAGCGACATGACCACAGCCAACATTCTCGACAACCTGTTCCCGAGCCACGCCGACATTCCGGAAAAATACCGCCTCGACGGCCAGACCGAGCAACGTGAATACCTGGTCGACGGCGAACTGAAAACCTGGTCCGGGCCCCTCGCCCAGGTCCGCAGCCCGGTGTACCTGACCGGTGCCAATGGCGATGAACAAGTGATCCTCGGCAGCACGCCGTTGCTCGACGCCGAGACCGCGCTGACCGCGCTCGATGCCGCCGTCCGCGCCTATGACCGGGGCCAGGGCTTGTGGCCGACCATGCGGGTGGCCGAACGCATCCAGCACGTCGAAACCTTCCTCAGCCGGATGCGCGAACAACGTGAAGCCGTGGTCAAGCTACTGATGTGGGAGATCGGCAAGAACCTCAAGGACTCGGAGAAAGAGTTCGACCGCACCTGTGATTACATCGTCGACACCATCAACGCCCTGAAAGAACTCGACCGCCGCTCCAGCCGTTTCGAGCTGGAGCAGGACACGCTTGGGCAGATCCGCCGCGTACCGATGGGTGTGGCGCTGTGCATGGGGCCTTACAACTATCCGCTGAATGAAACCTTCACCACGCTGATCCCGGCGTTGATCATGGGCAACACTGTGGTGTTCAAACCGGCCAAACTCGGCGTGCTGCTGATTCGGCCATTGCTGGAAGCCTTCCGCGACAGCTTCCCGGCAGGCGTGATCAACGTGATCTACGGCAGCGGTCGCGAGACCGTCAGCGCGCTGATGGCCAGCGGCAAGATCGACATCTTTGCGTTCATCGGCACCAACAAAGCCGCCAGCGACTTGAAAAAACTCCACCCAAAACCGCACCGCTTGCGCGCGGCATTGGGCCTGGATGCGAAGAACCCCGGCATCGTGTTGCCCGAGGTCGACCTCGACAACGCGGTCAGCGAAGCGGTGACCGGCTCGCTGTCGTTCAACGGCCAGCGCTGCACGGCGCTGAAAATCCTCTTTGTCCACGAAGATGTGGTCGAGTCGTTCATCGAGAAATTCAACGCCAAACTCGCCACCCTGAAGCCGGGAATGCCGTGGGACAGCGGCGTGGCCCTGACGCCATTGCCGGAAGCGAGCAAGGTCGATTACCTGCATTCGCTGGTGGCGGATGCCGTGAGCAAAGGCGCCACGGTGGTGAATCCGAACGGCGGTCAGGCCCGGGCGTCGTTCTTCTATCCTGCCGTGTTGTTTCCGGTGACGCCGCAGATGCGTGTCTATCAGGAAGAACAGTTCGGCCCGGTGGTGCCCATCGTGCCTTATCGTCATCTGGACACGGTGATCGACTACGTCCTGGAGTCGGACTTCGGCCAGCAACTGAGCATCTTCGGCACCAACCCGGTGGCCGTCGGGCGTTTGGTGGACACCTTTGCCAACCAGGTCGGGCGGATCAACCTAAACGCCCAGTGCCAGCGCGGCCCGGACACCTACCCGTTCAACGGCCGCAAGAACTCAGCCGAAGGCACGCTGTCGGTACATGATGCGCTGCGGGTGTTTTCGATCCGCACGCTGGTGGCGACCAAGTTCCAGGAAACCAACAAGGAACTCATCAGTGAAATCATCAGCGGACGCAGTTCAAGCTTCCTGACCACCGATTACATTTTCTGAGGACACCGAGCCTGAGCACATTCAGAGCCAACCGACTGCCACCACTGCTGCGCCGTGTACTGCGTCCGCTGCTGGACCCGTATCGGCGCTATCGCCACGCGAAACTGATCCACGCGGTGCGCGTATCGCTCGGATTGCTGGCGACGATCCTGCTGACCACCGGCATCCACCTGCCCCACGGTGAGTGGGCGTCGGTGACGATGCTGGTGGTGATCGGCGGCTTGCAGCACCACGGCAACATTGGCAAAAAAGCCGCCGAACGCGCCATCGGCACCCTGATCGGTGCGGGTGTCGGGCTTTTACTGGTGGCGCAACAAGCCTGGCTTGGCATGCCGTGGCTGACCTATTTTGCGATGTCGGTGGTGTGCGGGTTCTTCTCGTACCACGCCATTGGCAAGGGCGGTTACACGGCGCTGCTGTCGGCGATTACCGTGTTTATCGTCGCCGGGCACGGAGACAACCCTGTCACCGATGGCCTGTGGCGCGGGGTGGATATTCTGATCGGCATCGCCCTGGCCCTGGCGTTTTCCTTCGCCCTGCCGCTGTATGCGGTCTATTCCTGGCGCTACAACCTCGCGGATTCGCTGCGCGATTGCGCGACGATTTACGGGCGCATCATCAATGGCCAACCGGTCAGTGACGACGAACACCTCAAACTCATGAATCGCTTGAATACAGTAATGGTGCAATTGCGCTCGCTGATGCCGTCGGTGTCCAAGGAAGTGAAGATTTCCATGACCGAACTCGATGCGATCCAGCGTAACTTGCGGATGTGCGTCAGCACCCTGGAAATCCTCGGTAACACCCGACCGGATGCCAATGACCCCGACGCCATGGCGCACCTGCAATCGTCTTTGAAAGCCGAACACCGGCAGATTCGGGTGCAATTGATCGGCATGGCCCGAGCGCTGAAAACCGGCGCGTCGCAACGACTGAATCGCCCTATCGACTTGCCGGTTAATTCCAGTCTCGAAGCGCCGGTGTACAACCCGCTGGATGGTTATCGGTTACTGATCCGTCAGTTCGCCTTGAATATCGGCGAGATGCGCCAGCGCTTGGCGAAGACTGCGCCGCGCTGGAGCATCTGATGCGCGTTTTATGAGGTAACCGTGCGACGAACCTTCAGGCCCCAGCCTTGCTGCATGCCGGCAGCGGCCAGCAGAATCGCCGCGACACCGATCCATTGCAGCGGATCGAGGCGGTGGCCGAAGGCAAACCAGTCGACGAAAATCGCCGCAATCGGGTAGATGAACGACAGCGCTCCGGTCAGTGCTGTCGGCAACTTTTGAATCGCACCGTACAGCAGCACATACATCACGCCCGTGTGGAAAATGCCCAGCGTCACCAGGCTGCCCCAGGCTGCCCCAGGCACCGGGTGCCTGCGGCAACGCTGAAAAGTGCGCGAATGGCGCCAGCAACAGCACGCCGGTGCTGACCTGGATCAGCGCGATCAAATGCGGTGGCGTGCCGGTCAGGTGCTTGATGATCAGTGCTGCAATCGCATAAAGAAACGCCGCACCCAGTGCCAGCCCGATCCCCATCAGGTAATCGTTGCCGCTCGCACCCTGCTCGCCATGAGCGCTGACAATCGCCAGCATTCCCAGAAACGAAACGCCCAGCCAGAACAGTTTCTGCAGGGTGATCTTCTCGCCGAGGAACAGCGCAGCCAACCCGACCAGCATGAACGGCTGAACGTTATAAACCGCCGTGCCGATGGCAATCGATGCACGGGAATAAGAGGCGAACAACAGCAACCAGTTGCCGACAATCGCGACGCCGCTGAGCACCGCCAGCCAGAACGTGGTGCGGGTCAGAATGCCTGGACGCAGGAAACCGAATGCCGCGCAGATCAGCAACAGCGTGCCGGCGCCGAACACGCAACGCCAGAACACCACGTCCAGCACCGGTTGCCCGGACACCAGCACAAACCAGCCGATGGTCCCGGAAATCAGCATGGCGGCGGTCATTTCAAATGAACCGCGACGTATTGTTTTGTCCATCATCAGACTCCTCTGTTTGAGGCCAAAGTATGCCAATCCGGCGCAGGCCTTCTCCAGCGCAAAAAGCAGGCTAAACTCGGTTTCTGCCTTTTTTATCAAGGCATATTCCCTCAACCGCCTAACAGAGGTTTTGCCATGACCGACGACATCGACCAAGTGCTGATCAGCGCCTTGATGGAAGACTCACGCCGCTCGCTCAAGGCCTTGGCGAACATCAGCGGCCTGTCATCGCCCAGCGTTGCCGAGCGTCTGCGTCGTCTGGAGGAGCGTGGCGTGCTCAAGGGCTACACCGTCGAGATCGATCCAAAATGCTTTGGTTATCAACTCCAGGCCATCGTGCGCATCCGCCCGCTGCCGGGTCAGTTGCAGGAAGTGGAGCGGCAAATCCAGGCCATCCCCGAATTCACCGAATGCGACAAAGTCACCGGCGACGACTGCTTCATCGCGCGCCTGCATGTGCGTTCGATGGAGCAACTGGACACCCTGCTCGACCGCCTCAACACCCACGCTGAAACCAACACCGCCATTGTCAAAAAGACCCCGGTCAAACGCCGCTTGCCCCCAATGGCGTGAGTGATGTTTTGATGTGAAACGCGTAGATTGACGGTTTTCCGGCGAAGGATTGGCGGTATGAAAACTCAGGCGGTTTTACTCGCGGCATTGATGCTCGCGGGTTGCGGTACGGTACAAACAGTGATGCGCGGTGACGAAGTGGCGGCGAAGAGTCTCAAGGAGCGCAAAAGCTACTGCGGCGCCGTTCCGCGAATCTACAGCGGTGTGACTTACGATTTCTGCATACTGAATGCGCCCCTGGAAAAAGGACGGGATGCCGAAGTGCATGACAACGCTCCGGCCATTGTGCTGATCGACGTGGTTCTATCCGGTGCGCTCGATACGTTATTGCTGCCCTACACCCTCTACCGTCAGCAGGCCGATGGCAGCATCATGGTCGACTGACGCGCAATTCAGGCACTCGGCGAACAACTGCTGGATCGGCTGTGCGCGCTGGCTGTAGCGCTGTAACAGGACGATTTCGCGATAGAACGTCAAATCGCCCAGCGGGATGATCCTGACCTTCGCCCCATAGTCCAGCCACAACCCCGCTTCGGGCAGCAACGAAACGCCGAGTCCGCATTCGACCATTTTCACGATGGCTTCCAGCTCATCCAGCTCCAGCGCCACCTGCACATCAATCTGCTGTTCACGCAGAAACCGCGTGACCAGGCGCCCACCAAACGAATTGCGGTCGTAACGCACATGAGGATGACTCGCGAGAATCTGTAACGGGTCATCGCCTTCGAGGTCCGGCGGCACGATCAATACAAAGGCTTCCCGGCGGATAACCTGCGCTGACAGCTCTTTAGGCAAGTCGAACGGGGGCTTGATCAGAATCGCCAGGTCCACCTCCCCAGTGTCCACCTGACTCAACAAATTCAACGACACACCTGGCACGAGTTTGGGCTCAAGCAACGGCGCCTGCTGACGCAATCGCACCAATGCCTGCGGCAACAAGCCGGTCTGCGCCGTGGCCACCGCGCCAATCTTCAATTCGCCACGGTATTCACTGACATCCTCACTGACCGCCATCCGACTGAACGTTTCAAGGATCTCCCGCGCCATCGGTAACGCCCGTTGCCCCGCCGCATTGAGGATCGCCTGGCGCCCGGTGCGATCGAACAGACGAATGCCCAGCGCCTGTTCCAGATTGCGCATCTGCGCACTGACCGCCGACTGAGTCAGCCCGATATGCATTCCGGCCGCCGCAAACGTGCCGAAGCGCGTAACGGCAATGAAAGTTTTCAGTTCGCGCAGCATGGCGTTCTCGATTGATCGAAATAATTTGAGCTCGATGCAAAAACTATCGTCTTTCAATCAAAAAGCACAGCGCTAAACTCAGCCTCACTCCCGACACATCCGAGGCAAAACCAATGCAGCTCTCCCCTTTTCACCTAGCTATTCCGGTGTATGACCTGGCCGCCGCCCGGAATTTCTACGCCGAAGTATTTGGCCTGGAAGAAGGCCGCTCCAGTGACCATTGGGTCGACTTCAACTTTTTTGGCCATCAACTGGTGATCCACTTGGCGCCGAAAAACGCGTCTCAGGAAGCGGCACACACCAATGCAGTGGACGGTCATGACGTGCCCGTGCCGCATTTCGGCGTAGTGCTGGGAATGAAAGAGTGGGAAGCCCTGGCGCAGCGATTGAAAGATCGCGACACCCGATTCGTGATCGAACCGGGCATTCGCTTTCAGGGTTTGGTGGGCGAGCAAGCGACGATGTTTCTGTTCGACCCCTGCGGAAATGCGCTGGAATTCAAGGCATTCAAAGACATCAGCCAACTGTTTGCCAAGTGAACGCATCGGCCGCGGCCAGCAATTGATCCACCGTGTCATGCAGTAACGGGTCGACCTCGATCTGGCCGATGCTGAAGTGCAGGTCATAAGCGCGATGCACCGTGGCGTTGCGCTCTTCGAGTATTTCTTCGAGGCGCGCCCTGATCGCCGCTATTTCCACGGCACTCGAGCCTGTCAGCAAGGCAACGAATTTGTCGCTGCCCAGACGGCCGATCACATCGCTTTCGCGAAAGGCGATTCGCAGCACATCCGCGAAGGTTTTGAGCGCGTTGTCGCCCTCGGCGTGTCCGTAGAGGTAGTTGATGTGCTTGAAGTCATCGAGGTTGAACAGCAGCAGCGTGGCCGGCTTGCCCATCTGCTGGCAGGCGTTTAGCCCCTGTTCGGCCAGCGCGGTGAAGCCGTGACGGTTGGGCAGCAGCGTCAACTCGTCCATGCTCGCCATCTGCACGCCCATCAATTCTTGCTCGGCCATACGGGCCAGGTCGCGCAGCTGTTGGCGTTCCTGTTGTGGCGAACGCAATGTGTCTGCGCACGCGCCGTTTTTGACCGGTTTGCCTGGGATCAGCATGACTCACTCCAGTGACGGGTATGTACTTTAGAGTGGTGCATACCCGGTATGACTCCCTGTTACCGGACCGCCGGTCAACTGCCCTCCACCGGACATGGCCCTCCTGCGTCCGCCCAGAGCTTGAACTGGGTGACGAAAATGTCGTGTGGCACCGGCACCGGCGCCCTTCCTTCTCCGGGGTTCCAGCCCCATAGCACCAGTTTGTCGTCACTGACATGCTTGATCAGCGCGGCGAAATCCCGATCACCATTGCTGGCGCGATCCTTGATCATTGCGCACAAACGGTCGGCCGGCAGCCCGATCCAGGCCATTTTGTGCGCCGCAGGCGGCAAGCTCCAATGCGGCGCTCCCGGTGGGGCATGGGGCCCGTAACTGGCGGGCGGATTACTGTCGGCATGACACGTCGCACAGGGCAAACCCGCCGCGCCCTTGCCGTCCATCCCGCGAACGACATTCATCGCATGGGGGATGCCGGCGTCGAACTGCAACGGTGAGTCCCCCGGGATATGGCAGTTCTGGCAGCGCGGGCTCTGGAACAACTTCTGCACCGTTTCAAACGCCTTTATGGCTTCCTTGTCATCGGCAAACAGGTCCTCGGCGTAGCTGACCAGACCGACCAGCACCACCGCGCCCAGAATCAGATGTCGTCTCATTTCACACCCCCGACAGTTGCAACGGCAGTTCCCGCAGGCGTTGCCCGGTCAGGGCGAACACCGCGCTGGCCACCGCCGGCGCCGTGGGTGGGACGCCGGCCTCGCCGATCCCTCCGGACCTTTCGGTGCTCGGCACGATGTGCACTTCGACCACCGGCATTTCGTTCAGCCGCAGCACTTGATAATCATGGTAATTGGACTGCACGACCTGCCCGTTCTTCAGCGTCAGCTTGCTGTGCAAGGTGAACCCGAGCCCGAAGGTGATGCCGGATTCCATCTGTGCGGCGATGCTCATCGGGTTGACGGCAATCCCGCAATCCACTGCGCACACCACCCGATGCACTCGAATCGCCAGGTTGTCCTGGGACACTTCAGCCACCTGTGCCACGTAACTGCCGAAGGACTCATGCACCGCCACCCCCAACGCGTGGCCGTCCGGCAGAGGCGCCGTCCAGTTGGCTTTCTCGACAGCAAGGTTGAGCACGCCCAGGTGCCGCGGATGCGCCTTGAGCAAGGTGCGTCGATATTCCACCGGGTCCTTGCCGGCCGCCTCCGCCAATTCGTCGATCAACGATTCCATGACGAACGCCGTGTGGCTGTGCCCCACCGAACGCAGCCACAGCACGTTGATGCCGGTTTTCGGCGAGTGCAGTTCCACTTGATGATTGGCCAGGCCTTCAAGGTACGGACTGTCGGCGACGCCTTCGACCGAGGTCTTGTCGACGCCGTCCTTGACCATCGTTGCCTCGAGCATGGTGCCGGCCATGATCGACTGACCGACCATCACATGCTTCCAGGCCAGGGGCATGCCGTCGGCGTCCAGGCCGATTCGAGCCTGATGCAAGAACGCCGAGCGGTAATAGCCGCCGCGGATGTCGTCCTCCCGCGACCAGACGGTTTTCACCGGTTCGCCCGCTGCCTTGGCCACTTGCACGGCTTCAGCGACAAAATCCGAGGTCGGATTGGCCCGGCGGCCGAAACCGCCGCCGAGAAATTCGGTGTGGATTTCCACCTTTTCAGGCTTGAGCCCGGTGATCTTGCCCGCGATCATCTGATCCAGCGTCTGGAACTGCGTGCCGGTCCAGATCTCGCACTTGTCCTTGCTGATTTTCACAGTGCAATTGAGCGGTTCCATCGGTGCGTGGGCCAGGTACGGCACGCTGTACTCGACGTCGATGGTCTTGACCGCTTTGCCCAAAGCGGCGGCCGTATCACCGGCCTTGCTCGCCGAAATGCCGGGAGTGGCCGCGAGCTTGCGGAAAGTTTCCAGCAGTTGCTGGCTGTCGAGACCGGTGTTCGGCCCCAGGTCCCACTCGACCTTCAACGCATCGCGCCCAAGCTTCGCAGCCCAGTAATGATCGGCAATCACCGCCACGCCAGTAGGCACTTGCACCACTTTATGCACGCCTGGCACCGCCAGCGCTTCGGCACCCTCGAAAGATTTGACGCTGCCACCGAACACCGGCGAACGGGCCACCATGGCCGTCATCAAGCCGTCGAACTGCACGTCCATGCCGAACTTGGCGCGGCCGGTGATTTTCTCCGGGGTGTCCAGGCGCTTGGTGGGTTTGCCGATGACTTTCCAGTCCTTGGCATCCTTGAACTTGATTGACGCGGGATCCGGCACTGGCAGCTTGCCTGCGTCATCCGCGAGCTCGCCGTAGGTCGCACGCTTGTCGCCGGCAACCACCACGCCTGATTCGGTATGAATCTCGGAGGGCGCAACGTTGAAGCGCTTGGCCGCCGCCTGGATCAGCATCAAGCGCGCCGCCGCGCCGGCCTGCCGATAGCGGTCGAATTCCATCCAGGTCGAGGTCGAGCCGCCGGTGATCTGCATCCCGCCGAACCCCGCCATGCCATAGTCCGCCGCCGAAGCGGGTGAATGCTCGACGCGGATCTTCGACCAGTCGGCGTCCAGCTCTTCGGCGATCAACATGGTCAGGCCGGTCCAGATGCCCTGGCCCATTTCCGAATGGCCGAGCAGCACGGTGACGGTGTTGTCATTGCCAATGCGCAGGAAAGCATTCGGCGCAAAAACATTGCCTTCATTCTCCGCCCCCAGAGCAAAGCGATGAGCGCCGGGGATGACGAACGCCACCACCAGACCCGCGCCCAATGCGGCGCTGCCCTTGAGGAAACTGCGGCGTGACACAGGGTTGATGCTGTTCATGTTCAGACTCCCTTCAACGTGACATCAACCGATCTCGGCCGCGCGTTTGACCGCGGCACGGATCCTTGGGTAGGTGCCGCAGCGGCAGATGTTGCCGGAGAGCGCCTGGTCGATGTCGCTGTCGGTGGGTTTGGGGATCTTGGCCAGCAATGCGGCGGCGGACATGATTTGTCCGGACTGGCAGTAACCGCACTGCACCACGTCGAGTTCGGCCCAGGCTTGCTGCACCGGGTGCGAGCCGTCGGTGGAGAGGCCTTCGATGGTGAGAATTTTTTGGCCGTGGGCGACTGCCGTGACGGGGGTGATGCAGGAGCGCAGTGGTGCGCCGTCGATGTGTACGGTGCAGGCGCCGCACTGGGCCATGCCGCAACCGAATTTGGTCCCGGTGAGGTGCGCGACGTCGCGCAGGACCCAGAGCAATGGCATGTCTGCGGGGACATCGAGCTCTTGGTCCTTGCCGTTGATGTTCAGGGTCAGCATTGTGAATTTCCTCAGACTCACGGTGTTCTGGAGGGGCGTCGCTGTGGTGATGAAGATGGCTATGCGCGCTTGGGTTATCCATACAGCTAAGCGCAAAATGCCGGGCGAGAGGGGTTCATCGACCATCGGTCACGGTTGGGTCTTGATGGGATTGGGATTGGGATTGGGTGTATATCCGTTTTTTTGGTGATGGCGGATATTGGTTCCGCCCTGACGGCGGGTCACTTGGAAGAGCGCCAAGTAACCAAGCGCTTTTGCCCCTGACGTTCGGTGCCTCGCTAAGGCTCGGCATGCCCTCGTTCCGGTCCTGCTCCGTGGGCCCGCCGCCATCGGCCATCCATGGCCGGGGGCGGCTAACCCGGCATCCATGCCGGGTTGCCCACTGCGCAGAACCTCCACTCGGCCTCTCGAGGCGGCGTGCACTGCAAAAGCAAAGCGAGGCGGCCTACCGGCCGACCTGATTCTTCAACGCTTGCGCGTCCTGATCGTTCCCATGCTCTGCGTGGGAATGCATCCCGTGACGCTCCGCGTCACCCTTGCGCAAGACTCAAGTCTGGTGTCGATAGTTGGGACGCAGAGCGTCCCCGGCGGCATTCCCACGCGGAGCGTGGGAACGATCAACAGCAACAACATCGCGAGCAGGCTCACTCCCACAAAAAGCAGATCAGCGCACCGCTGTTGCTCCTCACCACTCATCAGGTCGAGCGTTAGCTCGCCTTCCGCTTTTGATCTTGATCGTGATCTGCCCCGTCGGGAGGCCGAACGCAGGTTCTGCGCAGTGGGCAACCCGGCATGGATGCCGGGTTAGCCGCCCCCGGCCATGGATGGCCGATGGCGGCGGGCCCACGGAGCAGGACCGGAGTGAGGGAATGCCGAGCCTAGGCGAGGCACCGTACGTCAGGGGCGCAAGCGCTTGGTTACTTGGCGCTTTTCCAAGTAACCCGCCGTCAGGGCGGAACCAATATCCGCCATCACCAGAAAAACGGATATGCCCCCAACCCAACCCAACCCAACCCAACGCCAAGCCTCAAAAAATCAACACCTGGGCTTGAGCAAAATACCGGTATACCGAGCAAGAAACAGCACAAAAGCACCACTCCAAAACAACGCCGAGAGCGCCAACCCAAACCCGGAAAAAGGCACCAGAAACACCCGACACACAGCCGCAATCAACAACAACGCAAACCCCAACACCACAAGACTCGAAGGTTGCAACAAGCGCCCCGTATGACCAAGGCTGACCCGGGCAATCATGGCCAGAATCAATCCACCGATACCACCAACAGCCAGTGCATGCGTAGCCAGACTTTGCTGCGGCATGACGCCCGCGTGCCACAGTGCCATCGCCAGCGCCGCAACCATCAACCAGGCATACGCCAGATACAGCGACCAGAGCAGCGGCACCCGCCAAATGCCCCGATCATGCCAGCGCCACAAACGCAGCAGGTGCAACACGCCCATCAACCCAAACAACAGCGCCAGCCAAGGCCTGGGGCCGTCATTCAACCCACCGGCGAAGGACACCGCAGCGAACAGGCTGCACAGCAACAAGACCCGAGTGGGCAATGCTTGAGCGGCACAGGCAGCAGCCCGGTTCAAGCCGCGCTGGATAAAGAACGGCAGGACCCGCCCGCCAATCACGGTCATCAGCGCCGCCACCAACCACAAGGCCGCCAGTACACCACGCCGTTGCAGACCCGCATCATCCACCGCGATGCCCCACAAGGTCATGCCTTGAGCGCCGGCCATCAACGCGATCACCAACAACACCGGATAATTGTCACGCTTGCCCGCCGCGACCAGATCCCGCCCGATCGCCCAGGCCAGCAACGGAAGAAAAGGCACTTGCACCAGCAACAACAGCCCATCGGGAATGGGCAGTAACCAGGCAAATCGCGCCAGCAGCCACACCAGTACCAGGCCGATCAGCGGCCAGCCATTGAGGCCAGGACGCCCCGTCCAGTTGGGCACGGCGGTCAGCAGGAACCCGGCGATGATCGCCGTGGCAAAACCAAACGGCATTTCATGCCGATGCCAGGCCAGCATGCCGCCAACGGGTTGCGCGCCGGGCAGTCGGCCATACAACCACAACGCCCAGATCGCCACCGCGATTGCAGCGAAACCGGCACCGGCCAGGAAAAAGGGACGAAAGCCGAGACTGAAGACCGGGGCAGCGGCAAGTCTGCGCATTACGCCACCACCCTTGCCAGACTTATTCCCAGACGATGCTGGGCCAGCAGACGCATCACATAACCGATTTTGAGCAGGGTCGGCCCGATGATGGTCATGGCATGCATCGACACCAGCGCGACAATCGGCAGATGGCCGTTGTACAGGTAGGCGCCATAGATGCCGGCCAGCAGCATGACCAGGCCGACGCCCAGCACTTTGCTCGACAGATGCAGTACGTTCAGGGGATTGCTGAAGAAATCGAACATTTTCCGTACTCCTGAAACAGGTCAGTTGTACCGAAGGTGTATCAAGTCCCATGCCACATTTTTAATCGTTTAAAATCAATCATCTAAATCTAAATGAGTCATATCGACAACAGTGCAAAAGAGTCTTAATGACACGATATGTTGTCATATCGACTCCATCCTAAACCATTCGACTTGGCTGCTTGTCGATCTACGGTCCAGCCAATCGACTACAGGCTGGCTACGCTGATAATCCGGCATGAGCAACCCGTAGAGGAGCATCTCCCATGCAACGCGTGCAAAAACTGACTCCCTGCCTCTGGTTTGACGATCAGGCTGAAGAGGCTGCGAAGTTTTACTGCTCGATCTTCGATCATTCCAAAATCACTGCCATTACCCACTATGGCAAAGCCGGTCAGGAGGTTCATGGCCGGCCTGAAGGCTCGGTGTTAACGGTCAGTTTCGAACTCGACGGACAGCCGATGACCGCACTCAACGGCGGCCCGGTATTCAAGTTCAATGAAGCGGTTTCATTTCAGGTCAACTGCCAGACCCAGGAAGAAGTGGACTATTTCTGGGGCACCCTTTCCGCTCATCCAGAGAGCGAGCAGTGCGGCTGGGTCAAGGACAAATTCGGTCTGTCCTGGCAGATCGTGCCGGTCGCCATGATGGACATGATGAAAGACCCCGACACGACCAAATCCCAGCGCGCCATGCAAGCCATGATGCAGATGAAAAAACTCGACATCGCCACCTTGCAGCGAGCCTTTAACGGCGAGAGCTAATACACTCGCGCTCTGGCCGCCGAGTACATGAACGATGAAGCACACCGTTGCCAAATACGCAGACACAGCCCCACGCTTCTGGCGCGATGATGCCCTGCCCTTCATCGAAGCCCGGTCCATCGCTGATGGCCGCGAGGTCTGTTACGCCCGGCATTCTCACGCGCACTTCTCCATCGGTGCGATCACCGCCGGGCACAGCACCTACCTTCATGAGCAATCGGCCTTTGAGGTCAGCGCCGGCACCGTGGTGCTGATGAATCCCGGCGATGTTCACGCCTGCAACCCGATCGACGACCAACCCTGGTCCTACCTGATGCTGTACGTCGAGACGCCCTGGCTGACCGATTTGCAGCATCAGCTCGGTTTCAGTCAGGACTCGGCGTATCGTCGGTTTTCCGTTACCCATACCCGCGATGGCAACCTGTTCGCGGGCCTGAAGGATCTGTACGCAATACTGGTTGATCCTCTGCAGGACGTGTTGAGCAAGCACAGCGCAGCGGTGGAGTTTTTCACCGAAGTCCAACAGCAACTCAACCCGATTGCCCAGCCGTTGCGCGAACCCAATTTCAAGCTGGAACGGGCAGCCGATTACATCCGCGACAACTGCACCCTGATGCTCAAGCTCGAGGATATTTGCGAGGCAGCGCAGCTGTCGCCGTCCTACCTGATCCGCGCCTTCAAGCAGCATTACGGCATGACGCCCCATGCCTTTCTGGTTAACCGACGAATCCAGTTCGCTCGCGAACAACTGCGCAACGGCAAGTTGATTGCCGATGTAGCGCTGGAAGCAGGGTTTGCTGATCAGGCGCACTTTCAGCGAGCATTCAAACAGCATTTGGCGGCAACGCCAGGACAGTATCGCGGCTGATTATTCAACAATTAAAACATCAGGCAGCTTTTATTATCCTGGCTAACAGTGCCACTAGCAGACACATCAGGACAACAGATACCCGTTGTGATTGAACAATGTAGTTCGCTAACCTTTCCAACGCCGCCTACTCTACGCCCAACCCAGGCGTACAACTTATTAATATATCAACGCGCAAAGGATTGCCCACCCATGAATGACAATCTCGCCATTTATAACGTCGCCAACTTCAGCACTACCTTTTCCGATCCGGAACTCAGCGAAAAAAATCAGACAACTCAAGCCCTGGGCATCTCAACCAACCAACCAGACTTCTTCAAACAAGGCGGCTTTGATAATTTCCACCTTCACATCACCGAGGACTCGCAGTTTTACAAAGCGCACAGACCTGGAAAACTTTTATTAACAGGCCTTGTTCAACACCCGGCATTTATTGATGCTCGCGCAACACTATCATTACCAAAAGAAACTACTTTTCACGCCGACACTAATGGCCGCATCCACGTATTAGAACAAGTCCACAAACAAATTTTTCACTCTGCTCTGGGTGTTCGCTTTCGCACTGTTTTCGAGCGACACGACATCACAAGTGAGATCGAACAAGTTGCAGAGCTTGAAAAAGAGCTGAATACCCTGAAAACACAAGCACAAACCACTGGGGGTATCAGCTCGACTTCGCTGATCAGCGTTGCGCAATGGTTGCGTTTTCATGAAATCGACGTACCGCAAACGGCCGACCAGGCAGCAAACCTGCTGGATTTTTTCAGCATTGAACCAGCCAAGGGACGCAGCAATTTCTGTGAAGTGTTTGCCAGCGCTGCACACTCCAGATATGAGCTGACGACCGAACACCGTTCGACTATTTGGAAAGTAACCGATCGATTGCTGGATGGTAATGAATTGCTTATCAACCACTTGATAAACGTCATTTCCTGGCAGGGTGCCCAGCCTTTGCCGAACGCGATCCAGCCGCAAACCTACGACGACTTGCAGTGGTTGTTAAGTCAACCGGAAACTCGCGCCATCGCTCGTCATTACACCGAGGCACTGGGATGGCATGACGCCGGGATGGACGCCGTATCGAACATCGTATTGGGCCGACAGGTGTTGTTGGCGGCGATCATGCTCGACCTCCGAATCAACCTTGATAATAAAACTTCTGAAATCAATATTGCCGGGTACACGTTGTACTCCACCGCCAATGTCGAAAAGAGTTGGCTGGAGGTCCGTGCGGAGTTGGAAAGTCACTTTGCAAATAAGGTGACCAGCAACGGCAAATATATCGACCCTGCGGCTGTGCCGATGATTGTATACGCCCTGCTGACAGAGTTGGCTCCAGCGTTTCTGGTACAAGACGCACCTGCTTCTCTGCAAGTGGGTTCGACAGCCTGGGTGGTTTTGAATCGTGCCGTAATGCTGGCGGAATTCAGTGCAGCAGGCTCATCTCAACTATTAACTTATGCGGAACTACTGAAGCGCGCGATGATAGCCCCCATCAGTCATCGACAGCAGTTGCTGCATAACGCCGCCACGGTTCAACCGGTTTTGTACTGGGCACTGATCAACGAATCCATACCTCGGGATTCGGGCAGTCACTTCAGTCAGGAAGCGATCAATACCGCAACCACACAATATAATGACTACCTGGATGAACTGAGTCATTGTGCAAACATGCTGTCGACACCGATTCCCAGCCGAAAAAAACTTGCACTTGAAACACTGAAATTTCACGTACCTGACTGCGATTTTCTAGAAACGAAAATCCTCAAAAAAAGTCGGGGTTTTTCCGGCCAAGACCCCCTGACCATATCGATCCTGGACGCTTACCTCTCCAATAACCTGGCGAACAGGCAATGGCATATGGTTGGCAAGGATATTTATACGCTGTTTCCACAACTGTTGACGCTGCCGTCGATAATCGAGATTTTCCACCAGGCAGTTGACGCTCATCTCAAACGCTTGGAAGAAGCGACAACCACCGTCATTCGCCATGCGCTCGCGTCTCTCCCACAACAAGACCGCGGCCAGTTGGGCGTTGGCGAGATTGGTGTATTTTCGCTTCGCCGATACGTGTCGCGAGACCCTTTCAACAGCCAGCCCATACAGCCCACGGACCGCGGCCGATTTGGTGTGATCATCACCGCGACACTGGGCAACGAGCTCCATTGCTACGAACTGAATACACTCACCGGCGAATGCAAAAAAAATCAGTCCCTGGCACAAGCTTTCAGAGTGTCCGGGCTCGTAGATGAAATCGACGATTTCATACCTGAAGCGCTGATTGCGAATGACCGTGGAGAGCTATCGCTTAACGCAGCGGTGGATCTGGACGCTTATTTCAACGGCAAGCCATCGAAGAATGTGGTTCATCAGTTCTTTAACGTAGACCTGTTGTCTTTGCTGCCCAGACGAACAGGGAGCACCGCTGATTACCGGTCTCCACTGCTGGCCTTTCGTTCCATGGCATTCAAGGATATCGCGCGTTTCATCGTGTCCGAGGCTCTGTATGTGACAAAAGACTCACTGATCGCAGCAGGTTTCGACAAAACAGAATTTGAGCTGCGTTTAGAAGAGGACGTCAGATGGGCGGACACCATTGCCAATATCATCATTCCATTCAAAAGCTGTATTGAAGACCTCGAATCCGGGGACAAGGACCGCCGGACCAGCGGAATCTGGGGATGTTTGCTGGATGGTGCCGCCGTGTTGCTGCCCTTTATCGGATTTGCGGGCACCGCTGCCAACCTGCTCTTCAAGGCGGGCAGCCTGGGTTCAAAAATTTCGTCCGTGACCCGGCTGAGTTTGAAGTTTTCGCTATCGCTGTTTAACCCCGTGGATGGCATTCCCACCCTGCTGGGTAAAGGCGCCGTGCGCATTGCCAAGCTGGGCGGCAGCGGATTCGAACTGGCGACCGGTCAACTGCGAAAGTTGACCGGAAGCGCGGACGCTTACGATTTTGTCCGGGCCTCGCAACTCAATGCAGCGGCCGAATCCCGCTTGGCTCTTCCCATGCTAGAGCATGGCAGATTCGTTTTTAAAGACCCTGATTTGCTCGATGCGGAGAACGTTCTGCAACGCTTGTTGAAGAGTAACGAGAGCATGCTGGCGAACGAATTCTCCAATATTGAAATCAAGCATTTGCTGGAGAACTCGCTGAGCGACATTGTGCTCAGATCCGAGGGGGCGAAAAATTTGAAAACCGTTCTGCCGGCGGACGCTGTCGACATCATCGCTAAACATGAGGTGCAAAAATATGATCTGTCACACCTGCACGTCTACAAAGACACCCCTTCGGCATTACCAGACATTCTAAGTAGCGTCTTGGATGTGGAGGTCAAAAACATCAACTTCATGAACGCACATCAGGACAACTTGCTTCAACTCGACCTCGGCAAGCCCCCCTACATCGGTGTGTCGACAGAAAGCACCTTCAACCCTGGCGGTCTGACTGATGATGTGGAACGTGCCGCAGCCTGGATCTTCAACGCCTCCGGCTCCAAAAATGACCTGGAAACGTTCAAATCGTTGCTTCGTGAATATGCCGACAACAGCGACTCGCTTAGTGATCCGTCCGTATTGAGACAGATACATAAAAAAGCCATTCCGACCCCCGAAAAAATTTACCGTTCTCCGACAGTAACGGCCAGATATCCCGCAAGCGTTTCCGGTGCTCATTTACTGGAAAAACACTTGGCAAAACTGGACGCGAGTTCCGAACACTTCAACAAGCAGTTATTCGGTGCCTTGCTGGGATATCACAGTTTTGCCGATGGTAATGGCAGGGCAGCCCGGACTGTTTATGCCATCTCGGAGCTGCGAAAGGGACGCTTCACTGCCCTGTCCGTTCCTACCGAAAATGCGCTTAGCGGCCTGGCCTGAGTGTTAAGGCAATAGCAGGTAGCCCGCACAAAGCGCCAGCAGGATTGCCATACTCCGGTTGAACAATCGCATCCCTGCAGGGTTATTGAGGTAACCCCGCAGGAATGTACCGGCATACACCCAACACCCCACCGACACGTAGCAAATCACCAGATACACCGCCGCAAACTGCCAGACCAGCCGCGCCTCGCCGTTCGCGACGAACGCGCCCATGCCCGCCACGCAGGCCAGCCAGGCTTTCGGGTTGAGCCACTGCATTACCGCGCCGTACAGCATTGACGGTGCCCGGTGCGACTCTTTCGCATCGATACGACCATCGTCCGCCGCCAGTTTCCAGGCCATGAACAACAGGAACGCCACGCCGGCCAGTTGCATCACCTGAGTCATTGCCGGCCAAAGGAGCAACACCTCATGCAGTCCCAGCCCCATCAACACCAGTAACAGAACAAACCCCAACGTGGCCCCGGCGACGTGCCGTTGACTGGCGCGAAAACCGAACTGCGCCCCCGAGCTCAGCGCGACAATGTTTACCGGTCCAGGCGTAATCGAAGCCACCAGCGCAAATGTGGCCATGGAAATAATCAGACTCATTGCACACCTTCTTCAATCAGGGAAATCAGCGCTCAACGTACTGACACCCCTGCCCTGCGTATTGAAGAAAACTGCCTAAGTTACGTAAATGCCCCCACCACCCGCTTCACTTTCACCAGCGCCGCCGCGAGCGAGTCCATGTCCACCGACCCCAGCGCCAACCGGATCGCGTGCGGCACATGAATAGAGGTCGCAAAGGGTTCGGCGGTTGAAACCGCCACCTGCTCACGCAGTAACGCCACGGCGATTTGATCGGCTCTCGCGTCTTCCGCCAGGGGCAGCCAGATATAGTAGGAAGAAGGATGACGAATGTAGTGCAGCCCCGTCAGCACTGTGTCAGCCAAGGCTTGCCGGGCCTGCGCATCTGCGCGCTTTTGCGCTTCCAGCGCGCTGACAGTCCCGTCATCGATCCAGGCGCAGGCAATCGCGGTCATCACCCCGGGCGTGTTCCAGGTGGTCGCCCGGATCGTGCGCTCCAGCGCGGCCACCCGGTGCACTGGGGCTGCGACGAATCCGACGCGTAAACCGGTGGCGACGCTCTTGGAGAAGCCCGAAACGTACACCGTTCTTTCGGGTGCCAGGTGCGCGATCGGCGGCAGTGAATCTTGGGCCAGAAAGGCGTAGGCAGCGTCCTCGATGATGTGCAGGTCATGCGTGCGCGCAATCGACACGAGGCGATCCCGTTGATCGGCGGGCATCACCCACCCCAGCGGATTGTGCAGCGTCGGCATGGTGTAGACGGCGCGCACCGAACGGCTGCGGCAGAGCTTTTCAAGCGCATCCAGGTCTGGCCCCTGATCAGTGAGCGGAATCGGTACGATTTCAAGGTGCAGCGTTTCGGCCAACACCTTGAACCCCGGATAGGTCAAGGCGTCAGCGGCGATCACCTCACCGGGTTGCAGCAGCGCCATGAGGGTCACGGCCAATCCATGCTGGGCGCCACTGACGATCAACACCTGTTCGGCCTGAACACTCAGCCCGCGCGTCAGCAGATGACGCGCAATCGATGCCCGCTCATGCAGGCGGCCCGCATGCGGCTGGTAGCGCAGATGGGACTCCAGATCACCGGATAACGCGAGCTGGCGCAAGGCATTGCGCAGCAGGTCGGCCTGCCCCGGCACGGAGGGGTAGTTGAAGTTGAGATCGATCATCCCGACCGCCACCGCCGGCTGGTGAATCCCTTGGCTCGGTGGCAGCGACGTCTCCCTGACGAACGTGCCGCGCCCCGTTTCACCGCTGACCAGCCCCATCGCCTCCAGTTCTGCGTAGACCCTGCTGGCAGTGACCAAGGCCAGCTTTTCCGTGGTGGCGAGCTGACGGTGTGTCGGCAAACGCGTACCCGGCGGCAAACGTCCAGCACGGATATCGGCGGCAAACGCGTCCACCAGCGACTTGTAACGGGAGCGAGGCATAAAGATGTATCCATGACAATTTTTTGATTGTATCGATACTCGGTCATACGATGCCCACAAGGCAACCCCCCCGATATGTGAGTCGACTCCCATGGAACGTGCATCGAATCTGCAACACCAGCCACTGGAAAAGAACGCGAGCGGGCTGATCAATGGACTCATCGGCGTCCTGATCTTCAGCGGCTCATTGCCCGCTACCCGGGTGGCCGTGCTGGAGTTCGATCCGGTCTTTCTGACTGTCGCGCGTGCCACCATCGCGGCTGTTCTGGCGCTGTGCCTTGTGTTGCTGTTGCAGGAAAAACGTCCTGCGCGACACCAGATCCTGCCCTTGATTATCGTGGCAATGGGCGTTGTTATCGGGTTTCCGCTGCTGACGGCACTGGCACTTCAATACGTGACGTCGGCGCATTCCATCGTCTTCGTCGGCATGTTGCCGCTCGCGACGGCCGCGTTTGGTGTGTTGCGCGGGGGTGAGCGTCCGCGGCCGGCGTTCTGGTGCTTCTCGGTCCTTGGCAGTTTGCTGGTGGTGGGGTTTGCCCTCGCTCAGGGGCTGACAGCCTCCCCCGCCGGCGACGTCCTGATGCTGTTGGCCATCCTTGCCTGTGGGCTCGGGTATGCCGAAGGGGCGAAGCTTTCCAAGACATTGGGCGGCTGGCAGGTGATTTCCTGGGCGCTGGTGTTGTCGTTGCCGGTGGTGGCACCGCTGACCTGGTGGCTGGCCCCCGCATCGTTTTCGGGCATCAGTAACCCGGCCTGGTTGAGCCTGGCGTACGTCTCGCTGTTCAGCATGCTGATCGGTTTTGTGTTTTGGTATCGCGGGCTTGCCCAAGGGGGGATTGCCGCCGTGGGACAGCTTCAGCTGCTGCAACCATTTTTTGGCTTGGCACTGGCGGCCACGTTGCTGCACGAGCAAGTCAGCCTTGGCATGCTCGGGGTCACCGTGGCGGTGATCCTGTGTGTGGTGGGTGCGAGAAGGTTCGCCAAATAACCTCAGCGAAATTGTACTGCGGCCTGCGCGCACCGCTGTACCGGGAAAGCCCTCGCTGTCCGTGATAAAACTACCGTTCTCTTGCTTCTGGAGACCTGTCATGGACCTCGCCACCCTCTCGCTGTTTCTGCCCGCCTGCTTCGCGCTGAACATGGCGCCGGGCCCGAATAATCTGCTGTCGGTCAGCAACTCGACCCGCTACGGCTACCGCATTGCCTGCGTGGCTGGCATCGGTCGGCTGCTGGCGTTTGCCGGGATGATCGCCCTCGCCTCCGCCGGGTTGGCGGTGGTGCTGCAAACGTCTGAACTGTTGTTCTACGGCATCAAGATTGTCGGTGCGGCGTATTTGTTTTACCTCGCCTGGCAATTGTGGCGAGCCGACCCCGGCGCCGAACACGTAGTGACGGGAACGCCTGTCGGCATCATGGCGCTGGCACGACAAGAGTTTCTGGTGGCGGCCGGCAACCCCAAGGCCATCTTCATCTTCACCGCGTTCCTGCCCCAGTTCGTCGACCCGACTCACACAGTGACGCCGCAATTTGCGCTGCTCGGCGCGTTGTTTCTGATGCTGGAATGGATCGCCATCAGCGCCTACGCCTACATGGGCCTGCACATGCGTCGCTGGTTTGCCGAGCCTCGGGGCAAACGAATATTCAACCGTTGCTGCGCGGGGTTGTTGTCGGCAGCGGCGTCGGTGCTGTTGATGGCGCGCCGCGCCTGAGCACAGGGGATTGACGGGATTCGACACGGGTTCACACTGCGAGGCATCCCGCATCGATAATTGCCGAGCCTCGAATGAACCTGAATGTTGTTTATGCCTTGGGCGCCGCTGCGCTGTTTGGAGCGAGCACGCCCTTGGCCAAGGTGTTGGGCCTGAACCTCTCGCCCATCTTGCTGGCCGGGCTGTTGTACCTGGGCAGCGGATTGGGCCTGACACTCCTCAGGCTGATCCGCGACCGGGGCTGGCAGCCCAGCGGCCTCAAAGCGTCCGAATGGCCCTGGCTGCTCGGTGCGATAGCGTTTGGTGGCGTGCTTGGGCCAGTCGCGCTGATGTTCGGCTTGACCCTGACTTCCGGCTCCACCGCCTCGTTGATGCTCAACCTCGAATCGGTGCTGACTGCCGTGCTGGCGTGGGTGGTGTTCAAGGAAAATGCCGACCGCCGGATCGTTGCCGGAATGCTCGCCATTGTTGCCGGCGGATTATTGCTGGCCTGGCCGCAGGCTTCGGCGCAATCGCAGAGCTGGCTCGGACCGCTGGCCGTGGCGCTGGCGTGCGTCTGCTGGGCCATCGATAACAACCTGACGCGCAAAGTGTCGGCCTCCGACGCCGTGTTCATCGCGGGCATCAAGGGGCTGACCGCCGGGCTGGTGAACTGCGCTCTTGCATTGGCGCTGGGCGCAAAACTGCCGCACATCTCGGTACTCGGGCCGACGCTGATCGTCGGCTTCCTCGGCTACGGGATCAGTCTGGTGCTGTTTATCCTGGCGCTGCGCGGGCTAGGCACCGCACGCACGGGGGCTTACTTCTCGACGGCGCCGTTCCTTGGGGCGGCGATTGCCATTGTGCTGTTCGGTGAGCCGGTCAGCATGACGTTCTGGGGGGCGTCACTGCTGATGGGGCTGGGCGTCTGGATACACCTCAAGGAACGTCATGCCCATGAACATCAGCATGTCGCACTCCTTCATAGTCACCGACACGTTCATGACGAACATCATCAACATGAGCATGCGTTCCAGTGGGACGGTGTCGAGCCGCACAGTCATGAACATCAGCACACGCCGATCCGCCACAGCCATCCACACTTTCCGGACATCCATCACCGGCACAAACATTAAAGGTGGAAAAAGTGGATTGGCATTTTCGGCGAGCATACGTATATTCGAATATCCATATATTTGAGCCGCCGCAATGAACTTACGCCCCACCAAGGTTCTTTTCATGTGCACCGCCAACAGCTGCCGCAGCGTGTTGAGCGAAGCACTGTTCAATCATTTGGCCCCCGTGGGTTTTACGGCAGTGAGTTCCGGCAGCTTTCCCAGTGGCCGGCTCAACCCTCAAGCCGTGCAAACCCTGCACACCCTCGGTATCTCGACCGACGGCCTCTATAGCAAAGACTCCTCGGTGTTCGCCGATTCACCGCCCGATATCGTCATCACTGTTTGCGACAAGGCCGCCGGGGAAACCTGCCCGGTCTACTTCGGGCCGGCGCTCAAAAGCCATTGGGGGCTGGCCGATCCATCGGAGGTGCATGGCACCGAGCAAGCGATCCAGGCCGCTTTTGACCACACCGTCGAAACAATCAAACGACGCTTTGCGGCCTTCTTCGCATTGGACCTGAACTCCCTTTCGCACGCAGAACTGAAGGTCGAACTGGACCGCATTGGAACCCTGTGATGAACGACGACCTGCCCAATCTGGATCTGGAACTGCTGACACTTTCAGATCAAAGCGCCCACAAACCGCGCATCCTGCTGCTGTACGGCTCGACTCGCGAACGCTCCTTCAGCCGCCTGCTGACCGAGGAAGCCGCGCGGATCCTGCGTTTGCTGGGGGCCGAAACGGTGATCTTCGACCCTAGCGGCCTTCCCCTGCCCGACGATGCGTCCAGCGACCACCCGAAGGTCCAGCAACTGCGCGAGCTGGTGCTCTGGTCCGAAGGACAGGTCTGGTGCTCACCGGAACGCCACGGTTCGATGTCGGCGGTGTTCAAGGCGCAAATCGACTGGATCCCGCTGACGATGGGTGCGGTCCGCCCCACCCAGGGTAAAACCCTCGCGGTGATGCAGGTCTGTGGCGGCTCCCAGTCATTCAACACTGTCAATCAACTGCGCGTGCTGGGCCGCTGGATGCGGATGCTGACCATCCCCAACCAGTCATCGGTGCCCAAGGCCTTCATGGAATTCGATGACGCGGGCCGGATGAAGCCTTCTGCGTACTACGACCGGGTGGTGGATGTGATGGAAGAACTGATGAAGTTCACATTACTGGTGCGGGGTCGTGAGGAGTTTCTGGTCGATCGTTATTCGGAGCGCAAAGAGAGCGCTGAAGAGCTGTCGAAACGGGTCAATCAACGCTCGATCTGAGGCGGCATAATTCTCTGTCGATTTTCCGGTGGAGGCGTCGGCCAACGCGTTTTATGCTCAGCCCATGAACCTACAGAACGCTTTGCTTCCGCCCCACGCCGAGATGGTCCGCGCCATGCTCGAACGGGACACCGCCTACGAGGGGGTGTTCTTCACTGCGGTCAAGACCACCGGAATCTTCTGCCGCCCCAGTTGCACGGCGCGCAAACCCAAGCCGGAGAACGTCGAGTTTTTCGCCCATGCCGATGAGTGCATGTCGGCAGGTTATCGCGCCTGTCTGCGCTGCAAGCCCCTCGATGCCGCCGCCATTGCGCCGGATTGGGTGCAGGCGTTGCTCAAGACCGTGGATGCCGATCCCGACCTGCGCTGGACCGACGCCCAACTCATGGCGCAAGGCATCGAGCCGCTGAAACTGCGCCGTTGGTTCAAACAGCATTTCGGCATGACCTTCCACGCCTGGCTGCGCACCCGACGCCTGGGCATGGCGCTGGGCGGCATCAAACAGGGGAATTCCATCGATAACGCGGCGTTCGACTCGGGCTATGAATCCCTCAGCGGTTTTCGCGATGCGTTTCAAAAATCCTTTCACATCACCCCGGGCCGTGCGGCCAACAGCGAGCCATTGCTGTTTACCCGACTGACCACGCCGCTGGGGCCGATGATCGCCATGGCTGAGCGTCGCGGCCTGGTGCTGCTGGAGTTTCTCGATCGACCGGCGCTGACCAGAGAAGTCGAAGAGCTGCAAACCCGTTATGGCTATGCCGTAGCGCCCGGCCACAACGCACATTTGCAGCAGATTGAAGCCGAGCTTGCGCAGTATTTCGCCGGCAAACTCACCGAATTCACCGTTGCCCTGCACTTGCCCGGCAGCGAATTCGCCCGTCAGGTGTGGGCTGAATTGGCGAAGATACCCTACGGCCGGACCAGCACCTACGGCGCCATTGCCGCAAAACTGGGCAAGCCCGGCGCCAGCCGCGCGGTGGGCCTGGCCAACGGGCATAACCGCCTTTCGATTGTGCTGCCCTGCCACCGGGTGATCGGTGCAGACGGCTCGCTGACGGGCTATGGTGGAGGACAACCGCGCAAGGCGTTTTTGCTCCGGCTGGAAAAAGCCGCCGTGCAGCTGACCGAACAACTTGCATTCTGATCCCCTGTTTTTCACCAAACGTCTTAAGGAAGGACACACGATGGACAGCCAATTTCATCAACTGCACCACGACGGCTTGTTGATCCTGACCAACGTCGCCGATGCCACCGGGGCGCGCATTGTCGAGCAACTGGGCTGCAAGGCGGTGGCCACCAGCAGCGCGGCGGTGGCGTGGGCGCATGGCTACCCGGACGGCAATGCCCTGCCCCTCGAACGCCTGATATCGACCGTCGAGTCCATCGCCCGGGTGATTTCGGTGCCGTTGACCGTGGACATCGAGGCAGGTTATTCCGACGACCTGGCGCGGGTTGCCGAGGTCATTGATGCGGTGATCGCGGCTGGCGCAGTCGGAATCAATATCGAGGACGGCGCTTCGCCGCCCGAGTTGCTGGTACGCAAGATCGAAATCGCCCGCCAGGTTGCCGAACGCCGCCAGGTGAAGCTGTTCATCAATGCCCGCACCGATGTTTACCTCAAAGGCCTGGTGCCTGCTGAAGACCGCGTCGCCGAAACCCTCAGACGCGCCGCGTTGTATCAGGCGGCGGGCGCTGACGGGTTGTTCGCCGCGGGCGTGACGGCCGAATACGAGATCGCTGCGTTGTGCCAAGGCACCTCGTTGCCGGTGAACGTGCTCGGGCTCCCGGGGCTGCCGTCGCTCGATGAACTCAAAGCGCTCGGCGTGCGCCGCCTGAGTGCCGGTTCGGGCATCGCCGAGTTTCTCTATGGGGCAATGGCCTCCTTGGCCAAGGGCTTTCTGGAGACCGGCAAACTCGACAGCAGTCACCTCAAGGCCTTCACTTATGGCGAAGTGAACGCCCTGCTAAAACCTGCGGGAAAAGCCTGATCGATATGCCCGATCCCTATCAGGACGCGACGCAATTCCTGGCGTCCATCGATGACGACTGGCGGCGCCATATCGCGTCCATCGGCCCGTGCCTGCATCAACCGCACCCGGCTCGCGATCCTTATGAATCGCTGGTGCGGGCGATTGCCTATCAACAACTGCACGCCAAGGCCGGTGATGCGATTGTCGGACGGCTGCTGGCGTTGTTTCCGTCGGTGGCGTTTCCGAGGCCGGAACAGATTATCGCCACCGACTTTGACCAGATGCGCAGCTGTGGTTTTTCCGCGGGCAAGATCGCGACCATTCAAGGAATAGCGCAGGCGACCCTCGACGGCGTGGTGCCGGATTACGCAACGGCACTGGCCATGGAGGATGAAGCGCTGATCGAGCGACTGATCACCTTGCGTGGAGTTGGCCGCTGGACCGTCGAGATGCTGCTGATCTACAGCCTGGAGCGGCCGGACATCTTGCCGGCCGATGACTTCGGGGTACGCGAGGGGTATCGGCGCTTGAAGGGGCTGGAGGTGCAGCCGACGCGCAAGCAGATGGTCGAGATTGGCTTGCCGTGGAGCCCGTATCGGACGGTGGCGTCCTGGTATTTGTGGCGGATGACTGGCAAGTAGACCCGGAACCAGCTCGCGCCCACAACAATTCCCCTGTGGGAGCGGGCTTGCCCGCGATGGCGACCGTACATACACCCCATCTCTCAGGGCCAATCACAACCCCGATTTCAATCGACTGAACGCCCGAATCAGCGCCCGGTTGAACGCCTTGTCATTGTCATTCTTGCTATACAACGAAGCCCTCACCTGCGCCGACGGGTAGGTCCCCGGATCATTGCGAATCACCGGGTCAATCAACCCGTCCGCCGCGGTAATCGCATTGGCGTAGTGGATGGTGTCGGTGATCGGTGCAATCACCTCCGGTGTCATCAGGTAGTCCATCAACGCCAGCCCGGCCTCAGGGTGCGGCGCATCCTTGGGAATGACCATGGCGTCGAACCAGATCAACGTGCCCTCCTTCGGTATCCGGTAACTGAGCTTGAATGGCTTGTGCGCAGCCTCGGCCTGTGTGGCGGCGATGCCCACGTTGCCGTTCCACGACATCGCCACGCAGGTGTTGCCGTTGGCCAGGTCGCTGATGTTCAGGTCGTTGTCGAAGTAACGGATGTACGGCCGGATCTTCGCCAGTTGCTGCTCGGCCAGTTTCAGGTCATCGAGGTTCTGGCGGTTGATGTCCAGGCCCATGTACTTCATGACCGCGGCAAATACCTCGTTGGGATCGTTGAGCAGGCTGACCCCACAATCGGCAAACTTGGACACCACGGCCGGGTCGAACAGCATCGCCCAACTGTCCCGTGGCGCATCGGGCAAACGCTGCTTGATCGCCTCTTCCTGATAACCCACTCCGGTGGTGCCCCAAGCATAAATCCCGGCGTACCGATTGCCTGGATCGAACACCGCCATGTGCTGGCGAAACTCTTCGCCGACACCGGCAAAGTGCGGCAGTTGTTGGTGGTTCAACGTCTGAATCGCCCCGCTCTGGATCGCCCGGGACAAGTGCTGCCCCGCCGTCAGCACCAGGTCATAGCCGCTGCGACCGGTCAGCAATTTGGTCTCGACGGTTTCCAGCGAATCAAAGTGATCGGCCACCACATGGATGCCGGTTTTTTTCTCGAAATCCTTCAGCGTATCCGGGGCCAGGTACTCGCCCCAGATGTACAGGTTCACCACCGGTTTGGTGGTGTCGGCGGCCTGCACACACAAGGGTGCAAGCACCAGCAATAAAGCTTGAGTCAGTTTGTGCAGGCCCATGTTCACACTCCTTTGCTGCGGGCAGGCGCCGCGTATTGCGGCATGGTGATGCAGGCGACATTGCCGCCACCGAGGAGGATCTCCCGGGAGTTTTCGATGCCGACGATCTTGTGCTGCGGGAACAGTTCGGCGAGGGTCGCCTGGGCCGCCTGATCGTTGCGATCACCAAACAACGGCACCACGATCGAGGTGTTGCCGGCGTAGTAGTTGATGTACGACGCGCAGATTTTGGTGCCCGCCTGACGGGTGTGGGTGCTGTCCTGCTGATCGAGGCCTTCGGCTTCTTCGGCGGTCCATTCCAGCACGTCCGGCTGCGGCAGCTTGTGCACAATCAACTCGCGGCCACGGCTGTCGCGGGTGCTGCGCAGGATGTCGTAGGCCTCCTGATAGATTTCCCACTGCGGGTCATCGCGATTGTCGGTCCATTGCAGCACGACTTCGCCGGGACGCACGAAACACGCAAGGTCGTCGACGTGGCCATCGGTTTCATCGAACTTGCAACCGCGCGGCAGCCAGATGATTTGTTCGGCACCGAGGTAATCGGTCAGGCGACGGGTGACTTCGTCCTTGCCCAAATGCTGGTTGCGATTGCGGTTGAGCAGGCATTGTTCGGTGGTCAGGACGCTGCCCTGGCCGTCGCTCTGGATGCCGCCCAGTTCGGCAATCAGCGGCGCGCGATAACGGTCGAAGCGTTCGATTTCAAGGATTTTACTGGCAATCTGGTCGTCCTTGTCCCACGGGTAATACAAGCCACCGTCGAGGCCACCGTAAGCGTTGAACTCAAAGTCGACGCCGCGCACTTCGCCACTGTCGTCGTTAACCACAAAGCACGGGCCGCTGTCGCGAAACCAGGTGTCGTTGCAGGTCATTTCCACCACACGCACCTGAGGCGGCAACTGACGGCGGGCGGTGGCGAACTGGGTGGCAGAAGCACACACCGTCACCGGTTCGCTTTGGGCAATGGCGCTGACAATCTGCACCCAGACTTTCTGCGCGGGCTTGGCGCCGTTGCGCCAGACGTCGGTGCGCTCCGGCCAGCCGAGCCAGCAGCCGGACTTGGTTTCGAATTCGCCGGGCAGGCGGAAACCGTCGAGTTTGGGAGTGGAATCGAGCAAACGTGCCATGGTCAAACCTCATCAGTGGGATTGGAATGACCACAGGCTAAGGGGGCGAGCGCCCTGCTCACCAACGATGATTATTTCGGAATAGTTGAATTCAACTCATCAATCGATCAACTGATCGTTGAACCATTCGAGCATCTGCGCCACGGCTGGGCGCTCCAGGCGCACCCGCTCGCACACCAGCGCATATTGGCCGAGCGCCGTCATGCTAGAGGTGAACGGCCGGACCAGGCGACCACTGAGCAAATCCTCTTGCGCCGTCAGGTTATCGCCCATCGCCACACCCTGCCCTTGAGCCGCCGCCTCAAGCGCCAGGCCGGCATGGGCGAAATACAGTTGGCGTTCGGGACGCTGATCGCCGGCATGACTGGTCAGCCACGCGGTCCAGGTCTTGCCGTCCTGATCGTCGTGCAGCAGGCAGTGGCGCACCAAATCCTTGGGCGTTTTCAGGGTGCCCTGGTTGAACAGGCCGGGGCTGCAAACCGGGAAGAACTGCAACGCAGGCAAGGGGCGGACGAAGTACGCGCTGCTGTCAACCGGACCTGTGCCGTAAGTAATCGCCAGGTCGATGTCTTCTCCCGGTGCCGTGGCGTCGATCGGTTGTTCGTAGAGGTGCAGCGTGATGTGCGGGTAGCGGGCATAGAAGTCTGTCAGGCGACTCATCAGCCACTTTTGCGTCAACTCGGCGGTGACCGCCAGGCGCAACACGGCCAGCGATGACGGATCGCGCAATTCATCGCAGGCATCGCCAATCAGTTCGAACGCTTGTTGCAGACTTTGCATCAGACGGCCAGCGGCCATTGTCGGACGGATTTGCCGACCCTCGCGGATGAACAACGAGACACCCAGGTGTTCTTCGAGTTGGCGAATCTGATGACTGACAGCGCTGTCGGTGACGCACAGCTCGGCGGCGGCCCGGCCGAAATGGGCGTGCCGCGCGGCGCATTCGAAGGTTCTGAGTGCTGCCAGAGAAGGCAATCGTCGCATGAGTTCAGCCCCTGTGATGAAGGCGCCCATGCTGCCTTGGCGATCGATAGGCGTCCAGCCACACCTGACACAGATTCATCCGGCGCCGCGATGCTGCAGTCGAGAGGCGCTGACGGTCTAGGCTGTATCGGGTCAGTCCCAGACCCGTTGGAGGATGCCATGCAGCTCGAAGGTTCCTGCCATTGCGGCGCCGTGTCGTTCAGTTTGACCAGCGCCCACCCCTACCCTTACCAGCGCTGCTACTGCTCGATCTGTCGCAAGACCCAGGGCGGTGGCGGGTATGCGATCAACCTCGGAGGCGATGCCCACAGCCTCACAGTGCGCGGCCGCAAGCACATCTCGATTTACCATGCGCGACTCAAGGACGAGGGCGATAAGCGCGCCCGACGCAGCACCGCCGAGCGGCATTTCTGTTCCCTGTGCGGTTCGGGCTTATGGCTGTTCAGCCCTGAATGGCCGGAGCTGATTCATCCGTTTGCATCCGCCATCGACACCCCGCTGCCGGTGCCGCCGGAACACACGCACTTGATGCTCGGCTCCAAGGCGCCGTGGGTGGAAGTCACCCTGCGTCCCGGGGACAAGCAGTTTGACGAGTATCCAGAAGAGTCCATCGCCGATTGGCATGAACGTCTGGGGTTGAGCCGCTAAGCCTATTCACGGTCTTTGACAGACTTGCTGAAGGCCCCATCGCGGGCAAGCCCGCTCCCACAGTAATAGGTGTCGTACACAAATCCCGTAAACACCAGAAATCCTGTGGGAGTGGGCTTGCCCGCGATAGGGCCTTAGCGCGACACACTCAATCCAGATGCGCCCAGGTCATGCGAAACGACGCCCCGCCCCATGGCGAATCCGCCACTTCCACTTGCCCGCCATGGGATTGCGACACCCGGCGCACCAGCGCCAATCCCAGGCCAAAACCACCGGTGCGACGGTCGCGGCTGGCATCGAGCCGCGAGAACGGTTCGAAGATTTTCTCCCGTCCGTCCACCGGCACGCCCGGCCCATCATCGTTGACCTGCACTTCATAATGATCACCGGTGCGCACCAACGACACCTCAACCCGCTCATCGGCATAGCGAATGGCATTGCGCAGCAGGTTGATCACTGCTCGCGCCATAAAGCGCGGTTCGATGCGCACCTCATCGACCTGGCACTCGACGATCACCAGCTGCACCCCGGCGGCTTCGGCTTCAAGCGCCACACTGCCCACCACGCTGTCCAGCCAACTGATAGCCTGAATATTCTCTCGGTTGATCACCGTGGCGCCACGCTCCAGGCTGGCGTAGGTCAGCAACTCGGAGACCATTTCCTCCAGCTCGCCGAGGTCGGCGTACATGTCGGCGATCAGTTCGCCGCTCTGGGTCGGATCGGGTTGCTGCTTGAGCTGATCGAGCTCAAACGACAGCCGGGCAATGGGCGTGCGCAACTCGTGGGAGACGGCGTTGGTCAGCTCACGCTGATTGGCGATCAAACCTTCAATGCGTGCCGCCATCAGGTTGAAGTGTTCGGCCAGGTCGCGAATGTTCGAGCGTTTGGACAGCTGGATGCGTGACGACAAGTCGTTATCGCCAAAGCGCTCGGCCGCCAGGCGCAGTTTTTCCAGATCGCGCCAATGCGGTCGAACCCAGAAAAACAGCACGATGCCGATCAACACAGCCAGCATCAGATAGGCCGCCGTGATGTAGAACGGCATCAGGCTCGGCTCGGGCGGCAGCTTGATGCTCAATAGCTGGGCACCGCCATCGATCGAGGAAATGAACTGGGTGTACTTCTCGCGAATCACCAGTTTGCCTTCGGCCAGCAAGGCTTTCTCATAATCGTCGAGAGCCAAATGATCCGACTCGACCAGACTCAGCCCCAGTCCGTAGTGCTGGCGTAGCGTGTCCAGTTGTTGCTCGCGTTGCGAGCCTTCCAGACCGCGCAATTGCTCGACCAGCGAATACGCCTGCCCCCGAACCGCCTCGCGGTTATAGGCCTGCATCTGCCCGTCGAGCAGCACGTTGAACGTGTGCTCGACCGTCTGCAAGGCCAGCACCAACCCCACCGCCAGTACCACGTACAACCCCAGAAATAACCGCAGCATTTACAGCTCCCACGCAAACGGATTGAAGAGGTAACCCTTGCCCCAAACGGTCTTGATGCACATCGGTTCGCGCGGGTTGTCCTTGAGCTTGCCGCGCAACTTGCTGATGTAGACGTCAACGCTGCGGTTGAGGCCGTCGAAGGCAATGCCGCGCATGCGGTTGAGGATGTCGTCGCGGGACAGGATCTTGCCGGCGGCGCTGGCGAGCAGCCACAACAGTTCGAACTCCATGGTGGTCATGTCGATGACTTCGTCCGCCAGCCTGACTTCGCGACAGCTGCGGTCGATGCTCAGATGGCCGAACTCCAGGGCGTTGCACACGTTGCTCTCGGGCGTCTGGCGGCGCTGCAAGGCTCGCAGGCGTGCGAGCAGCACTGGCGGCTTGATCGGTTTGATGACGTAATCGTCGGCGCCGGACTCCAGGCCGAGAATATGATCGAGGTCGTCTTCCTTGGCCGTCAGGATGACGATCGGTGTATCGGACACACTGCGAATTTCGCGGCAGACCTGCAGGCCGCTCTGGCCCGGCAGCATCAGGTCGAGCACGACCATTTTCGGCTTGAATTCCAGGAACGCGGCCAACGCCAGGTCACCGCGATGCACCTGCCGGACTTCAAAGCCGTGTTGGGACAGGAAATACGCGATCAACCCGGCCAGTTTTTCGTCGTCTTCCACCAGCAATACTTTGCCAAAACCCAGGTTATCCATAACGACCGTCTGCCAACCCCTTGTGTGAAGTGGCCAGCATTATGGGGTCAATCGATGACGGGACGGTTATCGCAGGCAGCAAAAACCGGCCTCCAGGGCCGGTTTTTGGCGATGTTTCATACAATTAAGAGTTTTTAACAATTTAAGATCAAAAGATCGCAGCCTCGTTTCACTCGACAGCTCCTACATCGAAATGCGATCCCTTGACCTTTACGCCGCGACCGGGACGCCGCTGTGAAAGCGAAACTCCACGTCCGGCGATTCGATCAGTTCCTGCTCGGCGGCGCGGACCTTGTCGATGACGTGAGCGATATCCTTGGCATCGCCGTACTGGTAAGCCAGTTTCAGATAACCCTGGAAATGCCGCGCTTCGCTTTTCAGCAGGCCGAAGTAGAACTTGCCCAGCTCTTCGTCCAGATGCGGCACCAGCGCCTCGAAACGCTCGCAACTGCGGGCCTCGATAAACGCGCCCACCACCAGGGTATCCACCAGTTTCACTGGCTCGTGGCTACGTACCACTTTGCGCAAACCCGAGGCGTAACGCCCGGCGGAGAGCTGACGCAGCTCGATCTTGCGTTTTTTCATCAGGCGCATGACTTGTTCGTGGTGCACCAGCTCTTCCCGGGCCAGGCGCGACATCAGGTTGATCAAGTCGACGTGAGAGTGATATTTGGCGATCAGGCTCAACGCCGTGCTGGCCGCCTTGAACTCACAGTTCTTGTGGTCGATCAGCAGGGTTTCCTGATCGGCAAGCGCGGCCTGGACCCAGCCATCGGGGGTGCGGCAGCCGAGGAACTCGTGAATTTCGGGAAGGATCATGGGGCTCACGGATAAAAGGTTCAAAACGAAGGGCGCCGATTATACCGGCCTGCCGGCAGACCACCAGTCGCGACCGTTGATATGCATCAAGTACCCGGTTGGCGACCAGCAACTATAGTTGTCCAACGCCATGCTTTTTAACCGTAAATGGAGATCCCGATCATGCAAGCCATTCGCAGCATTCTGGTGGTCATTGAACCCGAACACTCGGAAAGCCTGGCGCTCAAGCGGGCCAAGTTGATTGCTGGCGTGACCCAGGCACATCTGCACCTGCTGGTGTGCGACCGCAAGCATGACCATAGCGCGATGTTGGGCGTGCTCAAGGCGGCCCTGGTGGCGGACGGCTACAGCGTCACTACCGAACAGGCCTGGAACGAAAGCCTGCATGAAACCATCATCGATGTGCAGCAGGCGGAAGGTTGCGGGTTGGTGATCAAACAGCATTACCCCGACAGCCCACTGAAAAAGGCACTGCTGACGCCCGAGGACTGGAAGATATTGCGCAACTGCCCGACGCCGGTGCTGCTGGTGAAAACCGTCGGCTCCTGGAAAGACAAGGTGATTCTGGCGGCGATTGATGTCGGCAATACCGATGACGAACACCGCCATTTGCACAACACCATCATTGATTACGGCTATGACATTGCCAGCCTGGCGAAGGCCAAGCTGCATGTGATCAGCGCCCATCCGTCGCCGATGCTGTCGGCCTCCGATCCAACGTTACAGCTCAGCGAAACCATCGAGGCTCGTTATCGCGAGCAGTGCAAGGCGTTTCAGGCCGAGTTCGACATTGATGACGAACACCTGCATATCGCCGAAGGACCCGCAGATGTGTTGATCCCGTACAAAGTGCACGAGCTTCAGGCCGCGTTGACGGTGATTGGCACAGTGGCACGGTCCGGGTTATCAGGAGCGTTGATCGGCAATACCGCCGAAGTGGTGCTCGATGCGGTGGAGAGCGATGTGCTGGTGCTCAAGCCGGAAGAGATCATGGATCATCTGGAAGAGATCGTGACCCACCATTGAGATGTTCGGCGTCAAGCAGATCGCCTTCGCGGGCAAGGGTTACCCGCCGAAGGCGTCCTTGAGAAAGCCCGGCGCGATGTAGCGCTGGTAATGCGCCTCGGACAACAGAAAGAACTCCCGATCAATGGCATCGCGCAGCTCCGGCAGGTTCCAGTCGCGAAACTCCGGCATCAGCACCATCCCGTAGGCTTCCAGATTGTTGATCACCCGCGCCCCACGGGCGATCAATTGATACGCCCAGCAATACTCGGACTGGTGCGGCACGAAGCGAATCTTGCGCTGCTCCAGCTGCAGACGCAGGCGCTGGGGATCGAACACTTCCAGCTTGCTGGCCATCACCTGCGAAAGCAGCAGCTCCAGACGCAGCCACACCGCGCGCTTTTCTTCCTCGTTGTAACCATTCCAGTTGATCACTTCATGGTGGAAACGCTTGCAACCACGGCACACCAGATCACCGTAAACAGTGGAACAGAGGCCGACGCAGGGGGTTTTGATGGTCTGATTGGGCATAGTTAGGCAAAACACGGGAAAGCAGAACAGGCCGGCATGTTAGCCCTTTGTCTAACATTGATCACCCCTCAATCTTGATGGCCTAACTTACCTTTAATTTTTTTTTGCCGTAGAATCAGCCAGCCTTTTAAGGCGCCAATGTCCGTTAGAAGCTGTTTTCAAAGCGTCACGAGCACAGTCGTTCCTTCAGAGCGGTGTTGGCGACGGGTTTTTCCAGCGGGGAAAAACCCAACGCCAACCCTCATCAGCTCCCGTTCTGCAGGCGTAAAACTTTGAAAGCAGCTTCTGTAAGGAATTGTCGGTAATTCTGGCTAAGTGGCCCAAAACGCCATGCAGCGCATGAGTACGGCAATTTCGGGATGAGCGTCCCGGACACCCATTTGGGACCACTGATGAGGGTAATAACTGTGCTTGAAGCCTACCGCAAACATATCGAAGAGCGTGCAGCACTGGGTATCGTTCCCCAGCCGCTTAACGCCGAACAAACTGCAGGCCTGGTCGAGCTGCTGAAAAATCCCCCGGCTGGCGAAGAAGCTTTCCTCGTTGACCTGATCACCAATCGCGTTCCGCCTGGAGTGGACGAAGCAGCCTATGTAAAGGCCGGTTTCCTCTCTGCCCTCGCCAAAGGCGAAGCTACCTCCCCTCTGATCGACAAGAAACGCGCTGTTGAACTGCTCGGCACCATGCAAGGCGGCTACAACATCGTGACCCTGGTCAACCTGCTGGACGACGCCGAGCTGGCGCCAGTCGCAGCCGAAGAACTCAAGCACACCCTGCTGATGTTCGACGCCTTCCACGACGTCGCAGAACGCGCCAAAAAAGGCAACGTTCACGCCAAAGGCGTGCTGCAATCCTGGGCTGACGGCGAGTGGTTCAAGAACCGCCCTGTCCTGGCCGACAAGATCAGCCTGCGCGTGTTCAAGGTCACCGGCGAAACCAACACCGACGACCTGTCCCCTGCCCCTGATGCCTGGTCCCGCCCGGACATCCCGCTGCACGCCCTGGCCATGCTGAAAATGGCCCGTGAAGGCATCGTGCCTGACGCCCAAGGCGTTACCGGCCCGATGAAACAGATCGAAGAAATGCGCGGCCAAGGCTTCCCGATCGCCTACGTCGGCGACGTGGTCGGTACTGGTTCTTCGCGTAAATCCGCCACCAACTCGGTGCTGTGGTTCTTCGGCGACGACGTTCCTTACGTCCCGAACAAGCGTGCCGGCGGTTTCTGCTTCGGCAGCAAGATCGCTCCGATCTTCTACAACACCATGGAAGATGCTGGCGCACTGCCGATCGAATTCGACGTCACCAACATGAACATGGGCGACGTGATCGACCTGTACCCGCATGCTGGCAAAGTCTGCAAACACGGCACTGACGAAGTCCTGACCACTTTCGAAATGAAGACTCCGGTGCTGTTGGACGAAGTCCGTGCCGGCGGTCGTATTCCGCTGATCATCGGCCGTGGCCTGACCGAAAAAGCCCGTACTGAACTGGGCCTGCCACCTTCGACCCTGTTCAAACTGCCGGAAGTTCCGGCTGAAAGCACCAAGGGTTACACCCTGGCGCAGAAAATGGTCGGCAAGGCGTGCGGTCTGCCAGAAGGCAAAGGCGTTCGTCCTGGTACCTACTGCGAACCGAAAATGACCACCGTGGGTTCCCAGGACACCACCGGTCCTATGACCCGTGACGAACTGAAAGACCTGGCGTGCCTGGGCTTCTCGGCCGATCTGGTCATGCAGTCGTTCTGCCACACCGCGGCTTACCCTAAGCCGATCGACGTGACCACCCACCACACCCTGCCTGACTTCATCATGACCCGCGGCGGCGTTTCCCTGCGTCCGGGCGACGGCATCATCCACAGCTGGCTGAACCGCATGCTGCTGCCGGACACCGTCGGTACCGGTGGTGACTCGCACACCCGTTTCCCAATGGGCATTTCGTTCCCGGCCGGTTCCGGCCTGGTTGCGTTCGCTGCAGCCACCGGCGTCATGCCGCTGGACATGCCGGAATCGATCCTGGTGCGCTTCAAAGGCAAAATGCAACCGGGCGTCACCCTGCGTGACCTGGTTCACGCCATTCCTTACTTCGCGATCCAGGCTGGCCTGCTGACCGTCGAGAAGAAAGGCAAGAAGAACGCCTTCTCCGGCCGCATCCTGGAAATCGAAGGCCTGGACAACCTGAGCATCGAGCAAGCTTTCGAGCTGTCCGACGCTTCGGCTGAACGTTCGGCTGCCGGTTGCACCATCAAGCTGTCGAAAGAGTCGATCACCGAGTACCTGAACTCCAACATCACCCTGCTGCGCTGGATGATCGGCGAAGGCTACGGTGACGTGCGTACCCTGGAACGTCGTGCTCAAGCAATGGAAGCCTGGGTTGCCAACCCTGAGCTGATGGTTGCCGATGCTGACGCCGAATACGCTGAAATCATCGAAATCGACCTGGCTGACATCAAAGAGCCTGTGCTCTGCGCGCCAAACGATCCGGACGACGCCCGTCTGCTGTCCAGCGTTGCTGGCGAGAAGATCGACGAAGTGTTCATCGGTTCGTGCATGACCAACATCGGTCACTTCCGCGCTGCCGGTAAACTGCTGGATCAGGTCAAGGGTCAGCTTCCAACCCGTCTGTGGCTGTCGCCTCCGACCAAGATGGACGCTCACCAGCTGACCGAAGAAGGCTACTACGGCATCTACGGCAAAGCCGGCGCACGCATGGAAATGCCAGGCTGCTCGCTGTGCATGGGTAACCAGGCACGCGTAGAGCCGAACTCGACTGTAGTGTCGACATCGACCCGTAACTTCCCGAACCGTCTGGGTGACGGCGCGAACGTCTACCTGGCCTCGGCTGAGCTGGCGTCCGTTGCTTCCATCCTGGGTCGCCTGCCGACCGTCGAGGAATACATGGAATACGCTGGCAAGATCGACAGCATGGCGGCCGATGTCTACCGCTACCTGTCCTTCGACCAGATCGCCGAGTTCCGTGAAGCTGCTGCGAACGCCAACATCCCGGTCGTTCAAGCCTAACGCTGCAACGCCATAAAAAACGCCGCCCATCGAGAGATGAGCGGCGTTTTTTTATGCCTGCACGTTTCAATTGAAGGGTGTACATCTGCTAAATAATGGTCGGCTGGCAGGTCCGATCGTCGGATCGCCACTCGGAGGGGCCCTAACTGACAACACAAAACCGCCAGACAAAAAAAAGCCCCGCATCTCTCAATGCGGGGCTTTTTCATTCAGCGGCTGATATCAGGCCGCAGGCTCCAGCTCGTCAGCGCTGACAGGCGCAGCGGCCGTCACCACTGCTTGCCCGCTCAACGCCAGATCCAGCAGCTCACGGTTGGCGACCGCGTACATGGCGTAGTCAGTGCCGCTGGCGGCACGGATTTCCACCAGCATGGCGCGCCAGCGTTCGATCATGCCTTCGTGCTCTTCCATCCACAGCGCCAGACGGGTTTCCACGTCCTGAGTGCCGTCGCCCTGTTGCAGGACGGAGATGGTGATCGCACGCTGTTGCCAGTCGACGTCATCGCGGAACGCTTCACGGGCCAGGGCTTGCCAGTTGTTTTCAACCGGCAGAGCGCTGATCTGTTGCAGGTACCAGGTGATGTCCAGCGCGCTGCCCACGGCGAAGTAAGCCTTCGCGACGTCTGCTGCGTTCTGGCCGGTCACGTCGGAGGCTTCGATGATCGGCAGCAAGGTGTACAGGTGGGTAGTGCCTGCAACCATGCGCGCCAGCAACTCAGGGACGCCAGCGGCGACGTAAGCCTGATAGCGGGTCTGCCAGCCTTCGCGGGTCGGGCCTTCCAGCAGTTCGTCGAGTTTGAGGCCCAGCGCTGCCAGGTGTGGACCGAAGTGTGCGACGTCACGGGCAGCATTCTGCTCGTTACGGCGGCTGCGCAGGAACCAGCGCGTAGCGCGGCGGCCCAGACGCATCAGCTCGTCCATCAGCTCCAGTTGCACGTCGGCCGAAACCTGATAGTCCAGGGCTTCTATCTGCCGGAACCAGTGCGGGAGGTGGAAGATATCCCGAACTATTACATACGCACCCGCAACATTCGCCGGGCTCATGCCGGTCGACTCTTTGAGTCGTTGAACGAAGGTGATGCCCATGTGGTTCACCAGATCGTTGGCGATCTGGGTGCTGACGATTTCACGCTTCAGACGGTGACGGCGCATGGCGTCGGAGAACTTGCTCACCAGACTCGGCGGGAAAGCGGTTTCCATGTCGCGCGTCAGGTAGTCGTCGTCCGGCACCAGGGAGTTGAGCAGCGCTTCCTTGAGGTCGATCTTGCTGTAGGAGATCAACACCGACAGCTCGGCACGGGTCAGGCCGTGGCCTGCCGCAACACGCTCGTTGATCGCTTCTTCAGCCGGCAGGAACTCGATGGCGCGATCCAGCTTGCCGCGGCCTTCCAGATCGTTCATCAGACGCTTGTATTCAGCAATACGCGGCAAGGCACGACGGGCAGCCAGCGACAGCGCTTGGGTCTGCTTGTAGTTGTTGCCGAGCACCAGGTTGCCCACTTCGTCGGTCATGCTCGCCAGCAACTGGTTACGTTGCTTGTCGGTCATGTCGCCGGCGTGAACCACTTCGTTCAGCAGGATCTTGATGTTCACTTCGTGGTCGGAGCAGTCCACGCCACCGGCGTTGTCGATGAAGTCGGTGTTGGAACCGCCGCCATTGAGGCCGAATTCGACACGACCCAGTTGGGTCATACCGAGGTTACCGCCCTCGCCCACGACTTTGCAGCGCAGTTCGTTGCCGTTCACGCGCAGAGCATCGTTGGCCTTGTCGCCGACATCGGCGTGGCTTTCGGTGCTGGCTTTGACGTAAGTGCCGATACCGCCGTTCCACAACAGGTCCACTGGCGCCTTGAGCAAGGCGTTCAGCAGTTCGGTCGGGGTCAGCTTGTCGGCCTGAATGTCGAAGCGCTCTTTCATCTGCGGGGAAATCGCGATGCTTTTCGCGCTACGGGAGAAGATCCCGCCGCCTTCGGACATGATGCTGGTGTCGTAATCCGACCAGGCCGAACGAGGCAGGTCGAACAGGCGCTGACGCTCGGCGAAGCTGTTGGCAGGCTCCGGGTTCGGGTCGATGAAGATGTGCAGGTGGTTGAAGGCTGCGACCAGTTGCAGCTTGTCGGACATCAACAAACCGTTACCGAACACGTCACCGGCCATGTCGCCGACGCCGACTACGGTAATGCTGTCTTTCTGGACATTGATGCCGCGTTCACGGAAGTGGCGTTGAACGCCGACCCACGCGCCCTTGGCGGTGATGCCCATCTTCTTGTGGTCGTAACCGGCCGAACCACCGGACGCGAACGCGTCACCCAGCCAGAAGCCGTAGTCGATGGCGATGCCGTTGGCGATGTCGGAGAAGGTTGCAGTGCCCTTGTCCGCGGCCACTACCAGGTACGGGTCATCGTCGTCATGACGCACGACGTTGGCCGGCGGCACCAGAGCGCCGTCCTTCAGGTTGTCGGTGATGTCCAACAGGCCCGAGATGAAGATGCGGTAGCAGGCGATGCCCTCGGCCGCGATCTCGTCACGACTGCCGCCCAGTGGCAGGCGACGCGGCAGGAAGCCGCCCTTCGCGCCGACGGGCACGATGACCGAGTTCTTCACTTGCTGGGCTTTTACCAGGCCCAGGACTTCGGTGCGGTAGTCTTCTTCGCGGTCGGACCAGCGCAGACCACCGCGAGCAACGTTGCCGAAGCGCAGGTGCACGCCTTCGACGCGAGGCGAGTAAACGAAGATTTCGAACTTCGGTACTGGCTTCGGCAGCTCAGGGATCTGGTGCGGATTGAACTTGAAGCTGAAGTAGGACTTGTTCTGACCGTGGGAGTCGGTCTGGTAGAAGTTGGTGCGCAGGGTCGCCTTGATCAGGTCCAGGTAGCGACGCAGGATGCGGTCTTCGTTCAACACCTGAACGTCGTCCAGTGCCGTCAGAATCGCCTGTTCCAGACGCTGCTGCTTGTCTTCCAGATCGTCGCTGGTCAGCTTGCGCGCCAGGTAGAAACGGGTCTTGAACAACCGGGTCAGCTCACGAGCGATGTCGGTGTGGTTGTTCAGGGTGCTGGCGATATAACCCAGGTCGAAGCCAAGGCGGATCTGCTTCATGTAACGCGCATAAGCACGCAGCAGCGCCACGTCGCGCCACGGCAGGCCGGCGGTCAGTACCAGGCGGTTGAATGCATCGTTCTCGGCATCGCCACGCACGATGTGGACGAAAGCGTCCTGCAAGGTGTCGTTGAGTTGCTGGATGTCGAGTTCCAGGCCTTCGGCAGCGGTGAACGCGAAATCGTGAATCCAGAACTCGCGGCCGTTGTTGTGACGCAGGCGGTACGGGAATTCACCCAGAACGCGCAGACCGAGGTTTTCCAGGATCGGCAACACGTCGGACAACGCCAGCGGAGTATCGGCGTGATACAGCTTGCAGTGCAGTTCGCGTTGGCCCGATACCTGACCCAGTGGCTGATAAAAGCTCATGACCAGTGGATTTTTTTCGCTCAGGCTCAGCAGGTGCTGCATGTCGACCACGGCCGAGTGGGCAGCGAAACGCTCGCGGTAACCGGCCGGGAAGCCTTTCGGGAAGTCAGCCAGCACGTTGGTGCCGTGTGCTTCGCCGAAGCTCTCGACGACCAGGCTCGCGTAGTCGTCCTGCCAGCTGCGGCAGGCTTGCACCACTTCTTTTTCCAGCAGAACCGGGTCGATGTCCAGGCGGTTCTTCGGATCGACACGCAGAATCAGCTGCACGCGCGCCAGCACGGACTCGGAGAAGAAGGTCCAGAACTCGCAGTCCGAGGCTTTCAGGCGATCCATCAGCACTTGCTGGATCTTCTGGCGCACTTCGGTGGAGTAGATGTCGCGTGGCACGTAAGCCAGGCAGTAGCAGAAGCGGCCGTACGGGTCTTTGCGCAGGAACACGCGGATCTTGTTGCGTTCCTGGATCTGCACGATCGACATCACGGTGCTGAACAGCTCGTCGACCGGGGTCTGGAACAGATCATCACGCGGCAGCACTTCGACCACCTGCGCCAGTTCCTTGCCCAGGTGAGCCTTGGGCTGGAAGCCGGAACGGCGTTCGATTTCTTCGACCTTGCGGCGGATGTACGGGATGACCCGCACGCTCTCGCCATACACCGAAGAGGTGTACAGGCCCATGAAACGGCATTCCTTGATGACATTGCCGTCGGCATCGATTTCACGGATCGACACGTAATCCGGGTAAGCCGGACGGTGCACACGGCTCGGATGCGCGGCCTTGGCGAACGACAGCAGGGTCGGTTCGCGCAGGTAGTTCACGGCATAGTCTTCGATGCGCAGGTCATCGTAGGTCAGGCCGGTGCGCAGCAGCTTGGTCAGACCGAGGAAGGAATCCTGGTCATAGACGATATGGCCGCCATCGGCTTCGTCGCGAACCACGAATTCTTCATAGCCGAGGAAGGTGAAGTGGTTGCCCACCAGCCATTCCAGGAAGCTTTTGATCTCGGCTTTTTCTTCCGGATCGACCGCGAACTTGCTGTTGTCCAGGCCGGTCAGGATTTCCTGGACCTTGTCTTTCATCGGTTCGAAATCGGCGACCGCAACGCGGACTTCGCCGAGAACCTGTTCCAGTTCCTTGCTCAGGACATTCAGTTCGGCCGTGTTGGCACAACGGTCGATTTCCAGGTACATCAGGGATTCTTGCAAGATCCCTTCGCCCTGGGTGCCTTTTGGCAGGATTTCCAGCAGCTCGCCCTTGCTGCCGCGACGCACGCTCAGCACAGTGGTTTGCAGGGTATGGATGCTGTAGCCGCGACGATTCAGCTCGGTGCGCACCGAGTCCACCAGAAATGGCAGGTCGTGGTGCAGCACTTCGACCGCGGTGTGGGTCGACTGCCAGCCGTGGCGTTCGTAATCAGGGTTGTAGACGCGCACTTGCGGTTGCGCGTGATCGAAGCGCTCAAGCAGGCGCCACGCAGAAAGGGTGCAGCCGGCGAGGTCGGACAACCGACGCTGGGTCAGCTCGTCCAGGGAAATGATGCCGAAGAATTGTTCAGCGAACAGCGCCACTTGTGGCAGTGCCTGTTCACTGATGTGCTGCGCCAGTGCCGCTTTCAGTTGGTGCTGGAAGTCGGCTTTGCTGGCTGCGGTGAAGAACGCCATCTGTGGTACTCCGCTTGGGCTTGTTATTGATGGAAGCGTCGCGTGCAAAACCCCTTTCGGGGCGATCCGTCACCCTGTTCCTGATTCTCGGGCAGAGGAAACAGGGTGACAGGTGGGTGAAGCTGGACGAGACACTCAGGTCACATTCACCTTCCAAGAATGGGCATCTGCAAAAACGACTCTGCGATCAATTGCACAATGTCTTTACAGGTATCCATTCGATGCGCAGCTTAACGAGTGCGGCAAGGCCTGTGCTTGCGGTGCTGCGACATATTCGGTCATCGGTACGCAGCTCTCGGCATGCGCCTCGAACAACACTAGCAGTCGTGCAGGAAAACGGGCGTTTTATGCCTGCTTTTACGGCACCTACGTACTCGAAATGACCAGCAACACTTCAAGTGTTCACGACACTTCCTCTGACACTCAGACGAGCAGAAATTCCCGCGGGCTGGCAGAATCGGCTTTTATTGCGTTCATAACGCTCGCCGAGCCAGGAATTACCCATGCAAATGACCACCGCCCTCTTGATCGTCAACCCGTGCGATGACGAAGAAGACAACATGGCCATGCTCTGCTGTCACAGCGATCAGGGCGACATGTTCCTGATGACCCGTTACCCGGACGAGGACGAGCTGGAAATCACCCTCGACGGTGAGCCTTCAACGCTGGACGGCGTGAAAGTCACCCTCAGCCCTACCCGCCTGCTGATCGAAATCGCGGCTGGCGATGCTGATGCGCTCAATGGTGATGATTCGCTGGAGATCACGCACAGCACCGACTCAGCGGATTTGGCCGAAGTGGAAGAAACACTGCAAAACATTCTTAAGGGCACTGGTACCTACATAAGCCAACTGAGCTGACTCCTCCCTTCCGGACACTGATCGTTCCAACGCTCCGCTTGGGAATGCAACCTGTCACGCTCTGCGTCACGACTATAAAGCTGGACGCAGAGCGTCCGATGATGCATTCCCACGCAGAGCGCGGGAACGATCTGTCGTAAGGCGGGGGAACGAGCGTTAATCCGCACTTTGCACAAAATGCCGTTAGTCGCCGCCCCCCGCGATGGATTAAAGTAACGCCCCCAGCCCTGGCGTTATTCGAACGTCTTCGGTCCCCCTTTCCAGGAACAGTCATCGATGGAACATCGTGAAGCGCTGCTAGCGCTGCGAACCTTTCTTTCAACGCAGATTCTAGGCCAGGAAAAACTCATCGAGCGCTTGCTCATCGCCCTGCTCGCCGACGGCCACATGCTGGTCGAAGGTGCCCCTGGCCTGGCCAAGACCAAGGCCATCAAAGAACTCGCCGAAGGCATCGAAGCCCAGTTCCACCGCATCCAGTTCACCCCCGACCTGCTGCCGGCCGACATCACCGGTACGGAAATCTATCGCCCGGAAACCGGCAGTTTCGTGTTCCAGCAAGGCCCGATCTTTCACAACCTGGTGCTGGCGGACGAAATCAACCGTGCCCCGGCCAAGGTGCAATCGGCACTGCTGGAGGCCATGGCCGAGCGTCAGGTCAGTGTCGGGCGCAGCACGTATGAGCTGTCGCCGCTGTTTTTGGTCATGGCCACGCAAAACCCGATCGAGCAGGAAGGCACCTACCCGCTGCCCGAAGCCCAGCTCGACCGCTTCCTGATGCACGTGAAAATCGGTTTCCCGGACGCTGCCGTCGAACGCCGGATCCTGCAACAGGCCCGTGGCGAAGCGCTGAACGGCGAAACCAAACCCGAACGCCGGGTCAGCCAGCAGGCGATCTTCGCCGCCCGCAAGGAAATCCTTGGCCTGTACATGGCCGACGCCGTGGAGGAATACCTGGTGCAACTGGTCATGGCCACGCGCACGCCGGGCAAGTTCGACCCGGAAATGGCCGAGTGGATCGCCTACGGCGCCAGTCCGCGCGGCTCGATTGCCCTCGACCGCTGCGCCCGGGCTCACGCCTGGCTGGCCGGTCGCGACTTCGTCAGCCCGGAAGACATCCAGGCGGTGTTGTTCGACGTGTTGCGCCACCGCATCATTCTTTCCTTTGAAGCCGAAGCTGCTGGCATCGACCAGGACCGGGTGGTCCAGCGGATTCTCGACGTCGTAGCCGTCGCTTGACCCCGATGAACGCCCTCCTGCCGCCCGAGCCGGGCATCCGCGTCAGCCTCTCCGAGCTGATCGAGATGCGCCATCGCGTGCGCGAAGTGCAGCTGTTTTCCACGCCGAGCCAGCGCAGCCCGCTGATCGGCCTGCACCACTCCAAGCTGCGCGGGCGCGGCGTGGACTTCGATCAGGTGCGGGTCTATCAGGCCGGCGACGACGTGCGCACCATCGACTGGCGCGTCACCGCCCGGACCCAGGAACCGCACACCAAACTGTTCCACGAAGAACGCGAGCGGCCGATTTTCATCATGGTCGAGCAAAGCCGCCGGCTGTTTTTCGGCTCGGGACTGATGTTCAAATCGGTGCTCGCAGCTCAAGCGGCGAGCCTGATTGGCTGGGCAGCCCTAGGCCATAACGACCGCGTGGGCGGGCTGGTATTCGGCGACAACGAGCACTACGAGATCAAACCCCGGCGCAGCAAGCAAAGCCTGCTGCAGTTGCTCAACCGCCTGGTGCGGGTCAACCAGTCGCTGCACACCGAGACCGAGCAGCACCGCGATTCGCTCAACCTGGCCCTGCGTCGCGCACGGGAAGTGCTGCGTCCTGGCAGTCTGGTGATCGTGATCTGCGATGAACGCGCCTTGACCGAAGGTTCCGAGCAGCAGCTGAGTTTGTTGTCGCGCCATTGCGACCTGTTGCTGCTGCCGCTGTCCGATCCGCTGGACCACGCCCTGCCCGCCGCCGGGCTTTTGCGCTTTGCCGAGCGAGGCGCGCAGCTGGAACTTGACACGCTCAATTTCGACCTGCGCCAGACCTACCGCGCCCAGGCCGAAGCCCGCATCGCCCGCTGGGAACTGCTCGCGCAGAAGTTGCGGGTCTTGCTGATGCCGCTGAGCACCCAGAGCGAAATGGTCGAGCAGCTGCGCGAGTACTTGAACCCACAGAAACCGGGGAAAGGTCGATGAGCAGCCTCGATCAATTGCAACCGCTGATCACCCCGCCCCCCATCGATTTCTGGCCACCCGCGCCCGGCTGGTGGCTGCTGCTGTTGTTGCTGCCGCTGATCGGTTTCGGACTGTGGAAGGCGCGGCGCTTCATTCCGAACAAACGCCCTGTCGTGCGTGCCGAACAACCGCTGGATCCGGTGCGTATCGCCGCGCTGGCCGAACTGGCGCGGATGCCCAAGCCTTATGACGGCGCACCGGCCGGCGCCTGGCTGCAGCAACTCAACGGCTTGCTCAAGCGCCTGTGCCGCAACCATTACCCCTACAGCCAGAGCCACACTCTCAACGGGCGCAAATGGCTGGCGTTCCTCGACAACCGCTGCCCAGCCGCCGGCCTGACCCGCTGGATGGTGCTGGTCGAAGGCGCCTACAAACCCGAATGCAAACTCGACGACAAGGCCATCGCCGGCCTGACTCAAGCCGTCGACACCTGGATTCGCAAACATGTTTGAGTTCGCCTGGCCGTGGATCTTCGTCCTGCTGCCGCTGCCCTGGCTGATGCGCATCCTGCTGCCAGTGGCCGACAGCGGCGAACCGGCGCTCAAGGTCAGTTTCCTCAACGACCTCGAGGGTCTGGCCCGTCGCCGCGCCCGGGCCAACCTGCCGGCATGGCGTCAGCAAGCACCGTTCATCCTGCTGTGGCTGTTGTTGCTGATGGCTGCCGCTCGCCCGCAATGGCTGGGCGAACCGCTGCCGATCGCGGCCAGTGGTCGCGATTTGCTGGTGGCGGTGGACGTGTCCGGCTCCATGGATTTTCCCGACATGCAGTGGCAGGACGAAGACGTCAGCCGCCTGTCGCTGGTCAAGCATTTGCTCGGTGACTTCCTTGAAAGTCGCGAAGGCGACCGCGTCGGCCTGATCCTGTTCGGCAGTCAGGCTTACCTGCAAGCGCCGCTGACGTTCGACCGGCACACCGTGCGCGTGTGGCTCGACGAAGCGCGCATTGGCATTGCCGGCAAGAACACCGCCATCGGCGATGCCATCGGCCTTGCTCTCAAGCGTCTGCGCCTGCGTCCGGCGCAAAGCCGCGTGCTGATCCTGGTCACCGACGGCGCCAACAATGGCGGTGAAATCGACCCGCTCACCGCAGCACGTCTGGCGGCCAGCGAAGGCGTGAAAATCTACCCGATCGGCATCGGTGCCGACCCGGAGCAAAGCGGTACATTAGGGTTTCTTGGGGTCAATCCGAGCCTGGACCTCGACGAGCCGGCCTTGAAGGCCATCGCCCAAGCCACGGGCGGCCAGTATTTCCGCGCCCATGACGGCAAGGAATTGCAGGCGATCAAGGACACCCTCGACAAACTCGAACCGGTGACCCAGCAGCCGACTCAGGCCCGCCCGGCTCAGGCGTTGTATCACTGGCCCCTGGCGCTGGCGCTGCTGCTGAGCATGTTGCTGGTGGTGCGCGAGCGTTGGCCGAATAACCCGCTGCAGCGACTGTTTACCAAGGATCTGTTTTTGCAAACGCAATTGCCCGACTGGCGCCAGCGGCTCAACCGCCTGCGCCTGCGGAGGCGCCGATGAGTGCGCTGTGGCCGTACTGGTTCCGTCCTTGGTGGCTGCTGTTGTTGCCCGTTCTCGGCTGGTTGCTCTGGCAGCTCTGGCATCGGCAGAAACGTGCCGGACGCTGGCAGATGATTCTGCCACCGGCCTTTCACGCCGCGTTGCTGAGCGGTGGCAGCGGTCGCGACAGCAAACTGCCATGGATCACCCTGGGAATCGCCTGGGTTCTGACCGTTCTGGCCCTGTTGGGACCGAGCTGGCAGCGGGTCGAACAAATCAGCCAGAAACCCGCCGACCCGGTGGTCGTCGTGCTTGAACTGACCCCGGAAATGCTCGCCACCGACGTCGCCCCAAATCGACTGGAGCAAGCCCGGCGGAAATTGCTGGACCTGCTGCAAAACCGCAGCGACGCCCAGACGGCCATTGTCGTCTATGCCGGCAGCGCCCACACGCTGGTACCTTTGTCGGATGACCTCTCCACCAGCCGCAACCTGCTGGACGCGCTCAAGCCTTCGCTGATGCCCGTGACCGGCCATCGTGCCGATCTCGCGGTGACCAAAGCCCTGTCCCTGCTCCATCAGGGTGATTTGGGCGAAGGCCGAATCCTGCTGATCGGCTCAACCCTGACCGAGCTGGAACGCGAAGGTATTCAACAGGCGCTGGATGGCAAATCGACACAGTTTCTGATGCTTGGCATCGGCACTGCTGAAGGGGCGCCGGTGGCGCAGGAGGACGGCAGTTTCCTCAAAGATGATCAGGGCGCGATTCTGGTGCCTCGCCTGGACAACCCAAGCCTGAAAGCCTTTGCCAACGACCTTGGCGGGCGATATCACCAGGCGCGTCTTGACGATTCCGACCTGCGCGGGCTCGGCCTGCTCGACGGTCCACGCAATCTGCGCAACGACGGCCAGACCCTGCGCCTCGACACTTGGGCCGATCAGGGTTACTGGTTGCTGCTACCGTTGTTGTTGCTCGCTGCGTGCGCCGGTCGCCGCGGCTGGTTGTTCTGCCTGCTGCCGCTGTTGCTGGCGCTGCCGCAACCGAGCTATGCCTTCGATTTTGAAGACTTGTGGCTGCGCCCCGATCAACGCGGCTTGCACCTGCTCAAGCAAGGCCATCCGGCGAAGGCCGCGCAGCATTTTGAAGACCCGCAGTGGCAAGGCGTGGCGCTCTATGAAGCCGGCGACTACGCCGGTGCCGCCCAGCGGTTCGCCGAAGGCAACGACGCCCACGCCCACTACAATCGTGGCAACGCCCTGGCCAGAAGCGGCGAGCTGGAAGCGGCGCTGGATGCTTACGATCAAGCGTTGGAGCGCCAACCGGATTTGCGCCCGGCACAGACCAACAAGGCCCTGGTGGAAAGCCTGCTCAAGCAGAAAAACACTCCGCCACCGGTTGAGCCGGACAAAAACGCAGACGAGCAAACCGACACAGCGGCGCAAGAACCACCGCCGGGAACCACCACGCAGCCATCGGACAGTGGCGAACCGCAAACCGAGGCCCAGCAAGCCGCATTGGAGACTAATCAGTCGTCCACCACGCCGCCCAAACCGGGCACCAATGAAGTCCCGGGCAGTGAACTGGGGGATGAGCAAACCACCACGCCGCCGCTGCGCCCGGCCAACGACAACATCGATGGCGAACAGCGTCAGGCGCTTGAGCAATGGCTACGCAAAATTCCCGATGACCCGGGTGAATTGCTCAGGCGTAAATTCTGGTACGAACAGCAACAACATCAGGATCAGGGAAAAACTCGATGACCCGCTTCACCCTTTTTATCCTCGCGCTGTTGTTCTGTGCCGTTCAGGCCCAGGCGGTGGAACTGGTCGCCAGTGTCGACCGCAGTCGCCTGAACTCCGGCGAGACGGTCGAACTGACTCTTGAATCCAACGACGTGACGCAGTTCGGCAAGCCAGATCTGGCGCCACTGGAGCCGCAGTTCGAAGTGCGCGGCACCCGCCAGGTCAACCAACTGACGACTCTCAACGGCGATAACCGCGCCACCACGCGCTGGATCATCACCCTGCTGCCCAAGGAAAATGGCAGCGTGACGATTCCTTCGTTGCAGTTGGGCGAGGTCCAGAGCCAGCCGATCACCCTGCAAGTGGTCGAAAGTGAAACCCAGGACACCGCAAACAAACTGGCCCCGGTGTTCATCGATGCGAGCCTCGACCAGACCAGTGTGTATGTACAGGCCCAGGCCATCCTGACCTTGCGCATCTACCATTCGGTGTCGCTTTACGACGACAGCAGCCTGACCCCGCTGCAGATTCCAGACGCGCGCATTGAACAGTTGGGCGAGACACGCACCTACGAAAAAGCCATCAACGGTCTTCGCCATGGCGTGATCGAAATGCGCTATGCGATTTATCCGCAGCTAAGCGGTGAGTTGACCATCCCGGCGCAGATGTTCAGTGCCACGCTGGTGGACGCCCAGCCCGCCCAGGACGCTGCGACCCAAACGCCCAAAACCGGCAAACTGATGCGCGTCAGCTCTGCGCCGATTCTGCTGACAGTGAAAGCCAAGCCCATTACGTACCCGGCCGACATGCCGTGGCTACCGGCGCGCAGCCTGGACCTGAGCGAAAGCTGGAACCCGGAACCGGACCACACGCAAGTCGGTGACTCGCTGACCCGCAGCCTGACCATGAAGGCCGAAGGCCTGGCCAGTTCGCAGTTGCCGCCGTTGCCCGCCACGGACGTCAACGGCCTGCGCCGCTACCCGGATCAACCGGTGTTGAGCAACCAAAGCACCGAACGCGGTTTGGTCGGCCACCGTGAAGATCGCGAGGCCCTGGTGCCTGGCCGCAGTGGCGCCATCGAGCTGCCAGCGGTGGACGTGGTCTGGTGGAACACCTTCGAAGACCATCTGGAACACAGCAGCCTGCCCGCCCGAACCCTGCAAGTGGCGAACAACCCAAGCCTGGTTGTCGACACCCCGGCCAGCGGCGCCCAACTCACGTCCACGGCCGACAGCGAAGCCCTTTGGCGCTGGAAACTCAGCACCCTGATCCTCGCCTGCACCACCCTGCTGGGCTTCGGCCTCTGGTGGCGGGCGCGCTGGCAACCGGCAATATCACGCGCCGCGCAGGCCGGCCCAAGCCCGCGCACGGTGCTCGATGAACTCAAGCGCGCCTGCCAAGCCAATGACCCGCACGCCACCCGCCAGGCCCTCGACGCCTGGGCCCGGCAACAACCGGAAACCCTGGCCGACATGGCCGCCCGCTTCGTGCCGCTGTCCGATGCACTGGACGGCCTGAACGGCGCGCTCTACAGCGAAACCGGCCAGTACTGGCAAGGCGAAGACTTGTGGCGGGCGATCAAGGCGATCCCGATTGCCGAGCGGGTTCATGACCCAGTGGGTGACAGTGGGTTGCCGCCGTTGTATCCGAAGTAAGATCGCGTCACCGTTCATCGCGAGCAGGCTTGCTCCCACATTTGGAATGCATTCCCCTGTGGGAGCGGGCTTGCCCGCGATGACGACCTAAAAATCACCAGACAGCTCAAGTCGGGGCAAAAATAACGGCCCTGATGCGCCCAATCGACGGTTTGCCAGTAAACTCTCTCCCCTTTCGCCGCCATCATTTTCCTCGCGGCCATTACCTTATTTCCTACGGAGTTCGCCTTGCGTCTGTTTCACACCTCCGACTGGCACCTTGGGCAGAACCTGCACGGCCAGGACCGCGATTTCGAGCACGGTTGTTTTCTTGAATGGCTGTTGCGCCAGCTGAAGCTGGACCAGCCCGACGTGCTGTTGATCGCCGGCGATATCTTCGACACGGTCAATCCGCCGGTCAAAGCCCAGGAACGCCTCTACGAATTCATCGTCAGCGCCCACGAGCAGCAGCCGCTGCTGACCATTGTGATCATCGCCGGCAACCACGACTCCGGCTCGCGGATCGAGCTGCCAGCGCCGTTGATGCGCCGTTTGCGCACTCACGCGCTCGGTCGGGTGTTGTGGCTGGATGACGGCCAGCTGGATGCCGAACGGCTGTTGCTGCCGTTGCCAGATGCCAGCGGCGAGATTGCCGGCTGGTGCCTGGCGCTGCCCTTCCTGCGCCCGGCTGAAGTGACGGGTGCGCAGCTTGGCGATAACTACCTGCGCGGTATCGGTCAGGTTCATGAATGGCTGATCGAAGCCGCCAATGCCAAACGCAAGCCGGGGCAGGCGCTGATTGCTATCAGCCATGCGCACATGGCGGGCGGTTCGGTGTCGGAAGACTCCGAGCGCAGCCTGATCATCGGTAACGCCGAGGCCCTACCCGCCAGCCTGTTCGGGCCGAGCATCAGCTACGTCGCCCTCGGGCATTTGCACAAACCGCAGAAAGTGAACGGTGAAGAGCGCATTCGCTACAGCGGCTCGCCAATTCCGCTGTCGTTCTCGGAAATCGGTTATCAGCATCAGATTCTCGACGTGAAGCTCGATGGCGAAACCTTGGTCAGCGTCGAACCGAAGCTGATCCCCCGCGCCGTGAACCTGCAACGCATTGGCCCGGCGCCCTTGGCGGAGATCCTGCTGCAACTGGCTGACCTGCCGAACATCGATTTGCTCGCCGATATCCAGCGCCAACCGTGGCTGGAAGTGCGCGTGCGTCTGGACGAACCGCAACCCGACTTGCGCCATCAAGTGGAAAGCGCCCTGCAAGGAAAGGCCGTGCGCCTGGTGCGCATCGCCGCCGAATACGCCGGCAACGGCAGTCGCGAGGGCGTCGATGACGGCACCGCGTTGATCGAACTGGACCAACTGACGCCACAGGAATTGTTCAGCCGCGCCTGGCAGGACAACTACGGCAGCGAGGTTGATGAGCAAACGCTGAAGGACTTTGCCGAGCTGTTGCAAGACGTGCAGACGGAGAGCGAACAACCATGAAGATTCTCGCGATCCGCCTGAAAAACCTGGCCTCGCTGGCCGGACCTTTTGAAATCGACTTCACCGCCGAACCGCTGGCCAGCGCCGGCCTGTTCGCAATCACCGGGCCTACCGGCGCGGGTAAAAGTACGCTGCTTGACGCCTTGTGCCTGGCGCTGTTTGGCGCCGTACCTCGGTTGAGCAATGCCCAGGTTTCTGCCAAGGCGCCGGACGCCGATGGCGAAATCAGCACCGGCGACCCACGCACATTACTGCGTCGCGGCACTGGTGAAGGTTATGCCGAAGTGGATTTCGTCGGGATCGACGGCCGCCGTTACCGCGCGCGCTGGGAAGCCAATCGCGCTCGGGAAAAGGCCGGCGGCAAGCTGCAAGCCAGCCGTCAGAGTCTGCGCGACATCGATCAGGATCAATTGCTGGCCAGTCAGAAAGTCGAGTTCAAGACCCAGCTCGAAGCCGTGCTGGGTCTGAACTTCGAACAGTTCACCCGTGCCGTGCTGCTGGCCCAGAGCGAGTTCAGTGCCTTCCTCAAGGCCAACGACAACGAGCGTAGCGAACTGCTGGAAAAGCTCACCGACACCGCGCTCTACACCCGCCTCGGTCGGCGCGCCTTCGACAAAGCCAAGGAAGCCCGTGAAGCGCACAAGCTGTTGCAGGATCAAGCCACAGGCGTGACGCCGCTTTCACCCGAAGCCCGGGCCGAGCTCGATGAGCGTTTCAACGAAGCGCAGCAGCAGCTCAAGACCCAGCAGGCACAGCTCAAGCAACTTGAATTGCAGCACACCTGGCTCAAGGACTTGCGTCAGTTGCAGGATGAGCAACAGAGCGCCACCGAGCAGTTGACCAGTGCCCGGCAACATTGGGAAAGCCTGGCCGGCGAACGCCTGAAGCTGACGCGGCTGGAACAACTGGCCCCGCAACGGCACCAGTTCGCCCGCAAGACCGAGCTCACCGCTCAGCTCACACCGTTGGCGGCGCAGATTCAGCAGCACACTCAACAGCAGATCGAGCTGAACGCACGTCAGGCGCAACTCGAACAGAGCCTGAGCGCTGCGCAGACGGCACTGATCGAAGCCCAACACCAACACACATCCAGCGCGCCGTTGCTGCGTCAGGCGTTCGAAGCACAAAGCGCCCTCGCCCGCCTGGTCAAAGACGTCAGTGTCAGCGCCGACCTCAAGCAGCAAGCGGAGCTGGCCTGCACTCAGGGACAAACCACGATTCAAGGTTTGCTCGAGCAGCAACAGCAAGTGGCCGCACGTCTGCAGCGGATCGCCGGGGAGCTTGAGCAAAGCGCGCATCTGGCGCCATTGAGCGATGCGTGGAACGCCTACCGTGATCGCCTGCAACAGCTGATGTTGATCGGCAATCGCTTGAACAAGGGCCAGGCCGAGTTGGCTGCGCTGGAGCAAAGTGCCGCCCGCGCCAGCGAAGAACTGGCCACGCAAAAACAGAATCTGGAAGTGCTCTACAAAGAGGCCGGGGCCGAGCCCGAGGCTGTGGCTGAACAGATCCAGCTGTTGGGCAACCTGTTACAGGACAACCGCAAACAATTGCGCGCGTTCGAAGAGCTGACGCGGCTGTGGGCCAGTCAGCAGGAGATCGACAAGCGTGGCGCAGATCTTCAGCAGCGCCAGCTCACTGCTCAGCAGGAACGTGATCGCCTGACACAGGACGGGGTGAAGACCAAGAACGAATTGGTCGTCGCCGAACAGACCTTGAGCGTCACTCGCGAATTGCTGGAACGCCAGCGTCTGGCCCGCAGCGCCAGCGTCGAAGAACTGCGCGAACAGTTGCAGGATGATCAGCCATGCCCGGTCTGCGGCAGCCCTGAGCATCCATATCACCAACCCGAAGCGTTGCTGCAAAGCCTCGGGCGTCATGATGAAAGCGAGCAGGCCAACGCGCAAAAAGCAGTTGACCTGCTGAAAGAAAAGCTCACCGATCTGCGCGCTGAAGTCGGCGGCTTGATCGCGCAACAGAAAGAGCTGTTGCAGCAACAGGACCAACTCGCCACCCAGCAACAAGGCCTGACGCCGAGCCTGCAAGCGCACCCATTATCCGCTCAGTTGCTGGCGCAAGACGCGATCAAACGCGATGCCTGGTTGAACCAGCAAAGCAGCCAGTTGAATCAGAGCATTGCCCAGGACGAACAACGCCAGACCGCGCTGCTCACCCTGCAACAAGACGCCGCCCGCCTCGCGCAGCAATTGCGCAGTGCCGAAGCGGCGAGTCTGCAAGCGAGCCAACACCTGAGCAATCAGCAACGCGAGCTGAGCAGTGATCGCCAGCGTCTGGATGAAGAACTCAGCGCATTCAGCACCCTGCTCCCGGCCGAAACCCTGGAGGCCTTGCGTCACGAACCGGCCGCTACGTTCATGCAGCTCGACCGGCAGATCGCCCAGCGTCTGGAACAACTCGAGCAGCAACGCGATGAACTCGGCGAACAGCAACAACGTCAGCAGACGCTGGAAAAGGAACAGGACCGCCAACTGGCCCGCGCCCAGGCACTGGACGCGGCGCAACAGCAGTTCAGCGTCCTCGCCGAGCAACAACATGCTTGCCAGCAGCAACTGGCGCAACTGCTCGGCGAACACCGCAGCGCCGAACACTGGCAGCAGCAACTCGATCAAGCCGTCGACCAGGCACGCAACGCCGAAGTCACGGCCAGTCAGGAACTGCAAACCGTGCGCACGCGCCTGGTCGAACTGGCCGCCGAGCTCAAAGCCAAGCAAGAGCGCCTGCTGGCCCTGGAAACCGAAGACCGCGAGCTGAGCGCGAAGATCGCCGACTGGCGAGCCTTGCACCCAGAACTGGATGACGGCGGTCTGGAGGCTCTGCTGAGCGTCGACGACCAGCAGGTCAGCGAACTGCGCCAGCAATTGCAGCAAAGCGAAAAAGCCATCGAACAAGCCAGCGTGCGCGTGCAGGAGCGCGATCAGCGCCTGCTCAATCATCAGGCGCAGCACAACGGCAATCTCGACGCCGAGCAGTTGGCAACGGCACTGACCGAGCTGCAAAACCTGTTTGCAGCCAGCGAACACCGCTGCGCCGAACTGCGCGCGGAACAGGCAGAGGATCAGCGTCGGCAGAACGCCAATCAGGCCCTGGCGCAGCAGATCGCTGACGCCTACGCCGAGTACCAGCGCTGGGCGCGTTTGAATGCGTTGATCGGCTCAGCCACTGGCGACACCTTCCGCAAGATCGCCCAGGCCTACAACCTCGATTTGCTGGTGCATCACGCCAACGTGCAGTTGCGTCAATTGGTGCGGCGCTATCGCCTGAAACGCGGCGGCAGCATGCTCGGATTGCTGGTGATGGACACCGAAATGGGCGACGAACTGCGTTCGGTGCATTCATTGTCGGGTGGCGAGACGTTCCTGGTGTCGTTGGCTTTGGCGCTTGGTTTGGCGTCGATGGCTTCCAGCACGTTGAAAATCGAGTCGCTGTTCATCGACGAAGGCTTCGGCAGCCTCGATCCGGAATCCCTGCAACTGGCCATGGACGCCCTCGACGGCTTGCAAGCGCAGGGCCGCAAGGTCGCGGTGATCTCCCATGTGCAGGAAATGCATGAGCGGATTCCGGTGCAGATTCAAGTCCAGCGCCAAGGCAACGGCCTGAGTACCCTGGAGGTGAAATGAATACGCTGTATTCGTTCCGCCGCTGCCCTTATGCCATGCGTGCGCGCATGGCCCTGCGCTACTCGGGTGTTGCGCTGGACATTATCGAAGTGAGCCTCAAGGCCAAACCGGCCGAGATGCTCGCGCTATCGCCCAAGGGCACGGTGCCGGTGTTGAGTGTCGATGGCCAGGTCATCGATGAAAGCCTGGCGATCATGCGCTGGGCCTTGGCGCAGAACGATCCGCAAGACTGGTTGCTCAAGGATGATCCTGCCGGGAAAACGCTGACTGCCGCGCTGATCGAAGAGAACGATCAGGTGTTCAAGCTGCACCTCAATCGCTACAAATACGCCGAGCGTTATCCCGAACAACCAATGACGGTTTATCGGGCTGAGGGCGAGGTGTTCTTGCGCAAGCTGGATGAGTTGCTTGATGGGCGTGATTACTTGCTGGCCGAGCATCCGACGCTGGCGGATGTGGCCCTGATGCCGTTCGTACGGCAATTCGCCCATGTTGATCGCGAGTGGTTTGCACAGACGCCTTACGTGCGGTTGCAGGCCTGGTTGCAGCGGTTTCTGGAGTCAGAGTTGTTCACCACCGTGATGACAAAGTAGAACGCGGTCAATGTAGGAGCTGTGTAGGAGCTGTCGAGTGAAACGAGGCTGCGATCTTTTGACTTTGTTTTTTACAAGCAAGATCAAAAGATCGCAGCCTCGTTTCACTCGACAGCTCCTACAGGGTTCACGCGAACACTTCGCACATCTTCAGCACCGAGCAATCGACGTGGAACGGTCCGAAGAAATCGACTTGGCGTTTCATCGGTGGATTGCCGACCGGCAGCCCAATGGCTTTGGCCGTTTCAATGTTACGCGCCAGGTTGTGATTGGCTTCTATCGAGCGGGCGACGGACCCTGCCGAACCTTGCCCGAACCCCAACAGCGAAGCGCCATTGGTCATGAATGCCAGGAAGGCAATGACCCAGAGTTTGCCCCCTTTCATGCCCCTGCCACTCCCGCCAGTTCTGAGTGATCGATCATCACGTTTTGAGCGCGGTGTTCGAACTGGATGGCGGGATAAGCGACCTGAATCGGCGCTTCGAAGGTGTGTTGCGACTGTGCCGAAATGCTGACCACCAACACCATGGTCACATAGAGACCTATGGCCAGGTAGGCGCCGTATTTGGCAGAAGTAATGATTGAGCTGGCCATGGTGTTCTCCGTGGGCATGTTTCAGAGCCCACAGAATCGATCAAAAAAGCTGTGATAACCACTCAGCGTTATCCATAGTCACCATCAGCTTCGTTGATCATTAAGCCAGTCTATTTCAGTCTTCAATAAAACTCATCAAGCGCTCACGGGCCGCATCCGGCTCGTCTGGAACGGGCTGGGCAGCCGAAAGAAGGGGGGTGGAATAGAGAAACAGAAGAACCACTGCCAGACGCATCGCCATGCTGCCGATCCTTGTTATTAGAGTATGAGTCAAAAAAACAACGTCAAATCTAAACGCATGGCTATGTGATATCAAGCGCTGCGGTGATGGCTATGTGATGCTGTCGTAAACGCGTTATGCAGGAGCGACATCACTCATCGTCTTTCGAAGCATTCAGTTCGATCGGCGCAAGTGACTTCACTCCTGCATAAAAGGTGCAGGGCTGGAATTTCAGGCTTGGGTCTTGTGATCCAATGCGGCGTAGAAGTTGGCGCTTTGTTGCAGGTATTTCTGGGTGTAGCTCTGGGTGTGGGATTTTTTGTCGTTGATTTCAACGTTGGCGCTGGCTGGCAGAGCAACGGTGGCAGAGATGGCGGAAGCAGCGATGATGGAGAAGAGATTGAAGTTCATGTCGGTATTCCTCGGAGTCAGTTGGCTTGCATGCCCGGTGGGGCCGTGAAGCAAACTTAACCTCCGAGGAACGACGCCTTGAAATGCTTTGTAGCATTACCAGATATCAGCGTCGTTGATACAAGGATGCAGGCCCTATTAATCGGGGCCTGCGGCCTATTGACGCACCAGGAACTTGAGGTCACTCGGCGCATCCATCGGCAGCTTTTGTACGGTTTTACCCAGCAGACCGGTCTTGGCATCGCGTTCGACGACGATAATCTGGTTGCTCTTCTGGTTGGCAATCAGCAAGAACTTGCCGCTGGGGTCAAGACTGAACTCCCGCGGGTGGTCACCTTCGACCGAACGACGCTGCAGCTCTTTGAGATGCCCGGTCGCAGGATCGATGGCGAACACCAGCAACTGATTGGCGGTGCCACGGTTGCTGACGTACAGGAACTTGCCATCGGCAGAGGCGTGAAGTGCCGCCGCGGCCTTGTCCGATGTGGGCTGGCCGGATGCGAGGTCGACCATCTGCGTTTGTTCAAGCTTGCCGTCCCGGTAATCGAACACAGCCACTTGAGCACTCATTTCCATGGTCAGCCAGGCATGTTTGCCATCCGCGCTGAACAGCAAATGACGCGGCCCACTGCCGGCCGGCAACTGCACGGACGCCGGCGTGGCCGCCGTCAACGGCAGCTGCGGGTTGGCCTTGGGGTCGAAACGGTAGACAAAGATCTTGTCTGCCCCCAGGTCATTGGAAAACACGTAATGGCCGTCGGGCGATGAGACGGTCGAATGCACATGCGCCGACATCTGCCGCTCGGGATTGACCCGACTCGAGGGATGACTGCTCATCTGCACCACGGGTTTGAGCGCGCTATCGGCGCCCACCGGCAACACCGCCAGCGTGCCACCCGGGTCCTCAACCACCGAATAGTTGCTCACGAACAAATGGCTGGCATCAACGCTGAGGCTTGAATGGGTCGGCTCGTTACCCAGGCTTTGAACCTGATTGATCAGGCTTATCGCATGGGTCTTGGGATCGATCGCATAACTGCTGACGCGCCCGACGGGGTCTTTTTGTCCCGGGCCGTTTTCGTTGACCACGAACAGATGACGCTGGTCCTTGGACACGGTCAGCCAGGACGGGTTGTCGCTCTTGACCACTTGCAGCGGCTTGGGGTCGATCTGCCCGGTGGCGCTGTCGAATTTCAGGCGATAGATGCCCTGACTCTGCCCCGCCGTGTAGGAGCCGACCAGCAATTGATAGTCTTCGGCCAATGCCGCCTGAGCGCCCATTGCGCCAATGCTGCCGGCCATCAACAGCGGCCAGAGATTACGCATCCTCATTCGCTTCTTCCTCGTCGTCATCACCGCGAATTGCGGTCATGCACACCAACCGGTGCTCGCCGGAAGTACCGGTGATCAGCCAGCTTTGCAGGGTAGGATCGAAGGTCGCGGCCTCGACCTCGGCCGGGGTGAACTCCCAGTGTTTTGACACGCGGCCGTCGAGGCATTCGATGTGCAGATTGTCGTCTTCATCGAGGGAGAATTCGAAGGCGTGAAGCCCGTCGATTTCCACCATATCGCAATGTTCGAGGGTGGCGAGCAAGGTGTCGGTTGCGGCAGTCATGGCAGTCAATCTTTGAATGGGAAAGACGCAATGATAGCTCAATGTGAGAGCGGCCCCGTGCCTGTCACAAAACTCACTGACGACACTAAAACTGTGGGAGCGGGCTTGCCCGCGATAGCGATTGAACAGTCAACATTGATGTTGATAGTTAGTCCGTCATCGCGGGCAAGCCCGCTCCCACAGGGGTGGTGTTTAGCTGTCAGAGGGCATCGCGTGATGGCTTGCCGTCCACCAGACGCTGGATTCGCAGTGGGTTAGCGTTCTTCAACGCCTCCGGCAGCAGACTGTCCGGATAGTTCTGGAAGCACACCGGACGCAAGAAACGGTCGATCGCCAGCGTGCCCACCGACGTGCCGCGCGCATCGGAAGTGGCCGGATACGGCCCGCCGTGGACCATCGAATCGCAGACTTCCACCCCGGTCGGATAACCATTGAGCAAGATCCGTCCGACCTTTTGCTCGAGCAATGCCGTCAGCTCGCCAAACTGCTCGAAGTCAGAAGGTTCGCCAATGATCGTTGCCGTCAGTTGCCCATGCAGGCCGTTCAACGCGGCATTGAGTTGCGCTTGATCGGCGACTTCGACGAACACCGTGGTCGGGCCGAAGACTTCTTCCTGCAAGACCTCGTCACCATTGATCAACAGGCTGACATCGGCCTTGAACAATTGCGGCTGGGCCTGATTACCTTGTTGCGCGCTGCCGGCCAGATGCGTGACGCCTCGGTGCGCGAGGAGTTTTTGCAGGCCTTTGCCGTAGCTGCTTAACGTCCCGGCGTTGAGCATGGTTTGCGCAGGTTGATCATTGATCAGCCCAGCGACCTGTTGCACGAACGCAGTGAACTGCGGCGAGGCAATACCAATCACCAATCCCGGGTTGGTACAGAATTGGCCACACCCCTGAACCACGGAGGCCGTCAGGTCGCGGGCGACGGTTTCAGCTCGAGTGGCGAGGGCCTGCGGTAAGACGATCACCGGGTTGATGCTCGACATTTCGGCGAACACCGGAATCGGTTGTGGGCGCGCAGCGGCCATGTCGCACAGCGCGCGACCGCCCTTGAGCGAACCGGTAAAGCCGACCGCCTGAATGGCCGGGTGCTTGACCAGCGCTTCGCCAACACCGCCGCCGTAGATCATGTTGAACACGCCAGCCGGCATGCCGGTTTTTTCCGCAGCGCGGATGATCGCGTCAGCGACTCGTTCCGCGGTGGCCATATGACCGCTGTGGGCCTTGAAAACCACCGGGCAACCGGCGGCCAATGCCGAGGCGGTGTCGCCACCGGCCGTGGAAAACGCCAAGGGAAAGTTACTGGCGCCAAACACGGCGACCGGCCCCAAGGCAATGCGGTATTGGCGCAGGTCCGGACGCGGCAGCGGTTGGCGATCGGGCAATGCCTGATCGATCCGCGCACCGTAAAAATCGCCACGGCGCAACACTTTGGCGAACAGACGCATCTGGCCGCTGGTGCGACCACGCTCGCCTTGAATGCGTCCGGCAGGCAGCGCGGTTTCACGGCAGACCAGCGCGACAAACTCATCACCCAAAGCGTCGAGTTCATCGGCCACGGCATCGAGAAATTGCGCACGACGCTCGGCGCTCAGACTGCGATAAGCCGGATACGCGGCGGCGGCAGCCTTGGCGGCGGCATCGACTTCTTCGGGCGTGGCCTGGAAGAAATCGTGTGGCAACGCTTCGCCGGTGCTGGCATCAAGGCTCTGCAGCTTGAGCGAGCCGGCGGCGCTGCGCTGGCCGCCGATGTAGTTGTGACCAAGAATCTGGGTCATGCCTGTCTCCTTAAAGGGTGCCGATGGTGCCGGGCTCGAACGCCGCTTCAACCGGTGCTATCCCGTTGATCAATGGCGCGCCGAACTCGGCCTGACTGATCTCGAACACGTCACCCGGTTGGGTGCGAATGCCGTCGGCAAAGGACAGGGTCGCGGTGCCGAAGAAATGAATGTGTACGTCCCCCGGACGCAGGAACTGGCTGTACTTGAAATGGTGATACTCGAGGTTTTCCAGGCTGTGGCACATGTTGGCCTCGCCGCTGAGAAACTCGTTCTGCCAGAGCACTTCACCGTCGCGCAGGATGCGGCTGGTGCCGGCCAGGTGCTGCGGCAGCTCGCCGACGCGAAGTTCCGGGCCATAGCTGCAACTGCGCAATTTGGAGTGCGCCAGGTAAAGGTAGTTCTTGCGCTCCATCACATGGTCGGAAAACTCGTTGCCTACCGCAAAACCGAGGCGATACGGTTTGCCGTCGTGGCCGATGACGTAGAGACCGCTGATTTCCGGTTCTTCACCGGCGTCTTCGGCAAAGGGCGGCAGCGGGAAAGGTTTTCCCGGACGCACGACGATGCTGCCATCGCCCTTGTAGAACCATTCCGGTTGCACGCCGGCCTGACCAGCCAACGGTTTACCGCCCTCCACGCCCCATTTGAAGATGCGCATGGTGTCGGTCAGCGCGGCTTCATCGCCGGCCTGCTGATGCATTTTGTCCCGCGCCGAGGCACTGCCCAAATGGGTCAGGCCGGTGCCACTGACCAGCATGTGCGCCGGGTCCGGGTGGTCCAGTGGCGGCAGGATCTGCAAGTTGGCCAGCAGTTGTGCATAGTCATGGCTGATGCCCAGGCCCAGGGTTTTCACCTGTTGCTCAAGATTCACGCCCGCTTCGATCGCCGCCAACGCCAGGTCGCGCACCGTGCGCGCGTCCTGCACTTCGCGCACCTGCCCTTCCTCGACGACACCGATCCGGCGCTCGCCGTTACTCAATTCGAACTGAACTAAACGCATGAATTTTCTCCTGTGTATTCAGAACACCTCCGCCCCCTGTGGGAGCGGGCTTGCCCGCGATTGCGATCTGTCCGACACATCAATGGTGAATGTGCCGCCGTCATCGCGGGCAAGCCCGCTCCCACAGAGTCGGTGGTGATTGTCTGTTTCGTGTCAGGTACGGCTCGCGCCTCGTGCACTGGCCGCAAACTGGTCCGCAGGCAGCACATGCTTGCGCTCCAGCAGGCGATAAACCACGCCGGTCAACACCAGCCCGAACACCATCACCCCCGACAGGAAATACAGCCCCGACGCCAGGTTGCCGGTGTATTCCTTCAGCGCACCAATCACGAACGGACCGATATAGCCGCCCAGGTTGCCTACCGAATTGATCAACGCGATCCCGGCCGCCGCACTGGCGCCGGCAAAGAAACGACCCGGTAAGGTCCAGAACACCGCCGTGCAGGAAAACAGCGCGAACGCCACCAGGCACAACGCCGCCAGTTGCAGCACCGGCAAGGTCAGCCAGGCGCTGAGGAACAAGCCGATGGCGCCCAACACGTAAAGCACCGCCAAGTGGCCGTAGCGATCATTCAGACGATCGGAACTGCGCGGAATGATCAGCAAGCCAATGATCCCGAAGATGTACGGCACCGAAGACACGAAACCGGTCACCAGGTCAGTCCCGCCGAACTGTTTGATCAATGTCGGCAGCCACAAGCCCAAGCCATAAATGCTCAACGTCACCGGCAGATAAAACAGCGCCAGCAACAACACGCGTTTGTCTTTCAGGGCGTGCAGCGGATTGCCATGACGAGTCTGGCCGTAGGTCTCAAGGTCTTTTTTCAGTTCGCCGGTCAGCCAGTCCTTCTCGGCCTGGTCCATCCATTTCACCTGTTGCGGGCCATCCGGCAGGTAACGCAGCACCGGCCAGGTCAGCAGAATCGCCGGTGTGCCAATGACGATGAACAACCACTGCCAGCCGTGCAGACCAAGGGTCCCGTCCATGCCAAGCAGGCCACCGGACACGGGGCCGGTGATCATCATCGCGATGGGTTGGGACAGGATGAACAGCCCGAGGATCTTGCCGCGATGGCGAACCGGAAACCATTGGGTGATGTAGTAGAGAACGCCCGGGAAGAACCCGGCCTCGGCGGCACCGAGCAGGAAGCGCATCACATAGAAGCTGTGTGGGCCCTGGACGAAAGCCATGCCGATGGTGATCGCGCCCCAGGTGATCATGATCCGCGCAAACCAACGGCGGGCGCCGAAGCGTTCGAGCATCAGGTTGCTGGGGATTTCCAGCAGGAAGTAGCCAATGAAGAACAGCCCGGCACCGAGGCCGTACGCCGCATCACCGATGCCGATGTCCGCGCCCATGTGCAGCTTGGCGAAGCCGACCGCAGAGCGATCCACATAGGCAATCAGGTACAGCAGGATCAGGAAGGGAATCAGTTTCAACGTGATGCGACGAATAAGCCGCAGTTCCTGGCTCATGAGATCGGTCTCCGATTGTTGTTGTTATAGAACCTCGGGGGCCGCCTCTCGCCAAAACTGCCAGGGCCATCCCTCCGTTGAAAACGACTATATAGTAATACTAATTACCCAACAACACTTCCAAATGGCCGAATTTGCGCTTATGTTACGCCTTAGATTGAACAATATAGTTATACAATAAGAGAATCGATCATGTCTGATAAGAAACCCACCCTGCGTTCCGCCCAATGGTTTGGCACCGCCGACAAGAACGGCTTCATGTACCGCAGCTGGATGAAGAATCAGGGCATCGCCGACCACCAGTTCCACGGCAAGCCGATCATCGGCATCTGCAACACATGGTCGGAACTGACCCCATGCAACGCGCATTTCCGCCAGATCGCGGAGCACGTCAAACGCGGGGTGATCGAGGCCGGTGGTTTTCCTGTGGAATTCCCGGTGTTCTCCAATGGCGAATCGAACCTGCGCCCCACCGCCATGCTGACGCGCAACCTGGCGAGCATGGACGTTGAAGAAGCCATTCGCGGCAACCCGATTGACGGCGTGGTGCTGCTGACCGGTTGCGACAAAACCACCCCGGCGCTGCTGATGGGCGCCGCCAGTTGTGACGTGCCGGCCATCGTCGTGACCGGCGGACCGATGCTCAACGGCAAGCACAAAGGCAAGGACATTGGCTCCGGCACCGTGGTCTGGCAGCTCAGCGAGCAAGTCAAAGCCGGCACCATCACCATTGACGATTTCCTGGCGGCCGAGGGCGGCATGTCCCGCTCGGCGGGCACTTGCAACACCATGGGCACCGCGTCGACCATGGCCTGCATGGCCGAAGCACTGGGCACTTCCCTGCCCCATAACGCGGCGATTCCAGCCGTGGATGCGCGCCGTTATGTGTTGGCGCACATGTCCGGCATGCGCGCCGTGGAAATGGTGCGCGAGGACTTGCGACTGTCGAAAATCCTCACCAAGGAAGCCTTCGAAAACGCCATCCGCGTGAACGCGGCCATCGGTGGTTCGACCAATGCCGTGATCCACTTGAAGGCGATTGCCGGGCGCATCGGCGTGGAACTGGACCTCGATGACTGGACCCGCATCGGTCGCGGCATGCCGACCATCGTCGACCTGCAACCGTCCGGGCGCTTCCTGATGGAAGAGTTCTACTACGCCGGTGGCTTGCCCGCCGTGCTGCGCCGCCTCGGCGAAGCCAACCTGATCCCCAACCCGAACGCCTTGACCGTGAACGGCAAGACGCTGGGCGAGAACACCAAGGACGCACCGATCTACGGCGAGGACGAAGTGATCCGCACCCTCGACAACCCGATTCGCGCCGACGGCGGGATCTGTGTGTTGCGTGGCAACCTGGCGCCACTCGGTGCGGTGCTCAAACCGTCCGCCGCCAGTGCCGAGCTGATGCAACATCGCGGCCGTGCGGTGGTGTTCGAGAACTTCGACATGTACAAGGCGCGCATCAACGATCCGGAACTGGACGTGGATGCCAACTCGATTCTGGTGATGAAGAACTGCGGACCGAAGGGTTATCCAGGCATGGCCGAGGTCGGCAACATGGGCTTGCCGGCGAAATTGCTGGCCCAAGGTATAACGGACATGGTGCGCATTTCCGATGCGCGCATGAGCGGCACCGCGTATGGCACGGTGGTGTTACATGTGGCACCGGAGGCGGCAGCCGGCGGACCTTTGGCGACCGTGAAGGAAGGTGACTGGATCGAGCTTGATTGCGCCAACGGACGCCTGCACCTGGACATTTCGGACGCGGAACTGGCCGCGCGCATGGCCGACCTGCAACCGCCACAGCAATTGATCGTGGGCGGTTATCGTCAGCTGTACATCGACCATGTGCTGCAGGCGGATCAGGGTTGCGATTTCGACTTCCTGGTCGGCTGCCGCGGTTCCGAAGTCCCGCGCCACTCTCACTGATCACCACCAACCCCTGTGGGAGCGGGCTCGCCCGCGATAGCGGTGGATCAGTCGCCATCACCGCTGAAAGTGATGGCTCCATCGCGGGCAAGCCCGCTCCCACATGGGCTCTACGTTCCTTTCAAGACTGCGCTTGCTCTGGCGACCGTGCGCGCCGCGCCTGCTATCATGCGCGACACCTCCATCGCACAGGATCGCGCCGTTCCCCATGGATTACCGCAAACCCTCCGACCGCAAAAGCATGCACTCGCGCATCGTCCAGGAACTGGGCATGCAGATCGTTTCCGGGCGCTTCAAACCGGACGACAAACTGCCCGCCGAAGCCCTGCTGTGTGAGGAGTACGCGGTCAGCCGCCCGGTGCTGCGCGAAGCCACTCGCGTGCTGGTCGCCAAGGGGTTGGTGTATTCCCGTCCGCGCGTCGGCACCGTGGTCAAGCAGCGCAAGGAATGGCACATGCTCGACCCGGACGTACTGCACTGGCTGATGCAAAGCAGCCCGCAGAATGAATTCTTCGATTTGCTGACCAGTGTGCGCAGCATCATCGAACCGGCCGCCGCCGCCCTCGCCGCGCAATTCGCAACCGACGCCGACATCGCCTCCATCGGTGAAGCCTACCAACGCATGGAAGCGGCGCCGACCCCTGAAGCGCTGTTGCAACCAGACCTGGATTTCCACAGCCGCATCGCCGATGCGACCCACAACGACCTGTTGGCCAACCTGTGCAACATGTTGGCGGTGGCGATTGCCGAAGCGTTGAAGCATTCCAACCAGCGGCCAAACCTGCATGAACTGGCGTTGCCACGGCACAAGGCGATTCTGACCGCGATCGAGAACCGTGATGCGCTGGGCGCACGGCATGCAACGCTGGTGCAGCTCGATGATGCGCGCAGTGCGCTGAACGTGGTGCTGGGCAGCGATCCAGCGAACCAACACTGAACCCTGTGGGAGTGAGCCTGCTCGCGATAGCGGTCTAACATTCAACATCTATGTTGAATGACACTCCGTCATCGCGAGCAGGCTCACTCCTACAAGGGTTTGGTGTGAAATTTGAGACATAAAAAAGCCGCAACCCGAGTTGCGGCTTTTCTGTTTCAGCCAGGGATCAATGAGCGAACAGCGAGTTGCCCTTCTGTCCCGCCAGTTTCTCTGGTTTGATCAGGAACCGCGCCAGTGCAGGCAACAGCCACAGTGCGCCAAACATGTTCCAGAGCAGCATGAAGGTCAGCATCAGGCCCATGTCGGCCTGGAACTTGATGGCCGAGAAGATCCAGGTGCACACGCCAATCGCCAGGCACAGGCCGGTGAACAGCACGGCTTTACCGGTGGACTTCAGCGTCTGGTAGTACGCCTCTTGCAACGGCAGGCCCGCACGCAGGAAGCTTTCCAGACGGCTGTAGATGTAGATCCCGTAGTCCACGCCAATCCCCACACCCAACGCCACCACCGGCAGCGTCGCGACTTTCACGCCGATGCCCATGAACGCCATCAGGGCGTTGCCCAAGACCGAAGTCAGGACCAGTGGCAACACGATGCACAAGGTCGCCGCCCAGGAACGGAAGGTGATCATGCACATGGTCGCGACACAGATGTAGACGAGGATCAGGATGGTCAGCTCGGACTCCTTGATCACCTCGTTGGTGGCCGCCTCGATACCGGCGTTACCGGCCGCGAGGATGAATTCCAGGCCTTCCTTGTTGTTCTCCTTGGCGAAGTCCTGCACCGCATGCACCGCACGATCCAGGGTGGCAGCCTTGTGATCATTGAGGAACACCAATACCGGTGCCAGGGAGCAACTGTTGTTGTACAGGCCGTCAGCGCGAGCGATGGAGTTGTTCAACACGTCCGGGTTGCGCGACAGGGTTTCCCATTTCAGGTTGCCCTCGTTCATGCCCTTGATCATCTGCTTGGATACCGTCACCAACGAGATCGCCGACTGCACGCCCTCGGTGTTCTGCATCTTCCACATCAGTTCGTCGATTGGCGCCATGGCTTCATAACGCGAGCAACCTTCGGCTTTGGTCTTGACCATCACCACCAACACGTCGGAACTGGTGGAGTAATTGCTGATGATGAAGTTGTTGTCCTTGTTGTAGCGCGAATCCGGGCGCAGCTCCGGCGCGCCTTGATCGAGGTCACCGATTTTCAGGTTCTGGCTGTACCAGAGACCACCGCCAAAGGCCAGCAAGGCCAGGACGATCGACACCGGCGCCACTTTCGGGCTGGCAAAATTCGACAGCAGGCGCCAGAACGGGTGTTCGCGGTGGGCGTCTTTCTTGCTGCGCGCGACGGCACGTTTACTGATACCAACGTAGGAAATCGCCACCGGCAGCAGGATCAGGTTGGTGAACACGATCACCGCCACACCGATGGAGGCACCGATCGCCAGTTCACGGATCACCCCGATGTCGATGATCAGCAACGTGATAAAGCCCACGGCATCGGCAAGGATCGCGATCATCCCCGGCAGGAACAGCTGGCGGAACGTGCGGCGTGCCGCGGTCAACGCGTTGTCCGCATCACTGGACTGCAAGGCGATGCCGTTGATCTTCTGCACGCCGTGGGAAATACCGATGGCGAAAATCAGGAACGGCACCAGCATCGAGTATGGATCGAGCCCGAAACCAAAAAAGTGCATCAGCCCCAACTGCCAGACCACCGCCACCAGCGTCGTACTCAATACCGCCACGGTGCTGCGCATGCAGTTGGTGAACCAGTACAGCAGGACCAAGGTGATGATGAAGGCGACGCCGAAGAACATCACCACCATGACCAGACCATCGATCAGGTCGCCGACTTTCTTGGCGAAACCGACGATGTGGATCTTCACGTTAGGGTTCTGGGCTTCGAACTTGTTGCGGATCTTGTCTTCGAGTTCGTGGGAGAACTTGCGGTAGTCCAGCGCCAGCAACTTGCCTTGGTCCTGCGGGTCCGGGTACGACTCCAGCAACGGAATATCGACGATGCTCGACTTGAAGTCGTTGGCCACCAAACGCCCGACCTGGCCGGACTTGAGCACGTTGTTGCGCAGCAGGTCGAGGCTTTGCTGGGAGCCGTTGTAGCTCTGCGGGATCACTTCACCGCCGGCGAAGCCCTCCTCCGTCACTTCGGTCCAGCGTACGCTCGGGCTCCACAGCGACTTGAGGCCGGAACGGTCGACACCGGAAATGTAGAACACTTCGTCGTTGATCTGGCGCAGGGTCTCCATGTATTCCTTGGAGAAGATGTCGCCATCAGTGGCCTCCACGGAAATCCGCACCGTGTTGCCCAGGTTCGCCAGGTCGTTGCGGTGCTCCATCATCTTCTGGATGAATGGATGCTCGAGCGGGATCATTTTTTCGAAACTGGTGGACGGCCGGATCAGCGTTGCCTGCCAGAACAGGAAAATGCTGACCAGCAGGCAGATGACGATCACTGCCGGGCGGTTGTTGAAGATCAGGCGCTCAAGAAACGTCGCCTTGTCCTGTTGATGGGTTGTCATGGATGTCATAGCTCCGCCCTTCTTATTATTTGCCCAGCTCTGAGCCGGTTGGCGAAGTAGCGCGAACGCCGCCCTGTCCTGCCAGAATCAGATTACCGTTGCCTGCCGCCGTCACCGCCGACACGGAAATGCGATCCGGCCGGTTGAACACGCTGAAGGTTTCGCCGTTGTCATTGCTGCGAATCACCGAACCGCCGTTTCCGACGATCACGATGGAACCGTCGTCGAGCAACGTGGCGCCCGACAGGCCAAACTCCAGCGCACCGCGAGCCGCCTTGAGCTCGACCGGCTCCCAGGTGGTGCCGAAATCGGTGGAGCGAAACAGGTTGCCGCGCAGTCCGTAGGCCAACAATGTGTTGGGCTGGGCGGTGCCGATCACGCCGAACAGCGACCCCTGGTAAGGGCCTTCAAGCTTCTCCCAGGTCTGGCCCCAATCGGCGGAGCGGAACATGCTGCCCTGCTCGCCGACGATGAACAGCCCGGCATCCTTGACCGCGGCGATGGCGTTGAGGTGGTACTGGTCTTCGTTGTCCAGGCGATCGCTGGCGTCTTCCCAGTGTTTGCCGCCGTCGGTGGTGGTCATCAAATTACCGTAGGCGCCCACGGCAAAGCCGCTGTTGACGTCCTGGAACCAGACGTCGAGCAGCGGCGATTCGCGTTTAAGATCTTCGAATTGCTTGGTCCAGGTGACGCCGCCGTCCTCGCTGGCGAGGATCTGTGCGTCATGACCGACGGCCCAGCCGTGTTTGTCATCGACGAAATACACCGAGGTCAGCAGTTGCCGGGTCGGCACCTTGGCCTGGGTCCAGGTTGCGCCCTGGTCATCGGAATAAAGAATGTGCCCGCGATCCCCGACGGCCACCAGGCGTGTGCCGGCGTGGGTGACGTCGAGCATCAGGCTTTTGCTGGCTTTGGCGGATTCGACGGAATAGACCACATCGGACGTCGGCGCGGCAGTGGCCAGCGCGGGCCCCGACAACATGGCACAGCCCAACAGCGAGAGCGCTGTAGCCAGCAACGCGAATTTGCGTAATGCCGGCGGGCGGCAGATACCCACACCCATGACAGGCTCACTCATAGACCTTCCCCCATTATTATTGTTAGGTCGTTTAACCTTTCAGGGCGCCGTAAGGGGTGCTCATTGCGATTGCCTGTTCTGGAGCATAGTCCTGAAATGCGCAATCTAGAGCCCCTTCGGAAGCTGGCTTATCCTATCGGGGTTTGGAAAGGTCTGACAATCGACGCCACGTTATGTTTTGTTAACCTGGGGGTAATGCGGATTTCCTGAATGATTGGGTATCAGGTGGGGTGATTGGGGGGTCGGAGTACATATCCGTTTCTGCGGTAACGGCGGCTGGCGGTTTCGCCCTTACGGCGAGTCACTTTTGACAAACGCCTCAAAAGTAACCAAAAAGTCTTCGCCCCGGCGTACGGCGCCTCGCTGAGGCTCCGCGTTCCCTCGCTACGGTGTCCATCAGGGGGCATCGCCTCCGGTCTGCTTCGCGACGACCTCCTCTCGATGTGTGCGGCTCCGCCGCACGGCGCTACGCGCCTAACCCCCTGATGAACACCTACGCTCGGCCTGCCGAAGGGGCGAAAGATCAAAAGCAGATCAAGATCAAAAGCCACAGCAAGATCAAAAGATCGCAGCCTCGTTTCACTCGACAGCTCCTACAGGGGATGGGTGTGCATGCGCTTCTCACCACTCAACAGGATGAGCGTTAGCTCGGCTGCAGCTCTTGATCTTGATCCACGGGCGACATCGGAAGGCTGAGCGTAGGGATTCATCCGGGGTGGGAGCGCAGCGACCGTTCGACGAAGTCGAACACATCGAGAGGAGGTGCAGCGAAGCAAACCGGAGGCGATGCCCCCCGGATGGATCCCGGAGCGAAGGAACCCCGAGCCTCAGCGAGCGGGCCGAACGTAGGAGCAAGCGTTTTTTTGCTTACTTTTTTGAGGCGTTTGTCAAAAAAGTGAGTCGCCGTAAGGGCGAAACCATAAGCAGCCGTTACCGCTGCAACGGATATGTACCCGGTCAACCCAAAACATGGTCGGCCCCAAGGCCGCCACGACAAGCAAGCTCCCACAAGGACCCTGTGGGAGCCAAACCAACCTCAAGCCAGACTTTTACTGACCACCTCAAACACATCACTGGAAAGCTGCCCAGAAGCACGAATCCGCTCCAGCTCACCTTTCATCAACGCCTGACGCTCATCATCATATTTGCGCCAGCGAGTCAGCGGCGCCAACTGACGGGAAGCAATCTGCGGATTAAACCCGTTCAACTCAATCACCAGATCAGCCAGGAACCGATACCCCGAACCATCCGCCGCATGGAAATTGATCAGATTCTGCCCGGCAAAAGCACCGACCAACGCCCGCACCTTGTTCGGGTTCTTGATATTGAACGCCGGATGCTGCATCAACTGACGAACCCGCTCCAGACCACCCGGCAACGTGCTGCCCGCCTGAACACTGAACCACTGATCCATAACCAGCGGATTGTCCTTGAAGTGCTCGGCAAAACTCGCCAACGCCTTGGCCTTCTCGTCATCGAACGGCGAATTCACCAACACCGCCAACGCCGTCAGGCGTTCGGTCATGTTGTCGCTGGTCTCGAACTGCTCCAGCGTCGCCGCCAGAACTTCCGGTTTGCCGCTAAGCATCAGGTACGACAGCGCAATGTTCTGCAACGCGCGACGAGCGAAATGCTCGGCCTCCGCCACGTACGGGGTTTTCTTCGACAGATCGCGATTGGCCTGATAACGCAACCACAACGCCTCGAACAAACCGTCAGCCAATTGCTTGCGAGCAAACTCGCGAGCGATATGGATAGCGTCAACATCCGCCACTTCGCTGATTTCAGTCAGGTACGCCTCGCCCGGCAGCGAGAGCATTTCCGCAACCATCGCCTGGTCCAGCGTCTCGTCGGACAGCACAGTGCGTAGAGCAGAAATCAGGCGCTGATCCAGCACCAGTTTCTCGCCCTTCTGCTGCTGAGCGATCAACTCCTGCAACACCTGAACCGACAGTTGCTGACCGGCATCCCAGCGGTTGAACCCATCGCTGTCGTGCTGCATCAGGAACATCAACTGATCGCGGTTATACGGGAAGCTCAGTTTCACCGGCGCCGAGAACCCGCGAAGCAGCGAAGGCAACGGCTGTTCGGCGATGTCGACGAAGGTGAACGTCTGTTCCGCTTCAGTCACCGAAATGACCCGCGATGTGCCTTGAGCGCGGTCTTCACCGGCAAGACGCAACGCGATTGCCGCGCCTTTGGCGTCCAGCAGGCCCAGTTCCACCGGAATCACGAACGGCAATTTCTCGACCTTGTCCGGGGTTGCCGGGCAGCTCTGACGGAAGGTCAGGCTGTAGGTTTTCGCCGCCGCATCGTAAGACTCGCTGACCGCCAGACGCGGTGTGCCGGCCTGGCTGTACCAGCGCTTGAATTGGGTCAGGTCGACGCCGTTGGCGTCTTCCATGGCCTTGATGAAGTCATCGCACGTCACAGCCTGGCCGTCATGGCGATCGAAATACAGGTCGCTGCCTTTGCGGAACCCTTCGGCGCCGAGCAAGGTGTGGATCATGCCGACGACTTCCGAACCCTTTTCGTACACAGTCAGGGTGTAGAAGTTGGAAATCTCGATGAAGCTGTCCGGACGCACGGCGTGGGCCATGGGACCCGCGTCTTCGGCGAACTGGTGGGTACGCAGGTACGCCACGTCCTGGATGCGTTTCACGGTTGCCGAGTTCATATCGGCGGAGAAACCGGAATCGCGGAACACAGTGAAACCTTCCTTCAACGACAACTGGAACCAGTCGCGGCAGGTCACGCGGTTGCCCGACCAGTTGTGGAAGTATTCGTGAGCGACGATCGCTTCGACACGCTGGTGCGCAGCGTCGGTCGCGGTTTCGGCGCGGGCCAGCACGGCGCTGGAGTTGAAGATGTTGAGGCCCTTGTTCTCCATCGCGCCCATGTTGAAGTCGTTGACCGCGACGATCATGAAGATGTCCAGGTCGTACTCGCGACCGTAAACCTCTTCGTCCCAACGCATCGACTTCTTCAGGCTGTTCATCGCGTGCTGGCACTTGTCGATGTTTTCCGGCTCGACATAGATGCGCAGCGCCACGGAGCGCTCGGTCATGGTGGTGAAGGTGTCTTCAACACACCACAAATCACCGGCCACCAGCGCAAACAGGTACGCCGGCTTCATGAACGGGTCTTCCCAGGTCGCCCAGTGACGGCCGTCTTCGCCAGGACCACTGGCAATCGGGTTGCCGTTGGACAGCAGCACCGGATAGCTGTGCTGCTCGGCGACCACCGTGGTGGTGAACTTGCTCATCACGTCCGGGCGGTCGAGGTAATAGGTGATCTTGCGGAAGCCTTCGGCCTCGCACTGGGTGCAGAACATGCCGCTGGATTTGTACAAACCTTCCAGCGCGGTGTTGGTTTCCGGGTGAATGCGCACGCTGGTGTCGACCGTGAAGCGTTCGCTCAACGGCTGCAGCGTCAGATGATTTTCGGTCAGCTCATAGTCGCCGACGCCGAGTTCGCGGTCGGCCAGGTTGACCGTCAACAGCTCCAGTTGCTGGCCGTCGAGGACCAGCGGCGGCAAGCCCGGGCCACGCTCAGGATTGCGGCGCATCACCAGTTGCGCATGGACCAGGCTATGGTCCTCGAACAACTCGAAGGTCAGGTGCGTCTCGTCGATCAGGTACTCGGGCGCCTGATAGTCCTTCAGGTAAATCATCTTCGGTTGTTCGGTGCGCATGCTGGAGTCCTTACTGATGCACGGCGAGCTGATAAGCCGTGTACTTACGAATATTGATCACGCCAGTGTCGAAAATCAGGTATTGGCCCTTGACCCCCAACAGCGTGCCTTCGGCGATCGGATTCTTGTCCAGGTTGAAGCTGACAATCTTGGCCGGGTATTGCTCGACCGGATAGCGGATTTCGAGAGTTTCTACGTCGGCAATGGTCTGGATTGCCTGTAGCCCAAATCGTTCCTGCAAACCTTGCAAACCTTCGGCACAGCTTTCAAACAATTGATCACGAACCTGAGCCAGGTCCACCGAAATCGCATCGCCCTTGAGCAATGCACGCCAGTTGGTCTTGTCCGCTACCTGACTGCGAAACAGGTCTTCGACAAAGCCCGACTGCTGGCGCGTCGACACACGCATGATCGGCAACGCCTGACGCGCGCCCTGATCGATCCAACGGGTCGGAAGCTGAGTGGCGCGGGTAATCCCGACTTTCACTCCGGAAGAATTGGACAGATACACAATGTGATCGGTCATGCAGAACTTCTCGCCCCACTCCGGCTCACGGCAAGTGCCCGCGTCGTAGTGGCAACGCTCCGGACTCATGATGCAGAGGTCGCACTGGGCCAATTTGGTCATGCATGGGTAGCAGTAACCCTGGCTGAAACTGGTTTTGGTCTTGCGTCCGCAATGGGAGCAAAAAATCGCCCCCAGGTATTCCAGACGCACCGTGCTCCCGATCAACGGATTGACCGGGATCTCGACGTCATCCAGACGAAACGCGTATTGCACGTTCGGCCCGTCAAGGCGCGCCGACATTTTGCTGATTGCACCGCGGCCAATCTCAATCAATGGACGGCATCCGATTTGAACAGGATATTCGGCACGCTGATCGACTTCGAGCTGCACTCCTGCGGCCCCATGTAGCCGGTACGCTCTTCCTCGGGCAGGTTCTGGATTTCCCAGGCGATCATCGCCTGCAACGACAGTTCGCGTTGCTCGGCGGTGAGCTTGCCACCGTCGGACCATTTGCCGATTTCCACCGCCAGTTTCAGGCTCTGGTAGATATCGGGGGTGATGTTTTGGATCATTTCGTTAAAAGAGGACATCAAGAGCTCCGCGCGCTTCAATTCACATAACGGTTTCAGACGGCCAGTTTACGGCGGTTGTACAAACCGCCCAACAAACCGGTCAAGCATCCGACGAGCAACCCGCCGACGTGGGCGGCATTGGCTATTTCACCGAAGCCGATCATCGAGACCAGCCCGGACATGCACAGCACCAGCCACACCAGCATCATCACGAGCACGCCGCGCGGCAGGCGATACGCCGGGTTCGGCGACAACAGCTGAAAAATCCAACAATGCCCGAGCAAGCCGTACAGCACGCCAGACAACCCGCCAAACAGGGTCGGGCCGCTGAAATAATACTGGGCGTAGTTGGAGACCAGGCTGAACAGCAAGGTCAGGCCGATCAGGTTGATGCTGCCCTGACGCGACTCGATGCGCCGCCCCAGCTCCCAGTACCACATGCCGTTCATGGCCAGGTGCAGGATGCCGAAGTGGATCAGCATCGGCGTCACCAGACGCCACCACTGCCCTGCCGCCAGGCCGTCAGCCAGCGGCACGAACTGGATATAGTCGCCGACAATGCGGAAATCGAGGAAGGTCAGCCAGCGCATCGTGTCGAGGTTGTCACCCAGCAGCGTCACGGCGCCGACAATCAGGCTCAACAGCAGCACCAACCCGGTCGCCCTGGCGTGACGCAGTTGCTCGACGAAACCGGGCCGCCTGGTGGTGTGCGCCACAGGAATGTCCAGCTGCTGATCCGGGTCACCCGCCGGAAAGCGCTCGTACAGGGAGCGCACGTCTTCGCTGATATTGGCCGGCACCCACAGCACCTGCTCGCCCGCTTCTTCGCTGACGCGATGCGGCACTTGCATGCGCTGCAGCAGTTTGACGAACCCGCTCAAATCCACCGCCAACGGCAGACGCAGTACGGCAACCACACTCATTGCAGCACCTCCGGACGCTCGACATCGACCCAGACGAATTTGTGCGGATCGAGCCGGGTTTCCTGATCCAGGCGATAGGCGACCAGTTTGCCGTAGAGCACCGCGCTGTAGTCCAGGCAGGCTAGGTTCGGACGGATCGGTGCCGGTTTGCCGCTGCGCCAATAGTGGCCGACGAACAGCAACGGTTCATCGACGCCATAGCGCAACAAGGTGTTTTTTTCCGTGGAAGACAGTGGTTTTTGGGCCACGGGCTCAGGCAAGGCGTCAGGCTGGAACACAATATCTCCGTAGGTTTGCGGGTCGTCTTCCCAGAACTTGGTGCGAAAGAACGAGCGCGTCAGGCCATCGCCGCTGGTCATGGTCAACCCGTCAGGCAAGCGCATGTCAGTGCCGCGCAGCAAGCGGTCGAACACGGTGCAGGCGAAACTGCCCGGCACGGCCGAAGCCTGGAGGAAATGTTCGTCAATGCAACCGTTGGGAAACAGCGCGCGCAACGGTTCGATCAAGCCCGAATCCCAGCAGGCGTGCACCACGCGAAAGCGGCCGGCGTCGACAAACAAAGGGAGTTCGTAGAACCATTGCTGGAAATCATGCCAGTCGGCGGGATGCTGTTCGAATTGAGTCAGGGTTTCGCCCAGCAAACGTGCATGACGTGGCGTGTGTTCGCGCACGAACTGCTTGCCGCTGCCCGGAAGTGCGGGTGTGACCCAGCCCAACGCGTTGAATTCATGGTTGCCCATGATGCACAGCGCCTGGCCGGCCTCGACCATGTCGTGGACGATGTACAGCGCCTCACGAATCCGCGGGCCGCGGTCGATGATGTCGCCAACGAACACCGCCATGCGCGACGGGTGTCGCCAGACGCCACCTTGTTTGTGATAACCGAGCCGGTCGAGCAAGTGCTCAAGGGTCAGAGCGCAACCGTGCACGTCACCGATCAGGTCGTAGCTACGCGCGGGATCGAGCATCAGTCGCCTCCACCACCCAGCCGACTGCCCCAGCCGAGCTTGGTCCGGCAGACTTCATAGTAATTGTGGTCGAGCGGGTGAATCAGCCGCAGTTTCTGGGCCTTCTTGCTGATGGTGATGGTGTCACCCGGCGCGCAGGTGAAATGGTTCTGCCCGTCACAGGAGACTTGCGGGTAGATCTGCATATCTTTGGACACGACGATTTTCAGCTCACTGTTGCCATCGACCACAATTGGCCTGCCTGACAAGGTATGGGGGTACATCGGCACAATCACAATAGCGTCAAGCTTGGGGTGCATGATCGGCCCGCCCGCCGACAGCGCGTAGGCGGTCGAACCGGTGGGCGTGGCGACGATCAGGCCGTCAGCCTTCTGGCTGCAGACGAACTGGCCGTCGATGTACAGCTCGAACTCGATCATGCGCGTGGATTTGCCGGGGTGCAGCACCACATCGTTCAGCGCATCGCCCTGGCCTATGGCCTCGGCATGGCGGCGGACTTCGGCTTGCAGCAGGAAGCGGTTTTCCACCAGATAATGGCCGTCGAGCACTTCGGCGACTTTGACTTCCAGCTCATCGGGGCGGATATCGGTCAGGAAACCCAGGCTGCCCCGGTTGATGCCAAGCACCGGGATATTGTGTCGGGCCAGGGCACGCGCGGCGCCGAGCAGGCTGCCGTCGCCGCCCACCACAATCACCATGTCACAGACTTCGCCGAGCATCTTGCGTGACGAGGTTTGCAGGCCATGGCCGGGCAGGACTTCGGCGATGGTGTCTTCGAGGATCACGTGCAGGTGTCGATCGAGCAGAAAGCGTTTCAGTCGGCGGACGGTATCCAGCACCTGCGAACTGCCCAGGCGACCGATGATGCCGATATTACGAAATTGCTCCATGGGGCCCCTGAGGTCTGTGACGGCGAAAAACACGATTATGGGCGAAAGCGCGGGATAGACAAAATCCTTTCAGCCACAAGGATGTACTCCGAATAAGGCTATGCTCGCAAGATGATCCTATTTCCAGATTTGCTCCAGTTACCCCATCGGTTGCGCCACCCTGAAGTGCGCGACCTGGCTTGGGTCATCCTCGCTCCGCCGATGCTCAGCGAAACGCCGTGGCCACAGCGCCATCCACTGGCTGGCAGTGACTGGGTGCAGGCGCCGGAACGGCTGGAGCATTGGCTGCGGCAACTGGACCACGACAGCTATGACTTGCTGCACTGGCTGGCGCAGGCCAGGACGCGGCGACTGGGCCTGTATTACGAGCGTTTGTGGCAGTACGCCGTGCGCCACGCCCCGGGCATCGACTTGATCGCGGCTAACATGCCGATCCGGCGCGAAGGCCACACGCTCGGTGAACTGGACATGCTATTGCGCGACCGCGATGGCGTGCACCACCTGGAATTGGCGATCAAGCTGTACCTGGGCCCGCAAAACGGCGACGGGCACGACACGGCGCAGTGGCTCGGGCCAGGATGTCATGACCGGCTGGACCGTAAACTGGCGCACCTGACCCAACATCAGTTGCCGATTTCTGCCAGGCCAGAAAGCCGCGAAGTGCTGGCGGCGCTGGATATCCAGCAGTTCAGCGCCCATCTGTGGTTGGGCGGTTACCTGCTCTATCCGTGGCCCGGGCAAGCCGAACCACCCAACGGCGCGCATCCGCAACATTTGCGCGGTAGCTGGCTGCATCAGAAGGACTGGGCGCAATTTGTCGTGCAGCGCCCATTCGGTCGCTGGCAACCCCTGCCCCGCCACGCCTGGCTGGCGCCGGCGCATTATCCGGTGGAGCTGACCTGGAACACTGAACAGTTGAATGCCTGGCTGAGCGATCTCGAACCGCTGGCACCAGCGCAATTGATGGTGCGCCTGACTGAAAATGCCGATGGGGAATGGGAGGAAGCCGAGCGGCTGTTCCTGGTGGCGGATCTTTGGCCGAATGTGCCGGGCAGTGGCTGATTTTTTGTCTGTACTGGCCGCATCGCGTCGCGGGCAAGCCCGCTTGCCCGCGACAGGATCGACGCGACTCTAAACGGACAACCGCAACGCCAACGCCGCCAACGTCACCAACAGAACAGGCAACGTCAACACGATCCCGACCTTGAAGTAATACCCCCAGCCAATCTGAATATTCTTGCGCTGCAGCACATGCAGCCACAACAACGTCGCCAGACTGCCAATCGGGGTGATTTTCGGCCCCAGGTCGCTGCCGATGACGTTGGCGTAAATCATCGCTTCCTTCACCACGCCCGTGGCCTGGCTCGCATCGATCGACAGCAAGCCGATCAACACCGTCGGCAAGTTGTTCATGATCGACGACAACAGTGCCGTCAGCACGCCAGTCCCCATCGCGGCGCCCCAAACGCCGTAATGCGCAAACCCGTCCAGCCACCCCGCCAGATACCCGGTGAGCCCGGCATTGCGCAGGCCATACACCACCAGGTACATGCCCAGCGAGAAAATCACGATCTGCCACGGTGCTTCTTTCATGACCTTGCGCGTGGAAATCTTGTGGCCACGGGCGGCGATGGCTAGCAGCAACGCGGCACACACGGCGGAGATGGCACTGATCGGAATACCCAGCGGCTCAAGGGCAAAACAGCCGAGCAACAGAATCACCAGCACCGCCCACCCGGCATAAAACGTCGCCTTGTCGTGGATCGCCGTAGCGGGATGCTCCAGTTGTTCGGGGTCGTAATCCTTGGGAATGTCACGACGGAAGAACCACATCAACACCGCCAATGTGGCGGCGACACTGACGACGTTGACCGGAATCATGACCGCCGCATAACGATTGAAGGTGATGTGAAAGAAGTCCGCTGAAACAATGTTCACCAGGTTCGACACCACCAACGGCAGGCTCGCGGTGTCCGCAATGAAACCGGCGCCCATCACGAAAGCCAACGTGGCCGCCGGGGAAAAGCGCAACGCCAGCAGCATGGAAATCACGATCGGCGTGAGGATCAGTGCCGCGCCGTCATTGGCGAACAACGCCGACACCAACGCCCCGAGCAGCACCATATAAGCAAACAGCTTGCGCCCGCTGCCCCTGCCCCAACGCGCCACATGCAAGGCCGCCCAGGCAAAGAACCCCGCCTCATCCAATAGCAGACTGATGATGATCAGTGCCACGAACGTGCCGGTGGCATTCCAGATGATCTGCCAGACAATCGGAATGTCGCTCAGGTGAACCACGCCGAAAATCAGGGCCAGCACCGCACCAAAAACCGCGCTCCAGCCCACACCGAGGCCTTTGGGTTGCCAGATCACCAGGGTGATGGTCAGCAGAAAAATCAGCGACGCTATGAGCATGCAAAACAGCCTTCAAAGAGAGATCAGGGATTGGCAGCAGCGTACCGGGCGATCAGCCATTGCCTGCAAACGGGCGACATCAGCGGCCAGCCAATCGGCGTGATCGGCCAGCGCGCCCTGTAACAGAGTGATGACCCACGGCGATAATTCCGGGTGCAGACGATAAAAAACCCACTGCCCCTGTCGACGGTCCGCCAACAGGCCATTGCTGCGCAGTTGCGCCAGATGGCGGGAAATTTTCGGCTGACTGAGGTCCAGCCCGGCCGTCAATTCACACACGCACAACTCACCTTCACGGGCGATCAACAGCGCGATTCGACTGCGTGTGTCATCGGCCAGGGCCTTGAAAATATCGACGGGAGTGCGAGAGCTGGACATGGGTAAACACGCCTCTGGACAAACGAGGCGTGAAATATATGGAATTCCGAATATGCAGTAAAGCGAATGCTTGGAATCGCGGCTTCATGCAGCCACTGACCAGCAGCGGCTACAGGCTTGACTTCAGGGGTTTCTTTCCATGGGTGCTTGTCACATTTTCTTATGCTGTTCGACCCACTTGCCGTAAGCATTGATGAAGTTCTGCAAGAACGGCTTCACCGATTCGGACAACTTGCCCGCCTCGTCGAACGCCGAGCCGGCGCCGCCCAAGTAGGCCTCTGGTTGCTGCATGCACGGCACATCCAGAAACACCATGGACTGACGCAAGTGATGGTTGGCACCAAATCCGCCAACAGCACCCGGCGAAACGCTGATCACCGCACCGGGCTTGCCGCTCCAGGCACTTTTGCCATATGGACGCGAGCCGACATCGATTGCATTCTTCAACGGTGCCGGCACCGAGCGGTTGTATTCAGGGGTGACAAACAGCACTGCGTCGGATGAACTGACTTGTTGCCGGAAAGTGCTGTAGGCTGCCGGCGGAGAAGTTCCGTCAATGTCTTCGTTGTAGAGCGGCAGCTCACCAATTTCAATGATATTGAGCTTGAGATTGGCCGGTGCCAGGTCGGCCAGAGCCAGTGCCACCTTGCGGTTGATCGATTCCTTTCTCAAGCTGCCGACAATAACGGCGATCGTGTAGACGTTGCTCATGGAAGATTCTCGACTGTTCGATGGAAAGACTTGTAGTTATAGATGACGAATCATCAGAGGGCAGCTGAAATCGCCGCCCCTGACTATTTTTTTCCTGTAGGAAAACTTACCTCGCCCAACCACGGTCTACAGAACCGCAAATTGAGTGATTTATCTCCAGAGGTTCTAAGCAGATGGCAGCAGTACTCGTCGGTCAGTTCCATGCAAGAGACGCGGAAGGCCGCGTTTATTCCGTGCATGAGTTCCAGGAATCCACCCCGTCGGCAGACGGCCTGACTGGCTCAGAGCCTGTCACCACCTACAAACTGGCCATTGGCGACCGCGTCAAAAAGCTCGATGACAATCAGTTTCTGCTGATCCAGTCGGACGTCACTATCGTGCGCGAACCCGACACTTATGTCGGCAACCTGCCGGAAACCACCGTCGCCTCATAACTTCGCGTTATGAGCAGAAGTCATATGCGCGCACTTGAGTTAGGATTCAGTGACTGACTCCCTCACCTGCTGAACATGGACTTCACGCATGCGTTTACGTCATATCGAAGTGATCCACGCGCTCTTGCAGACCGGTCACCTGGGTACTGCCGCCGAATGGCTGCAGTTGCCGGTGGCCGAGGTGGAAGGCCTTTTGCGAGATGCCGAGGATCAGTTGGGTTTCATGCTGTTTTCCAGCGTGCGTGGACGCTTGCAGGCTACACGCGAGGCGCGGGAACTCCAGGTCGAAATTGCCCACGTCTATGACGCGCTTGAGCCGGTGCAACGCCTGGCCAGCAGCCTCAAGCAATATCAGGCGCATCCGCTGCGCATCATCTGCACCCCGCCTTTGGCACACCAACTGTTGCCACAGAGCATTGCGGCCTTGCGCCGACGCCTTCCCGATGCCCCCTGCACCCTGCTAAGCCAACCGACTCGTGACATCGTCCGCAGCCTTCTGCTGCGCGAAAGTGATCTGGGGCTGAGCCTGCACGACCCTGATCACGCCGACATTCATTGCCAGGTGATTGCCCAAGGCAAGCTCCAGCTATTGGCGCCCCACGGCTGGCTTCAACCGAAACAGAAATACATTTCGTTGCAGGACCTGGCCGGTCAGTCGATGGTCGGTCTGGAAGGTCACGACCCGCTGAGCCCGGCGCTGGAGAACAAGTTGCACGCCTTGCGCCCCGCCCCCGTCATTCAGACACGGGTACAGACGCATCAAATGATGCGCAGCATGGTCGAGGCCGGCGAAGGCCTGGCGATTGTCGATCCGTTTACCGCCCTGGGCGCCAAATCGACTGGGCTCGACGCCTGCCCACTGGCACCCGCGGTGCCGATCAGCCTCTATGCCCTCACCCTGAAAAACGCCGAGACCACCCCGGCGGTTCAGGCCCTGCTGGACATCCTCACGGAACAAGCCGCGGCGATGCTTTCGAGCTGAGCGGATTTTCCAACGGATTATCGAACAAGCGGTACCAGAACAACGCCACCTCGGCGGTATTGGGGTCGATGCCGCGATAGCGCAGATGATCGATCCCGCCAATCACAAAACCGCAGCGCTCATAAAGCCGGCAGGCGCCCAGGTTGTTATTCTGGGTTTCGAGCATGATGCCCGGCAATTTTTTCTTGCGACTCCAGAATTGCGCCACATCCAGCAACGCCTTGGCCACACCATGGCGCCGCGCCGGCGCATGCACGGCCAATTCGTCGATGTGGGCAAAGCCGTTCCAGTTGGTGCTGACGACCAGATGCCCGACGGGTTCGTCATCGAGGTAGGCCATGAACACCGCGCTGTCGGCGGCATCGCGAAAACTGCTGAACTCTTCGGGATCGATGCCGTAGCACTTTCGATACGGGGTGATTGGCGTTACCCGCCACTGCTCCACCGGTTTGCCGATTTCGGCTACGCCATAGGCCGCGACTTCAAAACTGAAATCGCTGCCCCAGATATAGGGCGCGAAACCCTCATCGGCGACACGCACCGACAGGCCTGGATATTTTGGATTCATGATCGGTTGCATGCTGGGAAAGGTCCTCATTCCTTGATGCAATCAACGGTGTAATGCCGTCCATTGCCCTCGTCTTCGTGTTGCAGTCCATGCACATCAACGACAAACCCGGGAAAGCTGCTGTCGAACGTGCGAGCAAACGACAGGTAATCGATGATCGATCGGGTCGACTCGGTGAACCGCTCGCCCGGCATGATCAGCGGAATGCCTGGTGGATACGGAACCAGCATGACTGCGGCGATCCGTCCGTCCAGCGCATCGATCGACACGGCCTCCACTTCACCCCGCACCAATTGATCATAGGCGTCAGCCGGCTTCATGGCGATTTCCGGCAACACGGTGTACATGCGCTTGAGGTGTTTGGCCGTGGCATTGCTGCGATAGCAGGCGTGCAGTTGATCGCACAAATCACGCAAACCCATGCCCTGATAACGGGCGACATTCTGTTGCGCCACGCACGGCAGGCACGTCGCCAGACTGACGTTGGCGTCATAACTGCGCTTGAACTCCAGCAACTCGGTGAGCAACGTGCTCCATTTACCCTTGGTGATGCCCATGGAGAACAGCACCAGGAATGAATACAGCCCGGTCTTCTCGACCACCAGCCCACGCTCCCAGAGGAACTTGCTGACGACCGCCGCCGGAATCCCGCGCTCACTCAGCGCGCCGCCTGCCGTCAGCCCTGGCATCACCAGGGTGACTTTGATCGGATCAAGCAAGACATAGTCGTCGGTCACACCACCAAAGCCATGCCAATCGGCGTCAGGTTGCAGTAACCAGTCCTGGGTCTCGACGCGATCAATGCCTTCCACCGACGGCGGCTGCCAAATTGAAAACCACCAGTCATCCGCCGCGATGTGTTGCCGCAGATTGGCCAGGGCCCGGCGAAAACTCAGGGCCTCGTCGAACATTTCCTGCAACAGCGAACGCCCGGCCGGGCCTTCCATCATCGCCGATGCCACGTCCAGCGACGCGATGATGCTGTACTGCGGCGAAGTTGAGATGTGCATCATGAACGCTTCATTGAAACGGTCGCGGTCCAGTTGCCGCGCCCCGCCGTCCTGGACATGAATCATCGAGGCCTGACTGAACGCTGCCAGCAATTTGTGTGTGGAATGAGTGGTGAAGACCAGCGGGCCATCGTCGCTACGGGAGGTGCCCATGCCGTAACGCCCGGCGAAAAACTCATGGAACGCCGCGTAGGCATACCAGGCCTCGTCGAAATGCAGGACTTCGACGCTGTTGCCCAGCTGCTGCTTGATCAGCTCGGCGTTGTAACAGAGGCCGTCATAGGTCGAATTGGTCACCACCGCAAGCTTGACCTTGGGCGCTCGGCCCTTGGTCAGCGGGCTGGCGTCGATTTTTGCCTGGATCGATTCGCGGCTGAATTCGCTCAGCGGGATCGGGCCGATGATCCCCAGTTCATTGCGTTCCGGGCACAGGTACAGCGGGATCGCGCCGGTCATGATGATCGAGTGCAACACCGACTTGTGGCAGTTGCGGTCCACCAGCACCAGATCATCGCGAGCGACCATCGAATGCCAGACGATCTTATTGGCGGTTGAGGTGCCATTGATCACGAAAAAGGTGTGATCAGCGCCGAAATTGCGTGCAGCTCGCGCTTCGGCCTCGGCCAGTGGGCCAGTGTGATCGAGCAAAGAACCCAGTTCCGGCACCGAGACCGACAGGTCTGAACGCAGGGTGTTCTCGCCGAAAAACTGGTGAAACGCCTGCCCGACCGGACTCTTGTGATACGCCACTCCGCCGCCATGGCCAGGCGTGTGCCAGGAATAATTGGAGTCAGCCGTGTGCTGCACCAGCGCCTTGAAAAAAGGCGGGAGCAAACCATCAAGGTATTTGCGGGCGGCCCGGGCCACTTGCCGGGCGAGAAACGGCACGGTGTCTTCGAACAGGTAAAGAATGCCGCGCAGCTGATTGAGTTCGGCCATGGCGTCGGCCGGAGCGTTCTCCAGCGTCACCTGCTCACCCAGGGCGAAGATCGGCAGGTCCGGCGCACGCACCCGCGCGAGGCCGATAAGCTCCGCCATATTGTGTAACAAATGCGAATGGGTACTGGCGTCTTCGGCGGCAATCAACATGCAGGAGAGACCGTGATGGGTCGAAGCGACTAGCCGTCCCTCGGCGTAATCCACGGCCGAAACGATGCTGAAGCCTTCCTGCTCCAGTTCCCGGGCGATGCCTCGCACGCGGTCACCAGCGACAGTGTCGGCCTTGATGTCGCGGTGGACGATCAGGACCGGAAATTTCAAATCTTTATACATGAGGCTCAGTGTCCTGAGGCTGCAGGCCGCGGCCTGCCAATAACCTCAGGGTAGAGGGTTCAAGCGCATGTGGCGAGCGCCGATGCCCCGAAGCGGGTCAACCGGCGCACCATCATGTGGCCAGCAATTCAGGCCTGAGCCTTGGCCTCGGCCAGTTGCTGCCACAGCGACGGAGCCCCGGCAGCCTTGGCAATCGCTTCCAGACGCGCCACGTGCCGGGCCAGATCATCTTCGCTGGCGCGGATGATGCGGGTGGGTTGGCGATCGGCCGGCAAACGGCGGATTTCGGTGGCGGAGTTGTCCGCACCTTCACCCGAGCCGTTACCATCGGACGCATTACCGGCCAGCGACAGGCTGGTCTGGCCACCGGTCATGGTCAGGTAAACGTCGGCAAGAATCTCGGAGTCGAGCAAGGCGCCGTGCAGTTCACGGCCGGAGTTGTCGACGCCGTAACGTTTGCACAATGCGTCGAGGCTGTTGCGCTGTCCCGGGTGACGTTCCCGGGCCATCATCAGGGTGTCGAGGATCGAGCAGTGTTGGGTGATGTCCGCACGATCGTGCTGGCCCATCAAGGCGAATTCGTTGTTGATGAAACCAACGTCGAACGCCGCGTTATGGATGATCAGCTGTGCGCCCTTGATGAATTCGAAGAACTCATCGGCCACCTCACTGAATCGCGGCTTGCCCACCAGGAATTCGTTGGTGATGCCGTGGACGCCAATCGCGCCTTCGTCACTCTCGCGATCCGGTTGCAGGTAAACATGGAAATGCCGGCCGGTCAGGCGCCGACCGATCAACTCGACACAACCGATTTCGATAATCCGGTGGCCGTCGGTCACCGGCATGCCGGTGGTTTCGGTATCGAGTACAACGGATCTGGTGGCCATCAGTGCTCAGCTCTCAACGGGTCATTCGTGCAAAAGCGGCGATGTTAACACGCCGCGCCGCCAGGTGACTGGCGTCTTGATGCCGTGAATATGCCCCTTGTAGGAGCTGTCGAGTGCAACGAGGCTGCGATCTTTTGATCTCGTCTTTTTAAAATCAAGATCAAAAGATCGCAGCCTCGTTGCACTCGACAGCTCCTACACAGCTCCCACAGGAGTTGGGGTCAGGCCTGTTTGTAGCCGCGCACTTCATCCACGCCACGGTTAGCCAATTGGTCCGCGCGTTCGTTGCCGTGATGACCGATGTGCCCGCGCACCCATTTCCAGGTGACGTTGTGGCGATTGACCTGTTCATCCAGCAGTTTCCACAGATCGGCATTTTTAACCGGTTCTTTCGCGGCAGTTTTCCAGCCGCGCTTCTTCCAGTTGTCCATCCACTCGTTGATGCCTTTCATCACGTATTGCGAGTCAGTCACCAGCAGGACGTCGCAGGAGCGTTTGAGCTCTTCAAGGCCACGGATCGCGCCCATCAACTCCATGCGGTTGTTGGTGGTGTTGGCTTCGCCACCCCACAGCTCCTTTTCAACGCCCTTGCACACCAGCAGTGCGCCCCAGCCGCCTGGACCAGGGTTGCCTTTGCAGGCGCCATCGGTGAAGAGTTCTACGCTATCGCTCATGCCAATCTATCCAGAAAATGCGGTGGCCCGCCGATCGGTGACCGACGATGCCCGAGGCCGGAACATGTCCGGCCGGGAAAATAAAGTGTGTATTACGGGTCGATGCGGCGGCGATTGACCTTGGCCATCGGCAACGGAATCAGCTTGCCCATCGGTTCGCGCCGTTCCTGACGCAGCGGCCGCAAGCCCACCACGATCTTGCGCGCAACCAATAAATAGAAGCCGCCACCCGACAGTTGCCAGTCACCGGCCTTGCGCTCCCAGCCAGCCAGACGAGCCTGCCAGGCGGGTGACGCAAGCGGCGGACGATAGCACCCGAAGCGGCGTTTCTCCAGCGCGAAGCCCAGCAGGTTCAACCAGTCACCGACCCGCGACGGCGAGATGCAGCGAGCCTTGCGCAAACCATCGTGAGCGAACACATGGCGCAGGCCCCACGTGCTCCAGGGATTGATTCCGATGATCAGCAAATGCCCGCCGGGCCGCACGCTGCTGGCCGCTTCACGCAGAAGGCCGTGGGGCGACAGACAGAAATCCAGCCCGTGCTGCAACACCACCACGTCAGCGGCATGCTCGCTCAATGGCCAGGCCTGCTCTTCGCAGACGATCTCGACGCCCGGCAATGGTGCGCCAAGCCGCACATTGCGCTGCACCTGAGGCGCCGACGGCGGCGTCTGGGCCGACGGACCGTAATGCACCAGGTAGCCGCCGAAGAAGCGCCCCAACTCGTCTTCGAGCATGCGCCGCTCTTCGTCCAGCAGAAATTGCCCAATGGGGCCGGACAGCCATTCACGGGCCGCGCTGATCAATGTCAGCCACTCAGGATCGGCCTGAGCGAACGCTTTATCGGTCATTGCATTCTCCAACGCGCCAGGAAGTTCTAAGATGCGCCATTGTTTTCCGCTTGGCGAATCCGACGATGATACAGATCAGTGCCCTGCCCGCCTTCACCGACAACTACATCTGGTTGTTACAAGACCATCGCACCCAGCGCTGTGCGGTGGTCGATCCCGGCGATGCCGCGCCCGTGCAAGCCTGGCTGGCGGCGCATCCGGGATGGGTATTGAGCGATATTCTGATCACTCATCACCATCATGATCATGTCGGCGGTGTCGAGCAGCTGAAAAAAGCGACAGACGCGACCGTCTATGGCCCCGCCAGCGAAACCATCCCGGCGCGGGACGTGGCGCTCAAGGACAATGACCGCGTCAGCGTGCTCGGCCTGGACTTCGACATCTTCGCCGTGCCCGGCCACACGTTGGGACATATTGCCTATTACCATCACGGGCTGCTGTTCTGCGGCGATACCTTGTTTGCCGCCGGTTGCGGGCGCCTGTTCGAAGGCACGCCTGAGCAAATGCACACCTCGCTGTCGCGCCTTGCCGCGCTGCCGGAGGATACGCTGGTCTACTGCACCCACGAATACACCCTGAGCAATCTGAAATTCGCCGCAGCGGTCGAACCGGGTAATCCGGACACCACCGCACGTCTGGAAAAAGTCACCGCACAACGTGAAGCCGGAATCATGACGCTGCCCTCTACTCTGGCGCTTGAAAAGCTTACCAATCCGTTTTTGCGAGTCGACGAAACATCCGTTAAAGAAAAAGTGGACGAACGGAATGGAACCGATAACCGGGCTCCGAGTGCGGTTTTTGCTGCCTTGCGGGCGTGGAAAGATAAGTTCTAAGCAGGCTATCTATTGGTACAAAAATTCTGAATGGTTGACCGCAGGGGGTACGCTTTCTAGAATCGCCCGACATTTTTGCCCGGAACTTACTTCCAGCCAATGTCGTCATCTATTCGTAAAGCCATCAATTCAGACGCATTGACCCGCTTGGCTCAAGCCATAGCGGTGGCTGTGTCCGCCACTCTGGCGGGCTGTTCCAGCCATGTGCCGCAGACCGAAGCGACACACACTCCGAATATCGCCGCGCGAGCCAAGCAGAAACCCATCTGGCTCAGCGAAAAACCAACACCGCAAGTACCACAGGACGTCTGGGAGCGCATGCGCCAGGGCTTCCAGTTGCAGGACGGCCTGGGCGTCAACCCGCGTATCGAGCAACAGCGCCTGTGGTTCGCCAGTAATCCGTCCTTCCTCGAAAACGCCGGTGAACGCGGCAGCCTCTACATTCACTACATCATCGAACGCCTTGAAGAACGCAACATGCCGCTGGAACTGGCGCTGCTGCCCGTGATTGAAAGCGCCTACAACCCGATGGCCTATTCCCGGGCCGACGCGGTGGGTCTTTGGCAATTCATCCCGTCCACCGGGCGTTACTACAACCTGCGTCAAACCCGTTTCTACGATGGCCGCCGCGACATTACCGCCTCAACGACAGCGGCCATGGATTACCTGACCCGCCTGCACGACATGTTCAACGGTGACTGGTTGCTCGCCCTCGCCGCCTACAATGCCGGTGAAGGCACTGTCAGCCGCGCCATCGAGCGCAACGAAAAGCTCGGCTTGCCAACCGATTACTGGAACCTGCCACTGCCAGCCGAAACCCAGGCCTATGTGCCGAAGCTGCTCGCCCTGTCGCAGGTCGTACTGGCTCCCGAAGCCTACGGCGTGAATCTCAACCCGATCGCCAACGCACCGTATTTCCAGGTCGTCGAAATCAATCAGCGCATGGACCTGTCCAAGGTTGCCGCGGTGGCCAACATCGACGAGGACGAACTGTTTCAGCTCAACCCGGCGTTCAAGCAACGTACGACCATCGACGGCCCCCAGCATTTGCTGGTGCCGACGTCCAAGGCACAGTTGCTGACCGCCAGCCTGTCGACCATGCGTCCTGAAGAGCTGATCAGCAAGAAATCGTTCAAGCCGGTCTTTGAAGGCGCCGACGAGTCCGAAGTCGCCAGCCTCAAGCGCGCCTACCGGGTCAAACGTGGCGACAACCTCGCGGCCATCGCCAAGGCCAACAAGGTCGACGTCAAGGACCTGCAGCGCTGGAACAAGATGAGCGGCAAGGACCTCAAGGTGGGTCAGACACTGGTGATGCAGGACACCACCAAGCGCAGCGGCGGTCGTGTCAACACGGTCGTGGCGGCGAACAGCAAAAACGGCAGCAAGGCCGCCAAGGCAAAACCGCCGACCCAATACAAGGTTCAGCAAGGCGACTCGCTGTATATGGTTGCCAAACGTTTCAACGTTGAAATGCAACACCTCAAGCGCTGGAACCCTCGGGTCGGCCAGGCGCTGAAGCCGGGGCAGATGCTGACGGTTGCGTCGCCACGCTAAGAATGGGCCCCTGATTTCAGGGGTTTTTTATGCCTGCTGATCGGGTTTTCAGGAAAGTCCGCTCCCACAGGATCTGCGATCCGCACGGCTGTCCAGTCCACCATTAACAGCGCATTAACCCCCTGTCTTTTTCCTGTCGATACAAGCTGTTACTGTACGGCCCACAAAGCCCAAGCCGCCTGGATCGGATCTCTGACTTGAAGCGTCCCCTCCTCCTGCTCCTGATCAGCCTGGCCTTGAGCTCCACCGCAAGCGCGACGATCAGCGAAAGCCACGGTTATGCGCAGTTCGGCACGCTCAAGTACCCGGCCAGATTTACCCACTTCGACTGGGTCAACCCGCAAGCGCCCAAGGGCGGTACGTTGCGGGTGATGGCGTTTGGCACCTTCGATACGCTCAATCCCTACACGTTCAAGGGTTCAAGCCCGGTTTCCACCCCCAATTTCCTGCAATACGGCATCAACGAGCTCAACGAACCGTTGATGGTCGGCACCGGCCAGTACGCACCGTCCGGCGACGAGCCGACCTCCAGTTATGGCCTGATTGCCCAATCGGTGGAATACAGCGAAGACCGCAGCTGGGTGGTGTTCAACCTGCGCCCCGAGGCACGGTTCCACGATGGCACACCGATTACTGCCTACGACGTGGCGTTCTCCTACCGTTTGCTGCTCAAGGAAGGTCATCCGCAATACCGCACCAGCCTTCAGGAAGTATCGCGGGTCGACATCCTCAATCCGCAGCGCATCCGTTTTGTTTTCAAGCGCGCCGGCAATCCGTTGCAGATCCTGCGCATGGGCGAGTTACCGGTGCTGCCCCAGCATTACTGGAAAGGTCGCGATTTCAAGGCCACCACCTTCGAACCGCCACTGGGCAGCGGCCCGTACCGCATCACCTCGGTCACGCCTGGACGTCAAATCGTTTTCGAACGGGTCAAGGATTACTGGGGCAAGGACCTGGCGGTCAATCGTGGCAAGTACAACGTCGATCGCATGGAAGTCGAGTTCTACCGCGACAGCGATGTGGCCTTCGAAGCTTTCAAGGCTGGCGAATTCGACATCTACATCGAGCACCAGGCCAAGAATTGGGATAACGGTTACAACTTTCCGGCCATCACTCGCGGGGACGTGATCAAGGCGCAGATCCCGCACCAGATCCCGACCCAGACCCAAGGCCTGTTCATGAACAGCCGCCGCCCGACCTTTGCCGATAGCAAGGTCCGTGAAGCGCTGGGGCTGATGTTCGATTTCGAGTGGACCAACCGCACGCTGTTCAGCGGTGCTTACAAGCGCGCCTTGAGTTATTACCCCAACAGTGAATTCTCTGCCTCCGGGCTTCCGATCGGGCACGAATGGCTGATGCTCAAGCCCTATCGCGATCAATTGCCCGCCAAGCTTTTCACCGAGCCGTTCAGCCTGCCTGAGACCGAAGGGCGCGGCATCCCCCGGGAAACTATGCGAAAGGCCCTGGCGCTACTCGCAGAGGCCGGCTGGAAACTCAATGGCCAACGGATCGAGAACGCCAAGGGTCAGCCACTCAGGCTCGAGATACTGCTGGTCAACCCGAACCTGGAACGCATCCTTCAGCCTTATGTCGAGAACCTCGCCAGCATAGGCGTCGACGCGCGGCTGCGCACGGTCGACCGCGCCCAGTACAAACAACGCCTGGATCAGTTCGATTTCGACATGATCCTCATGACCTTGAACCAGACCCTCAGCCCGGGGCTGGAACAATGGCAGTATTTCCATTCCAGCCAGGTCGGGGTCAAGGGCAGTAAAAACTATGCCGGTATCGCCAACCCGGTGGTCGATCACTTGCTCGAACAGTTGCTCGCCGCCCAAACACGCGATGAGCAAGTCGCCGCCGGCAAAGCCCTGGACCGTGTACTGCTGTGGCAGCACTACATGATTCCCAACTGGTACCTCAATTATCACCGCCTGGCCTACCGCAACCGGTTCGCCTTCGTCACCACGCCGCCCTACACTCTGGGGCTGTCCGCGTGGTGGCTGAAATCTTCGGAGAAAGATCGATGAAACCCGTCAGCGCCCTGCTCTTGCAGGCCAGCGGTCTGCTGTTTGCCGGGCTGGCCTGCGCCGCCCCGCAACATGCCGTGACCCTGTACAACGAGCCGCCGAAATACCCGGCCGACTTCAAGCATTTCGATTACGTGAACCCGGACGCGCCCAAGGGCGGGATCTTTCGCCAGGCCGGATTCGGCGGCTTCGACAGCCTCAACCCGTTCATCAGTAAAGGCGTGCCGGCCGACGACATCGGCATGATCTACGACACCTTGGCCAAACAGGGCCTGGACGAGCCTTTCACTGAATACGGGCTGGTCGCCGCCAAGATCGAGAAAGCCCCAGACAACAGCTGGGTGCGTTTTTACCTGCGACCCGAAGCACGTTTCCACGACGGTCATCCGATCCGCGCCGAAGACGTGGTGTTCAGCTTCCAGACGCTGACCAAGGACGGCGCCCCGCTCTATCGCGGTTACTACAACGACGTCGACGAAGCGGTCGCCGAAGACCCGCTCACCGTGCTGTTCAAGTTCAAGCACAGCAACAACCGCGAACTGCCGCTGATTCTCGGTCAGTTGCCCGTCTTGCCGAAACACTGGTGGGCGAACCGCGATTTCAACAAGGGCAACCTTGAAATGCCGTTGGGCAGCGGCCCGTACAAAGTCAGCGAAGTGAAAGCCGGGCGCTCGGTGCGCTATGAACGGGTCAAGGATTATTGGGGCAAGGACCTGCCGGTCAACCGTGGGTTCTACAACTTCGACGTGATGACCACCGACTACTACCGCGACAACACCGTGGCCCTGGAAGCGCTCAAGGCCGGGCAGTTCGATTACTGGCTGGAAATGACCGCCAAGAACTGGGCCAATGCCTACAATATCCCGGCCGTTACCGAGGGTCGGTTGATCAAGGAACAGATCCCCAACGGCAACCCTACCGGCATGCAGGGGTTTGTGTTCAACCTGCGTCGCCCGGTGTTCCAGGACGTGCGCGTGCGTCAGGCGCTGACGCTGTTGCTGGATTTTGAATGGACCAACAAGCAGCTGTTCAATGGCGCCTATGTGCGCACCCGCAGCTTCTTCGAAAACTCGGAAATGGCCGCCACTGGCCTGCCCGACGCCGATCAGTTGGCGATCCTCGACCCGTTTCGCGGCAAGATTCCCGAGCAGGTGTTCAGCGAGGCGTTCCAGAACCCGGTGACCGACGCCAGCGGCATGATCCGCACGCAGCAGCGTAAGGCCTATCAGCTGTTGCAGGAGGCTGGCTGGCGGATCGTCGACGACAAGATGGTCGATACCAACGGCAAACCGGTGACCATCGAGTTCCTGCTAGCCCAGACCGAATTCGAACGCGTGCTGCTGCCGTTCAAGCGCAACCTCAGCGACCTCGGGATCGACCTGGTGATCCGCCGGGTCGATGTGTCGCAATACATCAACCGCGTGCGTTCACGGGACTTCGACATGATCGTCGGCAGCTTCCCGCAGTCCAACTCGCCGGGTAACGAACAGCGTGAATTCTGGATGTCCGCCGCCGCCGACAAACCCGGTAGCCGCAATTCCATGGGTTTGAAAGATCCGGTCGTGGACCAACTGGTCGAGCAGCTGATCAACGCTGATTCGCGTAAAAGCCTGGTGGCTCACGCCCGGGCGCTGGACCGCGTGTTGCAATGGGGTTATTACGTGATCCCCAACTGGCACATCAAGACCTGGCGCGTGGCTTACTGGAACCACATCGGTCATCCAAAAATCTCACCCAAGTACGACATTGGCATCAACACCTGGTGGGTCAAGCCCGACGCTAAACCGGCGGTAGAAGTCGAAACCAAACTGCAAGCCGACCCTGCGGGCACGGAGTAATAGATGCTGGCGTATATTTTTCGGCGACTGCTGCTGATCATCCCGACCTTGCTCGGCATTTTGCTGATCAACTTCGTGATCATCCAGGCCGCCCCGGGCGGCCCCGTAGAACAGATGATCGCCAAGCTCGAAGGCTTCGAGGGCGCCACCAGCCGCATTGCCGGCGGCGGTGCCGAAGTGTCGGTGGCCGGATCGGCGTACCGCGGTGCGCAAGGCCTGGACCCGGCGCTGGTCAAGGAAATCGAGCACATGTACGGCTTCGACAAATCGGCGCCGGAACGCTTGTGGATCATGATCAAGAACTACGCCACCCTGGATTTCGGCGACAGCTTCTTCCGCGACGCCAAGGTCATCGACCTGATCAAGGAAAAGATGCCGGTGTCGATCTCGCTCGGGCTGTGGAGCACCCTGATCATGTACCTGGTGTCGATCCCGCTGGGGATCGCCAAGGCTACGCGGCACGGCAGCCACTTCGACGTCTGGACCAGTTCGGCAATCATCGTCGGCTACGCGATCCCGGCGTTCCTGTTCGCCATCCTGCTGATCGTGGTGTTCGCCGGCGGCAGCTATCTGGACTGGTTCCCGCTACGGGGCCTGACCTCGAACAACTTTGCTGACCTGAGTACTGGCGGCAAGATCCTCGATTACTTTTGGCACCTGGCGCTGCCGGTGACGGCGCTGGTCATCGGCAACTTCGCGACCATGACGCTGTTGACCAAGAACAGCTTCCTCGACGAAATCAACAAGCAATACGTCGTCACGGCCAAGGCCAAGGGCCTGACCAATCACCGCGTGCTGTACGGCCATGTGTTCCGCAATGCCATGCTGCTGGTGATCGCGGGCTTCCCCTCGGCGTTTATCGGGATTTTCTTCACCGGTTCGTTGCTGGTCGAGGTGATCTTCTCGCTTGATGGCCTCGGCTTGATGAGTTTTGAAGCGGCGATCAACCGCGATTACCCGGTGGTGTTCGGCACGCTGTTTATCTTTACCTTGCTGGGGCTGGTGGTGAAATTGATCGGCGACCTCACCTACACCTTTGTCGATCCACGCATCGACTTCGAAAGCCGGGAGCATTGAGATGAATCTGTCCCCGCTCAATCGCCGGCGTTTCGAACTGTTCAAGGCCAACAAGCGCGGCTGGTGGTCGCTGTGGCTGTTTTTGGTGCTGTTCGGCCTGAGCCTCGGCGCCGAGCTGATCGCCAACGACAAGCCGCTGGTGGTTCATTACGACAATGGCTGGTACTTCCCGGCGCTCAAGCGCTACCCGGAAACCGCGTTCGGCGGCGAATTCCCGCTGGAAGCGAACTACAAGAGCCCTTACATCCGCGAACTGCTCAAGGCCAAGGACGCCTTTGTCCTGTGGGCGCCGATTCCCTACAGCTACCAGAGCATCAACTACGACCTGAAAGTCCCGGCACCAGCGCCGCCATCCGCCGACAATCTTCTGGGCACTGACGATCAGGGCCGTGATGTATTGGCACGGGTGATCTACGGTTTCCGCATTTCGGTGCTGTTTGCCCTGACACTGACGATTCTCAGCTCGATCATCGGCGTTATCGCCGGGGCCTTGCAGGGCTTCTATGGCGGCTGGGTGGATCTGGCCGGACAGCGTTTCCTGGAAATCTGGTCCGGGTTGCCGGTGCTGTACCTGCTGATCATCCTCGCCAGCTTCGTCCAGCCCAACTTCTGGTGGCTGCTGGGGATCATGCTGCTGTTTTCGTGGATGAGCCTGGTGGACGTCGTGCGCGCGGAGTTCCTGCGTGGGCGTAACCTCGAATACGTGCGAGCGGCACGGGCACTGGGGATGCAAAACGGTGCGATCATGTTCCGTCACATTCTGCCCAACGCCATGGTTTCGACGATGACGTTCATGCCGTTCATCCTCACCGGCGCCATCGGCACCCTGACCGCGCTCGACTTCCTGGGCTTCGGCCTGCCACCGGGCGCACCGTCGCTGGGTGAGCTGGTGGCCCAGGGCAAATCCAACCTGCAAGCGCCGTGGCTGGGCATGAGCGCGTTTGCGGTACTGGCGTTGATGTTGAGTCTGCTGGTGTTCATCGGCGAGTCCGCTCGCGATGCCTTCGACCCGAGGAAGTGAAATGAATCAGGACAATCTGATCGAAGTGCGCGACCTGGCCGTCGAATTCGTCGTTGGTGATCGCATTCAGCGCGTCGTCGAAGGCGTGAGCTTCGACATCAAGCGCGGGGAAACCCTGGCGCTGGTAGGCGAAAGCGGGTCCGGCAAATCGGTCACCGCGCACTCGATCCTGCGGCTGCTGCCCTACCCGCTCGCCCGTCATCCGTCCGGGACCATTGAGTATTCCGGGCAGAATTTGCTGAGTCTGAAAGAGAAAACCATCCGCCATATCCGTGGCAACCGGATCGCGATGATCTTCCAGGAGCCGATGACCTCGCTCAATCCGCTGCACTCGATCGAGAAACAGATCAACGAGGTGTTGGGCATTCACAAGGGCCTGATCGGCAAAGTGGCGACCAAGCGCACGCTGGAGTTGCTGGAAATGGTCGGCATTCCCGAGCCGCACAAACGTCTCAAGGCCCTGCCCCACGAATTGTCCGGCGGGCAGCGCCAGCGGGTGATGATCGCCATGGCCCTGGCCAACGAGCCGGAACTACTGATCGCCGATGAGCCGACCACTGCACTGGACGTGACCGTTCAGCTTAAAATCCTCGAATTGCTCAAGGAATTGCAGGCCCGTCTGGGCATGGCGCTGTTACTGATCAGTCACGATTTGAACCTTGTGCGAAGAATTGCGCATCGCGTATGTGTCATGCAGCGCGGTTGCATCGTCGAACAGGCATCGTGCGAAGAGCTGTTCCGCGCGCCGCAGCATCCGTACACTCGGGAACTGCTGGCAGCGGAGCCCAGCGGCAAGCCGGCAACCAATGTCATTGGCCCGCCGCTGCTGCAGGTCGAGGACCTGAAAGTCTGGTTTCCGATCAAGAAAGGCTTGCTGAAAAAGACCGTCGACCACATCAAGGCGGTGGACGGCGTCAATTTCAGCCTGCCCCAGGGTCAGACCCTGGGGATTGTGGGAGAAAGCGGTTCAGGCAAGTCGACGCTGGGTTTGGCGATTTTGCGACTGATTGCCAGCAAAGGCGCGATCCGTTTTGAAGGCAAGCAGCTAGACTGCCTGACGCAGCAACAGGTTCGGCCATTGCGTCGGGAGATGCAGGTGGTGTTCCAGGACCCGTTCGGAAGCCTGAGCCCGCGGATGTGCGTGAGCCAGATCGTCGGCGAAGGCCTGCGGATCCACAAGATGGGCACCGAGGCGGAACAGGAACAAGCGATTATTGCGGCATTGAAGGAGGTAGGCCTGGACCCGGAAACCCGGAACCGCTACCCCCACGAATTTTCCGGAGGGCAACGGCAGAGAATCGCCATTGCCCGGGCATTAGTGCTAAAACCGGCGTTGATTCTGCTGGACGAGCCGACTTCGGCCCTCGACCGCACCGTGCAACGCCAAGTGGTGGAGCTGCTACGTTCACTGCAAACCAAGTACAACCTGACGTATCTGTTTATCAGCCATGACCTGGCTGTCGTCAAGGCGCTGAGCCACCAGCTGATGGTGGTCAAGCATGGCCAAGTGGTCGAACAGGGAGACGCGCAAAGTATCTTTGCCGCCCCCCAACATCCGTATACACAGCAGTTGCTGGAAGCCGCTTTCCTGGCACCAGCCACTGCGCAATAACCTGAAAGAGAGGAGCAACACATGGGTTTTCTCGCCGGTAAGCGCGTACTGATCGTCGGTGTCGCCAGCAAGCTGTCCATCGCATCCGGCATCGCTGCCGCCATGCATCGCGAGGGCGCTGAGCTTGCCTTCACTTATCAGAACGACAAACTCAAGGGTCGTGTCGAAGAGTTCGCACAAAGCTGGGGTTCCAACCCTGACCTGTGCTTCCCGTGCGACGTGGCCAGCGATGAAGAAATCGCCAAGGTTTTCGTTGAACTGGGCAAGAAGTGGGACGGCTTGGACTGCATCGTGCACTCCGTCGGCTTCGCCCCGGGCGACCAACTGGACGGCGACTTCACCGAAGCCACCACCCGTGAAGGTTTCCGCATCGCTCACGACATCAGCGCCTACAGCTTCGTGGCCCTGGCCAAAGCTGGTCGCGAAATGATGAAAGGCCGCAACGGCAGCCTGCTGACCCTGTCGTACCTGGGTGCAGAGCGCACCATGCCGAACTACAACGTGATGGGCATGGCCAAGGCTTCGCTGGAAGCTGGCGTCCGTTACCTGGCCGGCTCCCTGGGCCCGGACGGCACCCGCGTCAACTGTGTATCGGCTGGCCCGATCCGCACCCTCGCGGCTTCCGGCATCAAGAACTTCCGCAAAATGCTGGCGGCCAACGAAGCGCAAACCCCGCTGCGTCGTAACGTCACCATCGACGAAGTCGGCAACGCCGGCGCCTTCCTGTGCTCGGACCTGGCGTCCGGCATCAGCGGCGAAATCATGTACGTAGACGGTGGCTTCAACACCACTGCGATGGGTAGCCTGGAAGAGTGATCTTTCGCTAGCCAAAAAAAACCCGCCTAGGCGGGTTTTTTTATTACTCAAAGCTGGCGATTAATCATCGCGGCTCATGATGCCGAACAGCTGCAACAAGCTGATGAACAGGTTGTAGATCGATACATACAGGCTGATGGTCGCCATGATGTAGTTGCGCTCGCCGCCCTGAATGATGGCACTGGTCTGGAACAGAATGCAGACCGAGGAGAACAGCACAAAACCTGCGCTGATCGCCAGTTGCAGGCCGCTGATCTTGAAGAAGAAGCTTGCCAGCGTCGCACCCAGCAACACGAAGAAGCCAGCCGTGATGAAACCACCGAGGAAGCTCATGTCCTTGCGGGTAATCAGCACGTAAGCCGACAGGCCGCCAAACACCAGCGCGGTCATCGCGAAGGCCGAACTGACCACTTCAGCGCCGCCCTGCATGCCCAGGTAGCGGTTGAGGATCGGGCCAAGCAGGAAACCCATGAAACCGGTCAAGGCAAATGCCGACACCAGGCCCCAGGCCGAATCACGGAGTTTGTTGGTGAGGAAGAAAAGGCCGTAGAAGCCGATCAGCACCACGAAAACGTTCGGGTAACCGACATGCATCTGCTGAGCGACGAACGCCATCACGCCGCTGAATGCGAGGGTGAGAGCAAGCAAGCCGTATGTGTTGCGCAGGACGCGGCTAACCTCTAGCTGCTCAGCCTGCACGCTGTTATTAACTGCGTAATCCTGTTCGCGCATGGCGACACTCCTGTTGGTTTGAAACGTTCAGTCGCAAAGATCATAACAGACGCTCTGTAACAAGCCATGCAGAGAGTTTGACAGTGTGTTTCATTCAGGTATTATGGCGCCCGCAACGCAAACGGAGGTGTGGCCGAGTGGTTTAAGGCAACGGTCTTGAAAACCGTCGACTGTAACAGGTCCATGAGTTCGAATCCCATCGCCTCCGCCATCTTTATACGACAAAGCCCTGATTATTCAGGGCTTTGTCGTTTCTGGGGTTTGGCTGGCAACGCTTCTTTTTGGAGGCGTTACAAAATCATTAGGTTACCGTCACAAAAACTTCCGGTTTTCCCCATCCCGCGGCGTCCTGCCGATCGTTAAACATCCTTCATGTAACGCGATCCTACGCTGTCCTCCAACAGAGGATTTGCGATGCCCAATCCAGACCTGCTCCCTTCCCTGCTTTTCAAAATCAACAAAAACCAACTCCCCTCAAGGCAGCGGTAGGACTAACCTACATAGGTAACAAAACAGTCCGGAAGTCCCGTTAAAGGCCCTAAGTCAAAACTTAGGTGCGGCACCCAGTGCCCCTGAGAAATCAAAAATGAACAAGAAAGAACTCGCAGGCACGCCTTCGGTTGTTGCCCATCGCTCGTGGATAAGGAAACTGGGGCCTGGCCTTATCACGGGCGCGGCAGATGATGATCCAAGCGGTATAGCGACCTATTCGCAAGCTGGCGCGCAGTTTGGCTTGAATACACTCTGGACCTTGTTTTTCACCTTCCCCCTGATGGTCGGCATTCAGATCATCAGTGCCAAAATAGGCCGCGTCAGCGGGCACGGGCTCGCGACCAATATCCGCCATCATTACCCCAAGCCTTTTTTGTTCGTCATAGTCGCGCTGTTGATGCTTGCCAACACCATCAATATTGCCGCGGACATCGCCGCGATGGGCAGTGCATTGAAACTGCTGATCGGTGGCTCCGCACATCTCTACGCGGTCGGCTTTGGTGCGATTTCACTGCTGCTGCAAGTGTTCATTCCATACAAACGCTATGTGCGGGTACTTAAATGGCTGACACTCGTGTTGCTGGCGTATGTGGGCACTGTGTTCGCGGTGCATATCCCCTGGGGCCAGGTCGCTCGCCAGACCGTATGGCCGCAGCTGTCCTGGAAGCCGGAATACATAACCATGGTGGTGGCCATTTTTGGCACCACCATCAGCCCCTACCTTTTTTTCTGGCAGGCATCGCAGGAAGTTGAAGACATGGCTGCCTCCCCCAGCGCCCGGCCACTGATTGATGCGCCCGTCCAGGCACGAAGCAGCTTTAGTCGCATTCAAGTAGACACGATCGTGGGTATGGGCTTTTCTAACATCATCGCTTTTTTCATCATGTTGACCACGGCCGTCACACTCAATATGCATGGTGTCACAGACATTCAAACATCCTCCCAGGCGGCCAGTGCCTTGCGGCCGATTGCAGGGGAGTTCGCTTTTTGGTTGTTCAGTGGGGGCATCATTGGCACCGGCATGTTAGCGGTCCCTGTGCTGGCCGGCTCGGCCGCTTATGCAGTGTCCGGCGCATTCAAATGGGACAATAGCCTGGCAGCCAAGCCAAAAGCGGACAAGGCGTTTTACGGCATTATCAGCGCGGCAACCTTGGTGGGCGTGGTGATCTGCTTTGCGCCGATTGACCCCATTAAAGCGCTGTTATGGAGCGCCGTAATCAATTGTGTGATCGCGGTACCTATCATGTTCATCATGATGTTGATGGCGTCGCGCAAGGACATCATGGGCACGTTCGTCATTCACCCTGGGCTGCGAACATTGGGCTGGTGCTGTTCGATCGCAATGGCGCTTGTGGTGATCGCGATGTTCTGGGGCTTCATGGCGGTGTAGAGCATCTTTCTGGCGATACCCCATTCGCCGATTCAGGAGCCAGTCGAAGAAGCACACCAGATCACTATCAGCTTCCGTGAAATCGACTGTATGCATAAGGACCAAGAAACGTCACCGAGACCGGTCACGCGAGCTTTATGGCTCCGCCCTGGATATCGTCACGCGCCATTCGTAAGTCAATAGCGTCCTGGTTAAGTCGGTGAATCATGTTGAGCAACCGTTGGCGCAGCACTTCGTCTTGGAGTTGCTCTGCTGCGCGCATCATATCGAGCGCCGCTGCCTCATTGTTAGTGGCGACGGAGTCGAGCAGTTTGCGCAGGCTTCTTGATGGTCGGTTCATCTCCAACCTCCTGGATTTCAGTGAGGCGAATCATAAGGCCGGAATGTTTCGTAAGTATTTCAGCTGCACGAACAGGCTGGAATCATCGGCTCCGGCTCATTTGGCGTTAGCTGGAGGTACAACCTGGCGGTTGATACGCGTGCAGCAACCCGTCATTGATGCGCCCGTGGATTCGGTAAAAGACATCGGCGTCCCACGCAAGGTGTGCTTCATACGTTAGTACCGATAGGTAGCCTGCACTGAAACTCCATTCGCACTATTGTCGTAACTGGCACTGTATTCCGGTTGAACACCGGAATTGTTTGCCTGCTTTACCGAGACTTTGGAGTCCCAGAGATAACCATAAGCGAAGTCTATCGTCAGATCGGAACTCGGCGAATAAGCGCCACCCAAGGTCACGGCTTGGCGATTCCCGACCGGAATGCGTACGCTGCGATCGGCATTCCTGACTGGCGACGGATCATAGGCGTAGCCTGCGCGTAGCAGCCATTGTTGGTTCAATTGATAGGAGGCGCCCACTGCGGTGCTCCACGTGTCGCGCCAGTTCATTTCTTCAATCACATGCCCCAGACCCGCCGCCTCGCCGATGGGGGAAAGACCGCTGTTGACTGCCTCGACTTTCTGGATCCGGCTCCAGCGTTTCCAGGTGGTTCCCAGATAACCCGTCCAGCGACTGTCGAAATGATGGGTGATAGACGTGTCCACGGACTCGGGCATGGTGAGGTCTATCTTGCTGTCATACTTTCCGTTCAGAGGAATGGCGCTCGGGGAGCCAGAAATCTCGGTATGCCCTTCAAGTTCATAATCCACCTTCGAGTGATAGTTAATCCCCCAAGTGGTTGCCTCAGTAAAGTCAATCAACAGGCCGACGTTGTAGCCAAGTGCAGTGTCATCACCCTTGATGGTGACCAGCGTGTCCTCGCCGTTGTTCAGGGCGCCGGTCGCCAGGTAATTCTGAAGCTTTGCATTGAAATGATTTATGGTCGGGCCGCCACCAATGGACACGTAATCATTGATCCGCCAGGCAATGGTGGGTTGCAGGGTTACTTCCTTGGTCGTGCTATAGGAGCCATGGTAGCGCCCCTGAAAAGTGCTCTCGTAATCATTGATCAGACCACTGGGGGCATAGAGGCCCAGTCCCATCGAAAAACGATCATCAAGGGGCGTAGACAGGTAGACGAAGGGCACGACGCCCAAGGGTACCGAGTCCCCTTTATTGGTGCCGGTGGCACTGCTTCGCGCATCGCTGATGTCGTCGCTGACCGAGACGACCGCGGCCCCACCGGAAATCTCACTGCGCTTCAACTTGGTCAAGCCTGCGGGATTTCCAAAGATAGTGCTCGCGTCCAGCGCCGAAGACGACCTTCCCGCATAAGCAGTCCCCGCACTGCTTGCACTTTGTTCGTTTAGAGCAATGCCGTTTGCGCTGACAATGGTAGAGGCGCCAAGTAGTGCGATGGCACTGCCGAATTCAATCCAGACAGCACACTTGCGCTGAGTAGAGACACACGAGATCACGCGGCTATTGAGTTTCATTTTCCACCTCTTGTTTATTGTTTTTGTTGTTTGCACGCAGGCAAGGCTTCGCCGCCCCGTGCACTTATCAGTGCCGGCTGGAATTGATCCAAGTTGTGTCATAGGCCTTGGCGGAACAGCGCCAAGGCTTGACTGCTGGACTTACAGATTGCGAATCAGGAACTCAATTAATCCACTCGACTTGAAAGCTATAACGGCCCAACAACGGAGCCAGGACTTGCTGGTCAGTACCGGCCTTGACGCAGGCAACCTGCCCACGACGATTGTCCTGAACGACTTCAACGGCAATATCCAAAAGCCCCAGACGCCCCACTTCCTGCTGGATTACTTTGGCAATTTCCCTCTGCTGCAAAGCGGGCTTGAATATCTTGCCCACCGCCGTCAGCGGCAATGCCTCGAGGATTTCAATGCGCTTTGGAACGGCTGCCCGCTCGCTGATGTTCTGATGAGCGAACGCTTCAAGTTCTTCAACATCGCAAGTTTGCCCAGGGCGTAGTTGGACGTAGGCAACGGGCACCTCGCCCAAGTAAGCATCGGGGCTGCCAATTGCAGCGGCCAAGGCGACAGCAGGATGCGCCTGAAGCGCCTCCTCGATTTGCTTTGGATCGATGTTGTGACCACCGCGAATGATCAACTCCTTCTTGCGCCCGGTCAGCCAGAAATAACCCTGCGCATCCTGGCGCCCCAAGTCGCCCGTATTCAGCCAGCGCTGACCGTCGATATCGATCCAGAGGCCCTGGTTATGACGCTCCTCCAGATAACCCTCGAAGAGGTTCGGCCCACTGATCGTGATGAGGCCGATCTCATCCAGGTTGGCGTCGCGCAGATACGCTCCAGAATCATTGAGCACGACCGCGCGCATATTCTGGTAGGCGAGCCGAATCCCGATGGAGCCGATACGGCGCTCGCCATGGGGTGGATTGATTGACGAGACGCAGGCGCCCTCGGTCAGGCCGTAACCTTCAAGGATCTTCACTCCGGTGCGGCGCTCGAATTCCCGGAAAAGCTCAGCCGGCATGGGGGCGGCGCCACAGATTGCATAGCGAAGACTGGAGAGGTCGCGGCCCTGCCATTCATTTTGCAAAAGCGCGGCATAGACAGTTGGCACGCCGGAAAAGAGGTTGATACCGAAGTGCTCGACCATCTCCCAGAATCGAGGAATCACGCCCTCGCCACGATACCCCTGAGGCGTCCCGAGGATCACATGGTCGCCTTGAGTCCAAGGCATCAGTCCAGTCACCAGTTGGCCATTGACATGAAACAGCGGTAGGCCACAGAACAGAACCTGGACATTACTGCGGGGCTGCATGTGAGCGTCGATGGCCCAGGCGTCGAATACTTCAGAGCCATGGGTACGCGCGGCAATTTTGGGGAGCCCGGTGGTGCCGCCCGTACAGATGTAGGAGGAGCACTCATCCTCGCGGATTTGCCGACCGCTCTTGAGGTGCGTGTGGGGCTGGGTATTCATCAGCGATTGCCAATCGTGAATCGCGATACCGCTGTGCAAGTCGCGCTCTTTCAGGGCCATGGATTTCAGAGCCCCTCGCACCGGTTCGTCGACATAGGGTTCCATGCTGACCCAGACAACAGACCTGACCATAGGTAGCTGATCCAGTTGCGAAGCCAGCTTGGGCCACAGATCGCTGCCCGGAGTCGGCGCGAGCGTCACCACCACTGACACCTTTGCCGCATTCAGCAAGCCCGCCATCTGCTTGGCCTCAAGCAGAGGATTGATCGCCATGACGATCCCCGCCGCCTCCCCGCCCCATAGAGTGAAGTGGGTTTCCGGCAGGTTGGGCAGGATGAAGGCAATCACCTCCCCCGGTTTTATGCCCAGGTCATCGAAGGCATTCGCCGCGCGGGTAATATCCCCAAAGAGCTGGGAGTAGTTCCACTCGTGGGTGCGCTTGAAGTCGGCGGCATCGGCGAAGAAACTCAGCGCCGGTGCCCGGGGGGTGCGCTCGGCCGCCACACGCAGCGCTTCATAAGTGCTGCAAGCCAGCCCACGCTCCGACAAGGGCACTTGCTCAAGACTTTCGATGTCATTCAGGCTCCGAACAACCATTAAACTTCTCCCACAACCCGGTTGCGTTGCACGCCGAGGTCGACCACACCATCGGCGCTGCGAATACGCGCCTCGACCACGTCACCGGCCTTGAGGTACTGCGTCCGGCCCTCTTGTGCCTTGAGGAACAGCTTCCACTTGGTGGCTTCTGGCAAAAGGGCTGCAATGCGCATTTTGCCAGGCGAAGGAATCGTTAGGGCGCAGCCAGCAGGTGTCCCCGTGGCAATCAAGTCTCCAACAGCGAGATCTTGCAACGCGCTGAGTTCGGTCAGGGTTTCAGCGGGGCCGTAAACGAGATTGGCCGTGCTGTCGTTCTGTCGTACCTGGTCGTTGACGGTCAGGCGCAGCTGCAGCGCTTTCAGGTAATGCATGCTCTTGGCATCCAGAAGGCACAGGTACGGGCCGACCGGACCGAAAGTGCGGTAGCTCTTGCCCTTGTAGAACTGCATCTGGGGAATCTGAATGTCACGGGCCGAGTAGTCGTTGACAATGACGACGCCGGCAATGAATTCATGCAGGTTGGCGTCGGTGACAGCAATAGCGCCGTTGATCGAGCGCTTCATCACCAGGCCCAGTTCGATCTCGTAGTCAAGGAAGCGCACGTGGCGCGGTTTGATAAGGTCGCTGTCAGCCGCCACCAGGCAACTGGTCGCCTTGGTGAAGATCATGTTGAATTTCTTCGCATCAGGGTCCATGCCTGACTCGATCATGTGCTGACGGTAATTGGCACCCTGGCAGACAAACTGCTGGTTACGGGTCACCGGCGACAGCAGTTTTACGTCGCCCTCCTCCAACTCCGGACCTTTCAGTTGAGCAAGGTCGTCGAGACTGTTCTGGCTAATGAAGTCACCGGTAGTTTCAAAAACACCTGGGACAACTGTGATACGGCCCTGGCGAAGCACGCCCCAGTGGATACCGTTCTGAAATTCAAAGCGGACTACGTGTACAGCAGACATTGAAGGTACTCCTGGAGCGGCGTTTGTCCCGCGTTCAGTGGCGCGGGAACTGTTGTGTTGTTCTGGAACGGGGGCTGGCAACGGTGTAGCTCTACCCGAACATCCGCATGAGTGTTATCAGCTTGCGAATGGTCAGGTCGGGGCTGCGTCGCAGGTTGCGGATCAGCAGCAGAAAATTGGCCAGGTTCATTTTGGGTTTGGTAAAACTCCTGGGCATGCGCTGCCCCCACTGCGCCATTGCCTCGGGACTCACTGGATGAATGCCCGTAGGCCGAGTGGCCGTGAAAATATCCCCGTCGCAGTAATGCTCGTGCTTGTCGCCCCAAGGGTCTTGCCAGTAATCGAAGATCTGACTGCCAAGAATGTGCCGGCCGATGCCCCATGAGTGCGCCCAACCGCGCTCGCGCAGGACGCGCTGCCCCATACCCACGGCGTCTGTATCGACGACTTCATAGGCGCTATGGCTGTAGGTCGCCATGAACCCTTGCGCAATCGCGAGCGTATGGTGATCCGCGGGAATGTCACCGAGATCAAGGCGCATGAAAGTGACGATAGGCGTGCCGTCGGGGAGTACCTGCACATCGCTAGGAATAAACCCGAAATGCTGCGTGTACCAGGCACAGGTTGCTTGATAGTCGGCCACTTCAATGACGATGTGGCCCAGCTTGAGGACTTCAGGAGGAGTAATCGGCGGACGCTGCGTCGCGTTGATTCGCTGTTGTTCCTGCGCCAGATTCCAGTTCAGAGGAGCTCTATGTGCCAGCGCCTTGCCTGGCGTCTGGTCGCACACTGCTTCCACGATGAAACCGGAAGGATCCGTCAGTCTGACGTAATACCCTTTACCCGGATGCTCCGATTTCTCGACCGATGACGCACCCGGGATTCGAGTGAGCTTTTTAAGCTCTTCCAGGGACCGCACGGCAAGCCCGAACCCGATAAAACGGGCCTGTTCGGCCCATTCGACTCGATAACAATACGCAGCGGCGTCGGTGGCCCGCATATAGAGCGTCTCGGCGTCCTGCCGAGCGACCGTCAGGCCGAAGTCCGTCAGGAAACGCGCGGCCTCATTCAAGTCAGGCCGCTGGAAGATCAGGTGAGTCAAAACCTGGGCCTTTACCGTCGGCTGCGGATGCCGCGCGGGGTGTGGTGTCGCCAACCGGTGCAGTTCGTTTTTGTCGTTCATTGTTGTTGTTTTCCGGGTTTTTAGGGCAAAGCGGTCCCGTACCCCTGAAAACTCAGGGGTTTATTCAGTCAAATCAATTACGCGCTCAGTCGAGAGAGGGAAGTGCCGGCAACGCTTGGGTCGCCAACGCACGAGCCTCTTGTGGCGGCACACCCAATGCCCGCAATACCAGCTCGGCGGTATCAGAGCCCGATTCGCGCCATGTTCGGTGACCTTCCAGTACCAGGAAAATCGAGCCGAGCACGCTGCTCGATATCAGCGTCAGTACCGAGAGCAATTGCTCCTGCGCAAACGTATAGCGCCCACTGGCAAGCCCGCTCAGAAGATCCTTGGCTGCCTGGCTGCTGAACATTTCGCGCAACGCCGAATTGCTCATGGCGAATTTATGGATGAATGCGCCCCACTGGGAGTCTTCGTGCGCTCGGCGAATGAAGAATCGAATGCCATTGGCCAAGCGATGAGCGGGATCCGAGAGGGAATTGAAGCTCTTGTTGACGCGCTCATGCATCTCCCTCGCGAGATGGCTGGCGACCGCCTCGAACAGGTTTTCCATGCTGTCGATGTTGCTATAGACCGTTCCGCGCGCCACACCGGCCTCTTGGGCGAGGTCGAGGATGTTCACTTGCGAGGTGCCTCTCTCGGCAAACAGGCGAAAGGCAGCTTGATGGATGCGGCGCTGTGTTGGGTTCAGGGATTCCACGGTTCTTTCTCCAAGATTACCTCATGGACCAATTGAACACTCGTGTTCATTTTGCGTCAATACTATTTTTAAGCCTGCCGGATTGAACGTTCGTAAAAGCAGGCTTAGGCCCAATATTTCGGATGAAAGGATCGATCTAGCCTGTTAAAAAACAGCAAAGCGCGCCGACGAAACTGAACACACATGTTCAGTTTCGGTGGCTGAATTTCTAATGACTGAGGGAGAGAACAGGGGAAATGGACAAAACCCGGGGCATTGCCACTCATGGCATTGATCGGCAATCAACCGAAGGCTCGTCGCCAAGCGAAGTGATCAAACCAGGTAGAGCACCGACGAAATCGGATCAGGCCGGCAGCGGCTTGCCGGCGATTTTCCTGGCTTTGGCAGAAGTGACGCCCAAGGCCTGGAGAACCATTTCGGCGACCCGCAGATCATGCTCCTCCACTGCACGCCCCTCGACAACCGAGCGCATGGCTCCGGTTGTGCACGACAGGACGATGTCCAGGGCGACCCCTTCGTCTACGTAAGCAAACGTGCCCGCAAGCAGTCCTTCACGCAGATCGCCCAGTACATGGTCAGCCAGACGCGAGCGCATGGCCTTGTCGAAATGGATAATACGCAGCAGCGCATTCGCCCATTGGTGGTCGGCTGCCGCCCGGCACACAAACATGCGCACGCCGATCGAAAGCCGCTGGGCACCACAATGCACGTCCCTGCTCTTGGCGGAAATGGCGTCGGAGAACTCGGCAGCCATGGCGATGCCCACCGCCTCCAGCACCTCGTCGCGAGTTCGAAAATAGTTATAGATGGTGCCGTTGGATACCGCGGCTTCCGCGGCGACCTCGAGCAGTGCGATCTCCCCCACTTCCTTGCGTGCGATAAGACGCAATGCGGCGTCCACCAGGCCGCGACGGGTGCGCTCACGTTTCTTGTGACCTCTCGTGAGAGGTTCTGGCGCATCAGCTTCTGAAGGAAGAGTGGGGGAATGCATGATCAAGCTCGTAATCTAATGGGCTCGTTGATGGTAATGGAAACGCCGTCAGGCGTGGCGTCTTTGCTGGCCAGCAGCCCCCTGCAGTCTCGAAGAAGGCTGCCTGCGTCTGCGCCAGGGGCGTGGTGCATGATGATACGGTCGGGGCGAACCGCGACGAGCGTTCCCTTGGCAGCCAGCGGCAGGATCTCATGGTTCATGTCTTCGATGAAGTCACAGCTGCCACCGGAGCGTTGGCCGCGTGCTCTGACCTCTAGAAAGTGGCCTCCCAATTTTTCCCAGGAAACGATCTGATCAGGGGTTAGCAGTGACAACGGATCAACACCGAATCCAACCAGGGTCAGGTTATCTCCCAGAGTATCGTCGCTCAGCTTGATCTGCTTTTGCATGTTGCGAGTCCAGGCCTGGGGAAACAAGCTGCCACGTACCAGTTTGTCGCCCCGGCGATGGTGCACGAACAGGCCATGTTTGAAGGTGTTCTTCGGCTTGATGTCCAACTGTTCAAAGTACCTTCTGGTCGTGGGCGTCAACGCCAGCGTGCGCATCAGACCGTGGACGAAAAAAGCGGCGATCTTGTTCTTGGGCATCACCAGACGGCCCATGAGTTTCGCCAGATGGATCATTGCCCGGGCATGGGGGCGGCGCTCTTCGTCATAGGTATCGAGTATTGCAGGCGCGGCATGGCCGCGAAGGACCCAAGCCAGTTTCCAGGCAAGGTTGGCGCCATCTCGAAGTCCCGCAACGAGGCCCTGCCCGACAAAAGGAGGCGTGATATGCGCTGCATCGCCGGCGAGAAAGACGCGCCCCTTGCTGAATCTGTTGCAGCAGCGTGCGTGGAATCGATACACCGCCTTGCGCTCGATTTCCAGCTCTTGCGGGTTGATCCATGGCGCGATCAGTCGGGCGATGCTTTCTGGGCTTTCCAGCTCTTCCCGGGACTCGCCGGATTGCAGCATGAACTCCCAACGCTCCCTGCCGCCGGGGGCAGGCATGTGCGGTGTCGGGCGCCGCGGATCACAGACAAACTCGATGTGATCAATCGCTGACTTATGGCGGTTTTTCACATCGACAATCAACCAATCTTCCGCATAGGTCTCCCCTTCAAACTCCTGGCCAATCAACGCTCTGACCCTGGAGCTGGCGCCATCCGCTCCGATCAGGTACTGGGCGCGAACGGAATGCGACTGCCCATGTTCATCCCGTACAGAAGCAACAACGCCATCCGACATTTCGACCAGGCTCTCAAGCTCGAAGCCACCCAGGCTGGTGACGGTTTTAAGCCGGGCAACCTGGCTGCGCATCGCGTGTTCGAGGTCGGGTTGGTAGAACGTCACAAGTTTCGGATGGCCGTCGATGCACCCCTCGGTATTGGCTCGACCGAACTGCCCGAGTACCGGGGAGTGCATTTTCACTTCAGGGATAACGATCTTCTCGAAAGCGTCTTCCGACAAACCGGCCTGTTGCAGGATGCGCAGCGCCTCGTTGTCCAGAGCAATGGCACGCGGCATCAGGACGACGTCATGGACCTTGTCCAATACAAGGGTCGTGACGCCATAGCGGCCCAGAAGCGCAGCGATGGTCGCACCTACCGGACCATAACCGATCACCAGCACATCGACGGCGGCTGGAGGCAATTGGCAATCTTTCTTGTTGTTGTTCATCTCAAGCCCTTGCTGTGATTGAAGTCGTGAGACGCGAGGTCTCCTTGTCAGGCAAGGTGAAGGTATTCAATATTGAGAGATATTTCAATATTGATGTTTTCGTCATTATTTTTTGAGATCATGCTCAAACCGCGATGGGCCAAGGGGCGAGCCGAATTGCGCGGCGAGGACCGAGTTTGCGCGCGTGCCAGTTTCCGACCGGCGACGCTTGGGCGCCGCGACCACAATCTGGCAATCACGGTGCGTGCCGACATGAAGGATGGCGAATATTTGGCCTTGATCGAAGCAAGGTTGCTAAGGGCTGATCAGTGTTTACTCATCAGACCATGCAGAACGCCGAACCTCAGTCCCGGTTCGGAAGGCGTCATGTGGGAGACACCAAACACCTTGAATGCCGCCAGCATAAGCACCAGGCCTCCAGGCAAGATGCTCTGGCGATGAGTTTGCAAGCCCGCCAGGCCGAGCTGTTTGACATGCCCCACTTCAAGCAGGCGCAACGACAGGCGCAACAAGCCACTGTAGGTGATGCCGACTTCGTCATAGTCGTTCAACCCGTTGGCCTTGAGGACTTTGGCCAGCATCCGTGCGGTGCCTGAAGAGCCAATCACCTGCTGCCAACCCAGCGCGCGATAACGCTGCGCTACTTTTTCAAACTGAACAGTGGCTGCACGCTCAGCCTCCAGAAGCGCCTGAGCAGTGATACAACCTCCCTTAAAGTAGCGGGCGCCGAACGTGCCGCTGCCGATGGCAATACTCTCGGTCATCAGGGGCTGAGCGCCCTGCCCCAGAATCAATTCAGTGGAACCGCCGCCTATATCCACGACCAGTCGCCTGTTTTCGGTACCGGGCACCGTATGGGCAACACCGGCGTAAACCAGCCTTGCCTCTTCATGTCCAGAGATCACGTCAATCCGAAACCCAAGGTGGCGCTCGGCGCTGGCCAAAAACAGCTGGGCATTGTCGGCTTCGCGCACGGCACTGGTCGCCACTGCCCGCACTCGACCGGCCTCGAAGCCGCGTAACTTTTTGCCAAATCGCGCGAGCGCTTGCCATCCCCGATCCAAAGCCAACGCGTCCAGCGCTCCACCTTCAAACCCCTCCGCCAAACGGACAGGTTCACGCAAGGTTTTCACTTCCTGGATCACGAACCCCTGACGCCGTCTGACTGACTGGCCGATGATCATGCGAAACGCATTAGAACCAAGATCTATGGCTGCAAATAGAGAAGCGTCTCCTTTCATGGGGATTCCTTGCAGGCTAAGCGCTCTAGGCGGTTTGCGAGGATCTTGCCATGGGGTCGATGACGCCAAGATGACACCCGCGACCCTTTACGGACGAGCAGTGTCGAGAAAAAACATCCGGGTGTCACGGGACGAGCGACTTCACCCGATGTAAAGGTCGATGGTAATTATTTATGAAGGCTCAACCCATTTCGTTGATGCAGACCACTTTGGGTTGCGTCATGTCCTCATAGGCGAACCGAACACCTTCTCGCCCCAGACTTCCGTACTTGAAGCCACCGAAAGGCATGGCATCAAAACGATAATCGGAAGAGTCATTGATCATCACCCCACCGGCTTCAATTTGCCGCGCCAATTTCAAGGCCTTGGATAGATCACGTGTGAACAGTCCCGCATGCAGGCTGTACTCCGTCTCGTTGGCCAGTGCAACGGCATCTTCCAGATGATCAAAAGACTCCAGGATGACCACCGGCGCGAAGACTTCCTGCTGCCAAATCCGACTGTTATGGCTTACACGCTCCAGCACGGTCGGCGAATAGCTCCCCCCTTGACGATGGTGTCCGCATAGGAGAAGAGCACCCTCGGCCAGCGCTTCATTCACCAATTGTTCGGTGCGACGAGCCGCTTGCTCCGTAATCATCGGGCCAACATCCGTTGCTCGCTGATCAGGATCGCCAGTTACCAATGCACACGCTTGGCTGACAAAACGCTCACGAAAATCTTCGTAGATTGAACTATGTACGAGGATACGCTGCGTGCCGATGCAGTTCTGTCCTGCTGCCCAGAAGGCACCCGATACACAAGACTCTACGGTCGGTTCAAGGTCACAGTCTTCGAGCACGAGCACCGGCGCATTCCCGCCTAGATCCATGGCCAGCTTCTTCAAGCCTGCACTTCGAGCAATGGACTCTCCAGTGGCAAAACCACCCGTAAAGGAAATCATCCGTACTTCTCGCAGCTCGACCAATGCCTTACCCAGATCGACGCCCCCGGTGGCCGGAGTTACCACACACGGAGGCAGACCCGCTTCCACCAGGCACTCAACCAGCTTAAGAGCAGACAACGGTGCCAGCTCTGAAGGTTTCAGGATTACAGCATTGCCACCGGCGATGGCCGGGCCCAGTTTATGGGCGACCAAGTTCAGCGGATCGTTGTATGGGGTGATCGCGACAATAAGCCCCAATGGTTCGCGAGTGAACCAGCCTTGCCGCGATTCGGAGCCTTCATATGCCTCAAATGGAATCACTTCCCCAGCGTTACGACGAGCCTCTTCCGCCGAGAGCTTCAGCGTGTTCACACAACGCTTCACTTCCTTCTCTGCTTGTCGCAGCGTTTTTCCCGCCTCTGCAACAATGAGTTTGGCAAACTCTTCAGTCTTGAGCTCCACACGCCGGGCGGTTTCCTCAAGGATACGTGCACGAAGGTGACGAGGCATTGCCGCGCTCTCACGCACGCCAATTCGCGCACGCTCCAGCAGGCCAGGAACAGCGGTTGCATCGAGGCAAGGTACGCTTCCCACCAGGCGACCATCGAATGGGCTGAACACATCAATCTGTTTGGCATCAACAAGCTGGATACTGGCCATGCTGGATACGCTCATGACTACTCTCCTATTACTTGCCGTGGGTGGTATGGATGGCGACGATGTCTGACAGCAACGCAAAGGCAGTCTCGATACGTCCTGCTCCAGGGCCGGATACAGTGACGGCACCCAGCAGACCAGTGTTGAACGACACCGCGTTCGTGGCACCGGGAATTCCTGCAAGAGGATGCGAATTCGGCAGCAGTCGAGCCTCCACACTCGCTCGAACCGAGCCATCAACTTCGCGATTTGCAGATCCGATCAGCTTCCAACTTGCACCGTTGGCACTTGCTTGAGCGATGTCTTCTGGACTGATGCGGCTAATACCTGAACAAGCCACATCGCTGACGCTCAATCGCGCATCGAGCAGTTCGTTGGCGAGAATCACCACCTTGAGGCGGACGTCAAACCCCTCCACATCGGCAGTAGGGTCGGCCTCGGCATAGCCGAGCTGTTGAGCCTGAGCGACTGCGTCGTTGAAATCCAGGCCGTCCTTCATGCGGGTCAGCACGTAATTGGAAGTCCCGTTCAGGATGCCTTCAAAGCCTTTAACCCCTACACCTGCCAGAGCCTGTCTTGCCAGACGAATCACAGGTGTACCGCTCATAACCGAACCCTCGTACTCGAAGGCAACACTGTTACGACGGGCCAAATCCGTTAGCTCAGCGCCGTGCAGTGCAATCGGCCCCTTATTGGTGGTTACAACATGGATACCGCTTTCCAGTGCCCAGCGGCAAAACGTAGTAGCGGGCTCACCATCGACAGGGTTGGTGAAGGTGGCTTCAGCAATCATGTCAGCACCTGAATGCTTGATCACGGTTTCATTGAAGGCCTCAGCATTGCCGCCAGGCAGTTGAGCGAAAGCACCTTTTTCAACGGGCAGGGCAACCAACTGCTTTGCATCCAGACCGTCTTTAGCAATGATGGAGCCGAGGAACAGATCGGTAACACCGACAATTTTGATAGTGAAACCCAGGGACTCTTTCCACTCGGCATTACGATCGGCGACCAATTGGGCGAAGCCACGGTTCACGCCACCAAACCCTACCAAGGCAATTTTGTACTCAGTCATAAAGCTGTTCCTTTTATTGATGTTGTTCGACAGGAACATCCTAAGAGCCGAGCTTTGGCAGTTGAATATGGCAGTCTGCTGTATTAGTTGGGCATTTTGCCCAAGCACGATTTTTAAAACACTGCTGAAAGGACGAACGATGTCAGGGTGTTTTCCACCCCCGGCATGGCCGCGATTTCCTTCCACACGAGATGGACACGTTCCGGTGTAGCTGCATTCACGCGCAGCATTAAATCGAACTCACCACTGAGTACTTCACACTGCACGACTTCGGGAATGGAGCGCAGCGCAGCCAGTACTTCTTCGCCACGCATGCGGTCGTAGCGGTAGACAAAAATCACCGCGCTGATAAGCGACGTAGGCCGCCGCGACTCACCAAGAATTACCGTATAACCCGTGATCGCACCGTCGCGCTCAAGACGCTCGATGCGCTGGCGCACAGCATTACGCGACAAGTTGATCTTGGCACCCAGTTCGATATGGGCTATTCGCGCATTAGCGGTAAGTTCGGCCAGTATGCGTTCGTCCAACGGATCCAGAATGCGCTTCATGAAAGCCTCTGCTGCGCCACACGAAGAGCCTGGCACAGCCCCTCAAGATCGTCCTTGGCCAAGTAAGGTGGTTGCGCGCGCACCTCGACAGTGCTCGGAACGCTTGCCTGCCAGACGCCCAGCTCTGCCAAAAGCGCCGCCGATTTGGCCGGCGCAATTTGCCCGAAGGTGACCATTGGCGCCCCCAGGCTGCGTCGATGAAGCCGGCCAGCCAGTACACCGACAGCGGTGTGAGGATCGATGACCGAGCCTGTCTCTCGGAATAACTCGACCACCTCATCGCGCACTTGGGATTCGTCTACCGCATAGGAATCGAAGAGTACTCGGGCATGCAGCCATTGCTGATTGCCGATGCTCATTTCTCCGCAACTTTCAAAATGCTCCATCAGAGCTTTTGTTGAGCAGCCATCGTGCTCGTAAATCTCCCAAATAAACCGCTCCAGGTTGGAAAACAACGAGAAGTCCATCGCCGGCGATACTGTTCGATTAGTCATTCGGGTGGAGTAGCGATTGCAATGAAAAAACTGGTGCAGGGCATCATTGCTGTTGGTGGAGATGATCACCTGATTGATGGGCAATCCCATTTTCTGCGCAATGTAGCCGGCGTAGATCTCGGCCGAGCTGGCAGCTGGAATGCTAAAGCCAACGGGGCGCGAGCCACCTCCCAGTTGTAACGCCGCGTGGAAGTAAAAAACTATCTGGGCTAGGACGCCAATCCAGTTGGTCGAGTTGAAACAGATCGGAATCACTCCGTCCAACGGCCACTCACGCAAGAGTCGGGAGACCAGCGTCTGGCAATCATCGAAATTACCGTCAACCGGAAACAGCTGAACCCGCTGAGAGTCGGCTGCCTGCAAGGCACTGAGTTGCTCAGGCGCAAGCCCGTCGCGCGGATAAAGTATCGCCATGCGGACGGCCTGTCCGTTAGCAAAGGCTTCAAGCGCAGCGAGGCCGGTATCACCATTAGTTGCACCGACCACCAACGCTTCTTTACCAACCTCCCCCAGAAAATGCTCGACCAGGCGCGACTGCAACTGCGCGGCGAAATCCTTAGAAGAATGAGTCGGCCCATGAAACAGCTGGAGTATCCACTCGTTATGCCCGATCTGCTCAAGCGGCGTAATAGCGCGGTGCTTGAATTGTTGATAACTGTCGCTGAGCAAGGCACGGAGGGTGCTTTCGTCCATGGACGAGCCAACAAAGGGCGAGATTACCCGCCATACCAGCTCATCAAACGGCAGCCATGACCAGCTGGTGATTTGTTGCTCAGTGAATACCGGCAAACGGGTTGGGACATACAGGCCACCATTTTCGGCGAGCCCCGACAAAACCACACTGCGAAAATCCGCCCGCACGTCACCGCCGCGTGTGCTTACGTAATGCATGATGACTCCAAATCAGAATTACAAAAGGCGGTGAGCTTGAGCCACCAACCAAGTAGAAAAAGTCGCTGCATCAGTCGAAAGCTCTTCGGCTTGCTCACGCACTAGATAAAAAGACTCGCTGGCTTCGATTCGGTGACTGAATGGAGCAATCAGGTGCCCACTCTTGAGTAAATTTTCCACTACTGAAGACCGTGCCAAGGCAACGCCCTGACCTAGTTCTGCCATGCGGATTGTGGAAATCAGTGTGTCGAACTGAAGACCACGGGAATAATCGACTTCGTCTGCTCCAACCCGCTTCAACCAGTAACCCCAACCTTCCTCATACCCCAACACATGAAGCAGAGAATGGTTCATCAAATCGCGAGGCTCACGTATCGGTGAGCTGGCCATAAGCTCTGGCGAGCAAACGGGTTGGAGGATGTCCCACGTTAATCGCTGAGAGTGCAATCCCGACCACTCCCCGCATCCCCAACGAATCTCCAGGTCATCCTCTCCGTCCGGCTCCTTCACCCAAATGTTGCTGATATATCGGATGTCGATTTGGGGATACTCTCGACAAAAATCTGCAAGCCGAGGGGCCAACCAATAGTGAAGGAAGGAAAGGCTGCCACGCACTTTCACATGCCTTCGATTACGCTGACCGAAGATCTCGTTGGTACCCACCGCCAGACGACTGATTGCGTCCTGTACAACTGGCAAGTACGACTGCCCTTCCTCAGTCAAGCCAAGCCCTCGGGGTAGGCGCTTGAATAGCGCCACCCCGAGGTGGCCTTCTAACTGACGGATCTGCTGACTTACTGCACCTTGAGTCAGGTGCAGTTCCTCTGCTGCATGGGTGAAATTCAAATACCGCGCCGACACTTCGAATGCCCTCAGCCAATTCAAGGGCGGTAGTGATTTTTGACTCATCGGCGCAACCTCATCGGGACTTATCTGTGCTCAATCATCGCCTGAGCTAATCATGCAGCACCAGCGGAATGATGTGCAGCCGCCGCTAATGCCAACCGCTCTTCCCGCTTCTTGCGAGTGATCCAATAAACGAAGTAACACCACGCGATAAATGGAAGACCGAAGTAAAGCGCCACTCGCTGCTCAGGATCAAAAGCGATGCCGACACAGGCGAGCAAGCAACACAACAGAGCACCAATTGGAACCCACGGGTAGCCACGCACCCGGAAATGCAGATCTTCAACTCGCCCGCCATTGGCGACGTATTGGCGTCGGAAGGCGATTTGGCTCGCGGCGATGCTCATCCACACGACCACCACTGCAAGACCAGAAATCGACACCAGGGCCAAATAAACCGTATCAGGGGCAAGCACACTGCTCAGCAGAGACGCCGCGGCACCCGCCATACTTAAAACGATTGCGTTAACCGGTGTACCCCGGCGCGATAGCCTGGCGTAACGCTTAGGCATATGACCTTGATCACTCAGCGTCCAAAGCATGCGCGAGGCCGCATACAACCCTGAGTTAGCCGCAGAAATCAGCGCGGTAAGAATGACGAAGTTCATGATGTCAGCTGAGTACGGGATACCAATCAGCTCGAACACCATGACGAAGGGACTTTCGATGACGCCTGCCTGCTCACGGGGCAGCAAGGTCGCAAGGACAAAAATCGTACCCACGAAGAACAGCGCCAAACGTACTACCGTCGTGCGGATCGCCTTGGGGACGCTTGTCTGAGGATCCTGCGCTTCACCTGCCGCAATCCCGATAAGTTCAGTCCCGGAAAATGCGAAGGAGACAGCCAGAAGTGTCATCGCAATGGGTAAAAGACCTGTAGGGAATAGCCCTTCGCGGGTAAAGTTGGAGAGTCCAGCGCCCTGCAAATGCTGTACTTGGAAGAGACCGCAAATAGCCCCCCCGCCAATCACGATAAACGTGATAACAGTCAGAACTTTAATGAGCGAAAGCCAGAACTCAGTCTCCGCAAAAAGACGAACAGATACTACGTTACTTAAAAAGACCGCAATGGCAAAAAACGCGCTCCAAATCCAGACCGGTGTATCAGGGAACCACCGAACCATCAGGATTCCAGCAGCCGTAAATTCAGATCCAATAGCGACTGCCCAAGTGAGCCAGTACAGCCAGGCCACCGTATAGCCCGTACCTGGGCCCAGGTATCGAGTTGCGTAGGTACTGAACGACCCGGTTTCTGGCATCTGTACCGCCAACTCACCGAGACAGACCATTACCAGATACACCATCACCGCACCGATGATGTAGGCGATAACCGCGCCGAGCGGCCCTGCTTGATTAACGGTGTAGCCGGAGGTCAGGAATAATCCCGTACCAATTACACCGCCCAACGCCAACATAACAATGTGGCGGGTTTGCATTTCTTTCTTGAAATTTAACCCTGGATCGGACTGATCATTTTTTGTTTGTATGGTCATAGCTATGCTCTCATGAAGTGCTCGGACAAAATTTCTCGTAACCGACTACTCGGCAGCACAATTAAATTGTCGCTAGTTGTTATTGTTTTCACTATTCATGAAGGACTATCCGATCGTTAAATCGGAAGTCTTACCCGAGTTCAGGTTCCCACCTCGGTGAAACGCTCGGTGTTTCCAGCGTGGAGGCTTGAATGACTTTGTTTACTGCGAACCAACTCAAATGCTTGTTTAAGATCAGCCAACAAGTCGGCCGTATCTTCAATACCTACAGAGACCCTGACCAAGCCCTCAGAAATCCCAAGTGCCTCGCGTTCCTTCAAGGTGTTTTCCACGTGGCTGGTTGTCCTTGCCGGCCCGTAGATGGTTTCAACCGCTCCTAAGTTACCCGCCCGATGGGCATACTTAAGCAGCGGTAGCAAACGAGTCACTGTGTCCATTCCCCCCACCAGCACGAAGCTGACGATTGCGCCAAATCCACGCATCTGCGAACGAGCAATGGTATGACCTCGATGTTGAGGCAGTCCCGGATAGTTCACTGACTCAACCAGCGGCTCGGTGCAGAGATACTCAGCCAGTGCTTGCGCGCTTACCTGTTGCTGGCGCAGACGCAAAGCCAAAGTCTTGATGCCCCGGATGATGAGATAAGCGGAGAACGGATCCAGCGAGGCCCCATTAATTTCGCGGTAATGGCGAACTTGAGACATAAGATGCTCATTGCCACAGACCACACCGCCAAGCACATCGCCATGACCCGACAGGAACTTGGTAGCACTGTGCACTACCACATCCACCCCGAGAGCAAGGGGATTCTGATTCAAGGGCGTTGCGAACGTGTTGTCTGCTATGACCAACGCCCCAACACGCTTCGCCGCCGCCACCAGGCGTCGTATATCCAGAACCTTCAGTGTCGGGTTCGTCGGGGTTTCGAGGTAAAGGACATTGCAGCCTTTGGCGATCTCATGCTCGATAGATTCAGTGTCGAGGGTATCGCAAAGCGCAACTTCGACTCCCATGCGCGGGAGAAACTCTTCAAAGATCTTGTTTGTACCACCGTAGCTGTCGCGGGTAGAAACCACACGCTGCCCATGGGACAGGAAGGTATGCAGCACACCACTGATTGCAGCCATCCCGGTACTGAAAGCGACAGCCGACTCCGCGCTTTCAAGCTCGCAAAGTTTGTCTTCCAAGACACAGACAGTCGGGTTGCTCATGCGGCTGTAAATGAAGCCAGGCTCTTTACCCAATGCCACGTCATACCATTCATCAATGTCATGGTAACCGTAGGCGGCACTGACTACGATGGGCGTTTGGGTAGCGTTGTAGGGATGCTGAACTTGCTCCCCTCCCCAAACCACTCGCGTCCCCAAACCAGCAGCCTGGCTCTGGTGAGGTTTTATCTTGTCGTCCATAAATTTATCTCGCATCGATGAAACACAGATGTGTTCCGATTGGGCTTGCGATGACTATATGGAAGGCTTGAGCGGGTGAAAAATCATGTTATCTGGGGCTAAGGGGCGCTTTTTTTAATGGATGATTGATGTTAACGAGCCATGGGCCTGCTATTGATTCGGCACTCCTTTGGGAATCGTCAGTTCAAGAAAATCTAACCCGTCCCTGACTTATGCAGCACAGCCTGAACCCGAACGAAAAGTAAGTGGAAGGCTGCCGAGCCCGGGTGAAAGTCGCAACCAGCGTGGTGGATGCTGGCACCTTCATCCCCAGGAGGTATTCGTTCTAACGGTGGCTGAGGCAGTATCTGCCCGGGAATCTACAACCCTCCACGGCGTCATACCCTTAACCTGCCAACCCTCAAAGCACTCATTAAGTGGCAGAATCCCCTCACATTGATTTTTTCGGAGGCCACAATGCTTCGCGTGTTTGAACAAAGGCTCGACCCATTTCCTCCCGACGAAGCACCACCACCGCCTGTCGGCCTGATGCGGTTTCTGTGGGCCTGCACGCGAGGAGCACGGGGCTATATTCTTGCGCTTGCTCTGCTGAGTGCCAGTGTGTCGATTTACGAAGCCTGGTTGTTTTCCTTTCTTGGGCAGGTCGTGGATCTGCTCTCGACATGGCAAGCCGGTAGTGATGCAAACGGGCAAGAAAGTCGAGTGCTGTGGGGTATCGGGATAGTGTTGCTCACCAGCGTTGGGCTGGTGGCGCTTCGCACCATGGTTCAGCACCAGGTATTGGCGATTAATCTGCCGCTGCGGCTGCGCTGGGACTTCCACCGTTTAATGCTGCGGCAAAGCCTTTCATTCTTCTCCGATGAGTTCTCCGGCCGGGTAACGACCAAGGTGATGCAGACGGCATTGGCCGTGCGCGAAGTGCTGTTCACGCTCATCGAAATCGCACCCGGCATCGGCGTTTATTTCATTGCGATCATCGCACTGGCCGGCGGCTTCGCCCTGAAACTCATGCTGCCTTTTATTGCGTGGGTCACGTTGTTCGGTCTGGCCATGTTGTATTTTGTGCCACGCTTGGGGCACGTCGGCCAGGAACAGGCCAATGCGCGATCTTCGATGACGGGGCGCATTTCCGACGCCTATACCAACATCACCACCGTGAAGCTGTTCTCGCACTCCAAACGTGAAGCGCACTTCGCGCGCGCGGCGATGGAGGATTTCAAGGACACCGGTTTCCGCCAGATGCGCCTGGTCAGCCAGTTTGAGATCGTCAATCAGGCGCTGGTGGTCGGGCTGATCCTCGGCGCCGGTGGCTATGCGTTGTGGCTGTGGCACCAAGGTGAAGTCGGCACGGGGGCCGTGGCGGCGATTACTGCCATGGCGTTGCGCATCAATGGCATGTCGCACTGGATCATGTGGCAAATGACTTCACTGTTCGAAAACATCGGCACCGTGCAGGATGGCATGGCCACCCTGACCCGTGGCCCCAAGGTGCAGGATGCGCCGAACGCCGGTGTGCTGGTGCCCTCTGGCGGTGCGGTGACGTTTGACAATGTGAGCTTCAGCTACAACGGTGAACGCCACGTGCTCGATGGCTTGAACCTAAACATCCGCGCAGGCGAAAAGATCGGCCTGGTGGGCCGTTCCGGTGCGGGTAAATCGACGCTGATTAATCTGCTGCTGCGTTTCTATGACATCGACAGCGGTGAGATTCGCATCGACGGGCAAAACATCGCCCAGGTGACACAAGACAGTCTGCGCAGCGCTATCGGCATGGTCACTCAGGACACGTCCCTGCTGCACCGTTCGATTCGCGACAACATCGCCTACGGCCGCCCGGACGCAACCGAGGCGCAGATCCGCAGCGCGGCAGCCAATGCGCAAGCCGACGGTTTCATAAGCCAACTGAGCGACCGGCAAGGCCATAACGGCTATGACACCTTGGTGGGTGAGCGCGGTATCAAGCTCTCGGGCGGCCAGCGCCAACGCATAGCCATTGCCCGGGTGATGCTCAAGAACGCCCCGATCCTGTTACTCGACGAGGCGACTAGCGCCCTGGACTCGGAAGTCGAAGTCGCCATTCAGGAAAACCTCTATGAAATGATGGAGGGCAAGACCGTCATCGCCATCGCCCATCGGTTGTCGACGATTGCGGCCATGGATCGACTCATTGTCATGGATGAAGGACGCATCATCGAACAAGGCACCCACGCTGAATTGCTGGGAAGAAACGGCACCTACGCGCGGCTCTGGCAGCATCAAAGCGGTGGCTTTCTCGGTGAGGATGAGGGGTTGGCTGAGGCGATGGATCAGGCATGAGCGTGGGCGCGGTATGCAGGACCGCCCCCACGGCTAATCCACAATGAACAACTTCGCCCCGTGGGTGGTGAATGATCGATGTCCCTCCGCATCATTACCCACCTGATAGCTCATGCCAGGCGTCAGTGTGAACTGACGACCATCTTCCAGCTCCGTATGCAACTGACCCTCCAGGCACAACAGGATGTGTCCCCGCCAACACCAGTGATCGGCCAGATAGCCAGGGCTGTACTCGACCATCCGCACACGCGCTGAACCAAACTGGCAGGTACGCCAATAGGCTGTGCCTGTCTGACCGGCATGCGCCACCGGCTCTATCGTTGACCAATCGGTGGTACCGAACGGGATTGCAGTGAGCTCCATTGTTGCCTCATCGAAATACGATAAATGCAGACCGTATCAATCTGGCGATGGTGTCGATAGATACAGACGTGGCGCATTTATGGGATACAGGCGCTGCGCCAGCCCGGGAGTTTCATATCACCTGACCGTCGATCATGTTTATTTTCCTCAGTGTCACAGAATAAAACGCTTGTTCACCGTGGAAAGTCTCCTGAGCTGCTCTACGCTCTACGACAGGGCAGCCCGACCAACTTGCAGACTTGGCCCGATGTTGGTGCCCAGTTGTCAGCAAAAACTCAGCCCCCAAGACTGTACTGAGCCCCAACCGATAACAGGGTGCGCCATGCCTTTTGACCGCGAACTATGTCAAACGGAGAATTGCAAATCCTCGGCCTATTACTATTAGGGGGTCCCTAAATTGAACGAATTCATTCCTGACGCTGTGCGGTTGTCGCAGATCTTTTCGCAAGCAACAGCCCCGACGTTTTTCCTCGGTGCAATTGCTGCGTTCGTATCGTTAATGACTTCAAGGTTATCAGCCGTCATCGACCGTACACGGGCACTCAATGCGATCCCCGAAGACGACCAGATGCGTGCGCACCTCAGGGCTGATCTTGAGAGATTGAGACGGCGGGCTAACTTATTGAACGCTGGTATCCTTTCTTCTTTGCGCGGCGGACTTTGCGCCACCCTGCTGCTCGCTATCATCTTTTTGACTGAGTTCATGGGCTTCAAGTACGCCTATGGTGCCGGCCTTCTTTTTATCATCGCTACCTACTTCCTCGGTGTGGGTCTGTTTCGCTTCGCCCAGGAAGCTAAAATCAGTATAAGTGCGGCGGATGAACAACTTTGACCGATTCAAATTCTTGAAGTCCGGAGCCCCCGAGGCACTACCCCCTGACGCGATGAACACCTTCATCCAAAGCCCGACGGCTCGTGTTACCTGTCTCATGCGCCAGTTTGCGCAGCGCGCGCTTTCGCATGTCGAGAGAGCCCCTGCTTGATGCCGACCAGCAAGGGGGCCGCGAAGACAAACAACAGGGCCACCGCGTAGAACGCGGTATCGAACGCAATCACCGTGGCCTGACCCGAAACAGCCTTGCCCAGCAGGCTGGTCGCTGCCCTGCCAGCGGCTACTTGGTCCATGCCCTTCCCCACCAGTATCTGCGTGGTGATCGTCAGATGCTCAATGAGCGCATTTCTCCCGGGGGTCACGTTAGCGCCGAGGGCCGCGACATTGATGACGATGTGATGGTCGATCAGGGTCTGCAGCCCGGCGACCCCCATTAAGCCTCCCAATTGACGCCCCGTATTGAACAGGCCGATGCCGCTGGCAAGGTTGCGACTGTTGAGGTCGCTGAAGGCAATCAGTGTGATCGACAGAAACAGGAAGCCAAGGCCCAGGCCGCGCAACAGGATCGCCGCCATCATGTCGTCGGTGCCGCTTTCGCTGGTGGAAGCGGACAGCATCCACATCGCACCCATGATCAGCAGAATGCCAACAGGCACTGTCGCAACCGGTGGAACGCGGCGGACTTTGATGAGAAAGGCAGCGATGAGCAGCGAGCCGACAAAAAAACCGCCACTGGGCAACAGCAGCAAGCCGGCATCGGTCGGGGTGAACGCAAGCACCGACAGGGCGAACGCCGGAATCAGAAACGCGCTGCCGAACAAGGCGGCACCGGCGACAAAACTGACGATAAAGGCGAAGGTAAAATCGCTCGATTTGAACACCGTGAAATCGAGCAACCCCTGACCTTTGGCTAAGACTTGCTGGCCGAGAAAGGCCAGCAAAGCGGCGGCGCCGAGCATCGTCAGCATCAGGATGCGAGGTTCCTCGAACCAGTCCCATCGGCTGCCCTGACTGAAAACGTAGGTGAAACAGAACAGGCTGACCGAGATCAGCGAAAAGCCGAGCCAGTCAAAGCGGCGCTGTCGGACCTTGGCAGGTATCGGGTGGTCTGCGATGAGCAAAAGGCCGGTCGCTGTCAGGGCCAGCGGCACCACGCTGAAGAAAATCCAGGTCCAGGACTGGCTGTCGATCAACCACCCTTGAAGGGCCGGGGCGATAGTCGCCGGCGCCACCACGGAGCCCATGGCAAACAGGGCTTGGAGAATCGGCTGAAGGGTACGCGACCAGGCACGAAAAACCATCGCCTGACCCGCTACCAGCAGGGTGCCGCCGGCGAAGCCTTGAATGATGCGAAGCGCGATCAGCAGGTCCAGCCGAGCGGTAATGGCGGCGATGCAGCATGCCAGGCCCATGGCCAGGGTTGAACCGATGATCAGGTTCCGCGCAGAAAAACGCTGCATCAGCCATGGGCCCATGATGAACCCGATCAGTTTGAACGCGGTGTAGCCGACATCCAGCCAGGCGAACTCATCAGGTGTCGCATAGGTGTCGCCGATGATATCGCCGCGACCGATCGATAGAACGGTGCCGGCGATCGCTTCCGTCAGCGTGGCCAGCATGATCGCCACAATCAGCAAGGCGCCAATCCTGGCCTTGCTCGGCGTGACGCTCGTAAAGTTGTTCATGAGCCTTTCCCTTGCCTCACCTCCACCCGCGCGGACAAGCCAGGCACGATGCGCCCCGGCAGTGGATTGTCGGCCAGACGGATCTTGACCGGAACCCGCTGCACGACACGGACAAAGTTTCCGGTCGCGTTGTCGGGCGGCAGCAAACTGAACGCCGCCCCACTCCCCGGTGCGAAGCTGTCGACCGCGCCTTGAAGTACCACGTCAGGGTAGCCATCGACCGTGATGCGCACGTGCTGACCGGTGCGGATATGTTCGAGCTGGGTTTCCTTGAAGTTCGCCACGACCCACACATCATTGACCGGGACGATATCGAGCAAGGAGACGCCCGGGGTCACGAACCGGCCGATACGAACCTGGCGATTTCCGACGACGCCCCCCACAGGCGCACGAACCACAGTGTGGTCGAGATCGATCTGGGCGAGATCGCGTGCAGCCTGTGCTTGCGACACGGCAGCCACGGCAGCCTCTCTCTCGGCCGCATAGACGGCGATGTGTTGCTGTTGCGCCTCAACCGTTGCCGAAGCGGCCGATACCGATGCCTCGGCCCTGGACCGCGCAGTGTCGGTTTCATCGACCAAGGCTTGGCTCACCGCGTTGCTGACGATCAGTTTGCGGCTGCGATCCTGGGTCTTGGTCGCCAGATTCATGTCGGCGGTGGCCGAACGCCTTTGGGCTTCGGCCTGCCGTATCAATGCACGCTGAAGCTGGGTCTGCGCATCGACATGGGCCAGGCGAGCCTGGGCCGCGCTGACATTAGCCGCCGCTTGCGCAAGCCTGGCGCGATAGTCGCGGTCATCGATACGGAACAGGACGTCACCCGCCTGGACGGTTTGGTTGTCCTTGACCTCTACCGCAGTGACGTAGCCGGCCACCTTGGCGGCGAGTGAGGTCACGTCTCCACGAACATAGGCGTTATCGGTCGAGGTTGAGCCGCTCGAAACAGCCATGGCCCCCCAGATAGCCAAGACCAGCACGGCGCCAACGCACAGCACTAGGCCGATTATTTTGCGCTTGTTTTGCCGAGCCACGACGGCGGAGGTCTCGGCGCTTGCACCGGAGGCAACGGCGGCCTTGTCCTGGAGCGAGATCATTTCTTCATTCCTGTTCAATGCCCTGCTCGACAGCAGTACCAGGGAGGCAGTGGCCTGCCGCCCGGCTGTCGAGCAATTATGAGCGCGTAGATCGGCTCACTTTTTGATAGGTGTGACGAGCGTTTTTTCGCCGGTGTCGAGGACGAACACGGCCAACAGGCGTGCAGGCTCGGTGTCGCTGGCATTGGCGCTGACTTCGTGCACGGAACCCGGTTCCTCTACGAAGTTTTCGCCGACGTGGTAGATCTTTTCCGGCTGGCCTTTGACCTTGATGCGAAACGCGCCCTCCAGGACCGTTGCGTAGATGAAGGCCGTTTTCGGATGGGTGTGGGACGGCGACGCGGCACCCGGCCCATATTCGACGACCACCCCCTTCATGCTCTTGCCAGGGATGTTGGGAATGGGACGGTCAAACACGACTGTCACCTTGCCGGGGGGCGGCTCGGCGGCCGACGCTGCGCTGATCGACAGTGCTGCGAAAGCAGCGGCCAAGAGAAGTCGGGTAACCATGGCAATACTCCTTCGTGGATAGGTGTTATGACGGCGCGCCCCATGACCGGGGCGGCGCCTTCCTGAGTTGTTCCTGGCAGACTCAGCGGCCTGCTTCGGCCATTGACTGGCTGAGCCAGTCTTCGAAACGGATCGCGCCCAGGCGCGGGTTCTTGCCGGGTGTCAGCGATTGATCGTCAAGCACGGCGCCGTAGTAGCGCGCGTGTACGTCCGGTACGACCTGGCGAGTATCCTGAGTAGCCCGCAGAAAGCGCCTGATCAGCTCGTCGATAGGCAGGGCCTCGGGCCCCGCGACTTCGACCGTGCCATTGAGCGGTGCTGCCAGCACGACGTCGGTGAGCGCCGCCACCACGTCGTCGGACGCCAACGGCTGGATCAGCGCCGGCGAAACGCACAGCTCGTCGCCGACGGCAAACGAATCGGCAATACCGCCGACAAATTCGAAGAACTGCGTGGCACGCAAGATGGAGTAAGGAACGCCGGAGGCCTTGATCAGGTTTTCCTGCGCGACCTTGGCCCGGAAATAGCCGTTCTCGGGAAGCCGTTCGCTCCCGACAATCGACAGGGCAACGTGATGGCGAACCCCGGCGGCGGCTTCGGCGGCCAGCAGGTTACGGCTCGACGTTTCGAAAAACTCGAGGACAGCCTGATCCTCCCACGACGGCGCGTTCGCCACGTCGACGACGATGTCAGCACCATCCATCGCCTGGGCCAAGCCCTCGCGGGTGATGCTGTTTACGCCCGTGCTGGGGCTGGCAGCGAGCACGTCATGGCCGCGCTCGCGGAGGTTCTTCACAAGTTTCGATCCAATGAGGCCGGAGCCTCCAATAACGACGATCTTCATGGGCTTTCTCCACGTGTCGACTGCAACCATTGCGTCGGTAGATGAAGATTGCCTGCGCGCATGAACGAAGTCCTTGTGCCTGCTGTGGGTTTCCCTCCACGAAAGCTTGGTTTTACGTCCAAAGAGGCCGCTGAACGACCTCGTCACTGCTGCGGACGGTGCGGCGTGATTAGCGCTGCCGTATCATTAATTTCAAATACCAATCGCCAGCCGCCTGGGACACGGAGTTGAGGGCGCGTCGTCAGGGGAACCTCACTTTGCCTTTCGTGTTTGAAGACTACGTGCTCGATGACAAGCGCCGGGAACTCACCTTGCGCGGGCAAGTCGTGGCCGTCGGGCCGCAGGTGTTCGATCTATTGCTGCTGTTCGTCAACAACCCCGATCGCGTCATCAGCAAAGACGACCTGCTCAAGGCAGTGTGGAACGGCCGGATCGTCTCGGAATCGACGATCACCAGCCACATTAATGCGGTGCGCAAGGCCATCGGCGATACCGGCGAGGAACAGCGCCTGGTGCGCACCGTCGCCCGCAAGGGCTACCGCTTCGTCGGCCAGATCAAGGTCGACGAGATCGGCGAAACGCAACAGCCTGACCGGCCTGACATCGACGAACGCGCGTCCACCGACCCGCATGAGATGCCCTCCTCGCTCGTCCTTCCGGACAAACCCTCGATTACCGTCTTGCCCTTCCAGAATTTGAGCGGCGATCCGGAGCAGGAGTATTTCGCTGACGGCATCGTGGAAGACATCATCGCTGCCCTGTCGCGTATCCGCTGGCTGTTCGTCATCTCGCGCAATTCGAGCTTCACTTACAAGGGCCGAACGGTGGACGCCAAGGGTGTCAGCCAGGAGCTGGGCGTTCGCTACGTGCTGGAAGGCAGCGTGCGCAAGTGCGGGAACAAGGTACGCATCACCGGGCAGCTCATCGACGCGACGAGCGGGACGCATATCTGGGCGGAGCGCTTCGAAGGCGCGCTCAACGATATCTTCGAGCTGCAGGATCAAATCACCCAAAGCGTCGTCGGTGCCATTGCGCCGCAACTCGAACGGGCAGAAATCGAACGCGCCAAACGCAAACCGACGGAGAGCCTGGACGCCTACGACTACTATCTGCGCGCAATGGCAAAGCTGCACAACGGCCCCCGGGAATCCCTCGACGAGGCGCTGCCGTTGTTCTACAAGGCCATCGAGCTCGATCCGGAATTTGCATCGGCCTATGGCATGGCAGCCTGGTGCTACTTTTGGCGCAAGCTCAATGGCTGGATGACCGATCGGACACTAGAGATCGCTGAAGGCGTACGGCTTGCGCGTCTGGCGGTGACGTTTGGCCGGGATGATGCGGTCGCGTTGACGCGAGGCGGACATGCATTGAGCCACCTCGCCGGCGAGGTTGACGGCGGCATTGCCTTGCTCGACAGGGCACGCCTGCTCAATCCCAACCTCGCCCCCGCCTGGTTCCTGGGCGGGATCCTGCGTGCACTGCGCGGTGAAACGGACGCCGCCATCGAGCATCTGACCCATGCCGTTCGCTTGAGTCCGCTGGATCCGGAAATGTTCAGGATGCAGGTCGGTATGGCGCTCGCGCATTTCTTCGCCGGGCGTTTCGATTCCACGACGCAATGGGCGGAAAAAGCGCTGGGCAACCTGCCCAGTTTCCTCGCTCCGGTGGCCCTGGTGGCGGCCAGTCACGCCCTCAGCGGACGGATGGATAAAGCGCAGTTGGCAATGCAGCGTCTACGCGAGCTGGATCCCTCGTTGCGCCTCTCCAACCTGAAAGACTGGCTGCCCATCCAAAGGCCCGAGGATTTCATGCGTTTCGCCGATGGACTGCGGTTGGCCGGGTTACCCGAATAAACGTGGGACGGCGCGCCGCTGATTGCATTAGCAATCCGCGTCTCTACCGGACGCCCTGCTGATATTCACGGGGCGTACATCCAAACTCTCGACGGAACACTGTGTGTAGATATTGTGCGGATTTGAAGCCGCAAACGCGGGCAACGTCCGCGATTGCTGAATCGGCATTCTCCAGCCCGCTGGTGGCGGCCGCCAGTTTGAAACGCAGAATCTCGTCGTGCACGCTGCAGCCTCGCACGGTGCGAAAGTGCGACTCCAGCGATGAGCGCGAAATGCCGACATAAGCCGCCACCTGCGCCGTCTTGATACCCTGGCAGGCATATTGGCGGATAAACAGCAGTGCTTGCATGACGTAGGGGTTGCCCAACGGTTGGTGCAAACTCGACACCTGCACGTTGATCGCATCAGGAGGGATCAGAATGTGCGTGCCAGTGGACGGCATGCCGTGCAGCATCTGGTGGAGCAGTTGGGCGGCGGTGCGGCCCATGGTTTCGGTGCCCTGAATGACGGAGCTTAACGGGACTCGGGTCAGGCTGCGTGTCAGGGGGTCGTTGTCGATGCCAATCAACGCCACCTGCTCCGGCACGGCAATTCCGGCAGTCAGGCAGGCTTGCAGCAACTGCCGGGCGCGGGCGTCACTGACGGCGATGATGCCAATGGGTTTGGGCAGTTTTTGCAGCCAGGCAATCAGTTGTTCGACAGCACTATCCCAAAGCGGTGCGCTGGTGCCCATGCCGCGATAGACCTCGGCATGCAAGCCGTCACGTTGCATCAGTCGTCGAAAGGATTTTTCACGTTCCTGAGCCCAACGATTAGCCTGCGCTTCAGGCAGGCTAAAGCAGGCAAAACGTTGCAACCCCGCTTCAATCAAGTGCTCGTAAGCCAGCGTGATCAGCGCGTTATTATCGGTAGCGACATACGGAATCCCTTTGGGATAGGCCCCCTCATCCTGATAAGACCCCCCCACCGCCACCACGGGCAACTTGATGTCGGCCAGCGCCTCGCCAATCAGTGGGTCGTCGAAATCGGCAATGATCCCATCGCCTTGCCAGCGCTCGATCCCTTTTAACCGACAGAGAAAATCCTCTTCCAGGAACAGGTCCCAGGACGCGCGGGTGCTGCTCAGGTAGTTGCCGATGCCGCTGATGATGCCGCGGTCATAGATCTTGCTCCCGTTGAACAACAGTGCGATGCGATGAACAGGCGGTACTGTTTTCATTGTTTTTATGCTTGTTCCGAAGCCCCTTGTCACGGAGGCGATTTACGCAGACTAGGCGCGCGGACGACAAATCTCAATACGCAAAATCGCACCCTGTGTTGGTGATTTTCATAATCAGCAGGCATGGAGCCGTTGTTAGTATCCAGACACCGCCAAAAACAAAAAGGACATTGCCAATGCTGTACTTCCCCGATGTCGACCACATTCGCTATGAAGGTCCTGCCAGCGATTCCCCCCTCGCCTTCCGCCACTACGACGCCGACAAAATCATCCTCGGCAAACCCATGCGCGAACACCTGCGCATGGCCGCCTGTTATTGGCACACCTTCGTCTGGCCGGGTTCTGATGTGTTCGGTGCAGGTACTTTCAAGCGCCCGTGGCAACGCGCCGGCGACCCGATGGAGCTGGCCATTGGCAAGGCGGCAGCCGCGTTCGAGTTCTTCTCCAAGTTGGGTATCGACTATTACTGCCTCCACGACACGGACGTCGCCCCGGAAGGCAATTCGCTGAAGGAGTACCGCAACCACTTCGCGCAAATGATTGATCACCTGGAGCGACATCAGGAAGAAAGCGGGATCAAGCTGCTGTGGGGCACCGCCAACTGCTTCAGTAATCCGCGCTTTGCCGCAGGCGCCGCCAGCAATCCAGACCCCGAAGTGTTCGCCTACGCCGCCGCACAGGTGTTCAGCGCCATGAACGCGACCCAACGCCTGAAAGGGTCCAACTACGTGTTGTGGGGCGGTCGCGAAGGTTACGAAACCCTCCTCAACACCGACTTGAAACATGAGCGCGAACAACTGGGCCGCTTCATGCGCATGGTAGTCGAGCACAAGCACAAGATCGGTTTCAAAGGCGACCTGCTGATCGAACCCAAACCGCAGGAACCGACCAAGCACCAATACGATTACGACAGCGCCACCGTTTTTGGCTTTCTCCAGCAGTTCGGCCTGGAAAAGGAGATCAAGGTGAACATCGAGGCCAACCACGCGACCCTGGCCGGTCATAGCTTTCATCACGAGATCGCAACGGCCGTCTCGCTGGGGATTTTCGGCAGCATCGACGCCAATCGCGGTGATCCGCAAAACGGCTGGGATACCGATCAGTTCCCCAACAGCGTCGAAGAAATGACCTTGGCCACCTATGAAATTCTCAAGGCCGGCGGGTTCAAGAATGGCGGATTCAACTTCGACTCCAAGGTTCGCCGCCAGAGCCTCAATGAGATGGATCTGTTCCATGGCCACGTTGGTGCAATGGACGTCCTCGCCCTGTCCCTGGAACGGGCAGCCGCCATGGTGCAGAACGATCAGCTTCAGCAATTCAAGGATCAACGCTACGCCGGCTGGCAGCAGCCGTTTGGGCAGGCAGTGCTGGCGGGTGAGTTCAACCTCCAGTCACTGGCCGAACACGCATTCGCCAACGAACTAAATCCACAAGCCGTCAGCGGCCGGCAGGAGATGCTCGAAAACGTCGTCAACCGGTTTATCTATCGCTGATCGCCAACGACGTCCGCAGACGCAATAACGCTGTGACATTCGCACGACAAATCTGTGTCCGCAGCGTCTGCCGATTCTCTAGAGTTCTACCAGCCCGATACTCATCGTCAGGCAGTGTCTTTCAAACAACAATAAAAGGACGCACCACCATGAAGAAAGTAAAACGCGCGCTATTGGCCGGAGCCCTGACTCTGCTGTCACTGCCGGTGATGGCCGATGCTGCCCACCCGAAAATCGGTTTCTCCATTGATGATCTGCGGCTGGAGCGCTGGTCACGTGACCGCGATTACTTCGTTGCGGCAGCGGAAAAAATGGACGCCAAGGTCTTCGTACAGTCGGCCGATGCCAATGAGCAAAAGCAGATTTCGCAAATCGAAAACCTCATTTCCCGTGGCGTCGATGTGATCGTCATCGTGCCGTTCAACGCTACAGTACTGACCAACGCAGTGGCAGAAGCGAAGAAAGCCGGAATCAAGGTCGTGTCCTATGATCGTCTGATCCTCAACGCCGATATCGACGCCTATATTTCCTTCGATAACGAAAAAGTCGGCGAGATGCAGGCCAGCGGTGTGCTGCACGCAGCACCCAAGGGCAATTACTTTCTGCTCGGCGGTGCGCCCACCGACAACAATGCAAAAGTCCTGCGTGAAGGTCAGATGAAAGTGCTGCAACCGGCCATCGACAAGGGGGATATCAAGATCGTCGGTCAACAGTGGGTGAAGGAATGGAACCCTACAGAAGCACTGAGCATTGTTGAAAACGCCTTGACCCGCAACGCCAACAAAATCGACGGCATCGTCGCCTCCAACGATGCCACGGCAGGCGGTGCCATCCAGGCACTGGCTGCTCAGCAACTGGCCGGCAAGGTGCCGATTTCGGGGCAGGACGCGGACCTCGCAGCGGTCAAGCGAGTGATCGCTGGCACTCAAACCATGACCGTGTACAAGCCGCTGAAACTCATCGCCTCCGAAGCCGCCAAGCTCTCGGTGCAACTGGCGCGTAACGAGAAACCCGCCTACAGCTCGCAGTACGACAACGGCAGCAAAAAAGTCGACACCATCCTGCTCACTCCGACTCCATTGACCAAGGACAACATCGACCTGCTGGAACAGGACGGGTTCTATACCAAAGCGCAGATCGCCGGACAGTGATCAGCGGCGCGTAACGTCTCAACGGCCCTCTGCAGGAGCGATAGGGGCGCCCCCTCGCTCCCGCAGTAGAAGCCTCATACCTGCCGCTTGTGAGTCTTAAAAATGTCCGACTATCTGCTGCAAATGAACGGTATCGTCAAAACCTTCGGCGGTGTCAAAGCGCTCAATGGCATCGACATCAAAGTCAGGTCGGGTGAGTGCGTCGGGCTGTGCGGCGAGAATGGCGCCGGCAAGTCCACGCTGATGAAGATCCTTTCCGCGGTGTACCCCCATGGCACCTGGGACGGCGAAATCCTCTGGGACGGCCAACCACTCAAGGCGCAATCGATCAGCGAAACGGAAGCCGCCGGTATCGTCATCATTCACCAGGAACTGACGCTGGTTCCCGACCTGTCGGTGGCCGAAAACATTTTCATGGGCCATGAACTGACGTTGCCCGGTGGACGCATGAATTACCCGGCGATGATCCACCGTGCCGAAGCGCTGATGCGTGAGCTGAAAGTACCGGACATGAATGTATCGCTGCCGGTTTCGCAGTACGGCGGCGGCTATCAGCAACTGGTGGAAATCGCCAAGGCACTGAACAAGCAAGCACGCCTGCTGATCCTCGACGAACCTTCATCGGCCCTGACCCGTTCGGAAATCGAGGTGTTGCTGGACATCATCCGCGACCTTAAGGCCAAAGGTGTTGCCTGTGTCTACATCTCCCACAAGCTCGATGAAGTCGCCGCCGTGTGCGACACCATTTCGGTGATCCGTGACGGCAAACACATCGCCACGACCGCCATGGCGGACATGGACATTCCACAGATCATCACTCAGATGGTCGGACGGGAAATGAGCAACCTCTACCCCACCGAGCCACACGAGATTGGCGAAGTGATTTTCGAGGCCCGCCACATCACCTGCTACGACGTCGACAGCCCCAAACGCAAACGGGTCGACGATATTTCATTCGTGCTCAAACGCGGGGAAATCCTCGGCATCGCCGGGCTGGTCGGTGCAGGCCGCACCGAACTGGTGACAGCGCTGTTCGGCGCCTACCCCGGTCGCCACGAAGGCGAAGTCTGGCTCGACGGCCAACTCATCGACACTCGCACGCCGCTCAAGTCAATCCGTGCCGGCCTGTGCCTGGTGCCCGAGGACCGCAAGCGCCAGGGCATCATTCCAGACCTGGGAGTCGGCCAGAACATCACCCTGGCGGTGCTGGACAGTTACTCGAAACTGACCCGCATCGATGCCGAAGCCGAACTGGGCAGCATCGATCGAGAAATTTCGCGCCTGCACCTCAAGACCGCGAGCCCGTTCCTGCCGATCACCAGCCTCTCTGGCGGCAATCAACAAAAAGCAGTATTGGCGAAGATGCTGCTGACCAAACCCCGAGTCTTGATTCTCGATGAGCCCACCCGAGGTGTGGATGTCGGCGCCAAATACGAGATCTACAAGTTGATGGGGGCGCTGGCGGCCGAAGGCGTGTCGATCATCATGGTGTCTTCGGAACTGGCCGAAGTGCTCGGCGTTTCCGACCGCGTTCTGGTGATCGGTGAAGGCCAGTTGCGTGGCGACTTCATCAACCATCAACTCACTCAGGAACAGGTGCTCGCCGCCGCACTCAGCCAGCCTGATCGTCACAATAATAATGATCGGAAATCAGCGTAAATGAATCAGGTCAAACAACTCTTCACCCGCTACAAGATGCTCGCGCTGGTGTTTGCCGTAGCGTTTATCTGGTTGTTCTTCAGTTGGCAGACCGAGGGTGGATTCCTGACACCGCGTAACCTCTCCAATCTGCTGCGGCAGATGTCCATTACCGGGATTCTCGCCTGCGGTATGGTGCTAGTCATCATCAGCGGCGAGATCGATTTGTCAGTCGGTTCATTGCTGGGCTTGCTCGGTGGCGTCGCGGCTATTCTCGACGTGATCTACCACATACCGCTGCTGGCGAACCTGAGCCTGGTCGCCTTGTGCGGACTGCTGATTGGCCTCGCCAACGGCTACATGGCCGCCTACCTGCGCATCCCTTCTTTCATCGTGGGGCTGGGGGGCATGCTGGCTTTCCGGGGCATTTTGCTGGGGATTACCGGCGGCACGACCATCGCCCCGGTGTCGCCACAGCTTGTCTACATCGGCCAGGGTTATTTGCCACACACGATCGGCACGGGCCTGGGCGTTTTGCTGTTTGCTCTGACATTGTTCCTGACCTGGAAACAACGGCGCAATCGCGCCCTTCACGGCCTGGCGGCACATTCGCTGGTACGTGACGTGTTGCGCGTGCTGTTGATCGGCGCGGTGTTGGCCGGCTTCGTCCAGACCCTTAACAGCTACGACGGTATTCCCGTGCCAGTCCTGCTTCTGCTTATTCTGCTGGGCGGGTTCAGCTACGTGACCAGTCAGACCGTCTTCGGTCGACGCGTTTATTCCGTCGGCAGCAACATGGAAGCCACGCGCCTGTCCGGTATCAATGTGCAGGCCGTGAAGTTGTGGATTTTCGGGATCATGGGCGTCATGTGCGCCCTCGCCGGCGTGGTCAACACCGCGCGCCTGGCTGCCGGTTCGCCCTCTGCCGGCAGCATGGGAGAACTCGACGCCATCGCCGCCTGTTTCATCGGCGGCACCTCAATGCGCGGCGGTTCCGGGACTGTCTACGGCGCCCTCCTCGGCGCGCTGGTCATCACGAGCCTGGATAACGGCATGTCGATGCTCGACGTCGACAGTTATTGGCAGATGATCGTCAAAGGCAGCATTCTGGTGTTGGCCGTGTGGGTGGATGTGAGCACCCGGACCGGACGACGCTGATCCGCTACGGATGAGGTCATCCTCGACCGAGATTGTGGTGAGAGGTGCCAGTCATTGTAACGGTCGTAACGTTGCCATCGATAGTAAGTGGCCGGAAGCGTTGGGGCGATGCAGTCCCATGACAACCAAGAGTGGCATGGCGGCCACCCGAGCTTCGGGAATCAACGCCGTGCGTTATGGAACTCATCACATGCACAAACGACGTGTCAGATCATCCAGTAGCCATCGTCCCGCTTTGCCTAAAGCGCGATCTTGCATATGCGCGGCGTAAATCGTCAGTGTGTCTGGTGTGCGCTGAAGCTCAGCGGTTAACTCAAGCGGCACGAGGCGTCCTGAAGCCAGATGATCCGCGATCAGATGCTCCGGCATTCGGCACCAACCGAACCCGGCGAGCAAAAAATCCAGCCGCCGTGCCAGATCTACGAACCGCCACTGGTGGCTGCCTGTCATCACCCCATAGCTGGGGCCTTCGGGAGCAACCGGATCGGAAAGTACCAGTTGCACAAAAGGCTTGAGGTCTGCACTTGTTGCCGGACGGTCTAACATGGCCAGCGGATGCCCACTGGCGACTACTGGCCTCAAGTCGACACTGAGCAGCGGCAATGCGATGACATCGTCGGGCACTGTCGGAATCAATGTGCAAAGCGCCAGCGCGGCATCGCCGTTGCGCAATCGGCGCTCTGCACCGCCCAAACCTTCTGTAGAAAAACTCACGGCCAGATGCGGAAAAGCCTCACGCAGAGCGCGCAGGCTTTCGATGAGCGGTGCGCTAGGGACTAAAGGGTCTATGGCGATAGCCAATTCGGGTTCAACCCCTGCTGCGGTACTTGCGGCCATTGCTTCAAACTGGGCAGCGCTTGCCAGCACTGCGCGCGCTTGAACCACCAGCACTCTTCCCACCTCAGTGAGCGTTGGACGATGGCCGCTGCGATCAAACAGCCTCACACCTTGAACTGACTCAAGGGTGGCAATCGACTGGCTAATGGCAGACTGAGCACGCCGCAGGTGACGTCCCGTTGCCGAGAAACTGCCTGTTTCAGCGATGGTGACAAGGATCCGCAACTGATCCAGGCTGAGATTTCCGATCATGACCCATCACTTAAACAGATGGACTCAATCATATTTACATCACTCCTGCGTAGAGATCGCATTGGGTAGAGTGTGTCCCACATCGCCCAGAGCGACAACGCAAAACATACCGCCGCGTCAAACGCGCAGGAGTTACTTCTATGTCCCGGCTTCTCACCATTGAAACCAGCCCACGTGGAGAGGCTTCAATCTCCCGGCAGCTCACTCGCCAATTTGTGGCCGCGTGGGAAACTGCACACCCTGAGGGCGTCGTCAAAATACGGGATCTAACGGACACTGCGCTTACGTTTGTGACGGCCCCCTGGCTACAGGCTTACTTCACCCCGCAGACCCAACATTCGCCTGAAATGAAAGCCACGTTGCAGCTATCCGATGAGCTGGTGGCCGAGTTGCTGGAAACCGATCACGTGGTTATTTCAACGCCGGTCTACAACTACAACGTCCCTGCGGCGCTCAAGGCGTGGGTGGATCACGTGGTACGTAAAGGCCTGACCTTAGGCTTTGATGGTAAAGGGCTGGTGACCGGTAAAAAGGCAACGGTGCTGATCGCCTCAGGCGGTGTGTACACCAACGACTCTCCGATTAGAGACCGTGACATTGCGACGCAATATTTGAAACTGATCCTGAACGTGCTGGGTATCACTGACGTCACCTTTATTGCGGCCGGCGGCGCTAAAGCTGTAGATCTCGGAGAAATCGGCATGCACGATTTTCTGGATACATTTGATCATCAAATTCAAAAGTCGCTGGTGGTTTAGCGCCGTATTCCTCCTGGTCACACGATTCTGCCCCCTCGACTTCGTTTGGTTAAACAGGCGTCCACTCTTGCGGCAACACCTGATCGATTGAATTTGCTCACGGTGAGCACAGAGATCCTTTCCTCCAAACCAAACTTTTCGCGTTCCAAGGCGTCATCTCTTAATACTGCCGACACGGCTTTATGACCCCCAGATAGCTGACATCAGCCAAGGACACGCGATGACCTTTTTTATTTTACTTCTGGCCTGCGCTGCGGCGGCAAGCACCGGCTTCCTGTTCAAACCGGGCCCATGGTACGAATCGCTCGCTAAACCGAGCTTTACACCACCCAACTGGATGTTTCCGGTCGCCTGGACTGTGATCTATCTGTTGCTGGCCTGGGCTGGATATCGGTTAACCCTGATACCTGGAAGCCAGGTGGTGCTGGCCTTATGGGCCGCGCAGATCGCGCTGAACACGCTGTGGACACCGGTGTTCTTCGGCGCGCACCACATTTTCGCCGGCATGGTGATCCTGATAGTGCTTTGGCTGGTGGTCGCGGCAATGGTGGTGATGGCGTTGCAGCTTGACGTGATCACGGGCTTGATCCTGTTTCCTTACCTGGCGTGGCTATGTGTAGCTGCGGCGTTGAATTTTTCCATCTTGTTCAAGAATCGCTGATGACGAACTTCTAAAGACGTCAAGAAGCCCCTTGGCCTGGAGTGGATTACAGCTCAAGTCGGCGCGGTGGGTCATTGAAGGGATGCTATTGGGGATGCCGCCAGGAGCCCCACCTCTTGGTGTATTCCGCCAACATGACGCTGGACAAACACAGCCTGTTTCCGTCTTTCAAAATAATGCCGTAACAGTGGCACCTCGCACTAATAGTCAACGTAAACACGTACTCGCCCGTAAAACCCCTCCTGGCAAGCGCGATAAGTAGCTAGCTATTTGTTGATGAAAGTCTGAAGTATTCATTTGAACTTTCAGATTCTTTCGCCACCCGCCCTGTGCCTAACATCGGCTCCACAGCGAACCCGCCCGGTATCGCTCAGTGGATCAGATTTGCGCAGAGATCCAGACCTGAAGTCCTCTGCCCCGCTGACCATTGATCGCTAAGTGGCTTGGCGCCGTCGAAGTGCTTTTGCAGTAGGCCCTGGATTTTTGAGGATCACCGATGAAGCTGGAAATTTTCCGCACGCTGTGGGGTTACACCGCTAGCAAGGCTCAGGCGCTTGAGGAGTTGCTGCAAGCGGGCTTTGATGGCATGGAAGCGCGCCTGCCACTGGACGCCCGTGAACGGGCCGAGTTTGGCGCCTTTCTCCAGGCCAATCGCCTGGGCTACATCAGCACCGTCTTCACCGCGTACGACGTGCTGCCGGACCAGTCGGCAACGCCGGCCGTGCACCTCAATGACCTGGATCAGAAACTGGCCTGGGCTGGCGAACTCGGCCCGCGTTTCGTCAACGTGCTGGCGGGCAACGACCGCTGGTCCTTGCCACAACAAGTGGAATTTTTCGGCCAGGCACTGGAACTGGGGCGCAAGCACGGACAGGTCTGCAGTTTCGAAACGCACCGCTCGCGTTCGCTGTTCAACCCTTGGGTGACCCTGGAGTTGATCCGGCAACTGCCTGATCTGCTGTTCACCAGTGACATCAGCCATTGGGTCGTGACCTGCGAGCGCCTGTTGAATGACCCGGCCGATGACCTGAGCGCTTTCGTCGAGCGGGTTCACCATATTCAGGCTCGTGTCGGCTACGACCAGGGCCCGCAGGTTCCGCATCCGGCGGCTCCCGAATACGCAAAAGAGCTGGCATTCCATCAACAGCATTGGGAAAGCATCTGGCAATCGCAGCAAGCTCGCGGTTACCAGGTCAGCACCCTGACCCCGGAATTCGGCGCGGACGGCTATCTGCACCATTTGCCCTTCACCAATGTCCCGGTCGCCGACCTGTGGTCATTGAACGTGTGGATGGGGCAGACCGAGCGCAAACACTTCGAGCGTTTCCACCACTCAAGCCATCCTTAGGGAGTCGATGCGTCATGCCTGACAACAAGAACAACAGCGCCAGCACTGACCCACAAAAAGCCAACTTCAATAGCATTCCGGTGGTCAACATCGCCGGTCTGTTCAGCGTGGAACTGGAACACCGTCTCGCCGTGGCCGAACAATTGGGGCGCGCCGCTAGCGAAGTCGGGTTCCTCTATATCACCGACCACGGTATCGACCCGCAACTGATCGCCAACCTGCGCCAGGCTGCCAAGGACTATTTCGACCAGCCCTTGGACACCAAGATGCAGCACTACATCGGCACCTCGCAAACCCACAAGGGCTTTGTGCCCGAAGGCGAAGAGGTCTATTCCAAAGGCAAGCCCGACCACAAGGAAGCCTTCGACGTCGGCTTCGAAGTCCCGGCCAATGACCCGCTGGTGCTGGCCAACACCCCGTTGCTGGGGCCCAACGACTGGCCACAGCTGCCAGGTTTCAAGCCGGCGGTGCAGGCCTACTACGAAGCGATCTTCGCCTTGGGCCGGCGCCTGTTCAGCGGCTTTGCCCTGACCCTGGGCCTGGAAGAAAACTACTTCGACAGCCTGGTCACCCGACCGCCGTCCAAGCTGCGCCTGATCCACTACCCCTTCGACGGTGCGGCCCATGACGCGCCGGGACTTGGCGCCCATACTGATTACGAGTGCTTCACCATTCTCCTGGCTGACAAACCCGGCCTTGAGGTGATGAACAACCTCGGACAATGGATCGATGCACCACCGATTGCCGATGCCTTTGTGGTCAACATCGGCGACATGCTGGAAGTGATGACCGCAGGCGCATTCGTTGCCACCGCGCACCGGGTACGCAGCGTGAAGGAGGAGCGTTACTCCTTCCCGCTGTTTTATGCCTGTGACTATCACACCCAGATCAAACCACTGCCCGGGTTCGCCCAGGCAGGCAACGACTACGAAGAGATCACGATCGGCGAACACATGTATGGCCAGGCGCTGCAGACCTATCAGTATCTGCGTCAAAGGGTGGCCAATGGGGAAGTTCAACTGCCAGGCAAGGCACGCAAGCCCGCCAGTTTCGGACATTTGAAAAATCAGGCTGAACCGTCCTGATTGAAGTTTTCAGCTACATCCCTTACCTACGCCGGAGTCAGTGAAAAATGAAAAACAAAAAAAATCTGTTGAGCTTGGCTGTATTGGCAGCCGGTATGCTCGGGGCCTCCGTGAGCATGGCTGCGACAGACACGTTCAAGGTCGGCATGGAAATCACTTACCCGCCTTTCGAGTCCTATGACAAGGACAAGAATGTGGTGGGTTCGGACCCTGAGCTGGCAACGGCATTGGCCAAGCACATGAACGCCAAGGTGGAGTTCGTCGACACCAAGTTCCCGAGCCTGATCCTGGGCTTGAACTCCGGCAAATACGACGCGGTCATTTCCGGCATGTACATCACGCCGGAGCGCCAGACTCAGGCCCAGACCATCGCCTATGCCAATACCGGTGCTGCGGTCATGGTGCCCAAGGGCAGCGAGATCAATGCGAAGAAACCTGAAGACCTGTGCGGCTTGAAACTGGGCCTGGAACAGGGCACTACCTGGGTCAAGGAATTCAGGAAGCTGTCCGATGACTACTGCGTGCCGAACAACAAAGGCGCGATCACCGTCAGCGAATATCCTTCGGCGCCCGAAGTGACCCAGGCCCTGTTGTCCAAGAACATTCAGGCCCAGGTTGAAATCGCCGGTGCCGCAAAAATGATCGCGGAAAAAACCAATGGACGCGTGGTGATTACCACCGATCACCCGATTTATCAGCAAACCCTGGGCATCTTCGTCAAGAAAGGTAACGACGAGACCTTCAAGGCCGTGCAAAAGGCCTTCGAGGAGAGCAAAAAGAGCGGTGAATACGCCGCTATTCTTAAAAAATATGGCTTGGAAGAACCGACTGCCAACTAAGAATCTGCCCTTATAGATTGGTCATCTGCCTCCCCGGCACCGGGGCGGCAGATCGAGGTGCCCCATGCAATTCGATTGGTCGTATTTTCTCTCCCTGTTCTCCCTGCCGGACTTCTGGAATGCCTGCATAACAGTCATCCAACTCAGTGCCCTGGCCTGGTTCATCGGCATGCTGCTGGGTTTCGTCCTGGCCACGGCCAAGCTGTCCCATTCGCCCCTGCTGCGCATTCCCGCAGCGGTCTACATCTGGTTCTTTCGCAGCATCCCGTTGCTGGTGCTGGTGGTGTTCGTCTACAACTTGCCGCAATTGTTTCCCGGCAGTGGACCGATTCTGTCCAACCCCTTCTACTCCGGCTTGCTGGCCCTGGTGGTCACCGAAGCGGCGTACATGGCGGAGATCCATCGTGGTGGTCTGATTTCCGTGGCCAAGGGCCAGAAAGAAGCCGGGCGCGCACTGGGCGTCGGCATGCTCGGCATGCAACGCTTGATCGTGATTCCCCAGGCATTTCGTATTTCGCTGCCCACCTTGATCAATGAATACATCACGGTGGTCAAGCTGACATCGCTGGTCTCGGTCATCTCCCTGACCGAAATCCTCACCGTCGGGCAACGCCTCTATGCCACTAACTTCCTGGTCATGGAAACCCTGGCGGCGGTAGGCGTGTACTACGTATTGATCGTCACTGTGTTTGGCTTCTTCCTGCAGCGTCTGGAGCGCTACCTGGACCTGAACTTCCGCAAGCCGCACACACTCGACGGGGCCGCCATCGCCAAGCTCAAGGCCTGTGCCGAAGCATTGCCCGACATCGCGCGCAAAGCCACCGGCAACAATGCGACGCCCATCCTGCAACTCAAGAACATCCAGAAGAGCTATGGAACGCACAAAGTGCTGTTGGGTATTGACCTGAATGTCCAATACGGCGAAGTGGTCTCGATCATCGGGCCATCCGGCTCTGGCAAAACGTCGCTGATCCGCACGGTCAACGGCCTGGAAAGTATCGATACGGGCGACATTCTGTTGTTTGGCGAAAAATTCATCGAAGCGTCGGACAAACCCAACAGCTCCCGCCTGCGCAAAGGTGTGCGACACATCGGTATGGTGTTCCAGAACTTCAACCTGTTCCCGCACCGCACCATTCTCGACAACGTTACGCTGGCACCGCGTTACCACGGCCAGCCGGGCGAGCTCAGTGAACATCGCGCTTATGCGCTTCTGGACAAGGTCGGCCTGCTGGCCCATGCCCACAAGTACCCGCACCAGCTTTCCGGCGGACAGCAACAGCGCGTGGCAATCGCCCGCGCCCTGGCCATGGAGCCGCAGATCATGCTGTTCGACGAGCCGACCTCGGCCCTCGACCCGGAACTGGTCAACGACGTGCTCAACGTGATCCGCGACCTGGCCAAAGAAGGCATGACCATGGTGATCGTGACCCACGAAATGGACTTTGCGATGTCGATTTCCGATCGGGTGATTTTCATGGAAAACGGCAATATTCAACTCGATGCCGCACCCGAAACCATACGCTGCGATGCCGAAGGAGAACGCGTGCGACGCTTTATGGGTATTGGTGTGCGAGCGCCAAACACGCCGGTCACAGCGGATCATGCATGAGCAGGCAACTCCTTTTATGAGCTTCGTTCTTTCAGGAAAACACGCATGAATCTTGGAATCGCAGGACGCTGGGCGCTGGTGTGCGCGGCCAGCAAAGGTCTGGGCAAAGCTTGCGCACAAGCACTCGTTCAAGAAGGCGTGAACGTGGTGCTCACGGCACGAGGCGAACAGACGCTGAATGAAACAGCCCGTCAGCTCAGAGCGATCAATCCTGAGGTGACGGTCATCGCCGTCGCCGGAGACATTTCGACGCCTGAGGGTCGGGCGGCAGCGCTCAACGCCCATGAGCATTTCGATATCTTGATCAACAACGCTGGCGGCCCTCCTCCCGGGGATTTTCGCGAATGGAACCGCGACGCCTGGCTCAAGGCGCTGGATGCCAACATGCTCACTCCGATCGAGTTGATCAAGGCAACCGTGGACGGTATGGCGGCTCGCGGATTTGGCCGAATCATCAACATCACCTCGAGTGCCGTGAAGTCCCCTATCGAAAGCCTGGGCCTGTCCAATGGCGCGCGCAGTGGTCTGACGGGATTTATCGCGGGGCTGGCCCGACAAGAAAACATTGCCAGTCGTAACGTGACGATCAACAACCTGCAACCGGGCTCCTTCGACACTGATCGACTGCGTGACAACCTGGTCGCCGCGGCCCAGGAGATGGGGCAAGACAGTGAGGCATTCCTCGACGAATGCCGCAGCGAAATCCCTGCCAAACGCTTCGGCACACCCGAGGAATTCGGAGCGCTGTGCGCCTTCGTTTGCAGCCGTCATGCAAGCTACCTGACCGGGCAGAACTTGCTGATCGATGGTGGAGCCATTCGCTCCAGCCAATAGTGACAGCAGGCGGGGCGGCTATTGAGCAGCCCTGCCATACTGTTGCGCATGACTCGTGCAACCTTCCGCTTCTACGAGGAGCTCAACGATTTCCTGCCGGCCGAACGGCGGCGGCAGTCATTCACCTGCGAGTGCGCGCGAGGGGCGACGGTCAAGCACATGATCGAGGCGCTCGGGATACCGCACACGGAGGTCGAACTGGTGTTGCTCAACGGCGAGTCGGTGGGCTTCGAACGGTTGATCTTCGACGGTGACCGGCTGGCGGTGTACCCCAAGTTCGAAGCGCTGGATATCAGCCCGTTGCTAAAGGTCCGCGCGCAACCGCTACGGGTGCTGCGCTTCGTTGCTGATGCACACCTGGGCGGACTGGCCAGCCTGCTGCGCATGAGCGGCTTCGACACTCTCTACGACAACGGCTTCGAGGATGGCCAGATCGCCGAGATCGCTGCCCGGCAAGGACGCATCGTGCTGACCCGCGATCGCGATCTGCTCAAGCGGCGCATCATCAGCCACGGCTGCTATGTGCATGCACTGAAACCGTCCCTGCAACTGCGCGAAATCTACGAGCGCCTCGACCTGGCGCGAAGCGCGCGACCATTCAGCCTGTGCCTTCATTGCAACCTGCCGCTGCACGAGATCAGCCCGGAACTGGCCCGAGCGCAAGTGCCACCGCGCGTTGGCGCCCTCTATTCGCACTTCCTGCGCTGCGACGCTTGCCAACGGATTTACTGGGAGGGCTCGCACTGGCGCGGCATGTGCGCACTGCTGGCTCCGCTACTGGGTCGATAGCCAGACATCAGCCGCCTGCGTTGCTCAAGCCACTTTGCACGTCAACCATGCCCCCCAGAAAAGGCTGCTGAAGAAACGGGTAGCGTCGCCAAATCCGGCGTCATGTAACAGCTTTTGAACCGCCGCTTCGGAGTGCGGAGGATCGGCGCCTTGAAGAATTTTCCCGAGCTTGGCCTTCACCTCGTCCGGGCTGGCGCCATGCTGCCGCCAACGCTGACCCCAAGCGGCCAGCAGTAACGGCTGGCTTGCATAAGCGTACTGATTGCCGGCGACAATCAGTGGCGCACCCGGCTTCAGATGAGCCCGAATGGATCGTAGAATTTGTCGCTTGGCGTCCTCCCCTTCCAAATGATGCAGCACGCCGATCAGGGTGGCTGCGTCGTATGATTCGTCTGCGGCCAAGTCTTCAACATGCCCTAGATGCAGGGCCGTTCGTTCAAGCAAGTTGTTGGCGTCCAGCTGCTGCTTCGCGGCCTCCAGCATCGGCTCGGATGGATCAACCGCGGTGAAGCGCCAACCCGGCTCAAGCCTGGCCATGGCGATAATTTCCTGCGCCGTACCACCAGCGCCCACCACCAGTATGTTCGCCGAGTCTGCAGGGCCAAGGCTTGCCGCCAGCATGCAGGCCGCCAAGTCCTGGCAGGCGTCGTATCCGGCGAGTGCAATACGGCTCTGCCGGCCGTACTCGTTGGCCCGGGAGGTATCAAATTTTTCAGCAGCGTTGCGAGAGGATGTTTTCAAGGCGGTTCTCCATGTCCTGAAATCAAGCTACGCCACGCGTTCAAATAATAAAAATTCATTAATTTTATGCGCCGTATTCCTGCAAGGAATGTATGGTTGAAACGCTTGGCCCCTATCGCTGTGAAAATTGATCAATCAGCTCCCAACGGACCCTCCCTATGCCAACGCGTCAAACCCGCCCCTCACCCGCTCCGTTACTCAAACAGGGTGAGACCGTTGTCCTGTTCGACGGCGTATGCAAGTTGTGCAATGGGTGGGCAAAGTTCCTGATCCGCCACGACCTTCAGCGACGTGTGCGGCTGGCCTCAGTGCAGTCACCCGAAGGTCAGGCGTTGCTGGCTTGGGCGGATTTACCCCTGGATCAATTCGATACCATGGCGGTGATCCGCGACCGGCATTACTGGACACGTTCCGATGCCTTCTTCGAAGTCGCCGCCCTGCTGCCCGGCCGTTGGCGTGCAGTGATGCTTTTGCGCGGCTGCCCGCGTTGGTTACGCGACTGGGCCTACGACCGTATTGCATTGAATCGGTATTGGCTCTTTGGAAAATACGACACATGCCTTCTACCCAATCCCGACCATGAAAACCGTTTCTTGAAAGCGCCAAGATGAGCGCCCTCAAACGCCTCCACTGGATCGCCCGAGGCAGCCTGGTTTTCATGTTTGCCTACCACGGCTTGGTGCCCAAGCTGCTGTGGCTGAGTCAAGGCGAGCGGACCATGATCCAGGCGCACGGCATCCCGCAGGTGGAGATGTTTGCCTACGCTGCGGGCGCTGCGGAGATTGGCCTGGCTCTGTGGTTATTACTGGCACGACGCTGTGCCTTGCCGCTGATCGTTGCGGCAACGGCGCTGGCCGGCCTGCTGCTGGATGTCGCAATTTTCAATCCAGCCATGCTCAGGGAGGCTTTCAATCCCGTCACCTTGAATGTGGCGGGATTGGCCCTGTGTGCGGTTGCCTGGAACACGAGGCTTGAGCAAAGGTGAATCAACGCTTTTGTCTGACGTAGATAGAGCCATTCCGTAGCGGCAGATCCTGGCGACACCCCTCTCAACCATACGCACCATTGCAGTGCAAATTCTTGGCAAAAATCTGTTTCCTCGACTAGGGTATCTACCGAACCCAAACTGCCTGATTCATTGGCGGTCGCCTGATCAAGGAGAGATAGATGACGTCCATTCATCAAGCCGAAAAAACCTATCGCACCTGGTCCAGCCCAATACTGCTTGAACTCAAGGCCCGAGAGCATCAGCTAGACCCTGTCGCGCGCCAGGCACTGCAAAATATCCTGATCGAGAGAAGGCTGATAAACAGCGGCAACCCTTCTGGCCCTGATCGGCGCCATACAACCCCCTGACAGCAGTCCACCGACGGGCATCAACCCGCCCATTTCTACGGGTGGCCTGTTCATCGGATACTTCAAGTGCACCCTTGCGGTAGTGGCAAGTAGCCGCTACACCGTTAAGGTGAATTCGGAAGGAGTACGTGAAGATGATTCCAAGATTCGCTGTTGTTCCTGCAATCCCCACGGAAACGGGATCGACGCGCAACGGATCGCGCTTCTACTGCAAAACTGCATCGATCGGATTCAACCTTTATGACAATGAAGAAAAGCGGCGGCTACCCACGCACTATGCGAGCCGGGAAGAGGCCGACAAAGAATGCGTGCAGCTCAACGACGAGTGCCTTCAACGCACGCTGGTTGAGCGCCCTGAAGTTACGTCGACAAAATATCGAGCATGACGGGATAAAAAAGATCGGGTTTTGAGGAAGCTGATAAAAGTCCGAAATCAGAGGGAACTGGCACTACGCCACTAATGTCGTAGTGGCAGCACCAGGAGAATCGGATGATCCGCCGTCGACATTTTCAAATTACTTACAGCCTCAAAAAGAGTCGTCATATTTTTGTTCAGCCCGACTCTCACATGACCGATGCCGACGCGTGGTATTACGCATGCCTTCACTCGGGAATCGGGCTTTCGTATGGGGAAAACCACGATCAGCAAAACGAAGACGCGCTTCGAGTCCACGCCCAGGCGTCAGGGTTGATGCAGGTCAATTGGGAGGAGTTGCCATAAAGACAGGCACGAACAACCTACGTGCCGCCGTCCACGCCTTCTATCGCTTTTGAAAATGCCGTCCCCGCTTGCCGCACCAACTCGCGCCATTCCGCGCTATTAATCAGCCCGGTGCGTTCCATCTCATCAGCAGCCTTGAGCAACTCGTCGTACTGTTCTTCGCAATCCATACGAAGTTGCGGCTCGTTCAAGAGTTTGTACCAGGTATCCAGGGCTTCTTTTTTCAAATCGTCGTTCATGGCCAAACTTCCAAGGACAGTCTTCTCTTGGAAGGTGCCTGACCGATCAGTGTTCCTCGACTCCGACATACGGCACTGAAAAATGAAACTCTCCTTGAGCGATCTCTACAAGCAACTGCGAACCGCCTTGCGCATGGCGTCAGACTTGGCCCACGGTGGTCCCTGGTACAACGAAATGTGACTACCGTCCTTGTATTTCACAATGTCCAGAATCTCGTCAGCCGTGATGATGCTCGGCGCTTTGATCCGGTAACCATTGGAAATCGGGGTCTGAGTCGTTTTGGGGATTTGCTGCTGCCACAGCGGCAGAACGCAGGCCGCGTAATCCTTGGGTATCTTGTTACTGTATTTGCTGATGTTAGGCTCGCCTGGCACCAGGGATGCCGGCAACGAACAACCTGCCAGCATCGTCACCGCTATTCCCCCAATCAACATCCGCATGACGCTTCCTTATCCCGAAAAACGGGAAATGTAGCGCGTAGCGGTCCAGACATCCATCTGAATAACGTCAGGAGTTGATGTTGTTCTCACCCGAGTCGGGATAGGACCTTTTATTCAAATACGTCATCCATCGTTCATACGCTTCATGTTGCCATTGAGTGACCCGTTCCCACTCCGGGCCGCTTAATTGATGGGCAGAAATCAGCTTCATCATTTCCGTGGTTGCAGCGTCCAGATCAACAATCAACTCATGCGCATGAAATCTGAAATCATCGGTATTCGTCATTTGATATGGCCTCACCCTAGCGAAAATTCACTCCCTCACTACGACATCACGCAGGTTCAAACCCACTCATCTTCCCGACCAATGGAAGCCCTACCCTTTCCCGTGGATCAGACGAACACACATTCGCCGCAGCCAAATGGGACTACGCTTTTCTTAGCGGAGTATTGCAGGAGATCATCATGTGGCTTAGCGAAGATGAGAACCAACTTCGGCGTGACCTGCAAAGCGTTGCGTCGGACTTGAGATGGTCGGCAGTGGAACTCTTGCGCATAGCAGAGCAGTTGCGCCTGGCCGGTAATGATGTGGATGCACAAGCAACGCAGAAGCTGTGCGAACTGTTTCAGGGTGATGAAGAGCGACTGGCGGGCTATGCCGAAGAAGTCAAAGCAAAGGTGATCAGACGAACGAAAGCCCACTGACGGGAGCGTTGCGATGAACACGCCTCTATTCGCGCTCGTCGTCGTCCTGGCGGCGACGGCTGGCTGCAGCAGTGATTCACACGTCTATGGCGATCAGCCGCTGGTCGCCAAGGTCGAGACCGGCATGAGCAAGGATCAGGTCGAGCAGATTGGTGGCCAGCCTTCAGCGATAAGCGAACGCACCGTGGTGCCTGGCACCTGCTTTGACTACAAGTTGAAGCAGGCCGGCCAACAAAAGCCGTACAACATCAGCTTCGATGACCGGGGCAAGGTCGACCACACAGGTTTCATGACCTGTGCTGAGTGGAGCAATGCTCAGGAGAGAGCCAGGGAGCCCTCGCACAGTACCGGCGGTGGGGGTTACTGAACGCTCGCTGCGCTTGCCCGTTAACTGGAAACGGGATGGTTGCACGTGTTCCGCCATTTATCCGCGAATGTATTGATGGCGCTGCTCTTGAGCTCAGGTGAATCGAGGATTGGCTGGCTGTACGCTTCTTCGATCAGCATGGCGCCTAGCTTGTCATGGTCAGGATTACCCGATTTCACGGCCAGCAGACTGGCCTTGGATTCGCCATTCTGGCGAGACTGCATGATCGAGCCGGCCAATGTACGGAAGGCATTGCAAACCGTTTGATTGGTCTGGATCTCACCTTGCGTCTGAGCTTGCGCCTGACTCACGCCAGCAAAAGAAATAGCCGACATGATCGCCAGAACAGTCCATTGCACTTTAAACATGAATTCGTCCTTGGAAAAAAAGCGCCACCCTATCATCTGAATCGTGGGTTTAAAATCCTTCTGAGACGGGGTTTTCGACAAAAAAATCTCGGTTTAGCGGTGATGCTGTTCACTTAAGAAAGTTTTGGGGTTGGGTACATATCCGTTTCTGCGGTAATGGCTTGTATTGGTTCCGCCTTTACGGCGGGTCACTTGGAAGAGCGCCAAGTAACCAAGCGCCAGCGCCCCTGACGTACGGTGCCTCGCCTAGGCTCGGCATTCCCTCACTCCGGTCCTGCTCCGTGGGCCCGCCGCCATCGGCCATCCATGGCCGGGGGCGGCTAACCCAGCATCCATGCCGGGTTGCCCACTACGCAGAACCTGCGTTCGGCCTCCCGACGGGGCAGATCAAGATCAAAAGCTAAAGGCGAGCTAACGCTCGACCTGATGAGTGGTGAGGAGCAACAGCGGTGCACCGGTCTGCTCTGCTTTACGTGGGAGTGAGCCTGCTCGCGATGCTGTTGCTGTTGCTGTTGCTGTTGCTGTTGATCGTTCCCACGCTCCGCGTGGGAATGCCGCCGGGGACGCTCTGCGTCCCGCTGTCGACACCAAGCTTGAGTCTTGCGCAAGGGTGACGCGGAGCGTCACGGGATGCATTCCCACGCGGAGCATGGGAACGATCAGGACGCGCAAGCGTTGAAGAACCAGGTCGGCTGGCAGGCCGCCTCGCTTTCGCTTTGGCGGTGCACGCCCCCTCGAGAGGCCGAGCGCAGGTTCTGCGCAGTGGGCAACCCGGCATGGATGCCGGGTTAGCCGCCCCCGGCCATGGATGGCCGATGGCGGCGGGCCCACGGAGCAGGACCGGAGCGAGGGCATGCCGAGCCTTAGCGAGGCACCGAACGTCAGGGGCAAAAGCGCTTGGTTACTTGGCGCTTCTCCAAGTGACCCGCCGTCAGGGCGGAACCATAAGCCGCCGTTACCGCAGAAACGGATATGTACCCAACCCCAACCCCAACCCCAAAACCGGTTTACCGGGGCTTTTAGTGCGGGCTCATTCTGATTTCTGACGTTGAGTCGCTCGGGCTCTGTAGGCTGGAAGTGCTGCCGCAAACGCCAGTGCTTCTTCTCTGCTGGCAAATGCACCCAGGCGGTCACCTTTGGTGCATACCCGCCAGGGGCCGTTATTTACGCTGAGTACGTCATAACCATTCATGTGCATTTTATTCAGCATCGGAACGCTCATAGTCACCTCCTTTTCGGCAGTGATACGCCGCAATTGACGGGCTTACCTTACACCCGCCCTACACTCAGGTGCCGACCAGACGTCGCGCCACTGCTTTGTCATTGCGTTGCACTTTTTACCTCCACCAGGGTTCCAACCCTTGAAACACGGGCTCGGGCCTGAATATTGCATTTTTATGACTGTTTTATGACAAGCGGCGGTTTAGTAACAGATGAAAGTACGCGCAACCGTTATTTGCGAGCAGGATCGGCATGTTCTCCTGGTGCGTAAGCCCAGGTGTCGCTGGACGCTGCCCGGCGGAAAAGTCGAGCGCGGCGAAACCATCGCGGGCGCGGCCATGCGAGAACTTCACGAAGAAACCGGACTGGGCGTTGACGGTTTGCTGTACCTGATGGAGCTGGAAACGAGTAGCACCCGTCACCACGTCTATGAAGCGTCAGTGCTCAACTCAGACGAGGCCCGACCACTCAATGAAATTTTCGATTGCATGTGGTATCCGCTGGACGCGGTGCAGAACCTGAACACAAGCGACGCGACGCTGAGAATCATCAAAGCGTTTCAACGTCGCCTGTGAGCGTGCGTTGTCGTGTCAGCCTTGGTCGCCACCGCCCACTGGCATGATCATGCCGGTGATGTACGAGGCTTCGTCGCTGGCCAGAAACAGAATAGCGTTGGCCTGCTCATCCAGCGTGCCATAGCGCTTCATCAAACTGCTGTCGAGCGTCTGGTCGACAATCTGCTGATACCACACCTGTTCCTCGGCGCTCTGTTGCGCACTATTGCGTGGAATCACCCGTGGCGGCGCTTCGGTTCCGCCCGGGGCCGTCGCGTTGACCCGCACGCCACGACCGGCGGTTTCGAACGCCAAGCAAGCGGTCAGCGCATTCACCCCTCCCTTCGCCGCACCGTACGGCACACGATTGATGCTGCGGGTGGCAATGGACGATACGTTGACGATGGCGCCGCTGCCTTGTTCAAGCATGAACGGCAGCGCGGCGTGACAGCACCATAACGTCGGGAACAGTGAGCGACGCACTTCAGCTTCAATCTGCGGTGCTTCGTAGTGCTCGAACGGCTTGGCCCAAATCGTCCCGCCGACGTTGTTGACCAGCACATCGAGGCGCCCAAAGCGCTCGACGGCAGTGCGCATCACGCGGCTGCATTCCTCGTATTGTTCGAGGTCGGCCGTCAGTGCGAGCACCTGGCTGGCCTGCCCCAGTTGTTGCTGAACCTCGAACACCAGATCCGACCGGTCCACCAGAATCAACCGCGCACCTTCGGCGGCCATGCGCTCGGCCACCCGCCGGCCAATGCCTTGCGCAGCGCCGGTGATCAGCGCGACTTTTTCGTGAAATCTGTTCATGTGTACCTCATGGAAAAACACTGATCTGTGGGAGCGGCGCTGCCCCTGTGACGCATGACTCAAGCGGCGCTGGCGGCAAATTTCTCGTAGTAGAAGTTCGCCGGCGCAACGCCTTGCTCGCGAATGAACTGACTGACCGCCTCGACCATCGGCGGCGGGCCGCACAGATAGACGTCGACGTCGCCATCGTTCAGATGCCGTGGCTCGATGTGCTGGGTTACGTACCCTTTGAGCGGGTGCCGGCTGTCGGGGTTGGCAACGCAGGCACTGAAGCTGAAATTCGGGATACGCGCGGCAAAGGCTTCGAGTCGGTCAAGTTCCACCAGGTCGAAATCGTTGGTCACGCCGTAGATCAGATGCAATGGGTGCTCACTGCCCTGCTCTGCGATTTTTTCCAGCATGGCGGTGAACGGAGCCAAACCGGTTCCGCCTGCCAACAGCAGCAACGGCCGGCGGATGTCGCGCAGATAAAAACTGCCCAACGGCCCGGCCAGGCGCATGCTGTCCCCCGCCTTGGCCATGCCGGTGAGGAAGCTGCTCATCAAGCCGCCAGGCACATTACGAATCAGGAAACTGACCTCGCCGTCACGCTGCAACGAGCTGAACGAATACGCGCGGGTCTGCTCGCTGCCCGGGACACCGAGGTTGACGTATTGCCCCGGCAGGAACGCCAGTTTGCTCAAGGCTTCGCCCTTGATCGACAGCGCGATGGTGCTGTCCGACAGCTGCCGCACGGCGCTGATGGTGGCGTCGTAACTGGCCTGCTGCGTACGGCAAACCTGCGATGACGTCGGCACGCGCACCACGCAATCGCTCTGGGCGCGCATCTGGCAGGTCAGGACAAAACCTTGTTCGGCTTCTTCGGCGCTCAGCGCGTCTTCGATGTACTCCTCGCCCAAGTCATAACGGCCGGCCTCGGCGAAGCATTTGCACGTGCCGCAGGCGCCGTCGCGGCAATCCAGCGGAATGTTGATGCCCTGGCGATACGCAGCATCGGCCACGGTTTCGCCGACATTAGCGTCGATGAACCGGGTGACGCCGTCTTCAAAATTGAATGCGATGGAATGAGTCATGACGGTCGCCTCACAGGTGGTAGACATCGATGACCTGACGAACGTAATCGTTCTTCAGGATCACTTTCTTGGCCTTGATCAGCGGGTTTTCACCGCGCACATCGAGGGTGTAGAAACTGCTGCCGAAATAGCTGTCGACGGTCTTGTAGCGAAAGCTCAGGGTGTGCCAGTTGAAGCGCACCTTGCACAGTCCGTCGGCCTGTTCGAGCAGCTCGATGTTGCTCAGGTTGTGCGAGGTCCGGGTGTCCGGAATGCTCGCGCTGGAGCGCTCGGTCTTGATGCGGAAGATGCGGTCTTCCAGGCCGGTGCGATTGCCGTACCAGATCAGCGAAATCTCGCCCTGCGGGTCTTCGGTCAATTCGTCGTTGTCGTCCCAGGACGGCATCCAGAACGAGGCATCGGCGGCGTACATTTCCAGCCAGTCGTCCCACTGCTTGTCGTCGAGGTAGCGTGCTTCGCGGTAGAGAAAATCGCGCACGGCGTCATAGGTGATGGTCATTGCACGGCCTCCACAGCGATCAATTCGGACTGTTCAGCAGCCAGTGCCTTAAGCATGGTTTGCTGCCAATACTTGTGTTGCAGCACGAACAGGCCTTCATCTTCGGTGCGCACGCCGCTGAGCAGCGGATGCAAGTCGATCTCTTTGGCCGCTTCATCGGCGCCCTCGACCCAGTGCTCGGCGCCACGGGACATGTCATTCCACGTCGTGACGCTGCCCTGATAACTGGTCTGGCAGGAACGAAACTCTTCCAGATCGTCCGGGGTGGCCATGCCGCTGACGTTGAAGAAATCCTCGTACTGACGAATCCGGCTCGATCGCGCGGCGTCGCTTTCGCCTTTGGGGGCGATGCAGTAGATGGTGATTTCCGTACGGTTGACCGAGATCGGCCGGGCGATGCGGATCTGCGAGCTGAACTGATCCATCAAGTACACGTTGGGGTACAGGCACAGGTTGCGCGAGTTCTCGATCATCCAGTCGGCGCGGGCCTTGCCGAAGTCCCGGGCCAGCTCGTCGCGGCGCTCGTACAGCGGACGATCCTCGGGGTTGGACCAGCGGGTCCAGAGCAGCATGTGGCCCTTGTCGAAAGAGTAGAAACCGCCGCCCTGCTTGGCCCAGGTGCCCGCACTCATGGTCGGATTGGCGTCACCGGCCTCGCGCTGTTTGCGCTGGTTCTGGGTGGCGGCGTAGTTCCAGTGCACGGAGCTGACGTGATAGCCGTCGGCGCCGTTTTCAGCGGTGAGCTTCCAGTTGCCTTCGTAGATATAGCTGGAAGATCCGCGCAGCACTTCCAGGCCGTCGGTGGACTGATCGACGATCATGTCGATGATCTTGGCCGACTCGCCCAGGTGTTCTACCAGCGGCACCACGTCGGCCTTGAGGCTGCCAAAGAGGAAGCCGCGATAGGATTCAAACCGCGCGACTTTGGTCAGGTCGTGGGAGCCTTCGCAGTTGAAACTCGCCGGGTAGCCCGCCGCTGCCGGGTCTTTGACCTTGAGCAGCTTGCCGGAGTTATTGAAGGTCCAACCGTGGAACGGGCAGGTGTAGGAGCTTTTGTTGCCGGTCTTGTGCCGGCACAGCGTCGCACCGCGATGGCTGCAGGCGTTGATGAATGCGTTGAGCACGCCGTCCTTGTTGCGGGCGATGAAGATCGACTGGCGCCCCATGGTCGTGGTGTAGAAATCGTTGATGTTGGGGATCTGGCTTTCGTGCGCCAGGTACAGCCAGTTGCCTTCGAAGATGTGTTCCATCTCCAGATCGAACAAACGCGGGTCGGTGAACATCTCGCGCTTGCAGCGATAGATGCCCTGCTCTTTGTCATCTTCAAGCAGGGAGTGAAGGTATTCGGGTCGCAGGGACATGGCCGCCGCCTCCATTGTTTTTATTCAGGCAGCGCCATGCTAGGACGGAGGGATGGGGCGGACTATCCGCTAGGTGCAGACCTGTATCCGTTTACTGCAATGGAGGTGTTCATGATCGTTCCCACGCTCTGCGTGGGAATGCCTCAATCGACGCTCTGCGTCCGCTCGTGGGACGCGGAGCGTCCCGGGCTGCATTCCCACGCGGAGCGTGGGAACGATCAACAGGGGTTGGGCGGGCCTGAGGTCAGTGTCGGCGTTTGAGGGTGTCGGAGGGCAGTTCGCCGAACTGTTTGCGGTAGCTGTCGGAGAACCGTCCCAGGTGCAGGAAGCCGTAATCCATGGCCACTTCCGTGACGTTGCGCACGTTGCAGGTCGGGTCGCTCAGGCACAGGTGGATGCGCTCGAGTTTCTTCTGCCGAATGTAGTTTTTCGGCGAGGTTCCAGCGTTGCGCTCGAACAATCCGTACAGCGAACGCAGGCTCATTTGCGCCTGGCGCGCCAGCTCTTCGCTGTCGATGTCCTGTTTGAGGTGGCGTGCGATGTAATCGGCAATCACCTCGAACGTGGCCGACGGCGAGCCGAGACCGCTGCGCATGACGTTGGTCTTCATCAGGCTCAGCATCTTGCTGACGATGATCTGCGCGTAATGCTCCTGCACCCGGGGGATCTGCTCGGTGGCTTCGGCTTCCTGGCAAATCATCGCCAGCAAGCTGACGAACCCTTCCAGCTCATCGAGCTGATAACGGTTCTCCAGAAACCGCACGCCCTGCCCCGGATAGCGCCAGCGTTGCTCCTCGCACACCGCCTCAAACAGGCGGGTGGGCACTTTGAGGATGAATTTCTCGCAATCGTCGGAGTACGTCAGGTCGACCGGATCGTCGGGATTGATCAGCAGCAACTCACCCGGCGCAAAGTAGTGTTCCTGACCGTGACCACGCCACAGGCAGTTGCCGCGCAGCAACACTTGCAAGTGATAAATGCTTTCGAGCGCACCCGAAGTGACCCGAACGCTGGCGCCGTAGCTGATGCGGCACAGGTCGAGGCTGGCGAATTTGCGGTGATCCAGGCTGGCCAGGGGCCGGCCGACCCTGGGCATCAGGATGCAATGGTTGCCGACATGCTGATTGACGTAACCCGACACTGCGTACGGGTCGGCGTGGTCGAAAATTCTGCTGCGCTGACTTAACAGTTGCGCGTGCATCATCGGGTTACTCTCGTTGTTGTTATCGATTGCGTCGGGCCATTCTAGGTCGCACGTGCGGAACGCAGAAAGCCACGAGATAAACGGTCGTTATCTCGTGGCCCGGTTCGGCGGCGCGAAAGGATCAGTCCTCGAGTGCGTGAACCCGCTCAAGACGCTGTTGCTCTTGCGGCTGGGCGGATGATTGCAGCGTGAAATCGAAGTCGATTTCGGCAAACCGGCCGCTGACGCCATGCACCGCTGCACGCTGCGGGTCGTCGCTGAAGGTGATGTGGGCAATCAGCTCGTCGCGGGTGGCGTAGGCGAAATCGTCGTGCAGGTACTTATCACCGTCTAGGTTGATCTGGGTGGTCAGGTGACGATGATCCGGCGCAGAGATGAAGAAGTGGATGTGCGCCGGACGCTGGCCATGACGGCCCAATTGATCGAGCAATTGCTGGGTCGGACCGTCCGGCGGGCAGCCATAACCCGACGGCACGATGCTGCGGAAACGATAACGGCCCTCGGCATCGGTGACGATACGGCGACGCAGGTTGAACTCGGACTGAGTGGTGTCGAAGTACGAATACGTGCCGCCCGTGTTGGCATGCCAGACATCGACCACCGCGCCGGCCAATGGCTCGCCAGCGGTGTTGCGCACTTGGCCCTGCATGAACAGGACCACGCCCGGATCGACGCCATCATCGAGTCGCGCTTCGCCTTCAGACAGCGGCGCACCGGCTACATACAGCGGGCCTTCGATGGTCCGCGGCGTGCCACCGGCCTTGCCGGCCTGTGCGTCTTCGGCGTCCATCAGCAGGTCCAGGTAATGTTCCAGACCAAGCCCGGCCACCAGCAATCCGGCTTCCTGACGCGCGCCCAGCACGTTGAGGTAATTGACCGCTTTCCAGAATTCTTCCGGGGTCACGGCCAGGTCTTCGATGATGTTCACCGAGTCACGCAGGATGCGATAAACCAGTTCTTTGACCCGTGGGTTACCGGCCTCGTTGAGCAAGCCGCTGGCGTCTTCGAGGAACTTCTGGGCACTGGCAGTGTGGGAAATCTTCACGTTCATGGGGGATCCTCATCTTGTAATTATTGGCGTAGCAAACCAAGCAGGCTGGGCTCAGCGGTCATTTTCTCGAATGGAAGAAGGATGCTGGCACATCGCGTCGACCTCGATCGCCATGTACGGGAACAGCGGTAATTGCATCAGTAGGTCGTGCAGCTCCTGGACACTCTCGACGTCGAATACGCTGTAATTGGCATAGTGCCCGGCGATACGCCACAGGTGACGCCATTTGCCTTGCTCCTGCAGGCGCTGGGCCAGGGCTTTCTCGTCGGACTTCAGCTTGGCAGCCGCTTCCGGATTCATGTCGACCGGCAGATTCACGGTCATTTTGACGTGGAACAACATGATGCTCTCCTCAGGCTTGATGAATGGAAGTAGATGTCTTGTCGCGACGGAAAAATGCCAGGCGTTCTTCATCCAGACTCAGGCCCAGGCCCGGCGTGTTCGGCACATGCAGCTCGAAATCGCGGTAGACCAGCGGCTCGCTGAGTATGTCTTCGGTCAACAGCAACGGGCCGAACAGCTCAGTGTCCCAGGCCAGTTTATTCAGGGTGACGAAGGCGTGGGCCGAGGCCAGCGTGCCGATGCCTCCTTCAAGCATAGTGCCGCCGTACAGGCCGATACCGGCGGCTTCGGCGATGGCGGCCGTACGCAACACGGCGCGTGGCCCGCCGTTCTTGGCGATCTTCAAGGCAAACACCGACGCAGCACCGTCGCGCGCCAGATTGAAGGCGTCTTCCACGCATTCGATGGATTCATCGGCCATGATCGGCGCCGGGCTCATGGCATTCAGGCGCACCATGCCCGCACGATTATTGCGCGAGATCGGTTGCTCGATCAGGTCGATGCCGTTGCTGCCCAGAATCCGGCAGGCGCGCAAGGCGACCGCTTCGTCCCAAGCCTGATTGACATCGACCCGCACACTGGCGCGATCGCCCAGGGCTTTCTTGATCGCAATGACGTGGGCCAGGTCGCGATTGACTTCGCCGGCCCCGATCTTCAGTTTGAAAATGCGGTGGCGGCGCAGGTCGAGCATTTTTTCCGCTTCGGCGATGTCCTTGTCGGTGTCGCCGCTGGCCAGGGTCCAGGCCACTGGCAGCGCGTCACGAACGCGACCGCCAAGCAACTCGCTGACCGGCAGGCCGAGGCGCTTGCCCTGGGCATCGAGCAACGCGGTTTCGATACCTGACTTGGCGAAGGTATTGCCACGGATGCTGCGCTCCAGGCGCAACATGGCGGCATTCACATTGGCGCTATCCTCGCCGATCAACAGCGGCGCGAAGTGCGTGTCGATGTTGGTCTTGATGCTGTCCGGGCTTTCGTTGCCGTACGCCAGGCCACCGATGGTGGTGGACTCGCCGATCCCTTCAATGCCGTCGGCGCAGCGCACACGGATGATCACCAGGGTCTGGTGTTGCATGGTGTGCATGGCCAGTTTGTGCGGGCGGATGGTCGGCAGATCGACGATGATCGTCTCGATCGATTCAATGGCTGTAGCACGCATTTCGATACCCGTCAGGTTTTTGAAGTTCTGGAACGGATTCTCATACGGCTTTTTGCTGGCGGCCAATATAGAATTGGTCTGGCTCGATACCTTAAAGGTATTCAACTGATCAACGCCTGGAGGCCCCATGGAACTGCGTCACCTGCGCTATTTTCAGGTGTTGGCTCAAACCCTCAACTTCACCCGCGCAGCCGAACTGCTGCACATTGCCCAGCCGCCCCTGAGCCGGCAGATCCAGCAGCTGGAAGATGAACTCGGGGTGTTATTGCTTGAGCGTGGTCGCCCGCTGAAGCTGACCGATGCTGGGCGTTTCTTCCATGAGCACTCCAGCGCCCTGCTCGAGCAACTGGCCAAGACATGCGACAACACCCGACGCATCGGCCTGGGGGAAAAGACCTGGCTGGGCATCGGTTTTGCGCCGTCGACGCTGTACGGCGTACTCCCGGAACTGATTCGTCGGCTGCGCAGCGGCGAGCCTCTGGAGCTTGAACTCGGGCTTTCGGAAATGACCACCCTGCAACAGGTGCAGGCGCTCAAGGCCGGGCGCATCGACATCGGTTTCGGGCGGATTCGCATCGACGATCCGGCGATCATTCAGACCGTGTTGACTGAAGACCGGCTGGTCGCCGCCCTGCCCGCCGGCCATCCACTGCTGGCCGGACCGATCAGCCTTCGCGAACTGGCCAAGGAACCCTTTGTGCTGTACCCCGGCAACCCGCGCCCCAGCTATGCCGATCATGTGATTGCGCTGTTCGAATCCTATGGCGTGAGCATCCACGTGGCGCAATGGACCAACGAGCTGCAAACGGCGATCGGGTTGGTCGGTGCGGGAATCGGGGTCACGCTGGTGCCAGCCTCGGTGCAGTTGCTGCACCGCGACGACATTGGCTTCACCCCGTTGCTGGAAGACAACGCGACCTCGCCGATCATCCTCAGCCGGCGCGTGGGCGATGTGACGCCAGGGTTGAATCATTGTTTGAAGATGATTGATGAACTGCTGCCAACAGCCTAGATCCACGCAGGAGCTATGTAGGAGCTGTGTAGGAGCTGTGTAGGAGCTGTCGAGTGAAACGAGGCTGCGATCTTTTGACTTTGTTTTTTCAAGATCAAGATCAAAAGATCGCAGCCTCGTTTCACTCGACAGCTCCTACACAGCCTCTACGCCTGGCATCTCAGCCGGCGAAGGCCCGGCGTCCGGCGCGCATCTCGACGCGCAACTCGCCAACGAAGTCAGAGATCGCGCGAATGCTGGTCAGCCGTGTCGGCGATACGCAGGGGATCAGCAAGTCGATACGCCCGGTTGCCGGGTCGTACACTTTGATCCGCAGCAACCCGCTGGAATTCTCGGTGCATTCGCAGGCCAGCGGCTTGAAACCGGACTCCACAATGCTGCAAAGGACTGAAATGGGCACCATGACTAACGCCTCCGTGGCTGATGATCAAATTCAACTCGATCAGCATAGACCCCCTTTCACGCGCCTGCGCCAGCGACCACCCGCACGATGTGTTAGCTGCTTCTCGTTTTGGCGAAGTTTTAGTGCGAATCCCCATCCCAGATCCAGTTCCAGATCCCCGGTAGTTTCACGTCCTGGGAACTGTCGGTAATGGTGCGCGCCATGGCCGCCCGTTGCAGCGCTTCGGTGTCGTCATAAAACGGTTTCTGCGCCAACGGCACGCCGGTGGCATTGGCACTGTCGAGCAGGATTTGCAGGTATTCGCGGGTATGCCGGGCGGTATAACGATTCAGGTCATGGAACGTCACCACCACCGGAATCACACCGTCCACCGTCGGCAGTTCGCCCCGGGCAATCCGCTCACGGACTTCGGACAACTGCCGCAACATGTTCGCCCGGCGCCGTGGGCTGGCATTGAAGCCCCAGATCTTGCCGTCATTGGCGCTCAGGTCGGTCAGCAATACGTGCATCCCGTGGCGCTGGTAGGCCGCGAACACACGTTTGTCGTAATTCCAGAATGGCGGGCGCACCAGGGTCGGCGGCGCGCCGGTGATCGCGGCAATATCGGCACTGCCTTTGCTCAGTGACTGCTCCAACTGTTCCGGACTCAACGAGCGGTGATTGGTGTGCGAATGGGTCGCGGTGTGGAAGCCCAGCACATGCCCTTCCGCTTGTTCGCGGCGCATGACCCCACGGCCGATGTCGCTGTCGCCGGCCCGAGGTGCGCCGGTCTGCACGAAAAACACCGCTTTGATCCCGGGCAGCACCGGGTTCCAGGCGAGGCTGTCGAGCACGGTCATGCTCGGGTTCCAGAAACTCGATGCACTGGGACCGTCGTCGAACGTCACCAGGAAGCGGATCGGCGCCTGCTCGCGCAAACGCTGCTCGGTCTGCGGGGTCAGTTCGATGGGTGAAGAGATGCAGCCAACCAGCCCGACAGCAAGGGTGAGTGCGCAGAGAACCTTGAACAGCTGTTTCATGTTTTGCCTTGGGCCAGACCGTTACGGTCATCACGTTAATTGGCAAAAACCCTTCGCCCATTCATCCATTGTCGTCCCGCAGGTTGCTGCAGGCCGAGGTTGGATCAGGGTACACAGTGTTTGGTTCCAGCGCCCACCCCCGTTGGTTACTGCGTCAGCGACTGTTGGAACGAGTGGTCGATAATCGGCGCGGTGGCCAATGCCGTTGGCAACGCCTTGACCTTGAACAGGAAGTCCGCGGTGCTCTGCAGGTCCGTGGCGGCCTGCGCATCCACCGGGCCCACGGTCATGTGTGCCTGGCGCAACCAATGGCGGGACACGTTCTGGTCGAGGTTGGCCTTTTTCGCCCACAGGTCAGCATATTCATCGGTGTGGTTGTCGACCCAGGCCCGGGCTTTTTTCAGGCGCACGAGGAAGTCGGCAATGGCTTCGCGCTTGCTATCGATAGATGGCGTCGACGCCGCAATCGCACTCAGGCCGGGCATGAGGTTTTTCGCCGTGAGAATCGGCCGAGCGCCGGAAAACAGGATCTGCTGGGAAATGTACGGTTCCCACACCGGGAACGCGTCGATGCTGCCCTGTGGCAACGCGGCAGCGGCGTCGATGGGCATCAGTTTGATGAAGTCGACATAGTCCTCCGGCAGATCGGCTTTCTCCAGCGCGCGCAAAGTCAGTTGCTGGCTCCAGGCGCCAGGCCAGTAAGCGACTTTTTTACCCTTGAGGTCGGCAATGGTTTTGACCGGTGAATCCTTGGGCACCAGCAAGGCGATGGTGTCGGGGTTCTGCCGCGATACACCGATCAACTTCACTGGCGCCTGTTTGGCGGCCAGGAACAGGAAGCCGGAATCACCGAGAAAACCCACATCCAGCGCCCCGGTGCTCAGCGCTTCAGCCAGCGGCGCAGCGGCCTGGAAGTGTTTCCAGTCGACGGTATAGGACGCGCCTTCCAGCACACCCGACGCTTCCACCGAGGCGCGGACGTTGTAGTAGTTCTGATCACCGACATGCAATACGACGGGTTCTGCGGCGTAACTCAATGGCGCGGCAAACAAGGCGCTGGTCAGCAGACCGCGCACGAATCGGGACAGGTTCATCGAAGACTCCAGGGACGATATTTTTATAGACCCTAACGCTCTTAAAGCAGCCTTCGTAAATTCGATTTCAGCATAAGCTCATGACCGGAAACAGGCAGTGTTCACCCAGCAACAGCAAGCCAACAGACTGTTTTCAACGCGACATTCCCAGACATTGCCCGCCCCGCCAATACCCCGAAAAACCTGCAATGTCCCGACATGGCACAGAGCCTGCAATATTCCTTTTATGCAGGAAGCAGCCGTAAAAAATAATTTTCTGAACATAAGAATCTCGCCGCCTTGCCCGGAGCCGCGCCATGAAACCGACCTTCCGCTTTCCCAACCTCAGGTATTTGCTCAGCGCCTGCGCACTGGCCCTGAGCCTGCAACCCGTGGCACAGGCAGCCGAAACACCACCGGCCGAAGTGCATCTGGATTACGCCTATTACTCACCGGTGAGCCTGGTCCTCAAACACTTCGGTTTCCTCGAGCAGGCCCTGCCGCAGACCAAGGTCAGCTGGGTGTTGAGCCAGGGCAGCAACCGCTCGCTGGAATACCTCAACAGCGGCGGCGTCGACTTCGCTTCATCCGCCAGCCTGGCCGCCGTGCTCAGCCGTGCCAACGGCAGCCCGATCAAATCGGTCTACGTGTACAGCCGCGCCGAATGGACCGCGTTGGTGGTGCGCAAGGATTCCCCTTACAAAACCGTGGCCGACCTCAAAGGCAAGAAAATCGCCGCGACCAAAGGCACTGATCCATACCTGTTCACCTTGCGCAGCCTGCAACAGGCTGGCCTGACCAAGGACGATGTCGAACTGGTGCACTTGCAGCACCCGGACGGTCGCACCGCGCTGGAGAAAGGTGACGTGGACGCCTGGGCCGGCCTTGATCCGCACATGGCAGCCAGTGAAGTCCAGGCCGGTTCGCGCCTGCTGTATCGCAACACCCACTTCAACAGCTACGGCGTGATCAGCGTCACCGACACCTATGCCAAAGAACACCCGCACACCATCGAAACCGTGCTGAGTGCCTATGAAAAGGCCCGTGAATGGGCGGTGAAAAACCCGGACGAACTGGCGAAATTGCTCGCCGCTGAATCCGGGCTGCCACTGGAAGTGGCCAAGCTGCAACTGTCGCGCACCGACCTGAGCAGCCCGCAATTGACCGCCAAGGATGTCCTCGCTTCCAAAGCGGCCGCGCCGATTCTGGTTTCCGAAGAACTGGTTCGTCGCGGGGTCAATGTCGACCAGGTAATCGATCAGTTGCTCGACACCGGTTCCAGGCAAACCGTGGCGCATGTAGGAGCTGTCGAGTGAAACGAGGCTGCGATCTCTTGATCTTGATTCATCGTCACCGGAGCCCTCCATGACCAGCAAAAGCAAAGACCTGCCCGCTCCCTTGGCATTACCCACACCGCGTCGCCTGAGCAGTGCCTGGCAACTGCGCCTCAAGGGCCTCGCCCTGCCGGTGTTGATCATCCTGCTACTGGAATTGGTCGTGCGCATCGGCTGGTTGCCGTCGTATCAAATGCCGGCGCCGAGCGAGGTCGCGTTGACACTCGGTGATCTGGCCGAGGGTGCGCTGTGGAAACACATCAGTGCCAGCCTGCTGCGAGTGCTGCTGGGCTTTGCCATTGGCGCCAGCCTGGCCTTGGTGTTCGCCGCGTGGGTCGGTTTGAGCCGCGAAGCTGAAGCCTATCTGGAGCCGACATTCGCCGGTCTGCGCTCGATTCCGAGCCTGGCCTGGGTGCCACTCTTGCTGTTGTGGTTAGGCATCGACGAGACCTCGAAAATTGTCCTGATCGCCATCGGCGCGTTCTTTCCGGTGTACCTCAACGGCGTCGCGGCGATTCGCGACATTGATCGCAAACTGGTGGAAGTCGGACAGATGTACGGCTTCAGCCGCCGTCGGCTGGTCCGGCGGATCCTGTTGCCAGCCGCCCTGCCCGGCCTGTTCACCGGGTTGCGCAGCGGCATGAGCCTGGCCTGGATGTTTCTGGTGGCGGCCGAGCTGATCGCAGCGACCAAAGGCCTGGGTTATCTGCTCAGTGACGGTCGCGAGACGTCACGCCCGGACATCGTCCTGGCCGCGATTATCGTATTGGCGCTGCTGGGCAAACTGAGCGACGGCATTCTCGCCGCACTGGAAAAACGCTTCCTGGCCTGGCGCGACACTTTCAACGGCCAAAGCGCAGAGGATTGAGCCATGCCTGAACACCTGCTGGACATTCGCGTCGAGCGCAAAACCTTCGCCGCCACCACCGTCCTCAAGAACATCCACTTGCAGCTGCAGCCCCGAGAAACCGTCAGCCTGCTCGGCCCCAGCGGCTGCGGTAAAAGCACCTTGCTGCGGATCATCGCCGGTCTGGAAAAAGACTTTCAGGGCGAGCTGCGCAACACCGCGGGGGAAGTCGCCTTCGTGTTTCAGGAAGCCCGGCTGATGCCGTGGCTGACGGTCGAACAAAACGTTGGCTTCAGCGCCGACAGCCATTACGACAAGGCCTGGGTCGCGCAATTGATTGAGGAAGTCGGCCTCGGCGGATTCGCGCAGGCGCTGCCAAAAGCCTTGTCCGGGGGCATGGCGCAACGGGTGGCGATTGCCCGAGGTCTTTACTCGAGACCGCAGGTGTTGCTCCTGGATGAACCCTTCAGTGCCGTGGACGCTTTCACTCGGATGAGGCTCCAGGACTTGCTGCTGCAACTGGCCGAACGTCATGCCATCGCCCTGCTACTGGTGACTCACGATGTCGATGAAGCCTTGTACCTCAGCGATCGCGTCCTGGTGATGGACAACCGCCCCAGCAGTATTCGTCAGGAACTGGCCGTGGAGCTGCCTCATCCGCGTGATCGGCGAGACCCGCTGCTGGCGCGTCTGAAGGCGTTGTCGTTGACCGAGTTGCAGCGTGCCCATGTAATTTGAAGACTCAGCGGGCCCTTGCATGCCAGGAATCAGGACAAGGTGTTGATTAATAAACTTGTTTTAAAATCGATGGAAAAGACAGACCTGTCTATACAAGGGCACTCGATGCAAAGTCATTGAAAGACAGTAACGTTAAAACAAGTGTTTCATGTTTGAAACGCCTGCCGATGCACGAATACAGTGACGCCAACCGCTTGTCTGACACTTTCAGCGTCGTGCATACATTTAATAACACTACGGATAGGATGCGCGCCGCATTCCCCCTTGCAACACCAGTTGACCAAAGAGTCAACAAACAAGGAAACCCCCTAATATCAACAAACCTTGTAGAGAACCCAGTTGCGCGACGATCTTGCCAATAACCAACTTTTCGGTGTGGAGTGCGTGTATCTGTCGCTGACAGAACGCTTTCAAATCGACTGTTTCATCGGGCAATACATAAACACCCGAAACCTTCACTCAGTGCCCGATATCAGCGACGTCCTTCGTTCAACCCTCGGGGCCTACTGCGGCACGCCACCGATCATGGTCAATGAATTGAACGCGTGGATCGATAAGACATTGGGCTATCGGGCGTTTCATCCAGACTTTGCGGCAATGGACGATCTTTGAATGAATGTTCATTTGGCTGATTAATAAACTGAACGAACGCGACATCGTTGCACTCTGAAGAACAGGCCTATCACGGCCTGTTTTTTTCAGTTCTCAAAACGATACGGCACGTCTGCCGCAGACGCCTTGAGTTCTCAATTCGACTTCTGCGCCAGAGCCTTGGCGGATATCAAAAGGAATACATGAGCGAACTCGTTCCCTATGCAGTGCACTATTTACTCGACGGCGTTCGTCAGCACTTTTTCAAACTGGCCGAGCAGTTCTCGGATGTGGACGCGATCCATTCGGCCTCCGCTCATGCCTATCCGCACGGTGACCAAAAAATCGCGGCACACGCCACACTCGAAGTTGCACGTTTGAAAGCCCAGCAATTGGGCATTACGCATATACGCTGGAATGAAGCGATTTGATTGACTGACACTGCACGCATGAAAAGCCCCGCTATTACGCGGGGCTTTTGCTTTTGGGAGGAGCAGATGATCGGTCAGGGCTTCAGCGGACGCTCTTCGTCGCGGTCTGACAGGTCTCGACTGTCATCATGCTTCCAATCCTGCCTCGCACGCTCCTGACGCTTGATCTCTTCCTCCGTGGGTTCATCTTCCTCTTCATCCAGGTCTGTACGCTTAGGGTCATTGGTCATGCTCACCTCGCTGCCTGAAGGGATCTATCTTTAAGCGTAGAACAAATTCCAGATTCCGACTCAGAGCCACCAGCGCAGCAAAAAGAAGAAGCCCATGCTCAACAGCATGCTGAGCAACGTATTGCGGGTGTACAGCACCAGACCCACCGCCACCAGCGAACTGATCAGGTAGGGATTGTCCCACTGCAGATTCAGCTGTTTGTCCGGCATGAACACGATGGGCCCGCAAATCGCGGTCAACATCCCCGGCACGGCGAACCCGAGAAACTGCCGGGCATTACTGCTCAGGCGCACCGGCAGTCGCGGTTCGAGGAACACGTAACGGTTGAGAAAGACCAGCACGCCCATTCCGATAATCACCGCCCAGACCATCATGTGCGCCCCCCGTAGAGTTTGTTGCAGACAAAGCCTGCCGTCATGCCCGCCAATCCCGACAGCACCAGCGCCGATCCCCACTGCCAATAGCTGAACAACACCGAACAAAACAACGAAACCGCCACGCAGACCACCGTCGGAACATTGCGTACCACCGGGGTGATCAAGGCAATGAAGGTCGCTGCGATGGAGAAGTCCAGCCCCAGGTGCTCCAGCCCCGGAATGCTGCTGCCCAGCACGATGCCAGCCAGGGTGAACAGGTTCCAGGCGACATAAAACGTCAGGCCCACGCCCAGGGCGTACCAGCGATTGAACTGTTGTCGGTCATGTTGACTGGTCAGGGCGAACAATTCATCGGTGAGCAAAAAGCCCAGGCCCACACGCCAGCGACCCGGCAGCGGGGAAATCACTGAACGCATGCTCATGCCGTACAGCAAATGCTGCGAGGTGAGTAACAGCGTGGTCAGCAGAATCGAAAAAATCCCGGCACCGCCCTTGAGCATGCCGATGGCAACCAGTTGCGCGGCACCGGCGAACACGATGCTCGACAATCCCTGGCCTTGTAGGGGAGTGAGATTGGCCTCGATGGCCATGGAGCCGGCCAACAGTCCCCAGGGCGCGGTCGCCAAGGACAACGGCATGATCGCTACGGCGCCGCGAAGAAAGGCGCTGCGTGGCATGAGTGAGTTCGACATAACGCTCTACAGCCTGGGGAAGACCTGCAACTGTGCCAGCCGTTACGCCCGAAAGCTTGAACAATCTTGCGCACTTGCGGGGTAGCCGCTGTCATTCATGGAACCGAGTAGCATGGAGTCATTGGCATTGCGCATCAGGGAGTCGACATGCTTTACCGGATAGCCGCCGATGGGCTGGTGCTGTTTCACCTGTTGTTCATACTCTTCGTGCTGTTCGGCGGGCTGCTGGTGCTCAAGTGGCGCGCGCTGATCTGGTTGCATCTACCCGCCGCGGCGTGGGGGGTAAGCGTGGAAGTCCTGCACCTGGCGTGTCCGCTGACCGAGTGGGAAAACCGCATGCGCCTCGCCGCCGGACAAACCGGTTACGGCGGTGGATTCATCGAGCACTACGTGTGGCCGGTGATCTATCCCGCCGGGCTGACACCGGCGATTCAACTGGCGCTGGGCAGCGTGGTGCTGGCGGTCAACGTGTTGGTCTATCTTCGGTTGTTCAAGTTGTGGAAGTTACGCCGGTATGGGAAGCCCCGCGCGAGGGGCGCGCGAACTTGATTATCGGCGTCACCAACGAACCGCCGGCCGTCCCCAGCCTTTGAAATCAGTTGGCAATCACACTCATGTTGCGCCCGCTGGCCTTGGCCACATACAAGGCCTTGTCCGCCGCGCCGATGAGGTCGTCGGGCGAATCTTGCGAAGCCATGTCATAGGCACAAACCCCCACACTGACCGTCACCATCCCCTCCGGGCTTTCCTTGTGTTCGATGTTGGCTTGCTGAACCGCGCGGCGGATTTTTTCGGCCACCAGAAACGCCCCGACGTAGTCGGTGCCGGGCAGCACGACGGTAAATTCCTCGCCGCCATAACGGGCGGGAAGATCCCCGGGACGCTTGATGTTGTCCTGGATGATTGCGCTGATGTTGCGCAGACACTCATCACCGGCCACATGACCGTAACGATCATTGAAATTCTTGAAGTGATCGACATCGATCATCAACAGGGCGAGGTGGGTCTGGGTGCGTCGGGCGCGACCCATTTCCGCCAGGATAAACAGGTCGAACTGACGTCGATTGGAAAGACCGGTCAAGGCGTCTTCAAGCGCCAACAGTTCAAGGCTGCGATTGACCTCGATCAGTTTTTCCCGAGCATCGAGCAAGACGCTCTGAATATGACTCTGCTGTTTCATGAAACGAATGAGGCGATAACCCAGCCCTCCCAGAAACATCAGCAGCAAGAGCAAGATGCCCGCGCTCAACGCTGTCTCCTGACGCCAGTCCGCCAGGACATCTTCCTTGTCGAGCGCTACAAAAACGATCAGCGGATAACCCTCGACCCGTCGATACCCGACGACCCGTTCAACACCGTCCAGATAGGACTTGACCGTTGCCGTGCCGTAACTGGCGCTGGGCAACAGTTGGGTAAACAGCGGGCCATTGGCGAGGCTGGTACCGACCTCTGACTCTTTGAACGGCCGACGAACAATGATGCTGGCATCGTCGGCAATCAGGTTGATCACGCCATTGCTACCCATGTCGATACTGTCGTAAAGCTCAAGGAAATGGCTGAGATAGATCGACGCCAGCGCCACACCGGCGAAACGGCCATCCGGGTGGTTGATCCGGCGCGACACGGTCATGATCCACTCGCCGCTCGACCGGCTTTTGATCGACGGCCCGATATGCGGACCACGGTCAGGATGATCGCGGTGGAAGGCGAAATATTCGCGGTCGGAATTGTTGGCACCCGGCACATCGGCGCCATTGGAATTGGCCACCCAGCGCCCTTGTTCGTCAAACACGAATAGGCCATGGAGCTGCGGCAATTCACTGCGCTGATCCCTGAGTAAACGTTGTAACCTGGGAATTCGAGCGGGGTCCATGCCGTCGTTTTCGAGACGATCGACCAAGGTGAACAGCAGCGTATCAGCCTGCTTGATCGACGCTCGCGCTTGTGAGGCCAACGTCTGTGCAAGGTTGGACATCGCCACTTCTTTGTCATGCAAATGGTACTGGCGCGAGTTCCAGGCTTCCCAGGTCGCAATCGCGGTCATCGACAGACACACCGCCACGAGCAGCAGCACGGCGTGTCGGACCCTGAATCGGGACTCAACCAGATCGGGCAGCCAAGGCGCGGCGACGATGGTGTTTTCAATTCGGTCTTTAATGGACGGATGCCCCATGACGTTCCCTGGCTCCTTATGACAGGGTGAATGTTCCTGTTCGCCCGTTCAACGGCATCTCAACAAGATAGGTGATTTGCCGGCTCATGCCGGGTTTGTATCGTAATGATGGGCCTAGACAACCGATTTACCGCGACAGCGGCTTCATTGCCTCAAGCCAGGCCGGATCCAACTGCGTTTGTTGAGTGTCGATACCCAGCGCTTCCATCCGCGCTTTGTGTTGATCCATTTCGCGGGTCAACTGGCTGTGGTCGCTGGAGTTGCCGTCCAGTTCGTGCATCTGGCTCAGGCCAAGGTGGTAGAAGCGCAACAGCTTCATGGCCGTCGGATCGCCCTGCTCCACCGCCGCCGTGACCTGATGCATGATGTTGGTGATGCTCATCAGGCTGCGCTTGAGCCGCCAGCCGTAGACCGCAGGCGCCATCCAGTCCTGGCTCCAGAACTTGCCGCGCATCAGCGCCACCATCAGCAGCACCGCGACAAACACCCCGCCGACGTTAAACCGCAGATTGTCGCCGCCGGGTTCACCGAACAGCGCCACCGCCGCCGTGGACAGCACCATCGCCAGCGCCAGGAAAATCAGGGCAATAATCACCGTGCTGCGCCGTGTCTGTTGACGAAAGCGTTCGGCGTTCATCGGCTGGATTTCGAACATTGCGTCGGGTTTCCTTGGGTCGGTGGGCAAAAAGACTGCGGGGCATTATCGCCCCTGCACAGGATTTAGCTATGCTGAGGCTCCTTTTCATCTTTTCATCGTCAAACGGGGAAATGGCGATACAGCGCAGTTCGTGCCATCTTCTTTCATGGATACATACTATTCGGATGCCATTCGCCTGTATGGATGGCATCGTTTTAAGGATCATTGAATGACCCAACGCCATGTAATCAACGCCTCCGTCAGCCCTAAAGGCAGCCTGGAAACCCTCTCTCAACGTGAAGTTCAGCAACTGAGTGAAGCCGGATCCGGCAGCATCTACACCCTCTTCCGCCAGTGCGCCCTGGCCATTCTCAATACCGGCGCCCATGTTGATAACGCCAAGACCATCCTTGAAGCCTATAAAGACTTCGAAATCCGCATTCACCAGCAAGACCGCGGCGTCCGCCTGGAACTGCTGAACGCCCCGGCCGACGCCTTCGTCGACGGCGAAATGATCGCCAGCACCCGGGAAATGCTGTTCAGCGCCCTGCGCGATATCGTCTACACCGAAAACGAACTCGACAGCCAGCGCATCGACCTGAGCAACTCCCAGGGCATCAGCGATTACGTATTCCACCTGCTGCGCAACGCCCGCACCCTGCGCCCCGGTGTCGAGCCCAAGATCGTGGTGTGCTGGGGCGGCCACTCGATCAACACCGAAGAATACAAATACACCAAGAAAGTCGGCCATGAACTGGGCCTGCGCAGCCTCGACATCTGCACCGGTTGCGGTCCCGGCGTGATGAAAGGCCCGATGAAGGGCGCAACCATCGCCCACGCCAAGCAGCGCATCCACGGCGGTCGCTACCTGGGCCTGACCGAGCCGGGCATCATCGCCGCCGAAGCGCCAAACCCGATCGTCAACGAACTGGTGATTCTGCCGGACATCGAAAAACGCCTGGAAGCGTTCGTCCGTGTCGGCCACGGCATCATCATTTTCCCGGGCGGCGCCGGCACGGCCGAAGAGTTCCTGTACCTGCTGGGCATCCTGATGCACCCGGACAACGCTGGCCTGCCCTTCCCCGTGATCCTCACCGGGCCCAAACATGCGGCGCCATATCTGGAGCAACTGGACGCGTTCGTCGGCGCAACGTTGGGTGAAGCGGCCAAGCAACACTACCAAATCATCATCGACGACCCGGCTGAAGTCGCCCGGAACATGACTCAAGGCCTCAAAGCGGTCAAACAATTCCGCCGCGAGCGCAATGACGCCTTCCATTTCAACTGGCTGCTGAAAATCGACGAAGGCTTCCAGCGCCCGTTCGACCCGACCCACGAAAACATGGCCAACCTCAAACTCAGCCGCGACCTGCCAGCCCACGAACTGGCGGCCAACCTGCGCCGCGCCTTCTCCGGCATCGTCGCCGGCAACGTCAAGGACAAAGGCATCCGCTTGATCGAAAAACACGGGCCTTACCAGATCCGTGGCGATGCCGGCGTAATGAAACCGCTGGACCAACTGCTCAAAGCGTTTGTGGCCCAACACCGGATGAAACTCCCGGGTGGCGCGGCCTATGTGCCGTGCTATCAAGTAGTCGCTTAACCCCCCCGTTCCCGCCCTCGCGCGGGAACGACCACCAACGAACTGACAAGCTGCCGCAATTGCCTTTTCAAGAGGCTGCGGCGGTTTGATTTGCCGAAAGCGCCCCCTCCGAGCTCTCTGTCGCCTGTCAGTACGCCATCGCGAGCAGGCTCACTCCTACACAAAGCAGATCGACGCAACGCTCTTGCTCCTCACCACTCAACAAGCCGAGCGGTAGCTCGCTTGCAGCTCTTGATCTTGATGCACACGCCGCCTCGAGAGGCCGAGTGGAGGTTCTGCGCAGTGGGCAACCCGGCATGGATGCCGGGTTAGCCGCCCCCGGCCATGGATGGCCGATGGCGGCGGGCCCACGGAGCAGGACCGGAGCGAGGGCATGCCGAGCCTAGGCGAGGCACCGAACGTCAGGGGCAAAAGCGCTTGGTTAATTGGCGCTTCTCCAAGTGACCCGCCGTAAAGGCGGAACCAATAGCCGCCGTTACCGCAGCAACGGATATGTACACCCAAAAGAAAATGGTCGGCTACCAGGCCGCCATCGCGAGCAGGCTCACCCCCACAATGGTCCTCAAACCGGCACCACACCCTCAACAATAATGACCTCAGCCCGCGCCACACCCTCACGGTGCCGTTTCGCCTCCTGATACTGCTCGCTGTGATAGCAAGCCAGCGCCTGCTCATACGAATCAAATTCAATCACCACACTGCGTTGCGGCGTCGGCCGGCCTTCCATCGCTTCGCTGCGCCCGCCCCTGGCCAGCATCCGCCCACCGTACAACGCAAAAGCCGCCGGCGCCCGCTGGGTGTATTGGCTGTATTGATCGGGATCGGTGACATCAACATGAGCAATCCAGTACGCCTTCATAGTGACCTCTCGGTTTATTTTGTATTATGGTATACCACATTACATTCCCACCAAACACTGAGAACCCAACATGGCCTTCAACAGCATCGAAGAAATCATCGAAGACTATCGACTCGGCAAAATGGTGCTGCTGGTTGACGATGAAGACCGCGAAAACGAAGGCGACCTGCTGCTCGCCGCCGACTGCTGCACGCCGCAAGCAATCAGCTTCATGGCACGAGAAGCCCGCGGCCTGATCTGCCTGACCTTGACCGACGACCACTGCCAGCGGCTCGGACTGGAACAAATGGTGCCGAGCAACGGCAGCGTGTTCAGCACCGCGTTTACCGTTTCCATCGAGGCCGCCGTCGGCGTGACCACCGGCATTTCCGCCGCCGACCGCGCACGCACGGTGGCCGCGGCCGTTGCCGTCGACGCCGTTCCGGCGGACCTGGTGCAACCTGGCCACATCTTTCCATTGCGCGCCAAGGAAGGCGGCGTGCTGACCCGCGCCGGGCACACCGAGGCCGGCTGCGACCTCGCCCGCCTGGCCGGCTTCACGCCAGCCTCGGTGATCGTCGAAGTCATGAACGACGACGGCACCATGGCGCGACGTCCCGACCTGGAAATCTTCGCGCGCAAGCACGGGATCAAGATCGGCACCATCGCCGACCTGATCCACTATCGCCTCAGCACTGAACACACCGTGGTGCGTATCGGCGAGCGTGAACTGCCCACGGTGCACGGCACTTTCCGCCTGATTACGTTTGAAGACCGCATCGAAGGCGGCGTTCACATGGCAATGGTCATGGGCAACCCGCAACGCAACGAACCGACACTGGTGCGCGTGCACGTAATCGACCCGTTGCGGGACCTGGTGGGCGCCGAATACAGCGGTCCTTCCAACTGGACATTATGGGCAGCCTTGCAACGGGTGGCGGCCGAAGGCTGCGGCGTGGTGGTGGTGCTGGCCAATCATGAATCGTCCCAGGCCTTGCTCGAACGAGTGCCACAATTAACCCAGGCACCCCGACAGTTCAGCCGTTCGCAATCGCGGATCTATTCTGAAGTAGGGACCGGGGCACAGATTCTGCAGGATCTCGGCGTGGGCAAGCTGCGTCACCTTGGCCCGCCGCTCAAATACGCAGGCTTGACCGGTTACGACCTGGAAGTCGTCGAGAGCATTCCGTTCACTGGATAAGCGCAGACGCGCCGCAGGGTGGCCTGACGGAAAAAAAACCCGCTTTTGGCTGATGGCCGGTAAGGCAAAGTGCTTGCACAAAGTTTGGAATACCATAATATGATATTCCATAGACCGGACGCTTCAGCCAAGTGCCCCCGACAGGGAAAGCACCAATAACAGCCCTTGGCACGGTCGCCGTTAGAGGCCAGATGGACCTACTGCTCCCGATAGGCGGGCATTACCAAGCCCGCTCAAAAACACAACAATGAGGGCGTGAAAATGGTGTTGAACAAACGTGCAACCGCAGTACTGTTCGCGGGTTTACTGGCCACGGTCAGTCACGCGGCCATTGCGGCTGAAAGCGTCAACTTCGTCAGTTGGGGCGGTAGCACCCAGGATGCACAGAAGCAGGCCTGGGCCGATCCGTTCAGCAAAGCCAGCGGCGTCACGGTGGTCCAGGACGGTCCAACCGACTACGGCAAACTCAAAGCCATGGTCGAAAGCGGCAACGTGCAATGGGACGTGGTTGACGTCGAAGCCGACTTCGCCCTGCGCGCCGCCTCCGAAGGCTTGCTCGAACCCCTCGATTTCTCGGTAATCCAGCGCGACAAAATCGACCCGCGGTTTGTTTCCGATTACGGCGTCGGTTCGTTCTTCTTCTCCTTTGTCCTGGGTTACAACGAAAGCAAGCTCGGCGCCAGCAAACCTCAGGACTGGTCCGCACTGTTCGACACCAAGACCTACCCCGGCAAACGCGCCCTCTACAAATGGCCAAGCCCTGGCGTGCTCGAACTGGCACTGCTGGCCGATGGCGTGGCTGCCGACAAGCTCTATCCGCTGGACCTGGATCGCGCCTTCAAGAAACTCGACACCATCAAGAAAGACATCGTCTGGTGGGGCGGTGGTGCACAGTCGCAACAGCTGCTGGCCTCGGGTGAAGCGAGCATGGGCCAGTTCTGGAACGGCCGGATCCACGCCCTGCAAGAAGATGGCGCGCCGGTGGGTGTGAGCTGGAAACAGAACCTGGTCATGGCCGACATCCTGGTCATCCCTAAAGGCACGAAAAACAAGGCAGCGGCCATGAAGTTCCTGGCCAACGCGAGCAGCGCCAAAGGACAGGCCGACTTCTCCAACCTGACCGCCTATGCGCCGGTCAACGTCGACAGCGTTGCACGCCTGGATTCAGTGCTGGCGCCTAACCTGCCGACCGCCTACGCCAAGGATCAAATCACTCTTGATTTCGCGTACTGGGCCAAGAACGGTCCGGCCATCGCGACACGGTGGAACGAATGGCTGGTCAAATGAAAATGGCGGCAACAGCTTCCTCTCCAGCAACCAAGACCGGGAGCGCCGCTGGCGCTGCCGGGGCGGTTCCCGCCAAGGCAGCAGTGCCTAAACAACCTGCGTCGATGGCGCAGCGCTGGCGCGGTGCGAGCAACCTGATTCCGGCCCTGCTGTTTCTGGGCCTGTTCTTCCTGGCGCCGCTGATCGGCCTGCTGCTGCGTGGTGTGCTGGAACCCGTTCCGGGCCTTGGCAACTACGAGCAGCTGTTCGCCAACTCGGCGTATGCCCGGGTCTTGCTCAACACCTTCTCCGTGGCCGGCCTGGTGACGCTGTTCAGCCTGCTGCTGGGTTTTCCGCTGGCCTGGGCCATCACCCTGGTGCCACGTGGCTGGGGGCGCTGGATCCTCAACATCGTGCTGCTGTCGATGTGGACCAGCCTCCTCGCCCGCACCTATTCCTGGCTGGTGTTGCTGCAAGCCTCCGGGGTGATCAACAAGGCGCTGATGGCGATGGGCATCATCGATCAACCGCTGGAGATGGTGCATAACCTCACCGGCGTGGTGATCGGCATGAGCTACATCATGATCCCGTTCATCGTCCTGCCGCTGCAGGCGACCATGCAGGCCATCGATCCGATGATCCTGCAAGCCGGCTCGATCTGCGGTGCCAGTCCCTGGACCAACTTCTTCCGGGTGTTCCTGCCGCTGTGCCGGCCGGGCCTGTTTTCCGGTGGGCTGATGGTGTTCGTGATGTCGCTCGGGTACTACGTCACCCCGGCCTTGCTCGGTGGCGCGCAGAACATGATGTTGCCCGAGTTCATCATTCAACAGGTGCAGTCCTTCCTCAACTGGGGCCTGGCGAGCGCCGGCGCCGCGTTGCTGATCGTGATCACGCTGGTGTTGTTCTACTTCTACCTGAAGCTTCAGCCGGAATCCCCGGTTGGCGCCAGCAACGCGAGGTAAGCCATCATGCTACTGACTCCCAATGCCATGAGCCGGCGCATGCGCTTCGGCCTGTATTTCACGACCGGGCTGATCGCGCTGTTCCTGTTGCTGCCGATCGTGTTCATCGTGTTGCTGTCCTTCGGCTCCTCCCAGTGGCTGGTGTTCCCGCCACCGGGCTGGACGCTGAAGTGGTACGGCCAGTTCTTCTCCAATGCCGACTGGATGAACGCCGCCGTGGCCAGTCTCAAGGTCGCGGTCCTGACCACCTTCTTCGCCGTTGCGCTGGGCTTGCCCACCGCGTTTGCATTGGTGCGCGGACGCTTCCCGGGTCGGGAAATGCTTTACGGCCTATTCACCCTGCCGATGATCGTGCCACTGGTGATCATTGCGGTGGCGGTGTACGCGCTGTTCCTCAAGCTCGGCTATACCGGCACGATGTTTGCCTTCGTCGTCAGCCACGTGATCGTCGCGTTGCCGTTCACCATCATCTCGATCATCAACTCGCTGAAGCTGTTCGATCAGTCGATTGAAGATGCGGCGGTAATCTGCGGCGCCTCGCGCCTGCAAGCGGTATTCAAGGTGACCTTCCCGGCCATTCGTCCGGGCATGGTGGCCGGCGCCCTCTTCGCCTTCCTTGTCTCGTGGGATGAAGTGGTGCTGAGCGTGATGATGGCCAGCCCGACCCTGCAAACCCTTCCCGTGAAAATGTGGACCACCCTGCGCCAGGACCTGACGCCTGTGATCGCCGTCGCTTCGACGTTGCTGATCGGCCTCTCGGTATTGGTCATGGTGATCGCCGCCGCCGTTCGCCGGCGCAATGAAATCAGCGCCTGAGCGCCCAGGAGTACGACATGAGTGCAGTGATCAAAGATTCCGCGCAACACAGTGACCAACCCCTGGTAAGCCTGCGCAACCTGAACAAGTACTACGGCGAATTTGCCGCCGTGGACGACATCTCGCTGGACATCAAGGACGGTGAATTCCTGACCTTCCTCGGCTCCAGCGGATCCGGTAAAAGTACAACGCTGTCGATGCTCGCCGGCTTCGAAACCCCGAGCAGCGGCGAGATCCTGGTCAATGGCCAATCGCTGGTCAACGTGCCGCCGCACAAGCGCGACATTGGCATGGTGTTCCAGCGTTACTCGCTGTTCCCGCACTTGTCGGTCCGCGACAACATCGCGTTCCCACTGGCGATCCGCAAACTGCCCGCCGCCGAGCGCGAGCGTCGGGTCGATGCGATGCTCAAGTTGGTGCAACTGGAACAGTTCGCCCATCGCCGCCCTTCGCAACTCTCCGGCGGCCAGCAGCAACGGGTCGCCATTGCGCGAGCGCTGGTGTATGAGCCACGTATTTTGCTGATGGACGAACCGCTCGGCGCGCTCGACAAGAAACTGCGTGAAGATTTGCAGGACGAGCTGCGCCAGCTGCACCGTCGCCTGGGCATCACCATTGTCTACGTGACCCACGATCAGGAAGAAGCCATGCGTTTGTCTCAGCGCATCGCCATTTTCAGCCATGGGAAAATCGTCGGGCTGGGCAGTGGTTTTGATCTGTATCAGAACCCGCCGAATGCGTTTGTCGCGTCGTTCCTGGGTAACTCGAACTTCCTCAAGCTCAAGGCTCAGGGCAACGCGGTGGCTTCGTTTGAAGGGCAGTCGCTGTCGATTCGTCTGACTGCCGGGTTGCAGATCGATCAGGATGTGCTGCTGATGGTGCGTCCGGAGAAGGCGTTGGCGTTGAGTGTAGAGCAGGCGGCTCGTGAGCCTCTGGCGGCGGGCTGGAATGAGGTATCGGCGATTGTCGGTGAGGTGTTGTTTCTGGGTGAGAGCCAGACGTGCACCGTCAAGACGCTGGGCGGGACTTCGATGACTGTGAAGGCGCTGTCTGCTGCGGGTATGCCGCTCAAGACGGGGGATCCGGTTCGTGTGCGTTGGGCTACTGCGGATGCTTGTGTGTATACCGAGTGGGCTGAGAGTGATTTGAACAAGGCTGCCGGGGCGCATTGATTTTCGGCTGGGCCGTATTTACATAGCGTCACCCTCGGGTCGCTGCAACGTCGGGTTGTGGTGGCCCTTTTTTTTGGGTTTTTGGTTTTTGGTTGGGGGCATATCCGTTTTTTTGGTGATGGCGGATATTGGTTCCGCCCTGACGGCGGGTCACTTGGAGAAGCGCCAAGTAACCAAGCGCTTTTGCCCCTGACGTTCGGTGCCTCGCCTAGGCTCGGCATGCCCTCGCTCCGGTCCTGCTCCGTGGGCCCGCCGCCATCGGCCATCCATGGCCGGGGGCGGCTACCGCGGCATCCTTGCCGCGGTGCCCACTGCGCAGAACCTCCACTCGGCCTCTCGAGGGGGCGTGCACCGCCAAAGCAAAACGAGGCGGCCTGCCGGCCGGCCTGTTTGCTCAACGCTTGCGCGTGCTGATCGTTCCCATGCTCCGCGTGGGAATGCCGCCGGGGACGCTCTGCGTTCCGCTGTCGACAGCAGGCTTGAGTCTTGCGCAAGGGTGACGCGGAGCGTCACGGGATGCATTCCCACGCGGAGCGTGGGAACGATCAACATTAAGCGGAACGGCGCACCGCTGTTGCTCCTCACCACTCATCAGGTCGAGCGTTAGCTCGCCTTCCGCTTTTGATCTTGATCTTGATCTGCCCCGTCGGGAGGCCGAACGCAGGTTCTGCGTAGTGGGCAACCCGGCATGGATGCCGGGTTAGCCGCCCCCGGCCATGGATGGCCGATGGCGGCGGGCCCACGGAGCAGGACCGGAGTGAGGGAATGCCGAGCCTAGGCGAGGCACCGTACGTCAGGGGCGCTGGCGCTTGGTTACTTGGCGCTCTTCCAAGTGACCCGCCGTAAAGGCGGAACCAATAGCCGCCATCACCCAAATAACGGATATACACACAAAAAAACGCCCGACCAAAGCCGGGCACCCCAAACCACACAAACAACGTAATCAGTCAGCAAACCCCAACCGCGAAACCCTGCCCTCCTGCACCTGCCCCCGCGTCGCCAGGCAATAGTAAAGCGGACACGTCACCACCAACCCCACCAACCAGGACAAATCCGCACCGTCCACCAGATTGGCATAAGGCCCGACATACAACGACGTATTGGCAAACGGCAGCTGCACAATAATCCCGATGAAATACGCCACAATCGCATGCCAATTGAACCGCCCGTAAATCCCGCCATCCGCGCGGAAAATCGAAGCAATGTCATAACACCCACGCTTGATCAGATAAAAGTCGATCAAGTTGATCGAAGCCCAAGGCACCAACACCAGCAACAACGCCAGAATCAACCCGATGAACTGCGAAATGAAATCCGCCGAAGCCCCCAACGCCACCACACAGCAGCCCGCCAGCACCCCACTCGACAAAACCACACGCACCTTGATGCTCGGCGTCCATTGACTGGCAAACGTCTGGATCGACGTAATGATCGACAGCACCGCGCCATACAGATTCAAGGCGTTGTGGCTGATGATATTGAGCAAAAACAACACCATCAAAATCGGCCCCAACCAACCGGTCGATTGCTTCACCGCCGCCATCGCTTCAGTGCCTTCCGGCGTCGCCAGCACCGCGACCGCACCAAAGGTAAAAGACAAAATGGTACCCAGCGTTGCGCCCAGGTAAGTAGCGAAAAACGGACGGGCAATTCCGATATCGGCTGGCAGGTAACGCGAATAGTCCGACACGTAAGGCGAAAAGCTGATCTGCCAGATAATGCCCAGCGACACCGTCGCCAGCCAGCCGGATACATTGAAACTGCCGCGAGTGAAAAAGTCAGCCGGCAAGTCATGAGCAAAGATATAGAGGAAACCGGCCAGCAAGGCACTGCCCATCACCCAGGTCCCGATGCGGTTGAGCGTATGAATGAAGCGGTAGCCGATCACCCCGATCGCGGTGGCGCTCAACGCACCGATAAGGATGCTCGCCGGAACCGGAACCGATGGCGCAAGGCCGACGATGGATTTGCCGGCCAACACGATGTTGGAGATGAAAAAGCCGACGTAGATGAGCGCGGCAAAGAACACGATCAGCAGCGCACCATAACGACCGAACTGGCCGCGACTCTGGACCATCTGCGGAATGCCCATGCGCGGCCTTGCGCCGAGGCCAGGGCGATCACCAGGCCGCCCACCATGTGCCCAAGCGCAATGGCCAGCAACCCCCAGAAAAGATTGAGGTGGAACACTTGCACCACCATCGCACCGGTGACGATGGGCAGCGGCGCAATGTTGGTGCTGAACCACAAGGTGAAAAGATCGCGGGCCTTCCCGTGGCGTTCCGCGAGAGGGACGTAATCGACCGTATGATTCTCGATCAGGGGGTCTTGCCGGGACATCTGGGACATGTGCATGAACTCGAGTTTGTCTGATCTTATATTTGTATGAAGCCAAACCGGGGGAGCTCTTGGACCGCCCCTCAGAGGCTGGCCATATTATGGTATTCCAACATTTTCACAAGACTGATCCGGTTTTTTTGCGACGATCTGCCCCGCTTTTCTGAGCCACACAAGATCGCACTTAATCGTTAAAGCCCCAGCAATCATTGGACGAAACACCAATTCCATACGTTTATCGGGCGACAAAAAAAGCCCTTGCAAACTATGTATTACGGTATACCATCAGACCTACAAACACATAAAAACCCGTACCACACCGCCAGAGGACCGTCCCATGATCGATGCCGCCATCTACAAACAAGTAATGGGTTCGTTTCCGTCCGGGGTGACTGTCATCACTACACTCGATGACGACGGCCAGATCGTCGGCCTGACCGCCAGCGCCTTCAGCTCGCTGTCCATGGACCCGGCCCTGGTGCTGTTCTGCCCCAACTACAGCTCCGACTCGTATCCGGTACTGATCAAGAACAAACGCTTTGCCATTCACGTGCTGTCCGGCGGCCAGCAAAGCGAAGCCTATGCGTTCGCCCGTAAAGGCAAAGACAAGGCGCAAGGCATCGAATGGACCTTGAGCGAGCTGGGCAATCCGATTCTGGCGAACGCCACGGCCGTGATCGAATGCGAACTGTGGCGCGAATATGAAGGCGGCGACCACGCGATCATGGTTGGCGCCGTGAAGAACCTGATCGTGCCTCAGCAGAACGCCGGGCCACTGGTGTATTGCCACGGCAAGATGGGCGCCCTGCCCGTGCTCGCCTGATTAGACAATACTCAGAATATGTTGCGTAGATTGCGAATTCCGAGACTCCAATAAACAGCCTGTCGACAGGCCGACAACAAAAGAATCCGAGGTAAGTGTCATGAAATTTTCGCTGTTCGTGCACATGGAACGTTGGGACGAGAGCGTCAGCCATCGCCAGCTGTTCGAAGACTTGACCGAACTGACCCTGATGGCCGAGGCCGGTGGTTTCAGCACTGTCTGGATCGGCGAACACCACGCCATGGAATACACCATCTCGCCAAGCCCTATGCCGCTGCTGGCCTACCTGGCAGCCAAGACCACCACCATTCATCTGGGCGCCGGCACCATCATCGCCCCGTTCTGGCACCCGTTGCGGGTCGCCGGTGAATGCGCGTTGCTCGATGTGATCAGCAACGGACGCATGGAAGTCGGCCTGGCCCGTGGCGCTTACCAGGTTGAGTTCGACCGGATGGCCGGCGGCATGCCTGCTTCGTCCGGCGGTCAGGCACTGCGCGAAATGGTTCCAGTGGTCCGGGCATTGTGGCAAGGCGACTACGCCCACGACGGTGATATCTGGAAATTCCCGACCTCCACCAGCGTGCCAAAGCCGATCCAGAAGCCCAACCCGCCGATGTGGATTGCCGCTCGCGACCCTGACTCCCACAACTTCGCCGTGGCCAACGGTTGCAACGTCATGGTCACGCCGCTGATGAAAGGCGACGAAGAAGTCCTCGACCTGAAGAACAAGTTCCAGACCGCGCTGGACAACAACCCCGACGTGCCCCGCCCGCAATTGATGGTGCTGCGTCACACCCACGTCCACGCCGTCGATGACCCCGAGGGCTGGAAAGTCGGCGCCAAGGCGATCTCGAAGTTCTACCGCACTTTCGACGCCTGGTTCGGCAACAAGCAAACACCGGTCAACGGTTTCCTCGCACCGAGCCCGGAAGAAAAATTCGCCGAGCGTCCGGAGTTCCAACTGGAGAGCCTGCACAAGACCGCCATGATCGGCACGCCGGAAGAAATCATTCCGCGCATCAAGTATTACCAGGAACTGGGCGTCGACGAATTCAGCTTCTGGTGCGACAACAGCCTGCCCCATGCGGAAAAGAAAAAGTCCCTGGAGCTGTTCATCAAACACGTGGTCCCAGCGTTCCGCTGATTAAAAAGTACAACGCCGGCTCATGGCCGGCGTTGTGTTGTCAGCGCAGCCATCAATGGTTATAGGCACGCTCGTTGTGCTCGGCCAGATCCAGTCCCATCTCCTCCACCGACTCATCGGCACGCAAGCCGATCACGGCATTGATTACCTTAAGAATGATCCAGCTGACGGCGAAGCAATACACCGTTGTCAGCAGCACACCCTTGATTTGCGCCACCACTTGCGCGCCCATGGTCACGCCTTCGACCATCCCGCCCAGCGACGGCACGCAGAACACCCCGGTCAGTACCGCGCCGATCATCCCGCCGATTCCGTGCAAGCCGAATACATCAAGGCTGTCGTCATAGCCGAAGCGGCGCTTGAGGACGGTGACGCTCAAATAGCAGAACACCCCGCACAGCAGACCGATCGCCAGCGCACCACCGACGCCCACATAGGCGCACGCCGGTGTGATGCCCACCAGGCCGGCCAGCGCACCACTGGCAAGGCCCAAGGCACTTGGCTTGCCGACCTTGAACCACTCGGTGAACATCCAGCCGAGAATCCCGGCGCAAGCACCCAATTGAGTGTTGAGCATGACAATCCCGGAAGTGCCGTTTAGGCCGCCACCGGAGCCGATATTGAAACCAAACCAGCCGACCCAGAGCATGGCCGCCCCCGCCATGGTCAGGCTCAAGTTGTGCGCCGGCATCGGCGTGTTCTGGTAGCCCTTGCGCTTGCCGAGAATCAGACACGCAGCCAAAGCCGCGACGCCGGCGTTGATATGCACCGCCGTACCGCCGGCAAAATCGAGGACGCCCCAGTTATGCATCAAGGCGCCCGAACCGCCCCATACCATATGGGCCACCGGGGCATACACCAGGGTGAACCACAGCGCCATGAACCACAGCGCTGCCGAAAACTTCATGCGCTCGGCAAACGCCCCGGCAATCAGCGCCGGAGTGATGATGGCGAAGGTCATCTGGAAGGTCACGAACACGCCTTCCGGTATATCGCCGACCAGGCTCTGCGGGGTCATTCCCGCCAGAAAGGCTCGGTTCAAGCCTCCGACAAAGCTGTTGAAGGTCACTTGCCCCTCGACCATGCCCGTGGTGTCGACCACCATGCTGTAGCCGTAGATCACCCATAAAACACCCACCAGTCCGGCGACGCCAAAGCACTGGGTGAACAACGACAACATGTTTTTCGCCCGCACCAGGCCGCCATAAAACAGGGCCAGGCCCGGCAGACACATGAACAACACCAGCACGGCGGCGGTGACCATCCACGCGGTGCTGCCGGTGTTCAAGGTGGGTGCGTCGGCCGCCTGAGCCAACGGCACCAGTGCACCACTGGCTAACAGGCCAAGAAGGGATTTGCCAAGAAGACGATTGACCATGTTCAAAGCTCCTGCAAAAGAAATGGGAAGTGCCGGGCAGTGAGCAATTGGATTTCATGGGCCTCTTGGTGGGCCCCCTGATCTGATCGTTCCCACGCTCCTGCGTTGGAATGCAGCCCGTGACGCTCTGCGTCACAGAATCGGGACGCAGAGCGTCCCATGAGGCATTCCCACGCAGAGCGTAGGAACGATCCTGTCACTCAATAACCGGAGCCCGGAATCCAGCTAGTCCCGGCCAGTGGCACCCTGGCCATCGCGGCCGATTCCACTGTCAGCGCCACCAGATCCTCCGGATCGAGGTTGTGCAGGTGCGACTTGCCGCATGCCCGCGCCATGGTCTGGGCTTCCAGCACCAGCACCCGCAGGTAGTTGGCCAGACGGCGTCCGCCCTCCACCGGATCCAGACGCTTGGACAGTTCCGGATCCTGCGTGGTGATCCCGGCCGGATCGCGGCCGTTCTGCCAGTCGTCATAAAAGCCTGCGGCTGAGCCGATCTTCTGCAGTTCGTCATTCAGTCGCGGGTGGTTGTCGCCCAGCGCAATCAGCGCCGCCGTGCCGATGGCCACGGCGTCCGCGCCCAGCGCCATGGCCTTGGCCACGTCGGCACCGTTGCGAATCCCTCCCGAAACGATCAACTGGACCTTGCGGTGCATGCCCATTTCCTGCAAAGCCTGTACCGCTTGTGGAATGGCCGGCAAAATCGGGATGCCCACATGTTCGATAAACACCTCCTGGGTCGCCGCGGTGCCGCCTTGCATACCATCGAGCACGATCACATCCGCGCCGGCCTTCACCGCCAGCTTGACGTCGTAGTAAGGCCGGCTGGCGCCGATCTTCACGTAGATCGGTTTTTCCCAATCGGTGATTTCACGCAGTTCGGCAATCTTGATCGCCAAGTCATCCGGGCCGGTCCAGTCCGGGTGGCGGCAGGCGCTGCGCTGATCGACGCCAATCGGCAAGGTGCGCATACCCGCTACCCGCTCGGTGACTTTCATGCCCAGCAACATGCCGCCACCACCCGGTTTGGCGCCCTGCCCCAGGACGATTTCGATGGCATCGGCCTTGCGCAGGTCATCCGGGTTCATGCCGTAACGCGACGGCAGATATTGATAGACCAGGTGCTGCGATTGCCCGCGTTCCTCCGGCGTCATGCCGCCGTCACCGGTGGTGGTGCTGGTGCCGGCGATGGTTGCCCCACGACCGAGCGCTTCCTTGGCATTGGCGGACAACGCACCGAAACTCATGCCGGCAATGGTCACCGGAATCTTCAGATGGATCGGCTTCTTGGCGAAACGGTTGCCGAGGATCACATCGGTGCCGCACTTCTCCCGATAACCTTCCAGCGGGTAGCGCGACACGCTGGCGCCGAGCAGCAGCAAGTCATCGAAGTGCGGCACTTTGCGCTTGGTGCCGCCACCGCGAATGTCGTAGATGCCGGTCTCGGCGGCACGCTGGATTTCCTGGATGGTCAGGCGGTCGAAGGTCGCGGATTCACGCAATACCGGGGCTGCTTTTGGGCTGGTAGGGTCGCTCATGTCTGTTCTCCTGGCGTGAATCAATACGCGGACGCGTTATCGACTTTGAAGTTGTACAACTGACGGGCCGAGCCGTAGCGCTTGAAGTCAGCGGCCTTGTGCTCGAAACCGGCACGGTTGAGCAGGACCTGCAGCTCTTCCAGGTGCTCGGCGCGCATCTCTTTCTCGATGCAATCCGAGCCCAGGGAGGCAACGCTGCCCTTCACATAAATGTGGGTTTCGTACAACGAATCGCCCAGCGCATCGCCGGCATCACCGCACACCACCAGTCGTCCGGCCTGGCCCATGAAACAGCTCATGTGACCAATGCTGCCGCCGACCACGATGTCGATGCCTTTCATGGAAATCCCGCAACGGGCTCCGGCATCGCCTTCGATCACCAGCAATCCGCCATGGGCGGTGGCGCCGGCGGCCTGGGAGGCGCTGCCCTTGATCCGCACATAACCGGACATCATGTTCTCGGCGCAGCCGACACCGGCATTGCCATGAACGGTGATCGAAGCCTTCTGGTTCATGCCGGCGCAGTAGTAACCGGCGTGGCCCTGGATATCGATGGAAACGGCCTGGTTCACCCCGACGGCGAGATTGTGCTTGCCGTTGGAGTGAGTCACGACCCACTCGCGGTCTTCTACGCTGTGGACCTGGTCATGCAGCGCCTGATTGAGGTCACGCACGGTGGCAATGGAAAGATCGATGGTTTTCATGTGTGTGCTCCTTAAGCTGACTCGCGTTCCCAGATGTACAAGGTGGCCGGTGCCGGCTCCCAGATCCTGGCGTTTTCAATGCCCGGCAGGCTCGACAGCGCCTGATACTCCGAGGCCATGGCGACGTAGTCGTCGGTCTCGGCGAGGATCGCCGGCTTGCAGGCGATCGGGTCGCGAATCACCGCGAAACCGTTACGGGTGCCGATGGCGAAAGTGAAGAAACCGTCGAGATCTTCCAGCGCATGATCCAGCGCCTCCTTCAACGAGTCGCCCTGCTGCAGACGCCAGGTCAGGTAACCGGCGGCCACCTCGGTGTCGTTGTCGGTTTCAAACTGGATGCCTTCGCGCTTGAGTTCCTGACGCAGGCGGAAGTGGTTGGACAGCGAGCCGTTGTGCACCAGGCACAGGTCCGCTCCAGTGGAAAACGGGTGGCTGCCTTCCATGGTCACCGCGCTTTCAGTCGCCATGCGGGTGTGGCCGATGATGTGACTGCCTTTCATGCCGGCCAGGCCGAAGCGTTGGGAAATTTCCTGGGGCAGCCCCATGCCTTTGAGGATTTCAATGCTCTGCCCGGCGCTCATGATGCGGACGCTGGGTGCCAATTCAGCAAGGGCCAGACGGACCGGCGCCTCGTCCGCGTGGATCTTCAGCACCGCCGCACTGGCGTTCTGGAACCAGTCCAGTGAACAGCCCAGGCGCCCTTCCAGTTCGCCCATCAGGGTTTTCCAGTCGAAGCCTTCGGTGGTGGCCTGCAGGGTCAGCTTGACCCAGCCATCGGCGACTTCATCGCCGTAGATGGCAAAGCCGGCACTGTCCGGGCCACGATCGGTCATGGCCTGCAACATTGGTTCGAAGAGCTGCCCCAGCCGGGATTCCAGCTGCGGATTTTTCAGGTAAAGACCTACGATTCCACACATGACAACAGTCCTCACTTCGTTCGGAAGCTGCAAGCTGCAAGCTGCAAGCAATCCACATTGATAGAAATTGCAGTGACACACCGCCAAACCGCTTTTACTTGCGGCTTGAAGCTTGCAGCTCGTAGCTGCCGCCAGCGGGCTCAGAAAAATTCGGTGTAGCGCGCGACTTCCCAGTCACTGACATGGCGGCTGTACTCGACCCACTCCATACGCTTGAGCTTGATGAACTCGCCCACGATCTGCGGGCCCAGCACTTCGGCGAACAGCGGGTCGGCTTCGAGCGCATCGCAGGCTTCCTTGAGCGACTGCGGCAGGGTCTTGATGCCGCGCGCGGCGATCTGCTCCAGGCTCAGGCTGTAGAGGTTTTCGTTGCAGACGTGGTCGATTTCCAACTGACGGTCGATGCCGTCCAGACCCGCAGCGATGATGGCCGCGCTGACCAGATAGGGATTGCAACCGGCGTCCGGCAGGCGAAATTCCAGGCGTCCGTAAGGCACACGGACCATCGCGGAGCGGTTGTTGGCACCAAAGGCAATAAAGGCCGGCGCCCAGGTCGCACCGGACAACGAATTGCCCACCACCAGACGCTTGTAGGAGTTGACCGTCGGTGCGGCAAAGGCACACAGCGCCGGGCCGTGTGCCAACAGGCCGGCGGCGAAGTGATAGGCCATTTTCGACAGGCCCATGCCGCTCGGATCGCTGGCGTCGTGGAACAGGTTCTTGTTCTCGGCACTGCTGATCGACAGGTGAAAGTGCATGCCGTTGCCGGCACGTTTCGGGTCGGGCTTGGGCATGAACGAGCAGATCATGCCCAAGTCATTGGCAATCTCGCCGGCGGCCATGCGGAAGAAAGTGAAGCGATCCGCCGAGGTCATGGCATCGCTGTAGGTGTAGTTGATTTCGAATTGGCCATTGGCGTCTTCGTGATCGATTTGATAGACCTCGAAATCCACCGCTTGCAGCGCTTCAGTCAAACGCTCAAGAAACACCCGGGAGCGCGACAGACCTTTGTAGTCGTAGCAAGGCTTGTCCAGGTTATCGCTCAGATCGACCAGTTGCAGCTTGCCCTGCTCGTCACGGCGCATCAGGTTGAATTCGGGTTCCAGGCCGGTGTTGAGCGTCCAGCCCTTGTCTTCCAGGCGACGGATCTGCTGCTGCAGCACGTAGCGGCTGTCATAGGGATGCGGCTTGCCGTCGACATGGCCAATGCACACGACCCGGCCATAACCCGGTTGCCAAGGCACTGGTGTCAGCGTCGACAAATCGCCGCGAGCCATGAAGTCCGGCCCGTGCGGCTCCATGCCCATGCCGCTGATGGCGAAACCGGCAAAACCGGCGCCGTCCTCAGCCACGGCCTTGAGCCCGCAGATCGGCACCGATTTGGTTTTTGCCGCGCCATGGATATCGACAAACTGTGCAAGCACGTACTTGATGCCGTGCTTGTCGATAATGTGCTGGGTTTCTGCTGGCAACATTGCTCGTCACTCCTCGCGAAAGGCAAAACATGATGGATAGGCCTTAACTGACTTTTTATTCCTAAAAAGAAAGTTTGTTTCCCAATAGGAATGCAAGGCCCTTGCCACATTTGCCAGGAAGGCGTCCGCGTGAGGTGAGAAGCGTTTTTGTGCTGTATATATGGGAAAAATCTTTTCCCCGTGGGAATATTCACGCCGGAACAAGACGCGAATGTGTTGATTTGCACTTTCTCAGTGCGAAACTAATATTACTGAACGGAAAGTGTGCAGAAGCTGATGACTATGTCGAACGAAACCGCACCGCGCCTCAAGCTTGAGCAATACCTGGGGTTGCAGATCAAACGCCAGCGCCAGGCGCAGGACCTGAAATTGTCTGATGTGGCCAAGATTGCCGATATCAGCCAGGGCATGTTGAGCAAGATCGAAAACGCGCAGGTGTCCACCAGCCTCGACACCCTGAGCCGCCTGTGCGACGTACTCGGCCTGCCCCTGTCGAAGTTGTTCAGCGAGTACGATCAGCAGGACGGCAGCGCGCTGCTGGTCAAGGCCGATCAGGGTATGGAGGTGGTGCGCCGCGGGACCGAAAAAGGCCATACCTATCATCTGCTCAACCATACCCGTGGGCCGAAGAAGAGTTTCGAGGCGTACATGGTGAGCATGGATGACGCCAGTGAAGAGTTTCCGACCTTCTCTCACCCGGGGACCGAGTTCTTGCATTTGCTTGAGGGTGAGTTGATTTATCGGCATGGGAATCAGCTGTATCGGATGGAGGCTGGGGACAGCCTGACGTTCGAGGGGGAGATTCCTCATGGGCCTGAGGAGTTGGTGCAGGTGCCGATTCGGATGTTGTCGATCATGAATTATGGGAATGACAAGGAGTGATGTTTTTCTGAGTTGGGGGGCATATCCGTTTCTGCGGTAACGGCGGCTTAGGGTTCCGCCCTGACGGCGGGTCACTTTCGAAAAGCGCGAAAGTAACCAAAGCGCTTTTGCCCCTGACGTTCGGTGCCTCGCTTAGGCTCGGCATGCCCTCGCTCCGGTCCTGCTCCGTGGGCCCGCCGCCATCGGCCATCCATGGCCGGGGGCGGCTAACCCGGCATCCATGCCGGGTTGCCCACTGCGCAGAACCTGCGCTCGGCCTCACGAGGGGGCGTGCACCGCCAAAGCAAAGCGAGGCGGCCTACGGGCCGGCCTGATTCTTCAACGCTTGCGCGTCCTGATCGTTCCCATGCTCTGCGTGGGACTGCATCCCGTGACGCTCCGCGTCACCCTTGCGCAAGACTCAAGCCTGGTGTCGACAGCGGAACGCAGAGCGTCCCCGGTGGCATTCCCACGCAGAGCGTGGGAACGATCAACAGCATCGCGAGCAGGCTCACTCCCACCTAAAGCAGACCGGCGCACCGCTGTTGCTTCTCACCACTCATCAGGCCGAGCGTTAGCTCGCCTTCCGCTTTTGATCTTGATCGTGATCTGCTCCGTCGGAAGGCCGAACGCAGGTTCTGCATAGTGGGCAACCCGGCATGGATGCCGGGTTAGCCGCCCCCGGCCATGGATGGCCGATGGCGGCGGGCGCACGGAGCAGGACCGGAGTGAGGGCATGCCGAGCCTAGGCGAGGCACCGGACGTCAGGGGCGCAAGCGCTTGGTTACTTGGCGCTTTTCCAAGTAACCCGCCGTCAGGGCGGAACCAATATCCGCCGCGACCACAAAAACGGATATGCACACGACCAAAACCCCAAAAAGCCGCAAAAAATTCCCACCAGTTAAAAAACTTTCACAAACGTCTGGACGCCGCCTCCCCATCCCCCGTATAAAGCCACAAACAGGAATAATTTATTCCCATCAAGAAACAGCGCTCAAGGAAGAGCCACCCTCTCTACTGACATATTTTCGCTTTGCGATGAGCTGCCGCCATCTTCCCGAGGACGTGTCATGCAACACGAAAAAAACCATTTCATCATCAAAATCACCTGTCCCGCCGTGTCCGGCATCGTCGCTGCCGTGACCACCTACCTGGCTGACAACGGTTGCTACATCGGGGAGATGGCGCAATTCGACGACGACCTCAGCGGCCGGTTTTTCATGCGTGCGGTATTCCGCTTCAACGACGGCCACCCCGGTGACCTGCAACAGATCAAACAAGGCTTCGCCGACGTCGCCAACGCCTTCGACATGTCCTGGGAACTGCACGACACCCGCGAACCGATGCGCGTCTTGCTGATGGTCAGCAAATTCGACCACTGCCTGACCGACCTCCTCTACCGCTACCACAAAGGCGAGATGGACATGACCATCACCGCCATCGTCTCCAACCACCTCGACCTGCGACCGATGGCCGAACGCGAAGGCATTCGCTTCATCTACTTGCCAGTAACCAAAGACACCAAGGCCCGGCAGGAAGCCGAGTTGATGAAAGTCGTCGATGACACCGGCACCGAACTGGTGGTGCTCGCGCGCTACATGCAAATCCTCTCCGATGACCTGTGCAAGCAACTCTCGGGCCGGGCGATCAACATTCACCACTCATTCTTGCCCGGCTTCAAAGGCGCCAAGCCGTACCACCAGGCCTACCAGCGCGGCGTGAAACTGATCGGTGCCACCGCCCACTACGTCACCAGCGACCTCGACGAGGGGCCGATCATCGAGCAGGAAGTCCAGCGCGTCGATCACGTCTATCTGCCTGACGACCTGGTCGCCACCGGCCGTGACACCGAAACCGTTGCCCTGTCCAAAGCGGTCAAATACCACTTGGAACACAGGGTTTTCCTCAACCAGGACAGAACGGTGATCTTCCGGTGAACACGCTCAAATTGATCGACGGCAAAGCCGCAGCAGCACGTGTGCTCATTCAAGTGCGCAAAGACGTGGACAGCCTGCGCGAGCAAGACATTCAACCGGCCCTGGCGGTAATTCTGGTGGGTAGCGATCCGGCCAGCCAGGTCTATGTGCGCAACAAGGTCCTGCGCGCCGAAGAGGTGGGGATTCGTTCCGTGGAGCATCGTCTGTCCACCGACACCAGCACCGAACAACTGCTCAACCTGATCGCCACGCTGAATGCCGATCGCTCGATCAACGGCATTCTGCTGCAACTGCCACTGCCGGCACATATCGACGAACTGAGGGCGTTGCAAGCCATTGCTCCCGGCAAGGACGTCGACGGTTTTCACAGTGAAAACGTCGGTGGCCTCAGTCAGGGTCGCACCGTGCTTGCGCCCTGCACGCCCAGCGGTTGCCTGTATTTGCTGGAACAAACCTGCGGTGATTTGCGCGGCAAACACGCGGTGGTCATTGGACGCTCGAACATCGTTGGCAAACCCATGGCCGCCCTGCTGCTCAAGGCCGACTGCTCGGTGACCGTGCTGCATTCGCGCAGTGCCGATCCGCAAGCCTTGTGCCGTCAGGCGGACATCGTCGTCGCCGCCGTCGGCCAACCTCAGATGATCGACGCCAGTTGGCTCAAGCCTGGAGCGGTGGTGATCGACGTCGGCATCAATCGCATTGACGATCAGGGCCGTAGCCGCCTGGTGGGTGATGTCGATTTCGACAGTGCCCTGCCCCACGTCGCGGCAATCACGCCGGTCCCCGGTGGAGTCGGCCCGATGACCATTGCCTTCTTGATGAAAAACACCGTCACCGCAGCCCTTATGCAACACCAGGTTCAACGCAGCCAATCGGAGGCCCTATGCCATTCAATCTACTGAAATACGGGCTGAGTTCGGAGTACCCGGTGGAAGTGGACCTGCCACCGCCCAAAGAATTGAAGCGCAGCTATGACGTGGTGATCATCGGCGCTGGCGGTCATGGCCTGGCCATTGCCTACTACCTGGCCAAGTACCACGGCATCACCAACATCGCGGTGCTGGAGAAGTCCTACCTGGGTGGCGGCAATACCGCGCGCAACACGGCAGTGATTCGCTCCAACTACCTGACCAGCGAGGGCGTGCGTTTCTACGCCGAGTCCGTGCGGATGTTCCAGGGGCTGTCCAACGAATTCGATTTCAACATCATGTACTCCGAGCGCGGTCAACTGACCCTGGCCCATACCGACGCCACGGTGCGTTCTTTCCGCCAGCGTGCCGAGGTCAATAAACATTTTGGCGGGCGCACCGAGATGATCGACCGCCAGCAAATCCGCGAACTGGTGCCCAGTCTCAACCTCGACCCGGGCCACTTGCCGGTCATCGCCGGCCTGTGGCACATGGACGGCGCCACCGCACGCCACGACGCCGTGGCCTGGGGTTACGCCAAACAGGCGGCCAAACGCGGCGTTGAAATCCACCAGCTCACGGAAGTCCAGGACCTGGTCATCGAAAATGGCGCGATCACCGCGGTCAAGACCAATCGCGGCACCATCCAGTGCGGCTGCGCGGTGCAGGCGATTGCCGGGCACAGCTCCTTGCTGATGGCCAAGGCCGGGATCCGCTCGCCGATCCAGACCTTCCCTCTGCAAGCGATGGTCACCCAACCGTTCAAACCGTTCCTCGATCCGCTGGTGAGTTCCTCTGCGCTGCATTGCTATGTGCAACAGACCAGCCGTGGCGAAGTGGTCTTCGGCGGCGGTTCCGATCCGTATCCGCTGTTCAACACCCGCTCGACCCTGGACCTCAAGGAAAGCTTGCTGGCCCACGCCATCGAGATGTTCCCGTTCCTGGCCAACGCCAAGCTGATGCGCCAATGGGCCGGCATCACCGACATGACCCCCGACTACAGCCCGATCATGGGCCTGTCGCCGGTGAAAAATTACTACCTTGACGCCGGTTGGGGCACCTGGGGGTTCAAGGCGACGCCGATCTGCGGCAAGACCATGGCCGAACTGGTGGCCAGCGGCGGCCAGGTGCCCGAGTTGATCAAACCCTTCGGTCTTGAGCGTTTCTCGACCTTTCAGCAAGTCAACGAAATGGGCGCCACGGCGGCCAGTCACTGACGGAGAGCGGATCATGAAAATCATCAATTGCCCGCTCAACGGGCCGCGCAATATCAGCGAATTCACCTATGGCGGCGAATTCAAACCCATGCCCGACCCCGTCCGTTGCAGCGATGCCGAATGGGCCGATTACGTGTTCAACACCGACAACCTCGCCGGTGTGGTGCGCGAATGGTGGATGCACACGCCGTCCAGCTACTGGTTTATCGCAGAACGGCACACGGTCAGCGATGAAATCCTGCGCACCTTCGACCCCAAAGAACTTTTCACCGCCCGCGTCGACTTCAGCGCCGCCCAGGAGATCGCAGGATGAACCGCCTACCCGCCCCGATGGGCCTGCTGATCAACCGTGATCAGCCACTGGATTTCAGCTTCGACGGTGACCGCTACCAAGGCTTGCAAGGCGACAGCATCGCCAGCGCACTGTTGGCCAACGGACGCTTCCTGATCTCCCGCTCCTTCAAATACCACCGCCCGCGCGGCCCGCTGACCATGGCCGGGCAGGACGCCAACAGCCTGGTGCAACTGCCCCAGGAACCGAACGTGCTGGCCGACGCCCATGCACTGTCGGCCGGTTTGCAGGTCACTGCGCAGAACGTCAACGGCTCGCTGGACAACGACCGCGATGCCTACCTGGGCAAGTTCTCGAAATTCATGCCCGTCGGTTTCTACTACCGTTCCTTCTACAAGCCCAAAGGGATGTGGAAAGTCTGGGAACCGATCATTCGCAAGAAGGCCGGTTTGGGCGTGCTCGACCTGACGTTTAAGCCGGAATACTACGACAAGGCCTATCTGTTCACCGACGTGGCGGTGATCGGTGCCGGGCCAGCTGGACTGAACGCGGCGCTGACCGCGGCCAACGCCGGCGCCAAGGTGTTGCTCATCGAGCAACAACCGATCCTCGGTGGTTCGCTGACCTATGCCCGTTTCGATATCGAAGGTTTAAAAGCCGAAACCCTGCGCCGCGAATTGCTCGCGGCGGTGGAAAACCACGCCAACATCCGCATCCTCACCGAGGCCACGTGCAACGCCTGGTTCACCGACAACTACTTGCCGATCATTCAGGGCAAACGGATGTACAAAGTGCGTGCCGGTCAATGCCTGGTGTGCAGCGGCGCCTTCGACCAGCCGGTGATCTTTCGCAACAACGACCTCCCGGGTGTGATGCTGACCAGTGCCGCACAACGCCTGATGAAACTGTACGCGGTCAAACCGGGCAAACGCGCCGTGGTGCTGACCGGCAACGATGACGGCTACCTCGCGGCGCTTGATCTGCACGATCAGGGCGTGGACGTCGCGGCGGTGGTGGACCTGCGTCACGGTCCTGGCGATGAATCGCTGTTACAGGCGCTGGCCCAGCGCAAGATTCCTTGCCAGCGCGACAGCACCGTGTATGAAGCCCTGCACGGAAAAGGCATGCGCCATATCACCGGCGTCGACGTGCGCAAGATCACTGCGCAGGGTCAGGTCGCCGAGCACGGGCAACGTCTGGACTGTGATTTGCTGTGCATGTCTGCTGGCTACATGCCGGTCTATCAACTGCTCTGCCAGGCCGGTGGAAAACTGGCCTACGACGATCAGCGTGCCGAATTCACCCTCAGCGGCTTGCCTGGAAACCTGGACGTGGCCGGGTCGGTCAATGGCCGTCATCGCCTGGAAAATGTAATCGCCGATGGCGTGAATGCCGGTGCCGATGCCGCGTCCGCGCTAGGGTTCGTGGTGGGCGAGCAACGCGCACATTTCGCCAGCGAGATCCGGGTCAACTTCAATTGGCCGATCTTTCCGCACCCTAAAGGCAAGGACTTCGTCGACTTTGATGAAGACCTGCAAGTGGCCGACATCGTCAACGCCACCCGCATCGGCTATCGCGACGTGCAACTGGTCAAGCGCTACTCCACCGTCGGCATGGGGCCGTCCCAGGGTCGCCACTCGGCGTTGCCGACCGCGCGCCTGGTTGCCTGGGCGACCCAGCGCAACATCAGCGAAACCGGTGTCACCACCGCACGCCCACCGTTTGTCGCGGAAAAACTCGCCCATGTCGCCGGCCGGGCTTTCGACCCGTACCGGCAAACACCAATGCACGCCCGGCATCTGCAAGCGGGCGCCAAGATGATGCCCGCCGGCATCTGGCAGCGCCCGGCCTACTACGGCAACGCGAAGGACCGCGACGCGTGCATGCAGGCCGAAGCCCTGCACGTGCGCAACAAGGTCGGCATCATCGATGTCTCGACCCTGGGCGGTCTCGATGTGCGCGGCCCAGACGCCGCCGAGCTGCTCAACCGGATGTACACCTTCGCCTTTCTCAAGCAACCGATCGGCCGTTCCCGCTATGCCTTGATGACCAACGAGCATGGCGTGGTTATCGATGACGGGGTGTGCGCACGCTTTGCCGAGAACCATTTCTACGTCACCGCCACTACCAGCGGCGTCGACCGGATCTATCAGCAAATGCTCAAGTGGAATGCACAATGGCGTCTGGACGTGGACGTCGCCAACGTCACCGCAGCCATTTGCGCGGTCAACGTCGCCGGTCCCGACTCACGCAAAGTGCTGGAAAAAGTCTGCAGTGATCTCGACCTCAGCGCAGAGGCGTTCCCCTACCTGGGTGTCCGCCAGGGAACGGTCGCGGGGATCAAGGCCCGTTTGCTGCGGGTGGGTTTTGTCGGCGAACTGGGCTACGAAATCCACGTGCCGGCGCGCCACGGCCTCAAGCTCTGGGATGCACTGATCGAGGCCGGCAAGGCCCACGACATCCGTCCCTTCGGCGTCGAAACCCAGCGCTTGCTGCGCCTGGAAAAAGGCCATGTGATCATCAGCCAGGACACCGATGGCATGACCCACCCGGCGGAAATCGACATGGGCTGGGCGGTGAGTCGCAACAAGCCGTTCTTCGTCGGCCGGCGCTCGGTGGACATCCTTGAAGCACAGCCACTGAAACGCAAACTGGTGGGCTTCACCTTGCCCAAGGGCAGTGAGCAACCGCTGGAAGGACACCTGGTGCTCAACGGCCCGGACATCAGCGGCAACGTCACGTCGTGCGAGTACTCCGCCACCCTTGGCAAAATCATCGGCCTGGCCTACGCCGGCATCGACCAGAGCACACCGGGGCAACGGATTCCGATCCGCGTCGAAGGCGCAAAGGTGGTGCATGCCGAAGTGGTGCCGCTGCCTTTCTTCGATCCCGACAACCAACGCCAGGAGCTTTGAGCCATGACCAGCCTGAGAGAACAACACAGCAAGGTGCGCCAAACGCCAGCGCCGATGACCGGCTGCTGCCTGACGGATTTGACCGACTTGCCACGGGTCGGTTTTCGCGGCGCTCACACTGCCGACTACCTGCGGGGACGCGCCTTCGTTTTACCGGACGCGCCAAATCGCGCCGTGATTCAAGCCGATGGCAGCCACGTGGCGCGGCTTTCGCAAACCGAATACCTGCTGCTGGGCAACCCCGAGGATCAGGGCCAGCGAATAGCCGATGAAGAAGCACGTTGGGAACTCGATCATCAGGCCAACTACTTGCTGCCGCGCCAGGACAGTCATGCCTGCTTCCAGATGACGGGGGACTACCTGAGCGAGGTGCTGGCCAAGCTCTGCGGGGTTGATCTGAGTCCGCAAGCTTTCGTCCCGGGCGCAGTGGCCCAGACGTCGGCGGCACGCATCAATGTGATCATCATCAACTCCGGCACGGCGCAACAGGCGAGTTTTCACATCCTCTGTGACCGGGCATCGAAGGCGTATTTTCAGGGTGCGTTGGAGGATGCGATGCAGGAGTATTCAGGGCGAACATCGGCGATGTTCATGCGCTGATTCTGCGGTTGCGTCGAGCAGACAGGCTGAGAGTCGGCGCCCGGCTCTCAAGCCTGCACGGGGGATGATCAACAGGTAGCGAAACCTGAATGGCTGAATACGGCCATCAAGGCTGCCGACTGCTGACTTGCTGCCCGCCTTGCTCGAACATCGCTTCGAAACGCGGCTTGTTGGCCGCGTAGTAAGCGGCCACGGCCTGGTCAGAGGAGGTCTGGCGAGCCTGCATCATCAGCGCTTCGAGGTCAGCCTGGGGAATCGAGTAGTGGGCGAAGAAATAGGCGACCTCTGGATATTGCTGGCTAAACCCTTTGCGTGCCATGGCGTGGATCTGCTCGGCGCCGCCAAAGATCTGCTTGGGATCATCCAGATAGCGCAGTGGATACTTGGAGAACATCCAGTGAGGACTCCAGGCGTTGACCAACGACCATTTGCCTCGTTTCAGGTTGCGATCCAGTTCATTGAGCATGCCGGATTCCGAAGAGGCCACCAGCTTGTAGCCGTCGAGCTTGTATTCATCGATGGCCTTTACCGTGAGCTTGTATTGGCCATTGCCGACTTCAGAGGTGAGGATCTTGCCGTCGAGTTTTTCCCTGACCTGCGGCTTGTTCAAATCCTCGACGCTCGACACTTCACTGACGGGTATCGAGGTGGGAACTGCCATGCCGATCCGCCCTTCGTATAGCACGCCGAGGTCTTCGAGCCTGTCCTTGTACTTGTCGTAAAACGCCTTGTGGGTGCTCGGTAGCCAGACCATCGGGATCAGGTCGATATTGCCGTTGGCCAGGGCTTGAAACTGAATGCCAATGTCGGCCATCACCAGTTTGACCGGTTGCTTGAGATGCTCCTGCAACGCGGTGCTGGCGAGCTTGACGGTGATTTCGGTGTCAGACCAATTGACCCAGCCAATGCGTACGGGCTCGGGTTCAGCGGCCTGCGTCAGCGCAGCGCTGCTCCCCAACGCAAAACCTAACAGACAGGCACAGACTGTTTTTCGATACGGCGAATGAGCGTTCATCAGGCGTCTTCCTATTGATGTGGGATAGGCAGGTTGTCTTCGTTTGAACGGCCTTACGGTCGTGAACAGTGCAGTCTTCGCTGCTTTCAATCCGGGCACGCAATCCTTTGCCCATCTTCTATCGGCACGATTTGACGGCGGGGTCTCTGCACCCTTTCGAGCCTGATCTTATCGACGAGTTTTGCCCCACGCAAGAAAAATGTACACCTGTGTCATTGATGATTGACACAGGTGTACAGTTATCCTAATTTCAAGTCGCCCAAGCCTGATGAAGCCCACGACGGAGCTCACCACGATGTCCAGCGATCCCTTGCTGCAACCGTACAAGATCAAGCACCTGACCCTGAAAAACCGGATCATGACCACCGCGCACGAACCGGCCTACCCGGTCGATGGCATGCCGCAAGCGTTGTATCGCGCGTACCACGTCGAACGCGCCAAGGCCGGCGTGGCCTTGACCATGACCGCCGGCTCCGCAGCCGTGTCCCGGGACAGTCCTCCGGTGTTCAACAACGTGCTCGCCTACAAGGACGAAGTCGTCAAATGGATGAAGGACCTGACCGACGAATGCCATGAACACGGTGCCGCGGTGATGATCCAACTGACCCACCTGGGCCGCCGTACACGTTGGGACAAAGCCGACTGGCTCCCCGTGGTGTCACCCTCACACCGTCGCGAGGCGTCCCATCGCTCCTTCCCGAAAAAGATGGAGGATTGGGACATCGAGCGGATCATCAAGGACTACGTGGACGCGGCCGAACGCATGAAGGCGGCGGGTCTGGATGGTCTGGAGCTGCAGGCTTACGGACATCTGATGGATCAGTTCTGGTCGCCGCTGACCAACGACCTCGAAGGCCCGTACGGCGGCTCACTGGAAAACCGCATGCGCTTTACCTTCGACATCCTCAGGGGCATTCGCCAACGTGTCGGCGAGGACTTCTTGCTCGGTGTTCGCTACACCGGTGACGAAACACTGCCGGGTGGCTTCAACGCCAGTGAGGGCATGCAGGTTTCCCACATGCTCAAGGACAGCGGGCTGGTCGACTTCCTCAACGTGGTGCGGGGCCACATCGACACCGATGCAGGCCTGACCGATGTCATTCCGATCCAGGGAATGCGCAACTCGCCGCACCTGGACTTCGCTGGTGAGATTCGCTCCGCCACAGGCTTTCCGACCTTCCACGCCGCGAAGATTCCCGACGTCGCCACGGCGCGCTATGCCATCGCCTCAGGCAAGGTGGACATGGTCGGCATGACCCGCGCGCACATGACCGATCCGCACATCGTGCGCAAGATCATCGAGAAACGCGAAGAAGACATCCGCCCATGCGTGGGCGCCAATTACTGCCTGGATCGCATCTATCAGGGTGGCGCCGCTTATTGCATCCACAACCCGGCAACCGGCCGGGAAACCACCATGCCCCATGACATTCCAAAAGCAACGGTGAAGCGCAAGGTGCTGGTCATCGGCAGTGGTCCTGGCGGATTGGAGGCGGCGCGCGTAGCCGGCGAGCGTGGCCACGACGTCACCGTACTGGAGGCAGCGGACCGTCCCGGCGGACAGATCCGCCTGACGGCATTGAACGAGCGGCGCCGCGAAATGATCGGCATCATCGACTGGCGGATGAGCCAGTGCGAGCGACTGGGCGTCAAGTTCCACTTCAACACTTGGGCCGAGGCCGACACGGTGCTGGCCCATGAACCGGACGTGGTGATTGTTGCCACTGGCGGCCTGCCGCATACGGAGGTGCTGTCGCAGGGCAATGAATTAGTGGTTTCGACCTGGGACATCATTTCCGGCGACATCAAGCCGGGGCGCAACGTCTTGATCTTTGACGATGCTGGCGACCATGCTGCCCTGCAAGCCGCCGAGGTCATCGCGCAAAGCGGTGCAACCGTGGAGATCGTCACCCCTGACCGTTCGTTTGCGCCTGAAGTGATGGCCATGAACCTGGTGCCCTACATGCGCAGCCTGCAGGACCTGAACGTCACCTTCACCGTCACCTACCGGGTCGAAGCGGTTGAAAAACGCGATGGCAAGCTCGTTGCGACTTTCGGCAGCGATTACGGCAAGGTCCACAAGCAGCGCGTCGTCGATCAGGTCGTGGTCAACCACGGCACGATTCCCCTGGACGATCTGTATTTCGACCTTCGTCCTCATTCGAGCAATGAAGGCGCCGTCGAACAGCACGACCTCATCGCGGGCAAGGCACAGAACATCGTCACTAACCCTCAGGGGCGTTTCCAGTTGTTCAGGATTGGTGACGCGGTGTCCGCGCGTAATACTCACGCGGCGATCTACGACGCCTTGCGCCTGGTGAAAGACATTTAACCCGTGGGCCTCCTTCCCTGGCAGGAAGGAGGCCCACGCCTACAAACCCCGCCGTGCCACTTCTGCGCCTTGTTGCACCGCCCGTCCGACCATGGCGTCAATGCCCTGATCAGCCATCGACTGCAACACGGCCGCCGTCACGCCACGGTAAGCCATCAACGCTTTAATCATTTCCCGAGGATCGTGGCGGGCAAGTAATTGACCGCCCCCCACCACCACGCCCTGTGCGGCGTGTTGAGCGATCGCCGGAGGAATACCGGCCGCGACTGCCTGGCTCACCAGCGCTTGGTGCAACATGGCGGCCAAGGCAGGCCCGGTGCCGGAGAGCGCACTGAGGTAATCGATACAGTCCTCTTTCGGGACTTCATCCGCCGTGCCCACACACTCGAACAACCCTTGCACCAGCGCCCGGTCCTGTTCGCTCAGACTGTCAGCGCTGTACCAGGGCGTGAAGGATTGCCTGATTTCCACCGCGGCATTGGGCATGGCCCGTATCAATGCGTCGGCTCCCGTAGCAGCGTGAATGGTCGCCGCCGGGACGCCAGCCATCAGGGAAATCACTAATTTGCCTTTGGCGTTGATCTGCAGTTCGCGAAATTGCTCCGGCCGGATCGACAGGACCACCACGTCACTCAGCGCCACCAGCTGCTGATTGTCCGCCAGGAGCCGCACCGGCGGTTCGAAGGTGTGGGTGCCAGAGCGGTTGGAGACCAATAGGCGATCAGGACTGATGAAGCCGCTATCGAGCAGCGCCTCGGCAATCGCACGGCCCAGCCAGCCGGTGCCACCGATAATGCCCAGGGTTCTATTGTGCATCGGGAGTCGACTCCTCAAAGGTGTCGACCAACGACACGAAAACACCGGGCTCTTTTTCCGCGTAGCCGAACTTTCCAAAAAAACGGTCGAGCTCGCGCCGCTTCGGCGCCTTGCCGGTAAACACCGTGACGTACTGGGGGATTCGCCGGAAACGCACAACGATATCCTCGCTGGTTTTCATCGAGATGTAGCCGATCTGCGTGAGATAGATCGTCCTGGCTCGGGCGTCGGCAGCTTCTGCCTCATAACCGAACCGCCGGAACATTCCTGCCAGGGCGTTGATCCGCGCCTCATCCGCGACCGCGATTTCAGCGGCCACCTCATTGGATTGCAGCGCCCAGCTGCGCACGGCAAATTCAAACTGCGAGTCGAACAGTTCAGGGTTCAGCCAGCATTCGAAAACGTTGAGGATCGCTTCCGAAATACTCTCCGAATAACTCTCGCACTGGCTGATCAAGCCGCCAGTGTTCTTGTCCCGCCATCTGGCCAGCAGCGCTGCAAGCAACTGCTCCCGGTCTTCATAGAACCAATAAAAACTGGTACGAGACAAATTCAGCCGCTTGGCCAAAGGCATTACCCGCACGGCATCTACGCCGGACTCCTTCAGCGCATCGTAAGCCGCGTCCAGCCAGCCGTTGACGGAGCCACGCCAGCCCGCATCCTGCGCCTTGATTCGCGTTTTTCCAGTCTGCGACATGCCAGACATCCCCCTTTATCGAAAAATATCAGTCCACTGTACGCGGCAGCTTCCACGACGTACATAGAATGTACATCAGCGTACATTTTAAGGGCGTCCGAGGTCAGAGGGAGGGACTTTCTATCTTCTTTTGGCCTTGGATCAGGAAACGGAATGGGCATCGATGCCGTCCATGCTCGGGCCAACACGCTCTTGAACGATCAACTCTCGCAACGTATCGAGAAACAGCTTGAGCACCGGCGAGTCATCGTCGGCGCGGTAAGTGGCATACAACGGCACTTCCGGCAATGCTGGCGTCAGGCGGCGGAATACCAGCCCGGCCGGCGCCATCTGCTCGATGGAGGCTGGCAATAACGCCACGCCGAAACCGGCCCGCACCAGGCTGAGCAAGGTTTGAACCTCGATCACCTGCTGGCGGATTTGCGGGGTGAATCCGGCCTTGATGCAGCACTGAAAGAGAAAATCGGCAAACCGCGACTGCTTGAGTTCCAGCGCTACAAAAGGCTCTTGTGCCAGATCCGCTGGCGCCAGGTTTTCGCGTCGGGCCAAGGGATGATCAACGGGCATGACCACGCGAATCGGTTCGTAGATCAGCAGTTCATTGCGTAATTGCGGATCGTCATAGCCGACCCGAAACACACAGGCGTCGATGCGTTTTTCCTTCAACGCCATGACCTGCGCCGCCGGCGTCATTTCATGCAGACGCCACGACACCTGAGGATAACGCTCGCGAAACAGGTGCAGGGCCCGTGGCAGCACGCCCACCATCACCGAACTGATCATGCCGATTTCCAGCTCACCCAACTGACCCCGACCGGTCTGACGAGTCAGGTCCAGCGCGCGGTTCAGTTGTTCGAACACCAGTGGTGCCTGTTCCTTGAGCATGTGTCCGGCCGCTGTCAGCTCGACCCGGTGATGACTGCGTTCGAACAGCGGCGTACCCAGCTCTTCTTCCAGCAGACGAATCTGCTGGCTCAACGGCGGCTGGCAGATGTGCAGGCGCGTGGCAGCCCGGCCAAAGTGCAACTCTTCGGCAAGGGCCATGAAATACCGCAGCAATCGCAGGTCCATGCCGGATTACCCCAAGGTCAGTGGCGTCGAGCGCTGGCGCACTCCGGTCAGGCTGAACAGCGCATTGGCGATGGCCGGGGCCACTGATGGGCTGCCCAGTTCACCGACGCCACCGGGTTTGCTTGGCTCACCGTCCAGCACCAGGATGTCCACCGCTGGCATGTCGGACATGCGCGTCACCCGATAGTCATGGAAGTTGCTCTGCACCACCCTGCCCTGCTTGATGTCCATGCGGTCGAACAGCGCGTGACCCAGGCCCCACATCAAGCCGCCGTAGATCTGCTCTTCGACACCGCCCGGCGATACGGCGAGGCCGCAATCGACTACGCAGGTGAGCTTATCGACCTTGATCACACCGTCTTTTTTCGACAGCCTGGCGACCACTGCGATGAAGCTGGTGTAACCCTGATTGGTGGCAATGCCCAATGCGCTGTCTTGCGGTAATGGCTGGCCCCACCCGGCGCGTTCGGCGGCGCTTTTGAGCACCGCAACGTGCCGAGGGCGATCGTGCATATTGGCCAGGCGAAAGGCCAACGGATCCTGCCCGGCACCGTGGGCCAGTTCATCCATGAAGCTTTCCACGGCGAACACGTTGGGAATGAAGCTCACCGAACGATACCAGCCGCTGGGCACGTTGCTTTCGTGCTTGACCCAGGCCAGGTCCAGATTCGCCGGGCGATAGGCGAAATCCCACGCGGTGATGGCTTCGGTGGTGCTGTAATCCATATGGTCCGGGCGCTCGAAATAGCCCGGCTCCCACTGCTCCGGCGACGCGGGCGACACCGCGTTGAGTTGCAACGCGGTCAATTGGCCCTGTGCGTCCAAAGCGCCTTTGGCCCGATGCAACGTGGCCGGGTGCATGAACAACGCACGCATTTCGTCTTCACGGCTATTCATCAACTTGACCGGCACCTTGGCCTGTTGCGCCAGGTACGCCACTTCGAACAGCCAGTATTTGGCCTCCCGTGCGCCGAAACTGCCGCCGGACACCATCTCATTGATGGTGACCTTATCCTTGGCGATCTTGCACACCGTTTGGGCGGCCTCCAGCGCCGACGACGGCACCTGCACACCGCCCCAATACGTGATGGCGTTGTCCGCCACCTGCGCGGTGATGCACACCGGTTCCAATGGATTTTGCACCTTGTACGGCATGCGATAGTCGGCTTCGAGCAGCTTCGCGGCTATCGGCCATTGCGCGGCGACATCCCCGGCTGCCATCGCAGACACCCGCTGCGCAGCCTTGTCGTTGATCGCCGCTGCTTGCGCCGTTGCCAGCTGATCACTGTCGAACCCGGCGAGTGGCGAGTCGCTCCATTGCACGTTCAGTAACTCGCGGCCTTGATGCGCGGCCCAGTAGTTATCGGCCAGGACGGCGACGCCTGCCTGGTTGCCGCCGAGGACATCGGGCCGGCCGGGAATCGTGATCACCTTGCGTACGCCCGGCACCTGCAACGCGGCGCTGGAATCTACTTTCAACACGGTCGCGCCAATCACGGGTGTGCGCTGAATCACCGCCACCAGCATCTGCGGCAAGACGACATCGATGCTGTATTTGAAGCGTCCGCACACCTTCGCCGCCGCATCCCGTTTATGCCGCAACTTACCGATGTACCTGAACTGCGTCGGGTCCTTCAGTGTGACGTTGGCCGGTGCCGACAACTGCGCGGCAAGCCCCGCCAGTTCACCGTAACCGAGGCTGCGTCGACTGGCGGCATGCAGCACTCGACCGTCTTCGGTCGTGCAACTGTCGAGGCTGACGTTCCACTGCTGCGCGGCCGCCGTCATCAACAGCACGCGGGCCGTGGCGCCGGCCATGCGCAACCGGTCGTATTCCAGCGACACGCTGGTGCTGCCGCCGGTGGAGTAAACCTTCCAGACCGGGTGGATGTAGGCCTCGAAGAATGGATTTTCCGGAGAGATCACCTGCACGGTCATCGGGTTGACGTCCAGTTCCTCGGCCACGCACGCGGCCAGCGCGGTGTGGGTGCCAGTGCCGGAATCGTGCTTGTGCACCACCAGTTTCACCGTGCCGTCGGGCAGCACCCGAACCCAGGCATTCGGTTCGAATTCACCGGCAGTCATTGGCGCCTTGGGCTCGGTCGCGGTGAGGCCCGAGGGCAGATACAGCGCAACTGCCAGGCCTGAAGCGAGCGTAATCGCTTGCTTGAGGAAAATACGCCGCGGCAGTTCAACGTCAATGTCGTCGATAAAAGGCATCACGCCTCCTTCGGCGCAGCGGCCGCGCGCTTGATGGCTTTGTTGATTCGCCCGTAAATGCCGCAGCGGCACAGGTTGCCGGACATGGCATTGCGGATCGATTCATCGGTGACCGCCGCCCCGGTGTTGAGCAGCGCGGCGGCGGACATGATCTGACCGGATTGACAGTAACCGCATTGCGGCACATCTTCGGCAACCCAGGCCAATTGCAGCGGATGCTGTTCGGTGGGCGACAAGCCTTCGATGGTGGTGATGCGGTGCCCCGCCACGGCAGCAACCGGCAGTTGGCAGGAACGTACCGCGACACCGTCCAGGTGCACGGTGCAGGCACCGCACAGGCCCATGCCGCATCCGAACTTGGTGCCGGTGAGTTTCAAGTGATCTCGCAACACCCATAACAAGGGCATGGAGGGCGATGGCTCTACCAGCTCGTGTCGTTCGCCGTTTACCGTGAATTCGATCATTGTCAGGCTCCAAGAGAGCGGCCCGTCTTTGTGCGGGCCTGGTCGCCGATTATTGGAAGCCTGCACAAAAACGGGCCAGCGACGATTTCTGCCATCCTGTGTAAGTAGGACTAACAGCATGTACAAGCGATACCCGTCGGTGCAGTCCATGAATGCCTTCATCCAGGCTGCTCGCAGCGGAAGTTTCTCCAGCGCCGCGCGCAGACTCGACTTGACCCACAGCGCTATCAGCCAGCAGATCCGCAGCCTGGAAGACTTCATTGGCCAGCCGCTGTTCGTTCGCGAAGGCGGCGGCAGCAACCTGACCGATGCCGGTCAATTGTTTGCCAGCGTGCTGTCCGACGGCCTCGCGCAGATCGACCGGGCGCTGTCCTCGGTGAAAAACCGCAGCGTCGCGCAACGGCTGACCCTGGATGTCGACAGTGAACTGGCGCAGAGCTGGCTCAACCCGCGGCTACCGCAACTGCTTGATTTGCTGCCCGACCATGAAGTGGTCCTGCTGTCGATGCCGCGCTCGGATCGCAGCTCGTTCGAGCGGGTCGACCTGGCGTTGCGCTACGGCTATGGCGATTGGGAAGACTGCGAGATGACACAGATTTGTGGCGACAGCGTCCGCGCGGTGGCTTCGCCCGCGTTGCTGGAACGACACGGTTTACAGGTGCCCATGACTCCTGCACAAGTGTTGGAATTGCCGTTGTTGGGGTATACGCGCCGTTCGTGGATCCCCTGGCTGGAGGCCTCTGAAATGGCGCCGAGCGAGCCGGCCGCGCGTGTGATTTTTGATAACGCGGCGAACCTGATCGCCGCCGCCGAGGCCGGGGTTGGCGCGGGCCTGGTGCGCGGCTTGCTGGCCGCTGATGCATTGCGCTCGGGACGTTTGGTGGCATTGAACGACACGATGATTGCAGCGCATTACAACCTGTACGCGGTGTGGCCGCCGGGACAAGCCGAGCGAGTGGCGCCGGTGGTTGAGGTGATCAAGACTCTGGCTCGGCAGACGCTGAGCTGACGCCATCGAGCGGGCTCGCTCCCTCAACAGATCGCCTGTGGGGAGCGAGCCCGCTCGCAAAAAGGGCCACATCCCCATCACAAAAAAACCGCCCGATATCGAACACGTATCAACCCCTCGCCCAATTAATATTGTACGAACCCGATCCCCCCTTCCAATACTCCTCCCCAAGCAGACAGCGTCCCGAGCCGGATGCGACCAGGCGAGGGAATGCGCAGCAATGCGCATAGAAATGGCCGATTGCCCGGGACGTGGCTGCTGCGAACCGCAAGGTTCCCTTCCCCGCTATCAGGAGATCGACTTCAATGATCATCGATATCAGTTGCTATCCCACCGATCTGGTGGACCTCGCCTGGAGGCATGACGGTGACCCGTTCACCGGCGAGCGTCTGCTGGAGATGATGGATGGCCCGTACATGGTCAACGGCAAACCTCGCCGCATCGACAAAGCCTTCATCCAGCCGCCACAAGGCAACACCATTTACACCTGGACCGACGGCGACCTCACCGGGCGCGAATCCATCGATGCCTACATGGCTTACACACTGAAGATGGTGCAGACCTACCCGGATCGCTTCATCGGCTGCTTCGTCTACAACCCGCGCTGCGGCGTGGAAAACGGTGTCGAGGCGATCGAGCGCTACGTCAAGGAACACGGTTTCAAGATGGTCCAGATGCAGGCCAACATGCACGCCTATCGCCCGGACCGGGCGCTGGACTGGGTCCGTCCGGCCTTCGAGAAATGCGCCGAGCTGGGCATCCCGGTCAAGCTGCACACCGGCGACGGCCCCTACAGCATCCCGTCGGAGTGGGTGCCGATGATCAAGGAATTCCCCAACGTCGATTTCATCATGGCGCACTTCGGGGTGCAGACGGGCGGCGTCTATGTCTTCGAACCCATGCAATGGGCGATGGAGTTGCCCAACGTCTACTGCGAATCGGGCTGGTGCCTGCAATCGCGGATCGTCGAGTTCGCCAAGGTCTTGCCGACCCACAAAATCCTCTTCGGCACCGACACCCCTCCCAACGAACCGGGCATGTGGCTGCGCCTGCTGGAAGTGCTCTGCCATGAGCCGCCGCAAGGCCTGAACCTGGACGAGGACACTCTCGAAGAGTACCTGGGCAACAACACCGCACGGATGATCGGCCTCGAACCGACGCCGCCGCCACGTTCCGTGTCCGAAGCCGAGGCGCAGTTGAAGCGCCCTGTCACCACCCAGCTGGCCAGGAGTTGAACCGATGATTATCGATACCCATCTGCACCCCACCAACCTGGTCGATGAGGCCTGGCGCCACACCGGCGAACCGTTCACCGGCGAGCGCATGCTCAAGCTGATGGACGGCCCGTACATGATCAATGGCAAACCACGGCGCATCGACATGGGCTTCATCCAGCCGCCACCGGGCAACACCGGCTATCGCGACGGCAACCGCCGGGGCCGCGAAGGCGTCCGCGACTACATGTCCTACGTCGCCGAACTGTGCGTGAAATACCCGGATCGCTTCATCGGCAACTTCAACTTCAACCCACGCTGGGGACCGGAAAACGGTGCGGCAGAGCTGGAATTCCACATCAAGGAATACGGCTTCAAGATGCTCAAGCTGCACGCCAACATGCACGGCTATCGTCCGGACCGGGCACTGGACTGGCTGCGGCCGGCGATGAAAGTCTGCGCCAAATACAACATCGTGGTGCTGATCCACACGGGCGACGGGCCGTACACCATCCCGACCATGTTCTACCCGATCATCCGCGAGTTCCCGATGGTCAATTTCATCATCGGTCACTTCGGCATCCAGACCGGCGGCAACTACTCCTTCGAAGCGTTCTGGATGGCCATGGACACGCCGAACGTGTACTGCGAATCCGGTTGGTGCTTCCAGTCGCGGATCGTCGAATTCGCCAAGGAACTGCCACGCAACAAGATCGTCTTCGGCACCGATTCGCCGCCGAACGAACCGGGCATGTGGCTTCGTGAGCTCGAAGTCTTGTGTTCGCCAGCGCCACAAGGCCTGGGGATCGATGAGGATCACCTTGAGGACTACCTGGGCAACAACATCGCCCGGTTGTGCGGCATCGAACCGACACCGCCACCCAAGGACCTGGTCGAAGCGGACATTCGTCTGACCACGACCTACCTCTAGGCTTTTTAAACAAGCGCACAGCGACCTTTCAGGCGTTCAGATGAACCGGCGTTCGATCGACCGGCAGGCCAACGGCTTGTCGATCGAACGTCGCCGATCCCCTGCGCGCCTGCTTTTTTACGAGGTGAAACCATGACCCTCTGCACGCTCGGCGATACCCAGGATTTCCACGACTTCATCGACGCCTATCGCCGCCAATACCCGGACGATGTGCTGACCATTCACGAAAAACTGTCCGCCGACCAGGACGTCACCGCCCTGGTCGATGCCCTCGCCTCACAAGGCCGCGACCCGCTGCTGATCTGCGAAAACGTCGGCCATCTGGGTGTGCCGGTCGCGACCAACCTGTTCGCCTCCCGGACCCGCATCGCGCGGATTTTCGGGGTTGCTCCGGCGCAGTTGCACGAAACCTTTCAGGCTCGCGCCAACAGCCCGATCGCCCCGCGCTACGTTGAAACCGGACCGGTGCTGGACGAAATCTTCGAAGGCGAAGCCGTGGACCTGGCGCTGTTGCCGATGCTCAAGCACTTCGACAGCGACCGTGGCCCGTACATCACCAACGCGATCATCATCGCCGAAGACCCGGTCACCGGCATCGCCAACATGAGCTACCACCGCTCGATGCGCCATGCCCGGCAGACCCTCGCCACCAGCCTGCATTCGCGTGGCCACTTGTGGCGCATGCTGCAAACCGCCCGCGAGCGCGGCGAAGAATTGCGCGTGGCCATGGTGGTTGGCGCCCATCCGTTGTTCATGCTTGCCGCCGCTGCACGCTTGCCTTTCGGCAGTGATGAGCGCGCGGTGGCCGGCGGCCTGTTCGGTGCCCCGCTGGAACTGGTCAAGACCCCGCTTTACGGTATCGGCGTGCCGGCATTTGCCGAGTTTGTCCTCGAAGGCGCCATCGACCCCGCGGCCTATGCCGAAGAAGGTCCGTTCGGTGAGTTCAGCGGCTATTCCTCAGACCGCTCAACCAATAACGTGCTGCGGGTCGACACGCTGATGCGGCGCAAGGACGCCTGGCTGGTGGACGTGGTCGGCGGGCGCTACGCCGAACACCTGACCCTGGCGCGGCTGCCACGGGAAGCGGAGATGAGCGAAAAACTCAAGGCTCGCTTCCCTGCTGTCACCGCCGTGCATTACCCCAATTCCGGCACGCATTTTCATTGCTATGTGGCGCTGGATCAGAGCCGTGACGGCGAGGCGCGGCAGATCATGCTCGCCTTGCTCGGCTGGGACCCCTACCTCAAAACCGTGATCGCGGTGGACAGCGACATCGACATCAGCGACGACAGCCATGTGCTCTGGGCGCTGGCCACGCACTTTCAACCCCATCAGGATATTTTCGTCATCGACGGTCTACCCGGCAGTCCGCTGGACCCTTCGTCCTCGGTCAACGGCACCACCTCGCGCATGGGGCTGGACGCCACGCGCGGATCGGGCTTCGACGGGATCAAGGCGCAACTGGATCAGCACGTGGTCGAGCGCGCACTGACGCTGCTGAAGAAGTATCCATCATGAACCGCCAGCGGATGGTCGTCGGCATCAGCGGCGCGTCAGGGTTCATCTACGGCGTACGACTGCTGGAGTTGCTGGCTGAACTGAACATCGAAAGCCACTTGATCATCAGCCGTGCCGCGCTGCTGACCATGGCCCATGAAACCGACTACAAGCTGGCCGACGTCAGCGCGTTGGCCAGCCACTACCACCGCGCCGACGACGTGGCCGCCGGGATCGCCAGCGGATCGTTCCGCTGCCTGGGCATGGTGGTCGCGCCCTGCTCGATGCGTACTTTGGCGGAGATCGCCACCGGCACCTCCTCAGGGCTGATCGGCCGCGCTGCCGACGTCACCTTGAAGGAACGCCGCACCTTGGTGCTGATGGCCCGGGAAACGCCGCTGACCCTCGCCCACCTGCGCAACATGACCGCTGTCACCGAGATGGGCGGGATCATCGCCCCACCGGTGCCGGCGTTCTACGCCCGTCCGCAAAACCTTTCGCAAATGGTCGATCACAGCCTCGGCCGTGTCCTCGACCTGTTCGGCCTCGACGCCGGAACCGCGCTGCGCTGGGGTGAAGCCCCGAAACCCGGCGCGAGCGATGAAGCCAAAGCAGTTCGCAGGGGTGTCGGCTGATCTACCGCTTCGCGAGCAAGCCCGCTCCCCACAAAAAAACATCACCCGGCCAATCGATCAGTCATCAAGGAGCTCTACATGAACCTTCCATTCAACGCCCCGACCCCGAACCGCAAAATCCCGGTGACCATCCTCACCGGTTTCCTCGGCGCCGGCAAAACCACCCTCCTCAACTACATCCTCAAGGAAAACCACGGGCGCAAGATTGCCGTGATCGAAAACGAATTCGGCGAAGTCGGCATCGACGGTGACCTGGTGCTCAGTTCCGAGACCGAAGAAATCTACGAGATGGTCAACGGTTGCGTGTGCTGCACCGCCGAAGTCCGCGAAGACCTGGTGCGCATCGTCCGCGAACTGGTGGCTCGCCCGGTAAGACTCGATCACATCCTGATCGAAACCAGCGGCCTGGCCGATCCGTACCCGGTAGCACAGAGCTTCTTTATCAACGACCCGATCGCCGATGAAGTGGAACTGGACGCCATCGTGACCATGGTCGATGCCAAGCACATCGCCCAGCATCTGGAGGATTTGCACCTCGATGGCGCGGACAACCAGGCGGTGGATCAGATCGTCTGCGCCGACCGCATCGTGATCAACAAGGTCGATCTGGTCAGCGAGGACGATGTAGCCGCGCTGCGAGGCAAGATTCGCGGGTTGAACGCCACGGCGCAGCTGGTGACGTCCAGCTACGCGCAGATCGACCTGACGAAGATCCTCGGCATCGGTGCGTTCGAGTCAACGCAGAAACTGATGGAAATCGGCGCTGAACACGATCACCACGCCGACGAACATCACCCCGATCTGGATCATGAGCACGACCCGAGCGTGACGTCAGTCGGGATCGCCGTGGACGGCGCGGTGAATCTGCTCGCTTTCCACCAGTGGATCAGCGGGTTGCGCACTGAGCAGGCCGACAACCTTTACCGCATGAAAGGTGTGCTGGCCGTCGCGGATCAGGATCAGCGCTACGTGCTACAGGGCGTCCACAGCCTGGTCGAGTTCCGCGCCTCCACTGCATGGGGTACGGAACCGCGCTCCAGCAAGATTGTGTTCATCGGCCGCGACCTGGACCGCGCAGCGCTGAACCAAGGCTTTGCCGCCTGCCTGGCAAGCTGAAAGAACGGCATCGGAGCCGGTGGATGGCGGCTCCGGGCACGCAGAACGAATACCCCTCTGTACCGAATAACAACAGCTAGAGGTGTTTCCCCATGTCGTCAGCCACATCCCCATCAAAAACCCCTTCCACCGTCCACCCGGTCGACCAGATTCTGCCGGTCCGCCAAATGCTCACCCTCGGCCTGCAACACATGGCCGTCTCGTACATCGGCGCCATTGCCGTGCCGTTGATTGTCGCAAGCGCGCTGAAAATGTCCCAGGCCGACACCGTGGTGCTGATCAGCACCACCCTGTTTTGCTCGGGCATTGCCACGCTTTTGCAAACCGTCGGCTTCTGGAAATTCGGCGTGCGATTGCCGATCTTGCAAGGCGTGGCATTCAGCAGTGTCGGCCCGGTCATCGCCATCGGCACCAACCCCCAGGTGGGGTTCGCCGGGGTCTGCGGGGCCGTGATCGGCGCGGGGATCTTTACGATGCTTGTCGCGCCGTTCGTGGGCCGATTGCGCCGCTACTTTCCGCCCGTGGTCACCGGCTGCATTGTCACCGTGATTGGTTTGCAGCTGTTCCCGATTGCCTATGAGTGGGTCGGGGGTGGGCGCAACGCCAGTGACTTCGGGGCGCCGGCCTACCTGGCCGTCGCCGCCGTGGTGCTCACGACCATCCTGCTGATCAACCGCTACGGCGGGCCGATGTTGCGCAACATGGCGGTGCTGATCGGGATGCTGGTGGGCGCGGGACTGGCTTACGGGTTGGGCATGGGCAGTTTTCACAGCGTGCAGCAATCACCCTGGTTCACCGTGCCCTACCCGTTCTACTTCGGCCTGCCGACCTTCAGCCTGATCCCGATTGCCACCATCATCGTGGTGATGATCGTGCAGATGGTCGAGTCCATGGGGCTGTTCGTGGCCATCGGCGACATCGTCGACAAACCGGTGGAAGAAAAACAGGTGATCAACGGCCTGCGCGCCAATGGCCTGGCGAGCACCATCGCCGGGATGTTCGCCGCGTTTCCGTTCATTGCCTTCATGGAGAACGTCGGGTTGGTGATTTTGACCGGCGTGCGCAGTCGCTGGGTGGTGGCGATCAGCGGTTTATTGATGTGTTGCGTGGCGTTGGTGCCCAAGGCCGGGGCGATTATCGCGTCGATGCCGACGGCGGCCCTCGGCGGTGCCGGGATTGCCATGTTTGGCGTGGTCGCCGCCGCGGGCATTCAAACCCTGGCCAAAGTCGATTACGAGCACAACCGCTTCAACGTATTGATCGTCGGTTTCACCATCGCCGCCGCCCTGGTGCCGGTGCTGGCGCCCGCCCTGTTCAAACAAATGCCCGAGTGGTCGCAGCCGTTCCTGCACAGCAGCGTGGTGATTGCCTGCCTGGTGTCGGTGCTGCTCAACGCGGCGCTCAACGGCGTCAGCGTTGCCGACAGCACCGCCACCAAGCCCGCCCCCCACAGCCTCTGACTGGAGAAGCACATGACTCAACTTCAAGACATCCTGATCAAAAACCCGGCGGCGGTGATGACCGGTGTGCGCGGTCCGCGAGCCCGGGCCGGTAACGTAGACATCCGCATCGTCAACGGCCGTATCGCTGAAATGGCCGCGGGCCTGGTGGCGCGCCCCGGCGAACGAGTGATTGATGCCCGCGACTCGGTCGTCTACCCAGGCTGGATCAATACCCATCACCACCTGTTTCAAAACCTGCTTAAAGCCGTGCCCGAAGGCATGAATCAAGACTTGCAAGGCTGGCTGGCCAGCGTGCCTTACCCGCGCCTCAACCGTTTTACCCCACAACTGGCGCAGATCGCCGCACGCCTGGGCATGGCCGAGCTGCTGTTGTCGGGGGTGACGACCTGCGCCGATCACCATTACCTGTATCACGCCAACGGCACCACCGAGACCGGCGACCTGCTGTTCGACACCGCAGAGACGTTCGGCATGCGCTTTGTACTGTGTCGCGGCGGCGCACTGGAATCCGCCAGCGCTCATCCGGGATTCTCCAAAACGGCGCTGCAACCGGAGACGCTTGATCAGATGGTCGGCGACATCGAACGGCTCAAATCGCTGTATCACCAAGACACCCCGGATGCGATGCGTCGCGTGGTGGTCGCGCCGACGACACCGACCTTCTCCCTGCCGCCGACCTTGCTGCGAGAGCTTGCCCACACCGCCCGTGGTCTCGGTTTGCGCTTGCACACGCACCTCTCGGAAACGCAAAACTACGTCAATTTCTGCCGCGAAAAATACAACTGCCTGCCGGTGGAGTTCGTCGCCGAGCATGAATGGCTCGGCCCGGATGTCTGGTTCGCCCACGCGGTGCATTTGCAACCGGCGGAAATCCGCATGCTCGCGCAAACCGGCACCGGCATTTCACATTGCCCGGTGAGCAACGCACGGTTGGGCAGCGGCATCGCGCCGGTGCCACAAATGCAGGAGGCCGGGGTGCCGATATCGCTTGGGGTCGATGGCGTAGCGTCGAACGAGTCCGGGAGTATGGTCGGTGAGGCGCACACGGCATGGTTGATTCATCGGGCTGAACAAGGGGCTTCAGCCACCACCGCCGAAGAGGTGATTCATTGGGGCGCGGCCGGCGGCGCGCAGGTGTTGGGACTAGGCTCGGTCGGAACGCTGGAAATTGGCCAGGCGGCGGACCTGGTGATCTATGGTCTCGATCATCCACGGTTCTTCGGCTTCCATGATGTCGCGATTGCACCTGTAGTCGCGGGAGAGCCGATTGCCGTGCGCTACAGCATGATCGGCGGGCGACTGGTGGTCGACGACGGGGTGATTCCGGGACTGGATCTGGAACGCATGCGCGCTGAAGCGTGGGAGGGGGTGCAACAGTTGATGCATGTCGTCGACTGATACCCGCGAGCCCACTCCCCCTGTTGGAGCTGGCTGCCAGCGAGTGCCCAGGCCAAAGGCACCTCGTCAGCATCCGGCTCCTGCAGGATCCACACATATAATCGCAATGAAACAAATCGCAACCGCATTTGCAGGCGCGGCGCTGGTGGGAAGATGTTTGAAGGGACCTTGTTCAAACGCCTCCCCGTGTGGACGAAGGGACTACACGGGAGAAATTGTGGCCAGGGCACCAATCAAAATGGTTAACACCAGAAATCCACCGAGGAAAATCGCCATCTTGCCCATAGGGCCTCCTACATAATGAGTTTACGGTGCAGTGGCTGCGCGACTGCGGACCGTGGCGTCATTGTGAGCCGCAGGCCTTATGCATGACAGATGCAGATAACGATGGAAAATACGGATCAGAGCCCCGGGAGCTATCCCAATAACAGCGCCTGCTCCGCCTCACACAACGCCACCACGTAATCCCACAGCACCCGCAGCCTGACCGATTTGTGCAGCTCGCGTCGGGTGCTTATCCAGTAGCTGCGCAGGATGTTTTCATCCGGCAGCAGCGGCACCAGCTGCGGATCGGCACTGGCCATATAGCAGGGCAACACCGCGATCCCCAGTCCCGAGCGCGCTGCCTGTTGCTGGGCGATGACGCTGGTGCTGTGAAACACCACGCGCGGATTGCGGCAAAAGCTGTTGAGGAACATCAGTTCCTGGCTGAACAGCAAATCGTCGACATAGCCGATCCAGGCGTGGCGACCCAGGTCTTCTCGGCTGTTCAGCGGGGGTGCCTGGTCGAGGTAGGCCTGGCTGGCATACAGCGCCAGTCGATAGTCGGTGAGTTTGCGCGTGACCAGCATGTCGGCGGCCGGGCGTTCGAGGTGGATGCTGATCTCGGCTTCGCGGTTGAGGATGCTGACAAAGCGCGGCACCGCCACCAGTTCCACTTCCAGCCCTGGATAACGTTCGAACAGCCCGTTCATGCGGCTGGCGAGAAACATGATTCCCAGCCCTTCCGTCACGCCAACGCGGATCTTGCCCAGCGGTGCGGTGGACTGGGTGATTTCCTCCTGCGCCAGCAACGCGACGTTTTCCATGGCTTCAGCATGTTTGAGCAACGCTTCGCCTGCCGGGGTCAGCTCATAGCCTTGGGCATGCTGGACGAACAACGCCGTGCCGAGGCTCTTTTCGATGGCTTCGATGTGCCGGGCCACGGTGGCATGAGTGGTGTTCAAGCGGCGGGCAGCGGTGAGCAAACGCCCGCTGCGTTGCAATTCGAGAAAAAACCGCAGGTCATTCCAGTCGAACATGTGTCGTCCTTGGGTCTACGCTGTTGGAGGCGCTGTTTAAAAACGCACAGCGGCTGCGCAAAAACTAACATTCTTTTGACGAAAGCTAACAACTAGGATGACTGACAACAAGAACAACAATACGAGGTCAGGGATGCAGACTTCCCTTGATGAATTCGACTACATCGTGGTTGGCGCCGGGCCGGCCGGTTGTTTGCTGGCCAATCGACTGTCGGCCAACCCGCAACACCGGGTGTTGCTGCTCGAAGCCGGTGGCCGCGATAACTATGCGTGGATTCACATCCCTGTGGGTTACCTGTTCTGCATCGGCAACCCGCGCACCGACTGGTGCTTCAAGACCGAAGCGCAACCGGGCCTGCAAGGTCGGGCCTTGAGTTACCCGCGCGGCAAAGTGCTGGGCGGCTGCTCCTCGATCAACGGCATGATCTACATGCGCGGCCAGGCAGGCGACTATGACAGCTGGGCTGCCGACGGCAATCCGGGCTGGAGCTGGAACGACGTCCTGCCGCTGTTCAAGAAAAGCGAAAACCATTTTGCCGGCGACTCGCAGTTTCACGGCGCTGCCGGGGAATGGCGGATCGAGCGTCAGCGGTTGTCGTGGCCGATTCTGGACGCGTTTCGCAGTGCCGCCGAGCAAAGCGGTATCGCCAGCATCGATGACTTCAACCAGGGCGATAACGAAGGTTGCGGTTATTTCCAGGTCAATCAAAAGGCCGGGATTCGCTGGAACGCGGCCAAGGCGTTTCTCAAACCGGTGCGCAACCGCCCAAACCTCACCGTATTGACCGACGTCGACGTTGATCGCGTGCTGCTGGAGAACGGCCGGGCATCGGCGGTCAGCGCGCGCTGCCAGGGTCAGGCGAAGACCTTCAAGGCACGCAAGGAAATCGTCCTGTGCGCTGGCTCCGTTGGCTCGCCGAGTATTCTGCAACGCTCCGGGATCGGCCCTCGCCCACTCCTGGAAAAACTCGGGATCGGCGTGGCCCATGAGCTGCCCGGCGTCGGCGGCAATCTGCAGGATCACCTGCAACTGCGGCTGATCTACAAACTGGAAAATGCGCGCACCCTGAACCAGATCGCCGGCAGTGTGTGGGGCAAGATGGGCATGGGCCTGCGTTACCTGTATGACCGCAGCGGCCCGCTGTCGATGGCGCCGAGTCAGCTCGGTGCGTTTGCCCGATCCGGGCCGGAGCAAACCTCGGCCAATCTCGAATACCACGTGCAGCCGCTGTCGCTGGAACGTTTCGGCGAGCCGTTGCATGCCTTCCCCGCGTTCACCGCATCGGTCTGCGATCTACGGCCGCAAAGCCGTGGCCGGGTGGAGATTCGCTCAGCCAATGCGCAGGAAGCACCACTGATCCAACCCAATTACCTGAGCCATCCGGAAGACTTGCGGGTCGCCGCCGACGCGATTCGCCTGACCCGGCGTATCGTCGCAGCCCCTGCCTTGCAGGCGTTCAAACCGGTGGAATACCTGCCCGGCGCCAGTTTGCAGACCGAAGAACAATTGCACGAAGCCGCAGCGCGGATTGGCACGACGATTTTCCATCCGGTGGGCACCTGCCGCATGGGCAACGACGTGGACGCGGTGGTCGACGCCGAGCTGCGGGTTCACGGGATTCCCGGCCTGCGCATCGCCGATGCCTCGATCATGCCGCGCATCACCTCGGGTAACACCTGTTCGCCTACGCTGATGATTGCCGAAAAGGCCGCACAGCTGATCCTCAACCCTGCTGTACACACCGAATCTGTTGGAGCGGGCTTGCCCGCGAAAGCGGTGGATCTTCAACATTGATGTGCACTGACACTCCGCCATCGCGGGCAAGCCCGCTCCCACAAGGGATCGCATCAGATTTACGGACGTAGAACTGCCCCGCTGCAAGGAATACGCAACACCAGTGGAACAACAAAAACAATCACTGTGAGGGATACCGATATGTCAGAACATGTTCAGCCGCTGGACGCCACGCTTAGCGTCGACACCAGCCCCGACACCCGCAAAGTCATCTTCGCCTCGTCACTCGGGACGGTTTTCGAGTGGTACGACTTTTTCCTCTATGGCGCCCTCGCGGCGGTGATCAGCAAGCAGTTTTTTGCCGGGGTCAACGACACCACCGCGTTCATCTTTGCACTGATGGCGTTCGCCGCAGGCTTCATCGTCAGGCCCTTCGGCGCGTTGGTGTTCGGACGACTGGGGGACATGATCGGGCGTAAATACACGTTCCTCGCGACCATCGTCCTCATGGGCCTGGCGACCTTCTGCGTCGGGCTGCTGCCGACCTACGCCAGCATCGGCATTGCCGCGCCGATCATCCTGGTGTTGTTGCGCATGCTTCAGGGCTTGGCCCTGGGCGGTGAATATGGCGGCGCTGCCACGTATGTCGCCGAACACGCGCCAATCGGCAAACGCGGTTTTCACACCAGCTGGATTCAATCCACGGCCACCCTCGGCCTGTTGCTGTCACTGCTGGTGGTGCTCGGTTGCCGCTATTTCACCGGTGACCAGTTCGAAGTCTGGGGCTGGCGGATTCCGTTTCTGTTTTCGATCATTCTGCTGGGCATCTCGACCTGGATTCGCCTGAGCCTGCACGAATCGCCGGCCTTCGTGAAAATGAAAGAGGAAGGCAAGCTCTGCAAGTCGCCGCTGCGCGACTCCTTCGGCAAGTGGGAAAACCTCAAAGTCGTGCTGATCGCCCTGTTCAGCATCAACGCCGGGCAAGCGGTGACCTTCTATGCCGCGCAATTCTACGTACTGTTCTTCCTCACCCAATTCCTGAAAATGGACCCGGCCCTGGCCAACAGCCTGCTGATCGTCAGCGTGATCATCGGCGCGCCATTCTTCATCTTCTTTGGCTGGCTGTCGGACAAGGTCGGGCGCAAACCGGTGCTGATGATCGGCCTGCTGCTGGCCACTGCGCTGTACTTCCCGATTTTCAAATCCATCGCTCACTACGCCAACCCGGCCATCGACCAGGCCAGCCGCCAGGCACCGATCACCGTGCTGGCGGACCCGGCCACCTGCACCTTCCAGTTCGATCCGGTGGGCAAGGCGAAATTTGACAGCCCCTGCGACAAGGTCAAAACCTTCCTGGTGAAACAGGGCCTGCCTTACACCAGCGAAGCGGCCCCGGCCGGCAGCGCCGTGCAGGTGAGCGTCGGCGATGTGAAAATCGATGGCTACGATGAAGCGGCGCTGCGCGGTGCAGTGGCCCTGGGCGGGTATCCGTCACAAGCCGATACCCAGTTGGTCAACAAACCGATGATCGTGGCGCTGATCGTCGCGCTGATCATCATCTCCGCGATGTGCTACGGCCCGCTGGCGGCGCTGATGGTCGAACTGTTTCCGACGCGCATCCGCTACACCTCGATGTCCCTTCCCTACCACATCGGCAATGGCTGGTTCGGCGGGTTCCTGCCGACGGTGTCGTTCGCCCTGGTGGTGTACACCGGCGATATCTTCTACGGGCTGTGGTACCCGGTGGTGATCACTGCGGTGAGCCTGGTGGTGGGGATGATCTGTCTGCGTGAGACGAAAAACGTCGACCTCGATAAAAACTGACCGACCCCGCAGAAAAAACGCCCCGCACACGCGGGGCGTTTTCGTTAACCTGAAGCAACGCACTTCGCAGCCCCGCCACTGACCAGAACGAGGCATCAGCACCCCATGATCATTTCATCCGCATCGGATTACCGTGAGGCCGCACGCCGCAAACTTCCGCGTTTTTTGTTCGATTACATTGATGGCGGCGCTTACGCCGAGCATACCTTGCGGGCTAACAGCGCCGACCTGACTGGCATCAGCCTGCGTCAGCGAATTCTGAAAAACGTCGAAACCCTGAGCCTGGGCACCACCCTCTTCGATCAGCCGCTTTCAATGCCCATCATCCTGGCCCCGGTCGGCCTGACGGGCATGTTCGCCCGTCGAGGTGAAGTGCAGGCCGTCAAAGCGGCGCAAAACAAAGGCATCCCGCTGTGCCTGTCGACCGTATCGGTGTGTTCGATCGAGGAAGTCGCGGCGCAGAGTCAGCAGTCCATCTGGTTTCAGCTGTATGTGTTGAAGGACCGGGGCTTCATGAAAAACGCGCTGGAGCGGGCGAAGGCGGCCGGGGTGAAGAATCTGGTATTTACCGTCGACATGCCCACGCCCGGCGCTCGCTACCGGGATGCGCATTCGGGGATGTCCGGGCCTTTTGCGTCATCGCGGCGGATGTTGCAGGCCATGACTCGTCCCGACTGGGCGTTCAACGTCGGCCTCATGGGGCGCCCGCATGATCTGGGCAATATCTCGAAGTACCTGGGCAAAGCCGTCACCCTCGAAGACTACATGGGTTGGCTGGCCAACAATTTCGACCCGTCGATCAGCTGGAGCGATCTGGAGTGGATTCGTGAGTTCTGGAAAGGCCCGATGATCATCAAGGGCATCCTCGACCCTCAGGATGCCCGGGACGCGGTGAGCTTCGGCGCGGACGGGATTGTGGTGTCGAACCACGGTGGGCGGCAGCTCGATGGGGTGCTTTCTACTGCGAAGGCATTGCCGCCGATCATGCAAGCGGTGGGGAATGACCTGACGGTGCTGGTCGATTCGGGGATCCGCTCCGGGCTCGATGTGGTGCGGATGTTGGCGCTGGGTGCGAAAGGTGTATTGCTTGGTCGGTCGATGGCTTATGCGTTGGCGGCTGATGGCCAGCGTGGGGTGGAAAACATGTTGGATATTTTTGCCAGGGAAATGCGTGTGGCGATGACGTTGACCGGGGTGACTTCGATTGGTCAGATTGATGAGTCGACGTTGGTGGGGGCTGGTGTTCGGTGAGCGGGTACGCTTTGGGTGTATATCCGTTTTTTGGGTGATGGCTGCTATTGGTTCCGCTTTTACAGCGGGTCACTTGGAAGAGCGCCAAGTAACCAAGCGCTTTTGCCCCTGACGTTCGGTGCCTCGCTAAGGCTCGGCATGCCCTCGCTCCGGTCCTGCTCCGTGGGCCCGCCGCCATCGGCCATCCATGGCCGGGGGCGGCTAACCCGGCATCCATGCCGGGTTGCCCACTGCGCAGAACCTCCACTCGGCCTCTCGAGGGGGCGTGTGCATCAAGATCAAAAGCGGAAGGCGAGCTAACGCTCGACCTGATGAGTGGTGAAGAGCGGAAGCATGTTTGTCTGGAAATCCATCATTCGATATTTTTCAGAACTTCAAACGTGACTTGATCGGGATAGAACGCCACGTATCCGCCAATCTGCTCTACCGATACTTTGGGGTTTTCATAGCGCCACACCGCGTTCGCGCCCTCATGCCCCGGGATTTGCAAGCTGTAGTAAGTGGCGTCGCCCTTGTAGGGGCAATAGGTCGTGTGGTCGGTTCGCGCGAAATATTGTTCGGCGATGTCCTCCCATGGAACGTAGTACACGGGAGGATAATTGGCTTCGAGCATCACAAGCGCACGTGTCGAGGCGGCGACTTGAATACCGTGAAACTTCACCAACAGGGTGCCCGGCTGTTCCGCGATGGTGATGACAGGACTGGGGCCAGTGCTTTTCATGGAATGCATTCCTCATGACGGTGATGGACCTGTGGGGCGCGCAGCGCCGCCAAAACCTTAGACCCGGGTTTATCAGGTATAACGCAATTTTCGCGGCAATGAATATCTCACAGCCGAACGGGCCGTTTGCGCTGCCGCAACCTGACGCAACAGCTTTGCCTGTACATCCATACAGATAAAGATTGCTCCATCGCTCGCCACCGGCCATTCTGTGCGCCTCTTGCCAACTTGATGAACGATGGTGGTTATGCGGCTGTACCTCTGTGAGAAACCTTCCCAGGCCAAAGACATCGCGGCCGTGCTCGGCGCCAAGCGCCGTGGCGACGGTTGCTGGCTGGGAACGGACGTCACGGTCACCTGGTGCATCGGCCATCTACTGGAAACCGCCCCGCCGGATGCCTACGACGCGAAGTACAAGCGCTGGGTGCTGGCGGACCTGCCGATTATCCCCGACAAATGGAAGATGACCGTCAAGCCGCGCACGGCCAGCCAGTTCAAGGCGGTCAAGCGCCTGCTCGGCGAGGCCGATGAGCTGGTGATTGCCACCGACGCCGACCGTGAGGGCGAAATGATTGCCCGGGAGCTGGTGGAGCATTGCCGTTATCGTGGGCCGATCCGCCGCCTGTGGCTGTCGGCGCTGGACGATGCATCGATCCGCAAGGCGCTGGCGGCGCTCAAACCGGGTGAAGAGACCTTCAGCCTTTATCATTCGGCGCTCGGACGGTCCCGGGCCGATTGGCTGATCGGCATGAACATGAGTCGGTTGTTCACGCTACTGGGGCGCCAGTCCGGTTATCAGGGCGTATTGCCGGTGGGTCGGGTGCAGACGCCGACCTTGCGCCTGGTGGTGGATCGCGACCGCAGCATTGCCGATTTCGTGCCGGTCGCCTACTGGGGCATTGACGTGCAGCTGCTGCACGATGGCACCGCGTTCTCCGCGCAATGGCGTGCGGCATCCGACGCCTGTGACGATCAGGATCGCTGCCTGAATCAGGCGCTGGCCCAGCAAGCAGCCGACGCACTGCGCAGCGCCACGAGTGCCCGGGTGATCAAGTTGCGCACTGAACGAATGCGTGAGGTCGCACCGTTGCCGTTCGATCTGGGCACCCTGCAGGAAGTCTGCTCGAAGAAACTCGGGCTCGGCGCCCAGGAAACCCTCGACATCGCCCAGGCGCTCTATGAAACCCACAAGGTCATCACCTACCCGCGCAGCGATTGCGGTTTCCTGCCCCTGAGCCAGCACAGCGAAGCACCGGGCATACTCGCCGCGCTACGGCAGGCCGACCCGTCGCTGAACGCCTTGAACGACTACCTGGAACCCCAGCGTCGCTCGCGGGCCTGGAACGATGCCAAGGTCACCGCGCACCACGGCATCATCCCGACCGCCGCCGCCAGGAACCTCGATCGGCTGGTGGGCAAGCAACGCGCGGTCTACACGCTGATCCGCGCGCGCTATCTGGCGCAGTTCCTGCCCAACCATGAATACGACCGCACCCAGGCCGACTTCAACTGCGCCGGCGAAGCCTTGCGCGCCGTCGGCAAGCAAATCGTCGAACCCGGCTGGAAACGAGCCCTACCCGAAGCACTGGCCCCGGCGAAAGGCCGCGAGGCACCAGCGCCGCAACCGCTGCCGGCATTGGCCGAAGGGCTTGATTGCGCCGTCGCCGAGGTCAAGCTCAAAGACCTCTGGACGCAACCGCCCAAGCCGTTTACCGAAGGCGACCTGATCAAGGCGATGAAGAATGTCGCGAAACTGGTGGAGGACCCGCTGCTAAAACAAAAGCTCAAGGACACCACCGGCATCGGCACCGAGGCGACACGCGCCTCGATCATCCAGGGTCTGCTGGATCGCGGTTACCTGATCAAGAACGGCAAGGCCCTGGCCGCCACCCCGGCCGCCTTCAGCCTGATCGATGCGGTGCCGCGCGCGATTGCCGACCCCGGGACCACGGCCATCTGGGAGCAGGCGCTGGACATGGTGCAAAGTGGCGAGATGAGCCTGGAAGAGTTCGTCACCAAGCAAGCGGCGTGGATGAGCAAGCAGGTCGCTCGTTGCGCTGGCCTGAGCCTGACCATCAGCGGGCCGGCAAGCCCGGCCGGTCGTGGCGCCACACCGTGGAAAAACAAACGCAAGCCCACCAAGCGAAAGCCGTCGACGGGTACCAAGCGCGCGGCAAAACCGGCCAGTAAAGCTTGAGGGCACTTCGAATGGACTGTGATGGTCTAGTGTTCTTCAAGCTCTCGACCGCCCATTTCTGACAAGACATCGCAGCCTCGTTTCACTCGATAGCTGCCGAAGGAAAAATATTTATGATTATCGTGCACCACCTGAACAACTCCCGCTCCCAACGGATTCTCTGGTTGCTGGAAGAACTGGCCATCCCTTATGAGCTGAAAACCTACCAACGTGACCCCAAGACCAACCTGGCACCACCAGAACTGAAAGCGGTCAACGCCCTCGGCAAGTCGCCAGTCGTTGAAGACGGCGCGCAAAAAGTGATCGAGTCCGCCGCGATCATCGACTACCTGATTCGCCGTCATGGCCAGGGACGCCTGCAACCCGATCCATCCACCGCCGCCTACGATGAATACATCCAGTGGCTGCACTTTGCCGAAGGCTCGGCCATGCTGCCGCTGATGCTGAACCTGTACGTCGGGCGCCTGGGTGAAGCCGGTGCACCGTTGCATCCGCGTATCAACTCGGAAGTGGCCAACTACCTCGGCTACCTCGACACCGCACTGAGCCAGTCCCCGTACCTGCTTGGCGATGAGTTCAGCGCTGCCGATATCCAGATGAGTTTCATCGGCGAGATCGCCAGAGCCCAGGGCAAACTCAGCGACTTCCCTCATGTAACGGCGTGGATTGAACGATTCCAGGCCCGCCCTGCTTACATCGCCGCATTGAAAAAAGGTGGGAAGTACGACTTCGCGCCCCACTGAGTGATCCCGAAAGGGCCACGGATGGCCCAGCGATCAGGAGCGACCTCACATGCCTTCGATTGAGTTGCACGCCGCCCACCGCGATGAACTGGAAACCATCGAAAACCTGATGCAGTTCTACTTGTACGACTTGAGCGAATGGCTGCCGTTGAAATTCGGTGACCACGGTTTTTTCAACTTTCTGCCCTCATGGGATTACTGGCGTAAACCCGCGACCCGGCCGTTTCTGATCACGGTGGACGCAGAACTGGCCGGGTTCGTGACCATGGACGACAACACCCCTATCGACGGTGCCGAATACAACATCGGCTATCTCTTTGTCAGTCGACGCTTTCGTGGCCAAGGTGTCGCGAAGTTTGTCGTTTCCACCCTCTTGAGCCGGTTCCCCGGTCAATGGCAGATTTTCCACATCGACGCGAACCAGCCAGCTCGGCTGTTCTGGGCCAAGGTGATGCCAGAACTCGCCGACACTGACTTCACCCTGCACCAGCAGCCAGTAGACGGTTATCCCTGCACCTTCTACCGCTTCCAGCGATTGCCGCCATCGGCCTGACAGCCCTGCCTCGCATGCCATTTTTTAATTCCAAACCGCTTTGTCCGACAATATGTAGTGACCAAAAATAATCACTACATAACTGTTGACGCCTTCGATTTGCCCTTGCATGATGCAGACATCTCCCCGATCGGGAGTACAGCAACATGTTTGAGCAAGCTCGTCTGACCGCCGAGCTGTTTTTCCCGGATACACGCTGCCCACAAGGCAGATTGAAGAAGCTGACCTGGCCCGAACGTCCAGTACAAGGACGAGAAGCGCTGGCGATCAATCCTCATGAAGCTTGTGGCCGATCCTCAAAAGTCGGCAGTGGCCTCCAGGTTTTCGCTGCTTCTCCTCGTTGTGACGCTAACGCGTAGCAGTTATTCAACACGACTACATGCAACAGACGCGCAACCCCGTCGATTTGACGGCCGACCGCTGACGTCCTGGTTTCGGTGCCAGGGATCAACTAACCGATGGGCTACCTGTATTAGCGAATCAACTTTGAAAGATCACCAAATGGTCAAGGGGCATATTATGAATCTGAACAATCAACCTACTATCGATGAACTGGCTCGTATCTTCGCTGCGCAAAAAGACAGCCACGACAGCCACATTCTGTGGATCAGCAAATCGGGCCAGGTTCATATCGACTGCCTGTCGCCTCACGCTCACGAAGCGGAGTTCGACCAGAACAACCAGAACCTGCTCGCCCGACTGAAGATGTACCGTCGCGGCCAGGGCTATGTCGGCAAGAAAGCCGCAGCCGACAGGGACTTCATCGGTAACGTTCTGCAAACGCTGAAACAGGCATGGGCCTCGCTGCAGAATCAGAATGAAGTTCGGGTGATTGACCGGTTCTACTGATATCCCCTCCAGGGTTTATCCCGTGTCTCATCAATAAAAAGGCCCCGCTCGACTATTCGAGCGGGGCCTTTTTTTGTTTGTCTCGTGCGCAGCAAATACAGCTATGGTTAATCTTATTCGCTGTTGTGCCCTTGGAGACTTGCGATGAGAAATACCCTGACAGTTTTGCTGTTGCTGGCAATCGCCAATACAGCCCATGCCGATATTTCCAGCCTGCCTTTGTTCGATGCCGACTGCCCCGGAAAAATAGCGGTGCATGCGGATTCCGGAGGCCCGGTCACAATCGCCGGCAAGGAAGCCGAGACCAAATCCATCGATGATAACCACTTCGAAGCCAAGGGTTCGGGCATCACAGTTTCGATTGAAGTGATTGATGACGAAACGGTCAAGGTGACAGCCGCCGGCAAGGGCTCGAATGGTGTGTGCCCAACACTGGAAGATTGATCCTGTCGACTAACGAGCCTCCGAGCTCAACACTAGATTCATAAACGCCACCGACGCTGCGCTGTGATAGTTGTTTTTACGCCGCAGCAGCGCCGCCCCCCGGGTGGGCGCCTCTCCCCGCAACGGGATTTTGCGCAATGCCCGATCCTGGGTGGCAATGGGCTCCGGGAGAATTGTGGCAATGGCCGTGTGCCGAATGACTTCCAGCAAGGTGTTCACCGAGTTGACTTCGATAACCACCTTCGGCGTGATCTGCTCCTGGGCAAAATACTCATTGATGCGGGTACGGGTGACGAAGTCAGGCGCCAGCAGCGCGAAGTCCAGTTGCGCCACCTGTTCAGCGGACAGCGCGACCTGACTTTCATACAACGGATGATCGCGCCCCACCATCACGCCCAACGTCTCGGTAAATGCCGGGATGGATTCGATGTCGGCATTTCTGACCTGGGTAAACGCGATGGCAACGTCCAGTGAGTCATCGAGCAGCCCGGCCTCGATGTCGTCCATCGATAGCTCGAAAATCTCCAGGTGAATGTTCGGAAATTGCGCCACGTAATCGCGCACCAACGGCCCCACCAGGTACGCCATGAACGTCGGCGTCATGGCCAGGCGCAAGCTGCCGCGGGACAAGTCCTTCACGTCATGCAACGCACGTTTCCCGGCTTCCAGCTCGACCAATACCCGACGCGCACACTCTATGTAGGCCGCCCCGGCATCGGTCGGCTTGACCGTGCGCGAAGTTCGGTCGAACAGGATCACGCCGAGGGTTTCTTCCAGCTGGCGGATCTGCTGGGACAGAGTCGGCTGTGAAACGTGCAGCGCCTCGGCGGCGCGGGTGAAACCGCCGTGGTCGGCAACCGCCAGCAAATAACGCAGATGTCGCAGCAGCATGGGGCTCACCATCTATAGGAAGGACTTATGCGCAGCATTGTATATCGGTCTTGGACGCTATGGATCAATCGGCAGAAGATTGCTTCACACCCAAGCAACACAACCCCGATAGGAGAATCACCATGCAACAGTCCCACGCTTACAACGACCCAAGTCTGGCCCTGACCACATCGATTCTCGATGCCAAGGCGCGTAAAAATCTGTCCTGGCAGGACCTGACCGACGGCACCGGCCTTGGTCTGGCCTACGTCACCGCCGCCCTGCTCGGCCAGCATCCACTGCCCGAATCCGCCGCCAAAGTCATCGGCGAGAAACTGGACCTGGACGCCGACACCGTGGCCCGCCTGCAGATCATTCCATTGCGCGGCAGCCTTTCCGGTGTTCCGACCGACCCGACCATCTACCGTTTCTACGAAATGATCCAGATCTACGGCACCACGCTCAAAGCCCTGGTCCATGAACAATTTGGCGACGGCATCATCAGCGCGATCAACTTCAAGCTCGACATGAAGAAAGTCGAAGATCCAGAAGGCGGTTCCCGCGCCGTGATTACCCTGGACGGCAAGTTCCTGCCTCTGCGTCCTTTCTAAATTGAAACCGGCCCGCACTCCGGTGCGGGCCAGACCCGATACACCAAACACGCTTCTGCGCTCACCACATTCGTCTGGAGGAGGCCCCATGAAAAAAATTCTGTTGGTTGTTTCGTTGCTGGCGGGCATCTCTGCCCAGGTTCACGCCCAGGACGCCGCCGTCGCTTACCAATATGACATGCACCTGGACATTGCCCAGGTCGTGGCAATCACCCCGGTTGCCGATGTCTGCGGCGTGGTTCCGATGGAGATGACTTATCTCGACTCCAAAGGCGCAACTCACATTCTGCAATACAGCGAATTCGGCACCGGTTGCTCGAACTGAGTAGCCACTGTTTATCACTTATGAGGACATCACCATGAAAGCGCTCATCGAAGGTTTTTTGAAGTTCCAGAACGAAGCTTTTCCGCAACGCACCGATCTGTTCAAACACCTGGCCACCACCCAGCATCCCGGCACGTTGTTCATCACCTGTTCCGACAGTCGCGTGGTGCCGGAACTGCTGACCCAGCAAGAACCGGGCGAGCTGTTTGTGATCCGCAACGCCGGCAATATCGTGCCTTCCTACAGCCCGCATCCAGGTGGCGTGTCGGCCACGGTCGAATATGCCGTCGCGGTACTGGGCGTGACGGACATCGTGATCTGCGGCCATTCCGATTGCGGCGCCATGACCGCTATCGCCAAGTGCAAATGCATGGATCACCTGCCTGCCGTCAGCGGATGGTTGCAACACGCCGAGTCGGCCAAGGTTATCAACGAGTCGCGCCCTCACGCCGATGACGCGGCAAAGGTAAGTTCGATGGTGCGTGAAAACGTCATCGCTCAACTGGCCAATATCCAGACCCACCCAAGCGTGCGCCTGGCCCAGGAAAAAGGTCAGTTGAACCTGCATGGCTGGGTCTACGACATCGAGACCGGTTCGATCGATGCGCTGGAAGCCAGTAGCCGCACCTTTGTGTCGCTGGCCGAACACCCGACGACTTGCGCTGTTTATGGCAAAGCAGTTGAAGCGGCTTGATGGGTTTCAGAACGTGGCCAAAAGACGATCGATGCAGCGCTCCCGGTTGACGGGAGCGCTGCCTTTACACGATCGCGAATGTCATTTGTCGTCCAGTCTGGAGGACGATGGCGACCGACGCTCAGCGGTTTCCTCGGCGTTGGGAGCCGTTGGAACGCTGCCTGGCGTGAACACGTGAGTGAGCAATTCCCTGGCATCGATCTCGACGACCCCCTGCACCGAACGGGCCAGCGCAACGACTTGCTCACACTGTTTATGGGTGATGACACGACCGCTCAGCGCCACCGTACCCGCATGGGTTTTGACATGAACCTGCATGGCCAGGCTGGGTTCGGCCAAGGCCAGGGCCGACTTCACCCGGCTGGTGATCCAGGTGTCGTGCACGACCGCTTCCAGATCATGAGAGTATTTCTGAAATGAATGAAGTTTCATGGCGGACCTCTCTCAAAACGCAGACGCAAACACACCTTAATTATAGTGCGCCTGGCGCCTGCGGTCGGGAAGAGATCAGCGTTTCACAGTCAGGTCCGTCTGGGTCATGCGACTGCGAACGGTGAACACCCCGTCGCCCGACAGAATGGCGCTGCGGGCGAACAAACGGCCGCTCTCCCAGTTCGAAAGGCCCAACTCCGGCTTGTTCAGCGCGTATTGGCCGTCGACCCAACGGGTGATGCCATTGCCGACAAACGGCGCGTTGACCGCATTGTAGAAACGCTCATGCGCGGCCGTATCCTCACTGATCAGCGACACCGTGAACTGCGGGCTGTAGCGATTAAACAAGGCGATGGCACGGTCCAGGTCGTCGACGATGTTCAGGCTGACTTCCGGGGTTTCTTCCCATTCCCACTCGCGGCCCAACTGGTCCTCTGGCAACGGTTCGGCCAAGGCTTCGGTCTGATAGCCTTCGGCGCGGTACACCTGGACGCTCGCCGTTTGCCATTCAGCCGGCAAGTACTGTTCGCTGCCCTCGACGATGTGCAACTTGCAGCCTTGGCCCCGAGCGGTGCCGGCCTGTTGCAGCGCGTCGAGGAACAGCGGCACCAGCTCCGAAGCGCGGTCACGCTGGATCAGGCAGACGTTCAGGGTGTTGCAGACCTTGCGGTCCAGGGAATTGCGCACCACGGCGGCGAAGCGCTCGGCGTCTGCATCCTTGTCGGCAATCAGCCAGGCGCCACCGGTGCCGTGCAGGCTGACGGCGGTGCCGGCCTGTTGGGCGATGCTGCCCAGTTGGCTGACCGCGCGCCCCGAACCACGGGCCACCGCCAGTGACAAACGACGGTCGGCAAACATTGCCCAGCCAGCGGCATGATTGACGCTTTCGACCAGTGACACCGCGCCGACCGGCAGCCCGGCCTCGCTGAGTGCCGGGTTCAGTGCATGAGTGACAATTGCCTGGGCGGTGCCCAATGCATCGCTGCCAATGCGCAACACCGCGGTATTACCGGTGCGCAACACGCCAGCCGCGTCGGCGAAGACATTCGGCCGTCCTTCGAACACGAACGCGACGATGCCCAGCGGCGACACCACTTGCTCGACTTTCCAGCCGTCATGTTCGACGCAACTGATGACCTTGCCGCGAGTGGCCGGCGCATCGCGCCAGGCCAGCAGGCCGGCGATCATGTCGCGGCGCATGCGCTCATCGGCCAGCAGCCGTGTGGTGGAACGCCCACGGGATTTGGCGCGTTCGATGTCGGCCAGGTTGGCGGCCTCGATCAAGGCCCAGCAGTCCGGATTTTCCAAACGTTGTGCAAAAAGATCGAAGAACGTGCTGATCGCCTGATCGGGGACGCTCGACAGCGCGGTGAACGCCGCTTCGGCGCGCTCGATCGCGACGGCTGCCGCTTGCTGGTCCACCACCGGGATCAGCAGCAACTCGCCGCTGACCTGCTCCACCAGTAAATGGTCGCCGGGCTGGAAGCGCGCGGCCAGTTCGGGGCTGACGACCGTGACACGATTACCGGCAAAAGGGATCGGCGTGCCAGCGATTAGACGTTCGAGCGCAAGAGACATGAAGCGGTTTCACCATGCAGAGGGCGGCTGGAAAATGTATAGGAAAATCCACGGAGCGTCATTAGCCCAGCCACCCCGATTGCCTTAGAACACCGACCAGCCAATGCGCTGGCTCAACAACTCCAGCGCCGCCATCCCGGCCAGCGAATTACCGGCGGCGTTCAATTCCGGTGACCAGACGCACACCGTGAACTGCCCCGGCACCACCGCGACAATCCCCCCGCCCACGCCGCTCTTACCCGGCAAACCGACGCGATAGGCAAAGTTACCGGCCTCGTCATACAAACCGCTGGTGGCCATGATCGAGTTGACCTGCTGAGTCTGGCGGGCGCTGAGAATCTGTTCGCCGCTGTGCTTGCAGAACCCGTCGTTGGCCAGGAAGCAGAACGCCCGGGCCAGGTCGACGCAATTCATGCGCAACGCGCAGTGGCTGAAATAGCTGCGCAACACCGCCTCGACGTCGTTGTGAAAGTTACCGAACGACTGCATCAGGTAAGCCATCGCCGCGTTACGCGCTCGGTGCTGGTATTCGGATTCGGCGACCTTGCCGTCCACCATCACCTGCGGGTTGCCGGACAGCCGACGGACAAAATCGCGCATCGACAACGCTGGCGCGGCAAAGCGTGACTGGTTGATGTCGCAGATCACCAGGGCACCGGCATTGATGAAGGGATTGCGCGGGCGGCCGCGCTCGAACTCCAGCTGCACCAGCGAGTTGAACGGTTGGCCGGACGGCTCGTGGCCGAGGCGTTCCCAGATCGCTTCACCCGAATGCTCGATGGCCTGCACCAGGCTGAACACCTTGGAAATACTTTGTACCGAAAACGGCGTCTCGGCATCGCCAGCGCAATACAGCTCGCCGTCGTTGCCATACACGGCAATGCCCAACTGATTGGCCGGGACCGTGCCTAGGGCCGGAATGTAGTCAGCCACCTTGCCCTGACCGATCAGCGGCCGGACGGCGTCAAGAATTTCGTTCAACAGCGCTTGCATGCCGGGTTCCGAAGTCTCGCCCCGTGGGATTGCGGGGACACGGAGGCTAGACGCTGCTGATTGGCGCTGGATCACAGATTGCTTAAACACCTCTCGCAAAATCACGAACATCCCCTGTGGGAGCGGGCTTGCCCGCGATTGCGGACTGCCAGTCAACATCATCGTTGAATGACACACCGTTATCGCGGGCAAGCCCGCTCCCACAAGGATTGATGGTGGCTATGTATCGGAGTGTGTACAGACCCGCCTGCGACACACCCCATCCATAAAACCCCGCACCCGCGACACATCGCAGATACACCCGCTTGATGAACTGTGCCTGTCGATCGGCCACGCCGATCAAAGCGCTCAACTCACTCAATCCTGCGGAGTATCACCATGTTCAAGCTCTCGACTTCTTCCCTGACCCTCGGCCTGATCATCGCGGGCGGCCTGGCCCTTTCCAATGTGGCGTCGGCCTCCGAATCCGAGGCATTCAGCATGAAACAGCTGGCCCACGGCTACAGCCAGGTCCAGGCCGACAGCGCGGAAAAACCCGCTGAAGGCAAATGTGGTGAAGGCAAGTGCGGTGCCGGCGAGTAACCCATTGCATGGGGCAACGCGTTGCCCCGCTTCCCTGACAGAACGGAGACCAGCCCATGACTTCTGCAATTTCGTCGGCCGTGAAAAGCCTGCACCTGAACCTCGACCGGGCCGGCAGCTGGCTCGCGCCATTGACGCTACGGCTGTTCATTGCCTGGGAATTTTTCGAATCGGGCCTGGAAAAATGGAACGGCGAAAACTGGTTCGCCGACATCCAGGATGCCTTTCCGTTTCCGTTCAATCACGTCCCGGCCACCTTGAACTGGGAACTGTCGATGTGGGCCGAGCTGATTTGTGCCCTGGCCATACTCGTCGGCCTGGGGACCCGTATGTCGGCAATCATCCTGATTATCGTCACGGTCGTTGCGACCGCTGCCGTTCACTGGCCGGCCGATTGGTCTACATTGAGTGAGCTTGCTCAGGGTTACGCCATCAGCAACAAGGGGCACGGCAACTTCAAGCTGCCGCTGATCTACCTCGCAGCCCTTATGCCGCTGTTGCTCTCGGGTGCCGGCAAGCTCAGCCTGGATGCACTGCTGGCCCGATTCGTCTGGCGTCGCACTCACATTTGACCGACCAGAGGCTCGGGCGCGTCCCCCACTCCCTGAAAAAACGGAGCAATCGCCATGAGCCTCACTCTCTACGGTTTTGACGGCAGTACGTATGTGCGCACTGTGAAGATGCTGCTGTCAGAAAAAGACGCGGACTACGAACAGGTCCAGGTCAACGTGATCAAGGGCGAGCCGCACCTGCCAGAGCATTTGGTGCGCCACCCTTTCGGCAAGGTGCCGGTCATCGATCATGACGGATTCCGGGTGATCGAAACCGGCGCGATCGTCGCCTATCTGGACGAAGTCCTGCCCGGACCGTCCATCACCCCGGATAACGCCCACGACCGCGCCCGCACGCACATGGCCCAGGGGATTTACGATTCCTATGGCTATGGCAACCTGGTACAGGTGTTCGGCTATCATCTTTTTCCTGACTTCATTGGCGGGCAGAATGAGGAAGCGCGCCGCAAAGGCATCGAAAACTCGAAACGGGTGCTGCGCGAACTGATGAAAATAAAAGGCACCGATCCGTATATTGCAGGTCTTGAACCCAGTATCGGCGACTTTTACCTCGCGCCGGGCTGCGCCTACATCGCGATGACGCCGGATGCGCCACAGGTGTTTGCGGTGGAAGGTTTCGACGGATGGTGGAAACGCATGCAGTCTCTGCCAAGCTTCAAGGCCACACAGCCGCATTAAGCTTCAACCCACTTCACTTGCGAAAACAGGAGCCACCATGAGCGTGACCACCCAATGGATCGAGATCGACAGCGACGAAGGCACATTCGGCGCTTACCTGGCCATTCCGCATACCCGCAAAGGTCCGGGGATTGTGCTGATCCAGGAGATCTTCGGCGTGAATGAACACATCCGCTCGGTCGCCGAGCAATACGCCGCCGACGGCTACCTGGTCATCGCACCGGACCTGTTCTGGCGCAACGGCCACCGCATCGAGCTGGGCTACGACGAAGCCGGCTGGAAACGCGCCGTCGAGTTGATGAACGCCACCGACATCGACAAGGCACAAGCCGACATCAAACTGGCCATCGACGCACTCGATGCGCAGCCAGGCCTGGACGGCGGCATTGCCTCCATCGGTTATTGCTTTGGCGGCTTGCTGTCGTACCTCACCGCCGCCAACGGCCTGGTGGAAGTGGCCGTGGCCTATTACGGCGGTGGCATCCAGAACCATCTGGACCGCGCCGATGAAATCGAGGTGCCATTGCTGATGCACTTCGGCGAACAGGACAGCCACATTCCACTGGAAGCCGTGGAGAAAATCGCCGAGCGTTTCGATAACAACGACAACGTGGAAATTGTTGTGTATCCGGAAGCCGAACATGGCTTCAACTGCTCGCACCGTGAAAGCTATAACCAGCGCGCCGCCGCTGAAGCCCATGGCAATACACTGATCTTCTTGGGTCAGGAACTGTAAAAGCAAAACTGGAAAAAGGGGACTTCCATCGCTCGGTGGAAGTCCCCTTTTTTTCAGCGTCTTTGATGGACCCATCGTCGAAACGCCATGTTCACGAACGCAACGACCCGCCGAAATTGGCGGTAATGGCAGCGTTCTCACTGAAGTAATGGGGCTCCAACGAGACCTGGATGACACAAATCATATTTTGCCTTGAATATCGAAGCCCCCACCTTTCAGAACACCTTGTAGGAGCTGTCGAGTGAAACGAGGCTGCGATCTTTTGATCTTGATTTTTCGGTGGATTCGAAATTGCTAAAGATCAAAAGATCGCAGCCTCGTTTCACTCGACAGCTCCTACACAGCTCCTACACAGCTCCTACACATCCGGCGAAAAACCAACTTGCTAATTGGGTCTATAACTAACGTTGTAACCGTCGGCCATTCGAGGGAAAGGCCATGGACACCTCTAAGGATTCAGGCCCTAACCTGGCCTTCTGGCTGCCTGGCAGTGCGGTCATCCTGAGTCTGGTGGTCTCGACGTTCGCCCTGACCCGCGAACCGTTCCTTGAACCGCGTCCCATCGGCGCACAATTTCAGGCGCAACTGCCAATCGAAGCGCGGTTGTGGCAGGACCCGTTTGATGCGCTGGAGCGTTATCGCAAAAAGCTCAACGACGCCAAAAGTCCCGACGCCGGCCATTTATGCAAACCCTTGATCGCCCTGCCGCCCGAGGAATCAACGGTTCCAGACATGATGGTGGCGCTGGTCGAGGGCGGCCCCTATGCCGATGAAGTCGAACGGCGGCGGCGCATTCGTTACGCGTTGCTGGCAGGTTTCAAGAACTCGCACCGGGTGCCGGATCAAGAGCAATACATCCAGTGCCTGAAACTTCCCGCTGATCTCTCGACGGATTCACCCAACGAGACCAATTTCACCGACATTCCCTATGAAATGTTTGTCGATAATCCCTTCGATCCACCGACCGATCCCCAAGACAAACCACTGCCGCCCAAACGCACGATCGTGTTCTGGCTGAAACAGGACGCACTCGGCACCACCCCGCTGCAAACCCTGGATAAATTGAACAAGACCCTGAACGCCACACTTCAGTCGAGGTGTACCGCTCAAGCGTGTCCCCAACGGTCCGACGATGCCATTTTGAAAGTCATTGGCCCGGCCACTTCAACGGTCTTGCGCGGCATGTACCAGGATGAAGCCAACGCCCACGCCACACCGAACATCGAGATCTATTCCCCCCTGGCCACTGCCGACAACGAGACACTCGCCAAAAGCATCCAGACCCCGGCGATAGAGCCGCCGAATAAACCACCGATGAAACTGCTGCGCACCGTCAGCGACGACGGCACCATGACGCAACTGATGCTGGAGGAACTGAAACTGCGTCATGTCGATCCGGCAACCGGTTTGAAGTGCAATAAAGGCAGCTTGCGGCGAGTGGGGTCCGATTGCGCCCGGACCCGGTGGCCGCGCGCCGACCGTATCGCATTGATTTCCGAGTGGGACAGTTTCTACAGTCGCGCGTTGATCGAAAGCTTCAAAGCCCAGGTCGCAGCGGATGCCGGCCTGCGCGAGAACAAGGAAAAAGCCGCGATCGATCGCTGGATTCTGCGTTTCAGCTATTTGCGTGGTCTGGACGGACGTCTTCCGGAGGAAGCCGCCAGCACTGACAAGGCGGCCAGCCCCGATGCCGGCAAAAGCAAGGACGCCACCGCTATTGATCTGAGTCCGCTGGAAAAAGCCGACGGCAACTCCCAACTGGATTATCTGCGCCGCCTGGCCGATCACATCGCCAGCGAAGACGCGACCTATAGACGCAACGGTGAAAGCGGCATCGGCGCCATCGGCATTCTGGGGGTCGATGCCTACGACAAACTGTTGGTGTTGCAGGCGCTCAAGAGCCGGATGCCGTACAAACTGTACTTTTCCACCGACCTCGACGCCCGCATGCTGCAGCGGGGCCAGGCGCAAACCACCCGCAACCTGATACTGGCAGCGCCTTACGGGCTGACGCTGACGCGAGCCCTGCAGCAAGACGTGCCGCCGTTTCGCGACAGCTTGCAAAGCTCGGTGTTCGTCTCCGTCCTCGCGGCGCTGGCGCCACAATCCTTCGACGCCAAGCGGGCGAAATTCGATTATTCAAAATCGGAGCTGCTCTCGCCCGGCATCTACGAGGTCGGCATCAGCGGTTTCATTCCCTTGGCGAGCCCGGTCACCGGCATACGCCCGGTGAGTTGCGAAGCGCCGACATTGCTTTCGCGCTCGGACAGCGACTTGCGTCCACACGACTTGATGGCGTTGCGTTGCCTTCAAGACCCCTCGCCCCCGCCCTACCCGCAGGCCTCCCAGGCCGTGCGCGAGCAGTTCAAAGCCATTCAGTCGTTCTTCTGGGCCGGGCCGCTGACGTTCACGCTGCTGCTGATGGCTGGATTTATTGTCTGGCGGTGGATCTCGGGGCCGAAGATCGACCCTGACACCAAGCTGGCCTGGGTGCGCGGCGTGCCCGTGACGTTGTACATGGTCGCGGTGGCCTGCGCCTTTATCGCCACGCGCTTCTGGCATGCCGAGTTTCTGTGGTTCACATTCGTGCTGATCCTGCTGGGCATCATCTCGTCGAACCTGATCCGTCGTTCCCGGCAACACGCCCACAGCAAAGACACGACGGCCAGCGCAGACAGCGGTTTTTACGACGCCTCGGCGTGGTACATCGTCGTGCCCCTCGTGGGGTTCATCCTTGCGTTGATGCTGGCGTATCAAATGCGCAGCACATTGACCGGCGAGGGCCTGGGTGAGCCGATGTTCCTGTTCGAAGGCATCAGTGCCTGGCCGACCGTGGCGCTGCGCGTGGCCGCCGTACTGATATCGCTCTCGGCGCTGGCATGGGGCTGGCGCAACCTGCGCGTCAACAGAGCCGAAATCGAAAGCGCCTACCATTTGCGCCAGTACATGCGCCGCTACCGGATCGGTGTGTGTGGGCAGGTTCTTCGCTTCCTACGCCACTGCAAACGCTGGAACCTGCGGCGCGGGTGCAATGAACTGGGGAACGGCCTGCTGCTGATATTTTTCCCGTTGATGAGCGCCAATGACGACTGGTCAAAACCCTGTCAGTCCGCAGAGGCCACCTGCGAGGACGGGCGCAAAATGATCTCCATTGCACGCTTCTGGGGTGAACACTGCGTATGCGGATCGTTCGGTGCCCGACTGCTGCGCGCCCTGCTCGCCACCTGGGTTTTCGTTGTGGTCACCAGCGTGCTGTTTGTGGTGTGGCCCATGGAGCGCATTCCCGTGCGCGGCGATTCAATCGTGTGGATGCTCAGCTGGCTGGTCCCCACCCTGGTGTTCCAGGTGCTGGTGTTCTGGGTCGTGGATGCCAATCTGCTGCTGACGCGTTTCATTCGGCACCTGAGCACACATCATGCGATCTGGCCCAAGTCGCTGCAGCTGGAACACCAGAAGATTTTCGGCATGCTCAAACATCCCTGCATCGACGAGTGGGTCGACATGCAGTTGATCGCCACCCGTACCTCGGCGGTCAGTCGTCTGATCTATGCGCCGACGGTGGTCATGTTGATCCTGTTGGCGGCGCGCAGCAGCGTGTTCGATAACTGGCCGACACCGCCCAGCATGGTCATTTCGTTTTTAATCACGGCGCTGATCCTGCTCGCCTCCGCGCTGTCATTACGCCGGGCTGCGGAAAAAGCCCGCACAGTCGCGTTGCAACGGATCGATGCCTACCTGCTGCAAACGCCGAAAGCGCCAGGCCCCTACGAGAAATTCCAGATCATTCGCGAGCGCGTCGCAACGCTCAATAAAGGCTCGTTCTCGCGTTACTCCGAGGACCCGCTGATTCGCGCACTGTTGCTGTCGCTGACCGGCATCGGCGGTTCGGCGATTGTCGATGCGTTGAACTATGCGAAGTTCTAAGCGCCCGGCATGGGCGCTGCGTGCCTACTTCGCCGACCCGTCATGCGGCTTGTAAAACTTGAACATCCCGATTTCCGCCGTTTTGATGTACTCCTTGGCCCAGTCCGGCTTTACCGTGCGGTCATGGAAATACATGGCGCCACCGGTGCGGTCCGGCAGTTGTTTATTCAGGGCCTTGCGCGCGATTTCCTTGGCGAGCGCATATTGGGTCTCTTCCTGGGCCGTGTCCGGGCGCCCGTCGCACCACCAGGAGAACTGACATTTCTTGGTTTCGGAGCCTTGCTTGACCACCGCACACACCGTGTCAGGAAAACCTTCGTGACCGAGGCGATTCATCACAACATTGGCGACCGCTTCCATGTCGGCGGTGTCCTTGCCTTTGGCTTCCCAGTAAATGGAGCGGGCCAGGCAGGTAATCGTCTCATCCAGCGGTGCCTTGCCGGACGGGTCGACCGCCTGAACCTCGGACTGGGTGATCTTCTCGGACTTGGGCACGGGCACGTTGTCGCCCTTTTCCGCCGCTTTCTGCTCAAGCACCTGAGCCTTGTCTTGAGCCACTTCTTTTTTTTGTTCCTGGTCGTCGGCGATGGCTTGGCCGGCGAGCAGGGTCACGGCGAGTAACGCTGCGATCCATTTAACGGACATGGTGGAAACACTCTTAGAGTCGTCGATTCAGTGTAGTAGCCAAATCATGTCAAAGGTTAATCAACAATCTGCAAAAAGCCATTGCCTTGAACGGGGTGAGTTCGCGCATTATGGGCGCACTCAGTCAAAGGGGATTTCCATGCGCGTTCCGTCATCCGTTTTGCGTCTTGCCGCGTTGCCGTTGGGCCTGGTGTTTGCCGCCACTGCCATGGCAACCGAGGATTCGCAACTGGTCGAATCGATCAACGTTTACCGCAGCCAGGCGCAACGCTGTGCCAACCAGGCTTCATCGGAACTGCCACCGCTGACGAGCGACCCGCGCCTGGTTTTGTCGCCCATCGGCAACGTCGATTTGCAGCAGGCGATGGCTCGTGCGTCGTACCCGATGGTCAACGTGCAGGCGATCAGCATGTCCGGACCGCGTGATGCGACCTCCGCCATGGCAGCGATCAAGGAGAGCTTTTGCCAGGTGGTGCTGAACCCGCAATTCATCGACGTCGGTGTCAGCCATGAGGGGCGCGACTGGCGCATCGTGCTGGCGCGTCCGCTGTTGACCGCGCGCCTGGGCGACGCCACGGCAGAAGGCCAGAAGCTTCTGGAAACGCTCAACGCCGCTCGCAGCCAACCTCGCCAGTGTGGCGGTCAACCGTTTGCCGCGGCCTCGCCGCTGGCTTGGAACGCGACCTTGGCGGCAGCGGCCGAAAAGCATTCCCGGTCCATGGCCAACAACAATTTCTTCGACCACAAGGACCGCGACGGTCGTACGCCCGGCGACCGTGCCGAACTGGAAGGTTATAGCGGCCAGCAAGTCGGCGAGAACATTGCCGCCGGGCAAGACACCGTGCGCAAGGTCGTCGATGGCTGGCTGGCCAGCCCCGGTCATTGCGCCAACCTGATGAACCCGCAATATCGCGAGTTGGGCGCCGCCTACGCAGTCGATCCGAAGAGTGATGCCGGGATCTACTGGACAGCCATGTTCGGTGCGCAATAAGGGCGATGGCCAGAGCGGTGATTCACCGCTCTTACAACGTGTGTTGTTTGTTACCGATGCCTTTGGCTATGTCGATGGCCCAATCCATGGCCCCTTCGAGGTCCAGCAAGTGCGGGGACGGATGCTCGTCCTCTTCAATCACCGAGCCGTCCGGCCGGTAAACGCCGATGAACATTTTCAGGGAGCCGTCCCCCAATATCTCGGCTCTCACCTCGATCTTGCATCCATTGGAAAGCGTTTCCTTGTGCTTCTCATGGCGTTCAGTCATCGCTGTCTCCCTCTCGTCGTGGATAGCAGGGTTTGCCGTCATTCTTTCTGAGCGTAGTAGAAGTTCGACCGGGATTATCGCGGGACGCTGGCAGGCGGTTTTACCGGCCACGAGCCTCACAGGACAGCGGCGCAATGCCACCTATACTCCATTCCACCAACCCCGCCCGGGGCCTGCACTACCAACAATAAAAAGCAGAGGTGGAACATGGTCTGGCAGCAAGTCTACGATCCCTTTGGCAACCCGGTGCTCTCAACCATTATGGCCGCAGTGCCGGTTGTGGTGATGCTGGCATCCCTTGCGTTTTTCCATATCAAGGCGCATCTGGCGGCATTGCTGGCCCTTGGTTCTGCCTTGTTGATCGCCATCTTCGCCTTCGGCATGCCCGCGAACATGGCCGGCACGGCGGCGCTATTCGGCGCCGCCAACGGCCTGCTGCCGATTGGCTGGATCGTGCTCAACATCATCTTTCTGCACCGGCTGACCACTGAGAACGGCTCGTTCAAAGTGTTGCAGGATTCCCTCGCGCGCATCACCGACGACCGACGCCTGCAATTGCTGCTGATTGCCTTCTGTTTCGGTGCTTTCTTCGAAGGCGCTGCCGGGTTCGGCACGCCGGTGGCGGTGACCGGCGCAATCCTGATCGGCCTGGGTTTCTCGCCCCTGGCGGCCTCCGGCCTGGCGTTGATCGCCAACACTGCGCCCGTGGCGTTCGGCGCCTTGGGCACGCCCATCATCACCCTCGCCAAGGTGACCGGGCTGGATGAAATGGAACTGTCGATGATGGTCGGCCGGCAATTGCCATTCTTCTCGGTGCTGGTGCCGTTCTGGCTGATCTGGGCCTTTGCCGGTTGGCGCAAGATGCTGGAAATCTGGCCGGCCATCATGGTCGCCGGTGTCAGCTTTGCCGTGCCGCAGTTCCTGGTGTCCAACTACCACGGGCCGATGCTGGTCGACGTGATCGCCGCGCTGATCTCCATGGCCTGCCTGACCTTGTTCCTGAAAGTCTGGAAACCGGCAACGATCCACACTTCCGCCGCGCTGTCGGGGCGTGTCGATACTTCAAAAATCGATGCCGAACATGAGCAGAAACCCGAAGTCAGCGGCACGTTTGCCAGCGATGCAAAACCGGCGGTGATGCGTGCGTGGATGCCGTGGATCATCCTCACGGTCTTCGTTTTCGCCTGGGGCACCCAAGGCTTCAAAAACATGTTCGACACTCGCCCGGCGATCGACCCGGCCACCCAATCGGCCAAGCTCGACCCACAAGGCAAACCGTTGCGCGAAGCCAATCCGCTGTTCGCCCCGGCCGTGACCTTCACCACCTTGCACCTGCAAGTCGAGAAGGTTCCACCGGTGGTGCCTGCACCAAAAACCGAGGAAGCGATCTACAAATTCACCTGGTTCACCAGCACTGGCAGCGGCATCCTCCTGGCGGCCATCGTCGGCGGGCTGCTGATGGGCTATTCGATCCCGCAACTGGCCCGCCAATACCTGCGAACGCTATGGGTGGTGCGCTATTCGCTGATCACCATCGCGGCGATGTTGGCCCTGGGCTTCCTCACCCGCTACTCGGGACTGGACGCGACCATGGGCCTGGCCTTCGCCGCCACCGGCATCTTCTACCCCATGTTCGGCACCCTGCTCGGCTGGCTCGGCGTCGCCTTGACCGGCTCGGACACGGCCTCCAACGTGCTGTTTGGCGGCTTGCAACGGGTGACGTCCGAACAACTGGGACTCAGCCCGGTGTTGATGGCCGCGGCCAACAGCTCCGGTGGGGTCATGGGCAAAATGGTCGACGCCCAGTCGATCGTGGTGGCGTCCACGGCGACTCGCTGGTACGGGCATGAAGGGGAAATCCTGCGCTACGTGTTCTTCCACTCCATCATCCTGGCGATTCTGGTCGGTGGTCTGGTCACGTTGCAGGCGTATGTCGCACCGTTCAGCCATATGGTGGTGGGCGGGCATTGATGAGCTGAGGTAAGTGTGTGATCCACACCCGGCGATCTGGCCGGGTTGTGGCGAACGATGCGGTGCGCGGGTGAATGAGCTTTCCAGTGTGCTAAACCCTGCTTTACTGATTCAAAGCCTGAACCCATGGGAAGCGCACCGATGGAACGCCTGACCGCCAAAGACTTCGCCCCGGAACTGCTTGAGCTCTACGACTATTACGCCCACGGCAAAATCAATCGGCGCGAGTTTCTTGACCGGGCGGCGCTGTTCACCTTGGGCGGCCTGACGGCCAGTGCTCTGCTCGCGACTCTGAGCCCCAATTACGCGTTGGCCGAACAAGTGGAGTTCACTGACCCGGACATCCTCGCCGAGTACATCAGCTACCCCTCACCCAAAGGCCATGGCAATGTCCGTGGCTATCTGGTGCGTCCGGCCAAAGCCACCGGCAAAGTGCCGACGGTGCTGGTCGTGCATGAAAACCGTGGGCTCAACCCCTACATCGAAGACGTCGCCCGGCGCGTCGCCAAAGCGGGATTTATTGCACTCGCCCCTGACGGCCTGAGTTCGGTGGGAGGTTATCCCGGCAATGACGACAAAGGCCGCGAGTTACAAGCGACTGTCGATCCTGAAAAGCTCATGAATGATTTTTTCGCCGCCATTGAATGGCTGATGAAACTGGATGGCGCCACGGGCAAGGTCGGGATTACCGGTTTCTGCTATGGCGGCGGTGTCGCCAACGCCGCTGCCGTGGCGTATCCAGAGTTGGCTGCCGCCGTGCCCTTCTATGGCCGCCAGCCCAAGGCCGAAGATGTGCCGAAGATCAAGGCGCCACTGCTGCTGCATTACGGTGAACTGGACAAAGCCATCAATGAAGGCTGGCCGGCGTATGAAAAAGCGTTGAAAGCGGCGGGCAAGACATACGAGGCGTATATCTATCCCGGCTGCAATCATGGTTTTCATAACGACTCCACACCTCGTTATGATGAAGCCGCAGCGAAACTCGCGTGGGACAGGACGGTGGCCTGGTTTCGTAAATACTTGGTGTAGCGTCGATGCTTTGAGGTCAAAAGATCGCAGCCTCGTTTCACTCGACAGCTCCTACAGGAGGGGCTTGTAGGTGTGGCTTGCGCAACTATCAATTCCTTCGATCTTTTACATCATGAAGCCGAATTTTTTATTTTTCAGCGGCATGTTCAAGATAGCGCCACTTCTAATAATTTCGGACGAAAGCTTCATGAACATAAATTTTGCATTTGCGTGTTTGATCGTCGTGTCCTTTGCCATCGCCCTGGGCCACGGCTGATAGCGCGTCCCTGGCTCAATCGTCCGTTTGCACCACTTCCAGGCCAAGCTTTCGATAGTCCCCGACATCACCCGAGGCGACATGCCGCTCGGTGATCAGCGTGTGAATACGATTGCACGGCGCGACCACAAAAGGCTCGACCGCCCCCAGTTTGTCCGCGGTTGTCACCGCCACCACATGGGACGCGCTGTCGAGCATCGCCAGCTTTATCGGCACCTCATCGAAATGCAGCGAGCTGATGCCGACTTCCGGGTGGATCGCACAGACCCCGGTGAACAGCAGATCAGCCTTGATGCCATCGATCAGTCGCAGCGTTTCATGTCCGCTGGCAGACATCGTCGCCGGGTTGAGTTGGCCACCGGCCAGGATCACCTTGATGCCGGGGTATTCGGCCAACGTGATGGCGATCATTGGCGATGCCGTTATAGCCGTGATGACAATGTCCGAGGGCAACGACCGGGCGATCTGCAGCGTAGTGCTGCCCGAATCGAACACCACGATCTGGCCGTTGCGCACTCGACTGGCCGCGAGTTGCGCCAGGCGGGTTTTCACCTCATCGGTTTCGTTCACCCGGGTAAAGAAGTCCTTGCCGGTGTCCTTCGGACGAGGCAACGCCCCACCATGCACGCGCTGCACCAGGCCAGCGGCGTGCAGCTCCGCTAGGTCGCGGCGGATGGTGTCTTCGGAAACGGCAAAATGCTGGCTCAACTCCGAAGCCATGACCTTGCCGTCTCGCTCCAGGAGCAGGAGGATTTTTTGCCGACGCACCGAAGGAAGCTCGACTGCCGAATGCTGATCTTGCATGTTAATGCCTGTTTTTGCGTGTTTGTGCGAGATTAGCCAAGCGACGATCCAAAAACAATGGATTCGGGAAAACGATGTGTTGTTTGGCCACCACCCTCCAGCCCACTTATCGGTGAGCGCCCATAAAAAATATCGCCAAAAAGTTGCTTAACTCCAGCGCAACTTTTAATAAAGCCAGAAACTAAAACCCATAAATCTCATTTTTTTATCAAACTTTGTTGCACTTGCTTAACACTGATTCAAACCTCTTACACCTTTCGTTAAAAGTTGCACGTGCCTGCATTGACGAGTTCCTTAAACGCGCTTTTCATTGACCCAATGGGCCGAGCAGACCTCACTCGGCCGCATCGCAAAAGCGCAAGACTCGCCAGAGGACATTGATCATGCTCATTATCGACACGCCCTATAACACGACGGCGAAACTTGGCTGTCTCGCAAAAGAAAATGTACAAACCATCATTCGTTACTACAACTTCAGCAACTCAAGAAGTTTTCCCGACAAATGTTTAACGCTGATGGAAGCACAATCCATTTGTTCCCAGGGAATGAACATTGCCGTGGTGTTCCAGCAACGACAAAACAGCGCAGACGACTTCTCGGAGACCAAAGGTTATGAAGCAGGACGCAGGGCCTATCGCTATGCCAGCAACGACATAGGGCAACCCGAGGGGTCGGGGATCTATTTTTCCGTCGACTTCGATGCCAGCCCCGCCGACATCACCGGCAGCATCATTCCTTTTTTCCAGGGCATCCAACGGGCCTTCGAAGAATTATCCGGCAATCAGCCAGCCTATCGGGTCGGCGTCTATGGCTCGGGAGCCACCGCCGCTGCGTTGTCGAAGAACAACTTGTGCGCGCTGGTCTGGCTCGCGATGTCATCGGGGTTTCGAGGGACGAAAGACGCAATAAAGAATGGCGCCTACCACATTCAGCAAAAGGCACCGGAAGCCACATTGTGCGGCTTGGGGCTCGACTACAACCTCATCAATCCTCAACAGAGTGATTTCGGCGCGTTTGTTGTCCCTGTCGAAACGTCGTCAGTCCCGACTGCTGTTTCTGCGCCCACCCATGAGGTGATATCGCGAACCAGTCTGAGACTGCGCGGTGGTCCCGGCACTGAATACAGCGTGCTGGGTAGCTTGAAGCCCAGACAGCTGGTCGTGGCGAAACCGGTCAATCCCGAGTGGTCGAGTATCGATCTTCAGGGTGATGGCTTGATCGATGGGTTTGCGGCTTCAGCATTTCTAAAAGAGTTGAGTTGAACGGTGCAGCGAAGGTCAGTTAGAGGCAACCTGACCCTTGCTTGCGGATGTCACCAACACCTTCAGCGAAGCATCGAACTGCTTCAACGCATCGACCTGCACCCCGTTTTGCTGGTCAATCTGCGCAGCGATCTCCGGAGCGGCCTTGCCATGCACCCAGACCGAAGGCATCTGTTGTTCCCGTGAGCCTTCGGCCTTGCCGATGTATTGCAAGTTCGAGTCGTAGAACTTGGCGAGGAAGCGCGCTTCGACCTGGTTGTTGCGTTTGGACACCAGGCGGCTGTAGGTGTCCAGCATCACCACGACGTCCGGATGGGCTTGCACCACTGCGTCGAGGCTGTCGTAGACGGTCACCGAGGCAAATTCTTTTTGCAGCGAGCCCTTGAGCCAATTGATCGCCAGTGTCGGATCGGAACTCTTGACGAAGGCGTTGCTGATGCGCGAATCCAGTGCAGGGTTCTTCGCGCCGTTGAGTGCCACAGCATGGTACTGCTCAAGGTATTCGATCGTGTTGAGGGTGTTCTCGCTGTAGAGCACGCCCACCGATTGAGTGCGCTGCAAGCTGGCGGTGCTGTCGCCCACCGGCAGGAAATGGCAGGCCGGATCGGCCGCGTAAGCCGGTACGGTGGCGGCAACGCCGGCGGTCAATACGGCGACAAGCGCCAGCAAGGTAGACATTCTCATCGCGCAGGTTCCTTCAGAGGCGACTTTGGTATGACGCTATCCTCCTCTCATGACAGAAAAACAGAACTTGCATTCCTTGATGGTGATTATTGATCAAACGAATGGTTGCGTGGGGTTGAACGGGATGGCCAGTGGATATCTGCGCGAAGCCGATTATGCTTCTAGAAAGCCTGCTGCGATGCGAGGCCGTCAGCCTGTGCGCATGCTTCGCGCAATGTGTAATCCGACGACATCAGCCCAAGGGCCTGGGTGCGGCAAACGATAGTGAGGTACTCCGGCCTACAACAAGAAAGACGGAGAAGACTCATGGCCGCAATCGACAGTGCAACCGCGGGCCGCGTGCCCAACCACGGAATCACCAAAGAGGAGCGCAAGGTCATTTTCGCCTCCTCCCTGGGCACCGTGTTCGAATGGTATGACTTCTACCTGTACGGTTCCCTCGCGGCGATTATCGCCAAGCACTTCTTCGCCGGCGTCAACGAGACGACCTCGTTCATCTTCGCGCTGCTCGCCTTCGCCGCGGGCTTCGCCGTACGTCCTTTCGGTGCCATCGTGTTCGGCCGACTGGGCGACATGATCGGGCGCAAGCACACCTTCCTCATCACCATTGTCATCATGGGTCTGTCCACGGCTGTGGTGGGCTTCCTGCCCGGCTACGCAACCATCGGCGTGGCGGCGCCGATCATCCTGATCACCCTGCGCCTGCTGCAAGGCCTGGCGCTGGGCGGTGAGTACGGCGGCGCGGCGACCTACGTGGCCGAACATGCACCAAAGGGCCGGCGCGGCTACTTCACCTCGTGGATTCAAACCACGGCCACCCTTGGACTGTTTCTCTCGCTGCTGGTGATCCTCGCCTGCCGCACCGCGCTGGGCACCGAAGCCTTCGAGGCCTGGGGCTGGCGGATTCCGTTCCTGCTGTCGATCCTGTTGCTGATCGTCTCGGTGTACATCCGCCTGCAACTCAGCGAGTCGCCGGTGTTCCTGAGAATGAAAGCCGAGGGCAAGTCCTCCAAGGCGCCGCTGACCGAGTCCTTCGCTCGCTGGGAGAACCTCAAGATCGTCATCATGGCGCTGCTCGGCGGCACCGCCGGCCAGGCTGTCGTCTGGTACACCGGGCAGTTCTATGCGCTGTTCTTCCTGCTGCAGACACTGAAGATCGACCCACAGACCGCCAACCTGCTGATTGCCGGTTCGCTGCTGATCGGCACGCCGTTCTTCGTCATCTTCGGCAGCCTGTCCGACCGGATCGGGCGCAAAGGGATCATCATGGCCGGCTGCATCCTGGCGGCGGTGACCTACTTCCCGATCTTCCATGCGTTGACCCAATACGGTAACCCCGACGTGTTCATCGCCCAGGAGAAGAACCCGGTCACGGTGGTGGCGGATCCTGCGCTGTGCTCGTTCCAGTTCGACCCGGTGGGCAAAGCCAAATTCACCAGTTCCTGCGACCTCGCCAAGACCGTACTGGCGAAACGGGCCATCCCCTACAAGAACCTCAAGGCTGAACCGGGCACCGTCGCGCAAGTGCGCATCGGCGATAGAGTCATTCAGAGCTTCGAGGGCACCGGCATGCCGGCCGCCGACTTCAAGACCAGGAACGACGCCTTCGCCGCCACGCTTGGCACAGCACTCAAGGACGCCGGCTACCCCGAGAAGGCCGACCCGGCCAAGACCAATTACCCGATGGTGTTGCTGCTCCTGACGATCCTGGTGATCTACGTGACCATGGTCTACGGCCCGATTGCCGCCTGGCTGGTGGAACTGTTCCCGGCGCGCATCCGCTACACCTCGATGTCGCTGCCCTACCACATCGGCAACGGCTGGTTCGGCGGCTTCCTGCCGACGGTGGCGTTCGCCATGGTCGCGGCCACGGGGGATATCTACTATGGGCTGTGGTATCCGATCGTCATCGCCGTGATGACGGCCATTCTTGGCACCTTCTTCCTGCCGGAAACCAAGGATCGGGAAATTCACCACACTTGAACGGACAAGCGCCCTCTCCCTTCCGGGAGGGGGCTCTTCCTGACGGAACGCACCCTGGGTCCGTTGCAGTTGCTGATCATCAAACGAATTGAACCGCGGGCCGCATCGTGTTTTCGAAACCCTATCAGCGCTGATCGTTGCCACGAGCAGTGCCATTGGAGAGGAAATCCCGATGAACAGTAAATGGCTGTTTCTGCTCGCCTGCCTTTGCCCCGCCCTGGTCTTCGCTGAAGGTTGCGATGTCCTGACCCGCTCTCAAAGCCCTTCCGTTCCGGTCATCGAATCCCATAGTTGCTATGAGTACGAGGGCATGCCGGTCAACGCCATCGATTGGTCATGCAGCAACGAAAGCAAGGACATGCTGACCAGCACCAAGAAAAAAGTCGAACAGTGCGGCGACCACTATCAGGCCACCTGCATTGCGACGCTGACCCAGGAATCGCTGGCCAATCCTCATTCCACCAGCAAGGACAAGAACAGCACCTCTTTCAACATTCCCGACAATGCTCAAGTCACCACGTATTACTACGATGCGGAACACTTGAACCAGGCCAGGATTGATTGCGAGTCGGGGGGTGGTCACTGGAAAGCGCAGTGACGACGCTGGCTGATACGTCGCTGTTACATCAGTCGATCAGCCTGGTTGCGTGTTGTTACCTCAGCGACCGTGTTGTCACTTCTGCGTCGCTCGACAGGCCAATAAAGTAAGGCCTTCGGTGTGCTGGCGGGGACGAGAGGTCTCATCGGCCCTGCTGTGCGCCGATCCCCCCATCACGGAAGAGGTGACACCATGAGTTTCGTAACCGTTGAAAAGAACCAGAGCAGTGCCCCGTCGGAAGCCGATCTGAAAAAAGCCATGGTCGAGTCTGGCGGCAAACCGGGCGAGGTCACCGGGACCAACGCCGCGCGCAAGCTGACCTACACCGGCACGGTCAATCAAACTGTGTATGAGAACAAGCTGATCGAGATTGCCAAAGGCAAGCGCACCAGCTGGAACTTCGTCTGGGCCGACGCGAAGGTGAGCACACCGGCGCATTGAGGCCACGGTGGGGCGGTCAAACGGCCGCCCCACCGTTTCATAGCGCCGACTCACTTGATACAACCCCGTTACGCTGACTGTTACCTTCAAGGTTTGCACCCGGTTCATGACCCTCCCGTCTGTAACGCCGAGATACTTCGCCGTCCTGCTCCTCCCGCCTACAGTGAAGCCGTCAATGTGTTTAGAGGGTGCTGATTCGCTGCCCGCTGCGCATTGATTGCCTAACACAACCAAGGAAGAGGGAAACCATGAGCAAGTCAACCGCAGTCAGCAACCAGAGCCAACAACTGCACAGTGAGGTGCAAGCGGCCCTCAAATCGTTCCAGAGTCTGGCCCCCACGGCCCTGAAAACGTCGGACTACAGCAAGGTACTGAACTCAACCCTGGCGGCCACCCAAAAGTCGGTCAAAATCCAGATTGCCGCCGGTGACCTGACCACGCTCAAACAATCAGGCTACAAGCTGTGCTTTGCCAAAAAAGTCGGAACGGAAGCCTATAACGTGGTCTGGCAGTCTTACGTCAACTACCTGAGCAATAACACCTTCAGCTGGACGCCTCAGTACCAGTTGTTCGGTTCCAACTCGTTCCAGGCCAATGTGCAGGTGGATGTTTCCACCAACCTCATCACCATCGGCCTGGGGCAACAGTCAGTGCTCGACAATTCCGGTTTGCTGGGCCCGGCCACCACCGGTGGTCCCGACACGTCCATTACCCTGGTGAACAACTACGGCGCGATCCACCCAGGCATCAGCCAATTGTCCACGGGCATCGATGGCAAGGTCATCAGTACGCCAATTTATGTGGCCACCAACCAGGTGGTAATGGGTTCGACCCAGTTGACTCCGGTCGAAACCATCCTTGTCTGGTTCGAACAGAATGTGCAGACAAGCACCATGTTCAGCACCTCACGTTCCCAGTCGGTCGAAGTCGACCTGACCTTTGATAACAACGCAACCCGCCTCTACTCCGGCGGCAGCTGGACCGTCGTGTAAGTGCAGCCAACGGGGCAACTTCGCAGTTGCCCCGCTTTACTCAGAAAACGTCATTTCCACCCCGGGAGAAATACCCGGTCAACGACCGACAGATCGACTCCGCCAGGTCTTCCTGAGTGGCGATGCCATAAGGCCGATTGCGATCAAATTGCTCCGACCAGCGGATCCGCCCCTGAGCCACATCAATCAGGCGCACCGAGGTACGGACACGGCTCGGCTCCACCCGCACGCTGCCTTCCAGCGAGTAATTGCCGCGCCCGGCCCGCATGACGTCCGAGGCGGTGACATTGCTGCGCGCCACCTTCATCAACACATGGTTGGTGCGGCTTTGCGTCTGTTCGAACGACTCGAACAGCCGGCAGCTCAACTCCTCGCACAGGCCACGGGTAAAGTCATCGCCGTCACGGGTGATGCAGGTAAACGGCTGAATTTGCAGCACTGGATGGCGAGTCGCGACGCCCTTGGGCCTGAGCCGTTGATACGCCAGGCGATAACAACCGGGCGGTATGCTCAGGTGCACCGGGTCCGACTGCCCCGTGGTGGTGTAATGCGTTGCAAGCTTGCGCCGCAATCGGCCCACCTGCACCCGCACCACCGGATCGTCGCCCGTGCAATACACCGCCGGGTCACGGCGAAACACCGCAAGGCCGATGGCATGCTCGGTGAGCGGCGTGTTCGAACTTTGAAGGTCGTGCTCGACCAGAAAGCGCAGCAGACTGCCCATCCGCCGGGACTTGGCGAACACCGGGCTGGCCAGCAGCAGCGCCAGCACGCGCTCCATCTCTTCACGATCGAGCGGCTCGGGAACCCCCTCTGCACTCGAATTGCCAACGTGTTTGATCACCATTGCCTGCCTCCGTGCAGGTTACCGACAATCGCTGGCCACCCCGATGGGGTGGATATGGATACTGAAGTCGTACTCCATGGCTACGCGCAACGCCCGACCGTTGAGTCACTCGGGCGCTGCAACGTCGAAGCTTAGCAGCCGTAAAGCAATGTCGAGGATATTGTGACGATCGTCACACTGGCCGCCGCCTGGAGCTGGAATGTGTCCGCAGTATTTGGAATGCCCTCGTCTACTGATCCGTATTTTTCCGCGCTGGCTGCCTCTGTACCAAAACGGCCCCTCGTCCAACAATGAGCGACGCACGGGCACAGTTTGTTAATATCCATGCGCTTTTTTCGTCTGACTCATCAGACGCAGTCGTTCTCAAGTCGCAACACAGGAATGCTTTTCCATGAGTACGTTGTATACCCGTCGCACGGTCCTGCGCGGCATGAGCCTGTTGAGCCTGGGTCTGCTCGCCGGCTGCGATGACAGCAGCAAACTGTCGTTCAAGTACGGCAAGGACCTCAGCGACAAGATCATGGGGCGTACCTTCAAGCTCAAGGACGCCCAGGGCGAAACGAAGATGCTGACCAGCTATCGCGGCCTGATGCCGATGGTGTTCTTCGGCTTCACCCAGTGCCCGGCGGTCTGCCCGACGACGCTGGCCCGGGCGGCGCAGGCGAAGAAGCTGATGGGGCGCGACGGCGAAAAGCTGCAAGTGATCTTCATCACCCTCGACCCCGAACGCGATACGCCGCAGATGCTCGACGCTTACGTCAAATCGTTCGATCCGAGTTTTGAAGCGCTGCATGGCTCGCTCGAAGAAACCGCTGAAACCGCCAAAGAGTTCGGCGTGTTCTTTGAAAAGATCCCCAGCGGGTCGAGCTACACCCTGTCCCACACGGCTACCAGCTTCGTCTTCGACTCCCGGGGCAATTTGCGCCTGGGGCTGTCCGCGTCCCTTACCGCCCAAGAGTGTGCAGACGATCTGCTCACCGTCATGGAAGTCTGCTAATGAATTCGATGTGCGCAAAAACCGCTGTCTCGCGACGTATCAAACAACTGGTCCTGGGCTGCTCCCTGATCGGCCTGGCGTGGCAGGTTTCCGCGCAAACCCAGGTGCAAGACGCCTGGGTCCGCGCAACGGTTGCCGGCCAGCCATCGACCGGCGCCTTCATGACCCTGCAAGCTGACAGCGACAGCAAATTGCTCAGCGTGCAGTCGCCCGCCGCAAAAACCGTGCAGATTCACCAATCCACCATGAAAGACGATGTGATGAGCATGCGTCAGGTCGAGTCCGTCGCGCTGCCGGCCGGCAAACCGGTGAGCTTTGATCCCCACGGCTACCACATCATGCTGATTGACCTGACGGCCCAGGTTCAGGAAGGCAGCAAAGTGCCCCTGACGCTGATAGTGGAAAACGCCAAGGGCGAGAAAGAAACGATTGAAGTGCAAGCCGACGCCCGGGCACTCGGCATGGCGGATCACAGCAAGATGCATTGACGGTTGGGCGAGCGGCTCTTATTTGACGAGTCGCTTTTCCTTGGAAGGCCGGTAGCCGAAATACGAGCTGTAGCACTTGCTGAAATGGCTCGGCGACACAAAACCACACGCTACCAGCACGTCCACTTGCGATAGCTCGGTGTGCTGGAGCAATCGACGTGCCTCGGTGATGCGCAATTCCATGTAATAGCGCTGCGGCGTCGTGCCCAGTTGCTCCTTGAACAAGCGTTCCAGTTGTCGCCGTGAACGCCCGGCATAGACCGCCAGTTGCTCCAGCTCCAAAGGCTCCTCGAGGTTGGCGTCCATCAGTTTCACCACCTCGCGCAGGGGCGCGCTCACGCAGATGTTTTCCGTCGGTTTGATGCGCCGGTAGCGCGACTCCTCAAACGCCAGAATGTCTTCGATCCCCTCGACCAGCGCTTTGCCGTGCTGGCTTTTGATCCAGTCCAGCGCCATGTGGAAGGCCCCGGACGGGCTGGAGGCTGTCAATCGGTCTCGATCAATGATGTAGGGTTCGCTGCTGACCTGCGTAACCTTGCAGAAATCGGCGAGCGCGGGGCGATGTTCGGGGTGAATCGCGCAACGGTAGCCGTCAAGCAAACCGGCCTTGCCCAGAAACCATGCACCGTTCCACAACCCGGCCAGGCTGACGCCCTGGTCTGCCGCCGTGCGCAACAGGGTGATAAAGCCCTCGCTGGCTTTCAGTTCAGTCCGGTAGCCGCCACACACGACCAGCAGGTCCAGCTCCTTGATCGCCGCACAATCGATACGCGCGTCGGGCCGAATGACCAGGCCCAGGTCGCTGACGACCTCCCCGTCATTCAAGCCGAAGGTGCGCGAAGAGAACGTGTCGGGCCGCAGCAGATTCGCCGTGACCAGCGTATCCAGCGCCTGGGTAAACGCGGGCAACGAGAAATGTTCGAGCAGCAGGAAGCCGGCCCGAACCGTTTGCCTGGTTTCGCCGGGTTGCTCATTCAGGTAGCGCAGGTTTTTTCCCTTCATGCCTCCGCTGAATTGGCGTCGTTCGATCAATGTCCGATCACTCCGTTGCGTTCACGAACCTATAGTTTGATGCATTCCTGATGTTTACCACCAGAAGCGAATAAAAAAGCCCCGTCCATTGCTGGCGGGGCCTTGGGTCATGCATCAGATTTCATTCAAACGGGCTTGAAGCAGTAGACCGCCAGTTTGTTTCCATCCAGGTCCCGGGCGTAGGCGGCATAGGCATGCGGCGCCCAGTCACGCGGGCCTGGCGCGCCTTCATTGATACCACCGGCCGCCAAAGCGCTGGCATGGAAGGCATCAATGGCGGCGCGATCCGGTGCTTCGAAGCTGACGGTGACACCGTTGCCGACGCTTGCAGGCGCGCCGTTCGCCGGCTTCAAGACGAAAAACGAAGGGGCGCTCTCGCCCCAGATCGAGCCGTTCTCGCCCAGATCGGCAATGCGCTTGTGGCCGAGTTGGGCCAGCACGCTGTCGTAGAAACGGCGGGCTTTTTCCAGGTCGTTGGTGCCGACAGTAACGTGAGTGAAAATGCTCATCTTAAAGATCTCTCGGGTTCAAAAATGGTGGGTGGGTTTTATCGGTTGAAATGAACAACGGTGCGAATGCTCTGGCCTTTGTGCATCAGCTCAAAAGCCTGATTGATCTCCTCCAGACCGAGGGTATGAGTGATGAACGTCTCCAGCGGGATTTCACCGGTTTGCGACTTTTCGACATAGCTGGGCAGTTCACTGCGACCTTTCACGCCGCCAAACGCCGAGCCGCGCCAGACGCGCCCGGTGACCAACTGGAAAGGACGGGTACTGATTTCCTGACCAGCACCGGCGACGCCAATAATCACCGACTCGCCCCAGCCCTTGTGGCAGCTCTCCAGGGCCGCACGCATGAGATTGACGTTGCCAATGCATTCGAAGGAGTAATCCACGCCGCCTTCAGTCAGCTCGACGATCACGTCCTGGATCGGCCGGTCGTAATCCTTCGGGTTGATGAAGTCGGTGGCGCCCAATTGCCGGGCGATCTCGAACTTGGCCGGGTTGATATCGATCGCGATGATGCGGCCGGCCTTGGCCATGGTCGCGCCGATGATGGCGGCCAGGCCGATGCCGCCCAGCCCGAAAATGGCCACGCTGGCGCCCTCTTCCACCTTGGCCGTGTTGAGCACCGCGCCAATCCCGGTGGTCACGCCGCAACCGAGCAGGCAAACCTTCTCCAGCGGCGCCTCCTGCGGAATTTTCGCCAGGGAAATTTCCGGCAGCACGGTGTACTCGCAAAAAGTCGAGGTGCCCATGTAGTGGAAGATGGGTTGGCCCTTGTAGGAAAAGCGGCTGGTGCCGTCCGGCATCAAGCCTTTGCCCTGCGTGGCGCGAATTTTCTGGCAGAGGTTGGTCTTGCCCGAGGTGCAGAATTTGCACTCGCCACATTCCGGGGTGTACAGCGGGATCACATGATCGCCCACCGCCACGGAGGTCACACCCTCGCCAATCGCCTCGACGATGCCGCCACCTTCGTGACCGAGGATCACCGGGAAGAGGCCTTCAGGATCCGCCCCGGACAGGGTGAATGCATCGGTATGGCAGACGCCGGTGGCAATGATGCGCACCAATACTTCCCCGGCCTGCGGCGGAGCCACGTCGACTTCGACGATTTGCAGGGGCTGGTTAGGCGCAAAGGCTACGGCAGCGCGTGATTTGATCATATTCATAATTTCCGGGCGCAAAGAGACGCCGCCTCTGTGTGGAAGCAAAAAACTCAGTCTTAAGAGTGTGTTTACGCGGATCGAGTCGAGGAGCAATACAACGGGCAAGGCATCCTTGCCTTCATTGCCGATTACAAGGTTGCGTCGATTTTTTTCGCGGCGGTTTCACTGACCCAGGCGTGCCAGACCTCCGGGTGCTCCTTGAGGAAAATCCTCGCCAGCTTCGGTGATTCAATACGTTCCTTGGTCATCCGCGCCAGGTTCAGATTCAACAGGTCAATGGGGATGTTGACCTTCTCCAGTACCGCCACCAGTTCGGGTGCCTGCTCATTAAAAGCCTTGGAGATGCCGACTCGAGTGATGACGTTCTTGTCGACACCCGGTTTTTCTTCGAGCCTGATCGCATCGATCTGCCCCATCAGCGGTGTCGGTGACCAGTAGTAAAACAGCACCGGCTCGCCGCGCTTGTAGCTCGACAGCACGGCCGCATCCAATGCCGCCCCGGTGCCTGGGCGGAAGTTGGTGTAGCTGCTTTCAAGACCGTACTCTTTCAACATCTCGGTATTGTCCTGCTCACAAATCCAACCCGCGGGGCAGTTGTAGAAGCGTCCTTTGGAAGGCTCCTCCGAGTCGCGAAACACTTCGGGATACTTGCTCAGGTCGGCCACCGACTTGAGGTCTGGAGCGCGAGCGGGCTTGTTGCGTTTTGCGTCCCCCTCAACGACATAACGCGGGACATACCAGCCCTGAACCGCACCGACGATGGGTGCGCCAACCGCCACCACCTTCCCTGCTGCCGCGGCTTTTTTCCAGACCTCGCTGCGCTCCATCCATTCTTCGCCAAACACTTGAATGTCGTTGCTGGCCAGAGCGGTCTCCAGAATGATGGTGTTACCCACCAACTGGTCGGTTTCACAGCCGTAGCCATCCTTGAGCACGATCATCATGATGTCGGTGAGGAGCATCCCGCTCTCCCAGTTCAAACCGGCAAACTTCACCGACTTGCCTGAGTCACACCAGCCGGAAGCCTGGCTTGAAACACTACCGACGAGCAGGCCAAGGGTGACTAACGATGCCAGCAAATTCTTCTTGTACTTCATGATCAGACGCTCCAAAACAGTATTGGGGGCAGGAAGCTCTTGCTTGCCACACACGGGGCCAGCGAGTGCCATCAGATCTAACGTGGACAGGTGCCTGTACAAACACGTGAAGCGATGGAGTCAATGAATGGATTCATTGTTAATGGGGCGTCACTTAAACCAATGGGTCTACGCTGGTACGTCCGTAAAACAACTGGCGGGCGTAGGCGCTGAATTCGACATTCGGCTGATCCACGTAGGCAAACACAGCGTTGAGCCTCAACCGGTCACCCTCTACTGGCGTGACTCGATGCAATGAATAGCGGCCGCGAAACAAGGTCAGCGTTCCAGGCACTTGAGGCAGGACTTCTATCGTCTGGGTCTCGGGATCATCAAGGAATTGCCGGACCGCGTCATAACAGTCGTCATCCTCGTTGCGAAGCATGCGTACGTACTCGAAATCCCCTCCGGCGCTGGCCGCCTGGAGTGACAGCGTGACGCTGAAGTCGGAACGGTCAAAGTGCCAGCCCAATTGCTGCCCCGTCGTGAAGCCCTGCAAGTTAAGCGCGGCCAACGGATCGGCATGGCGGTAAAGCGTGTCCAGACCCAATACATCCTTGATGAACGACAGCACCTCGTCGGATTCATAGATGTTGCGAATCACATTGTCGGCCGGAATGTCCGCGTAGGCGACGGTATCTTTCTCGGTTTTCATCAACCGCCGCAGCGGATGCCTTGAGTCAACGCCGTCTTCTTGAGGCTTGAAATAAACCGTGTGGTTTTCCCGAAAATGGAACATGCGTGGGTGCAGGGCAAGCGTCTGGTCCGCCATTGTGGCGACCATTTTGTCACGGACAAATCCCGGGAAGATCGCAACGCCTTCCTTGCCCAGTAATGCCTGGCTGTCAGCGACCAACGCCAGGTAAGCCGGGTTGGATCGATCAGTAATGGGATAGCGCTCCAGGTCGATGATATCGCCCAGGGTTGCGCCGGTTGTGAGAGGAAGCAAAGTCATGATTGTTGTTCTCCGTTGGCTCTTGCTGGAGTCAGATTGCATCGGAGGCAAAAACAAGTCACGCTCATATTTTTACGCAATTTTGTGAATTATTTTCAGGTCGCCCTCCCCTATGAGACTCACCCTGGATCACCTCGTCATGCTGCAAACCCTGTCCGAAGTCGATTCGATCACGGCGGTTGCCGAGCGTTTATGGCTGACGCCGTCAGCCGTCAGTCATCGCATGCGGGAGGCGGAACGGCGACTGGGGGTGCCCCTCACGGAGCGATCCGGCGGAAAGTTGAGACTGAGCCCCGCCGGCGTGCGCCTCGAACGCGCCGCCAGAGACATCATCGCCATTCTTAACGAAGCGGAGGCCGAGGCCCGGTCGATGGCCGGCGGGGTGACCGCCTTCGTACGCATGGGGGTCACCTCATACGGTCCGTTTCGCTGGATTCCGAAATTCATCAAACACTATTCGAGCCTGCGTCCAGACATCGAAATAACCCTGGTCACGGTGCCCCGTAACGACGTCTACGCGAGCCTGATGCAAGGAAGGATCGATGTATCGATCATCGACGACGGTATGGTGCCCAGCGGGGTCGCCAAGTTGCCGCTGTTTCGCGACGACTTGATCGCGATCATGGCCACCGATCATCCACTGGCCGGGAGGAAAAACATCTACGCCGAAGACTTCAAGACTTACAACCTGGTGACCTACTCGACCGACCGTGCCAGTGGTTGGGAATATGACCGTTTCTTCGCGCCCGCCAGTATTCTGCCAAGGCGAATGATCACCGTGGAGTTGATCGAAGCCATTGTCGAATTAGTGCGTTCAGGCTACGGAATCAGCATCTTGCAACGGGATTTGGTGACACCCAGTCTTGAGCGCGGAGAGCTCGCCTGGGCAGCCCTGAATGACGGCCTGGATATCGCCTGGAACGCTATCATTCGCCCCTCTGAGCCCGAAGCGAGTGAGGTCCATAAAATGGTCGGGGAGCTGGCCAGTTGGGTCGAAACCCTGGGTAAACCCTAGTCGAGGCGATTCCCTTCAGCCGCGGCGCGACCTGGCCTGCGCATAACGCGCAGCGCTTAGGCAAACGCTCTGCCTCAGTTATTTATACTCAAATGCCAGCTTAATAATATTTTACCGATACCAGGGTCATCCCTAGTCTTGAGCCCAAGAAATGGCAGGTCGTTCGCGACCGAACTCCAACTTCGAAGGGTATTGAGATGACCTCTGAAAAAATAAAAACAGATACGCTGATTGTTGGCGCCGGTCAGGCTGGCGTGGCCATGAGTGAACACTTGAGCAAACTCGGCGTGCCGCACCTGGTGCTGGAGCGCAACCGTATTGCCGAGCGCTGGCGCACCGGGCGCTGGGATTCGCTGGTCGCGAACGGTCCGGCGTGGCATGACCGCTTTCCTGGCCTTGATTTCGACGACCTCAGCCCTGACGCCTTTGCGCCCAAAGAACGCGTAGCCGATTACTTCGAAGCCTACGCGAAGAAATTCAATGCGCCGATCCGCACCGGCGTGGACGTACTGAAAGTCGAGCGCAATGTCGGGCGCCCGGGCTTCACCATTGAAACCTCGCAAGGTGTGATCGAAGCCAACCGTGTGGTGGCGGCCACCGGGCCTTTCCAGCGGCCGGTCATCCCGCCTATTGCGCCGAACGACCAGCCCTTCCTGCAGATCCACTCGGCGGACTACCGCAACCCGGCGCAACTGCCCGAAGGCGCGGTGTTGGTGGTCGGCGCGGGCTCGTCCGGCGTGCAGATCGCCGATGAATTGCAGCGGGCCGGCAAGAAGGTTTACCTCTCCGTCGGCGCCCACGACCGCCCGCCTCGCGCCTACCGCAACCGGGATTTCTGCTGGTGGCTGGGCGTGCTTGGCGAGTGGGACCAAGCGGCGATGAAACCGGGCCGCGAACACGTCACCATCGCGGTGAGCGGCGCCCACGGCGGCCGCACCGTGGACTTCCGTGGGCTGGCGCATCGCGGCATGACCCTGGTCGGCCTGACCCAATCGTTCAACGGTGCCGTGGCGACCTTTCAGCCAAACTTGGCGGAGAACCTTGCCCGTGGCGACGAGAACTATCTGGCGCTGCTCAATGCCGCCGATGCCTACATCGAACGCAATGGCCTGGACCTGCCGGAAGAACCGGAAGCGCGCCACACCTTTCCTGATCCGGAGTGTGTGACCCAGCCGATTCTTGAGCTCGACCTGGCCAAGGCCGGCGTGACTTCGATCATCTGGGCCACCGGTTTTGCCACCGACTACAGCTGGCTCAAGGTCAATGCCTTCGACGACAAAGGCAAGCCACAGCATCAGCGCGGCGTGTCGAGCGAGCCGGGGGTGTATTTCCTCGGGCTGCCATGGCAGTCGCGTCGCGGGTCTTCGTTCATCTGGGGCGTTTGGCACGACGCCAAGTACGTGGCGGATCACATCGCCATCCAGCGCTCTTATCTCGACTACCACGATGCGGCGCAACGCGAGGCTGAACAGGCCCCGGTCGCCCACAAAACCACGGTCAGCGCTTAAGCCTTTTTCTGTCAGGAGCTAAAAATGTCCACGCCAACCCATACCCGTATTCGCATGTTCAACACCAAGGAAACCTACCCGAACCAGAGCCTGGACAATGATCTGTGCCAGGCCGTCCGGGCCGGCAACACCGTTTATGTTCGTGGCCAGGTCGGCACCGATTTCGAAGGCAGACTGGTGGGCCTGGGTGACCCGCGTGCGCAAGCAGAGCAAGCCATGCGCAACGTCAAGCAGTTGCTGGAAGAGGCCGGCAGCGACCTGAGCCACATCGTCAAAACCACGACTTACCTGATCGATCCGCGGTATCGCGAGCCGGTGTATCAGGAAGTCGGGAAGTGGCTTAAAGGCGTGTTCCCGATTTCCACCGGGCTGGTGGTGTCGGCACTCGGGCAGCCGCAGTGGTTGATGGAGATTGATGTGATTGCGGTGATTCCTGAGTAAAGACCGCGTCGCGGCCATCGCTGGCAAGCCAGCTCCCACAGGGTTAATCGTAGGTCACACATTTGTGGCCACTGCAAATCCCTGTGGGAGCGGGCTTGCCAGCGATGAGGCCAGCCCAGACAACTTATTTGCCAAGGCAAACCAAGGAGCAAAACCATGACCTTCTCCATCGCCGCCCGTTGCCCCGAAACCGGTCAGTTCGGCATCGCGATCAGTTCCTCCAGCATCGCCGTCGGCGCCCGTTGCCCCTGGCTGCTGCCGGGTGTCGGTGCGGTCTCCACGCAAAACATCACCCTGCCCTCGTTGGGCCCGGACGTCCTTGCCCTGATGGAGCAAGGCCTCGCCCCCGCGGAGGCGCTGGACAAGGTGCTTACGCGCAACGGCTACAGCCAATACCGCCAGATCACCGCCATCGACCACCTCGGCCAGACCGCGCATTTCAGCGGCTCGCAAACCCTGGGCAACCACAACGCCGTGTCCGGCGAGCAGTGCGTGGCCGCCGGCAATATGCTCGCGGACCGCTCGGTGATCGCGGCGATGGTCGAGGCATTCGAGCATGGTGAAGGTCAACTCGCCGACCGCTTGCTCGCGGCCATGAAAGCCGCCATCGCCGCCGGCGGTGAAGCCGGGCCGGTGCATTCGGCAGCGCTGGTGGTGGTCGGCGAACTGACCTGGCCGATCATCAACCTGCGGGTCGATTGGGCGGACGAAAACCCCATCGGCGCGTTGGAAAAACTCTGGGACGCCTATCGCCCACAGGTCCAGGACTACATCGACCGCGCCCTCGCGCCCGATAAATCCCCAGGCTATGGCGTCGCCGGAGACGACCGATGAGCAGCAGCCGCGATTTGCTGCAAACCCTGGTGGCGTTCGACACCACGAGCCGCGAATCCAACCTGCAACTCATCGAGTTCGTGCGCGACTACCTCGCCGGCTTCGACGTGCCGTGCGAGCTGATCTACAACGAGCAACGCAGCAAGGCCAATCTGTTCGCCACCATCGGCCCGGCAAAGTTGTCGGGCATCGTGCTGTCGGGGCACACCGACGTGGTACCGGTCGATGGCCAGCCGTGGACCGTGGCGCCGTTCGAACTCACCGAGCGCGACGGCAACCTGTACGGTCGCGGCACGGCGGACATGAAAGGCTACATCGCCTGCGTGCTGGCCCTCGTCCCTTCCCTGGTAAAGGCATCGCTGCGGCTGCCGGTGCACATCGCGCTGTCCTACGATGAAGAAATCGGCTGCCTCGGCGTGCGCTCGTTGCTGGCGGAGCTGGAAAAGCGTCCGGTCAAACCGATGCTCTGCATCATTGGCGAGCCGACCGAACTCAAACCGGTGCTCGGGCATAAAGGCAAACTGGCGATGCGTTGCGACATTCACGGCGAAGCCTGCCACTCCGCCTATGCGCCGCTCGGGGTCAACGCCATCGAATACGCCGCCGAACTGATCGGTGAACTGGGGCGAATCGGCACCCGACTCAAAGCGCCCGAACACCATGACGCGCGGTTCGATCCGCCCTTCAGCACCGTGCAAACCGGTGTGATATCCGGCGGTAAGGCACTGAACATCGTCCCCGCCGATTGCCGCTTCGACTTCGAAATCCGCGCCCTGCCCTCGCATGATCCCAGTGAGGTCGCGCAGTCGCTTCAAGCCTATGCCGAGCAGCACATGTTGCCGCGCATGCGCGCCGTGAGTGAGCAGAGCGACATTCGCTTTAGCGAGTTGTCGGCGTACCCCGGCTTGGCGACGGATGCGCAGAGTGAAGCCGCTGAATTGATTGCGGCGTTCTGCGGTTCCCGAGAGTTCGGCACCGTGGCGTTTGGAACCGAGGGCGGCCTGTTCGACGCGGCCGGCATTCCCACCGTTGTCTGTGGCCCCGGCAGCATGGACCAAGGCCATAAACCGGACGAATTCGTCAGCCTCGAACAACTCACTGCCTGCGACGCCATGCTGCAAAGGATGCTGCTATCGATCAGCGCCTGACAAAGATTTCAAACACCCAAAAATCCCCTGTGGGAGCGGGCTTGCCCGCGATAGCGGTCTGTCAGCCAATATTTATTTGACTGACAGACCGCTATCGCGGGCAAGCCCGCTCCCACAGGTTTTTCGGCTACCCAACGGCATACATTTTTTAACGTCTATACCCACAATCTTACTAATTTATCTATCCGCCCCCACCCCACATCATCCACTCCAACAAGAAAAGCGTCGCCCTCGCGTGGCGCTCACCGAAGTACGTCCACGTACTCAAATTGCCTTGGAGTCCGTCATGGTTACCGCTGCAACAACCTCCGCCCCGCTCATCGAGAAACACACCATCGGCTACGTGCCGCCCGAAGATCGCCACGGCAAAACCCGCGACCTGTTCACCCTCTGGTTCGGCGGCAACATCGCGCCGCTGCCCATCGTCACCGGCGCCCTCGGCGTGCAGATGTTTCACCTGAACCTGGTGTGGGGCATCGTCGCCATCCTCGTCGGCCACCTGGTCGGCGGTGTGCTGATGGCGCTGCATTCGGCGCAAGGCCCGCAGATGGGCATCCCGCAAATGATCCAGAGCCGCGCCCAGTTCGGCTCCCTCGGCGCCCTGCTGGTGGTGCTGATCGCCGGCGTCATGTACATCGGCTTCTTCGCCTCCAACATCGTCCTCGCTGGCAAGTCCCTGCATGGCGTGGTCGACAGCGTCCCTGTGCCCGTCGGCATCGTCATCGGTGCGCTCGGTTCGGGCATCATCGGCATCATCGGCTACCGCTTCATCCACGTGCTAAACCGCATCGGCACCTGGGTGCTCGGCGCCGGCATCGTGCTCGGTTTCGGCTACATCTTCACCCACGTGCAGACCGCCGACTTCCTCACCCGCGGCAGCTTCAACATCTCCGGCTGGCTGGCCACCGTGTCCCTCGCCGCGCTCTGGCAAATCGCCTTCGCACCGTACGTGTCCGACTACTCGCGCTACCTGCCAGCCAACGTACCCGTGGCCGCCACATTCTGGACCACGTACCTGGGCACCGTGCTCGGCTCCAGCCTCTCGTTCATCTTCGGCGCCGTCGCCGTGCTCGCCACACCGGTCGGCATGGACACCATGGACGCCGTCAAACTCGCCACCGGCTCCATCGGCCCGTTGATGCTCGTGCTGTTTTTGCTCAGCGTCATCAGCCACAACGCCCTCAACCTCTACGGCGCCGTGCTGTCACTGATCACCCTGGTGCAAACCTTCGCCTACCGCTGGATCCCTACCGCCAGAAGCCGCGCCGTGCTCTCGGTCATCGTCCTCGCCGCTTGCTGCTTGCTGCTTCGCCGCCGTCGGCGCCTCGGCCAACTTCATCGGCCACTTCGTCGACATGGTGCTGGTGCTGCTCGTGGTGCTGGTGCCGTGGACCGCGATCAACCTGATCGACTTCTATGCGATTCACAAAGGTCAGTACGATATTGGTTCGATCTTCAAGGTCGACGGCGGCATCTACGGCCGCTACAACCCGCAGGCGTTGCTGGCGTATGCGATCGGGATCGTGGTGCAGATTCCGTTCATGAACACGCCGCTGTACGTCGGTCCGATTTCGGAACACATCAATGGTGCGGATTTGTCCTGGCTGGTCGGCCTGCTGATCACCTCGCCGCTCTACTACTGGCTGGCGAACCGTGACAGCGCGTACAAGCGTCGTCTCTCCACCGGAAAGCTCGCCAACAGTATGTAAACCGCTAGACAGCGAGGGCAGATCACCACGTGCTCTGCCCTCCTCGCCATAGAAATGTCACGAAGCCATCGCCGTCTTGCTCTACGCTGAACCAGGCCAGATAACCTCGCGTCACACACTCGAGTACTTACCATGACTGATTTCATCGCAAGGACGACCGACGGATTCACCATGAAACTTTGGCGCGGCGAGCGCACCTGCCTGATCGGCTTCGATGTCGAAGCCCCCGCCGCAACCTTCGTCGGGTTTGCCATTGAGTGCAAATTCCCCGGCGCCGCGGACTTCACCCCCCTGCCCAATCGCATCGCCTTCGAGTACGACAAACCCACCGCAGAAGCCGTCAGCGGCGCGCGCAAGTTTTCGTCGCTCACCGCACCGTTCCAGAAATTTCGCTGGATTCACTTCCCCCACGAAACCGGACACGGGACGTTCGTCTACCGGGGCACCCTGATGCACATGCCCGCAGACGGCCAACTGGTTGCCGGCACGTCCATTGAACTGGCGATTGATCTGGACCCCATCAGCTACGAAGGCATCGTCGATATCGGCTTTACCCGTGGCTTCACCTCTTCCCAGGCGTTTGTTGATCGAGTGCCCAAAGGCATGAACGTCAATGACTACGGAAGGAGCCTGATTCCATCGAAGACCGAAGACAGTCTCGACCACAAGAAGACCGACCCGGCAATCTATGAGTGGCTGGGTTTTGAAGCCGTCGAGATGATCTTCGGCTTGCTCAACGAAGTCCTTGAGGACAAGACCACCACGCTCGATGTGTTCGCCTATGACCTCAACGAGCCCGACATTGTCGGTTCATTCGAGAAACTCGGCAGTCGTCTGCGAATCATCATCGACGACGCTGGCGATCACCACGCACCTACCAGCTGCGAGACAAGAGCCGCCCTCCGCCTGGCCACCTCCGCTGGCGCGGCCAACGTCCACCGCACTCATTTCAAAGGGCTGCAACACCATAAAGTGCTCATCGCCCGGCGCAATGGCGTGCCTTACAAAGTCCTGTGCGGCTCCACCAACTTCAGCTTTCGCGGCTGCTACGTGCAAAACAACAATGCGCTGCTGTTCTCGGAACCGGCGGTGGCCGCGCTATTCGGACAAGTCTTCGACGCCTCTTTCGCAGACCCGGACCACTTCGCCGCCAGCGATCTGGCCAAGAAATGGCACGTCATCGAAACCCAAGGCCCGCGCCTGCACTTCTGCTTCTCACCCCACGAAAGCGCAAACCTCTCACTTGGTCCGTTAGGAGGCGCAATCGACCAAGCCACCAGTTCGGTGCTGTTCAACATCGCCTTCCTCAACCAAATCGTTTCGGGGCCCACATTCGATTCGATCACCCGCCTCTATAAACGGCCGATATTCAGCTATGGCGTCAGCGACAAACCCTCGGGCATGAACGTGACCAAGCCCGATGGCACCTCGGCTGAAGTCGATTTCGCATACCTGGCCAAGAACGCACCGGAACCCTTCCGCAGCGAATGGGCAGGCGGCAGCGGCGTTTCCGTGCACAACAAATTCGTGGTCACCGACTTCAACCTGCCCAGCGCCAAAGTCTTCACCGGCTCCTCGAACCTCTCCGTTGCCGGCGAAGAACACAACGGCGACCACCTGATCCTGATCGAGGATGGCCGAATTGCGCTGGCCTACGCCATTGAAGCGCTGCTGGTGTTCGATCACCTGCACTTTCGCACCGACATGAAAAAAGCCTTCGAACCGGCCGCTGGAGGCGTTGCCGGACACCCGCCGCCCATGACGCTGCGCAAACCCACCGCCATCACCGGCCAGCCCGCCTGGTTTGAGGATGACTACGTCGAGGGTTCACAAAAAGAACGAGACCGGCAGTTGTTCTCTCACTGACGGCTAGCGCTAGCCGGTAAACCTGTGGGAGCGAGCCTGCTCGCGATGACGCACTGACAGCCAATATCCATTTGCCTGACAGCCAGCCACCGCGAGCAACGTCTCGTCTCCCGAAATTTAATGAACCCTGCCGACCACCACCCGCCTAACGAAAGACTATCTGGAGGGTGACCCATGCAAATCGAAACAATCTGGATCGTACTGACAGCCGTTCTGTTGCTGATCGAGTTGTGGGCGATCAACCGGGTGCGCAAAGCCCAGGGCAAATCGAGCAACAAACTGTTATGGATCGTGGTGATCGTGTTTGTGCCACTGATTGGGGTGATCGCGTGGGCAGTCGCGGGACCGAAACACACCGAACACAACCCGCATGCGCCGCAGGCTGGGCAATGACATCGGAGCGTTTGCGCTAAAGATCTGGAAACTGCGTGATTCCAAACAACAAAGCCCAGACAACCTGAGCTTTGTTGTCCCCCCACCACAAGCCCACTGTAGGAGCTGTCGAGTGAAACGAGGCTGCGATCTCTTGACCTTGACGTCCGAATTTCGCGTAGGAAACAACCCTCTACACCGAAGGACCTAACCCCCATCACCCGAAGACCCCGCCCCACTCCCTACAAAGCGCTTAAACAACACCAAATCCCGTAACAACCAGCGAAGCCTGCGTTCGCCTGCGCTGCCGCCGTAATCCCGGCGCGCACGGTTCAGGTGACACTAAACACGTAGTGATTTCACGTTGGGTAATTGCACTGACTTGACCACTCGTTTGCATAGGACCTGACCAGCTGTTTGCATGGGACTTGACCAGTTGAGCTTCTAACCGTAATCGACCAGGAATGGTCATCAGCCGCATTTCCCCTAGCAGTGTAAAAAACGGGTTTACACGATTCGGTATACCCGCTCGAGATTTGCCACTCCAGGCAATCAGCCAGTCCTGACTGGTTGGCTTCGAGTAGTTTCTCCAGCGTGCTGGCGTTATCGCGCAAAAATATGCTTTTGACTCTGTTCAACCGTGGACGGGAGTACGGGGGCTAGCTATCGTCGATAGTCATCATTCATTTTAAAGGAGGCCGCCCGTTAGGCTCCGTGATCTTTAGCGCCCACCTGACGATGTGAAGCCGGCTATGTATCAACCCAAGCCTCTGGAAACCTCTATCAAATGGACCAACACACCCACGAAAACCACTACGTACCAATCTGGTACCAGAAGCGTTTCCTTCCCGCGCCTGGAGCGCAGTTTTTCTATCTTGATCTGTCACCCACCATCTATCGGAATGGCCCAGGAAAATCGGTCTCCAAACGCGTCCCGAAGAGCAGCTTCAAAAAAACTGATCTCTACACTACCTGGCCTGGTGGACAGCCCAATGATGAAATCGAACGTTTGCTTTTTGGAGAGATCGACAACTCTGGAGCCGTTGCGATTCGTCAACTGACTGGTGGTAAGCCAGAAGAAGTTCATGATGCGTTTAAGCCTTTTTTCGAGTACTTGGGTGCACAGAAGTTACGTACACCGAAAGGTCTAGATTGGATCAATGCGCACTACTCGCAGCTTGATCAGTTCGGGCTAATGAGAGAAATGCAGCAACTGTTGACACTGAACTTGACCATCTGGAGTGAAGGGGTTCGAGAGATCGTCTCCGCAGAAAAGTCGGACGTTAAATTCATCATTTCCGACAATCCTGTCACCCTTTACAACGCTGCCTGCCCTCCAGATGCACCGACATGTCACTACCCAAATGAGCCGTCCGTGCAATGGAACGGTACACAGACGATTTTCCCTCTAGATGCCGAGCATTGCCTAATCCTTAGCCACCTCGACTACGCGAAGCAGGCAGACGGTGTCGACCTGTTAGCCGAGAGACAGAATGCCCGCAACTTTGGAGAAAGCCTGGTTCGAACGGATGCATGGATCCGATCCAGGTCGCTGTCCAGAGAGCAAGTGCTGGCAATCAACTACCTTCTAAAATCTCGCGCCTGCAAACATGTGGCAGCGCCTGTGGAAGATTGGCTCTATCCGGAACAGGAATACGCCGGCGATTGGGGCAAGATCGCGGAAGTGCTTCGCCCACCAGCTGACGAGCTTTGGCATTTCGGCGGGGAAATGTACGTTGGGTACGAAGATGGCTCTACCCACTATCAGGACCCTTACGGGCGTACGTCAGGCAGCCATGAGTACCTGAAGAAATCGCCTCCCTCAGAACTCATCGATGATGAAGCCGAATGCGGTTGCGGTAGCGGGTATTCGTTTACAGCGTGTTGCAAGGATATTCCTGAAGCGCATAGGCCTACCTGGTCTGTTGCAAGCATTCGAGAGCGGAACCTAATGTTCGTCGGCAAGGTGAAAAACATCCTTGGACTGGACAGCGGCAAAAGCTGGAACGACGTGCGCGCAGAACTCAACGACGAGCACGTAACGCAAATTTATCGGTGCCTTCAAGCACTGTGGCCAACTGATACAAACTTCAGGGAGCTTTGGCGGCGGCCGGATCCTCGGATTTTCCGGGCGGTTTACATGGGGTGTATCGACCCTCGCACTGTGGTTACCAGTGTGCTGAGTTGGTCCAGCTACTTCGACGAGGTAGTTTTACTCAACCCGTTTATCAATCCGGCGTGTGTACGCCCCGAGTTCAGCCCTGTCGAAAACCCGTCTCAACACCGGGTGCAGACCCTGAAAAATGTAATGCTCCTACTGGAGCTTGAGCCCTTCATTCGGGCAGGTATAGTTCATTTTGTTCCTGACCCAGGGGAGGTGGAATTCGCTTTTGGTAAAGCGATACGGGACATGGCGCAAGCTCGCGTCAGTGATGCAGGGGACATTCACGATGACACCGGTATGTTTAAGCGGCTTGCCGAGGACGACACTGAGCGACTGTTCTCACGGCTACCACTTGGCTCTATCAGCAGTATCATCCGCCAATCGTCGCCTCATCTTAATAATGCCGCTGTCGATGAAATGGCGCGAAAGTTCAAGAAGCTTGGGGATGATGACCCATTGGCGCTGCTACAGCCGACTCAGCCAGGAAAGGATCATAGCCAGCTCATGGCGTTTCGCTGTGCACCGCTTGAACTTTCGATGTTCCTGGCGCAAGTGACCGGCGCCGCAATATTTACGGACCTTCCGATTTTCTGGCGGCAGTTGCATGCCGCAACGCAAGCTCAACCTACATCTGCATACTGGCTGCCGTTTACAAATTTGACCGACCAGTTGCTCTTCTCCCTGGCAGAGGTACCGCACGAAATCTATCGAATGCGGACATCTGTAGATTTAGCCAATTTCCGAGCGGTTTTTAGATCTGTATCAAAGTTGCTTATCGCGCCTGAGGGCGAGATTGCAGGCCAAGTTGAGCAGCTTGCAAATGACACTGGTATTGCCTCTCTGGTCGCTCAGGATTTTTGGGCAAGGGAATGTCCCGCTGTTTTTACACGACGACTCAGAGTTACGATACCCGATGAAGGATTTGCCTATGCCGGTGTGCAACGCCAGGTCCTAACCTATGGACATGAGGACGCACTCAAGACCGTTCCACTGGCTCTGTTGATAGAATTGCCATAAAAACTGTATTTCGAATGTGGCAGCTTTTTCATGCGTACGATCTGCTCAAGCGGTTGGGATCTATCTGTAAACGATGACCCCTTTTTCGTTGAGCTCTTGAGCCTCTCCCTACAAATAGGCTAGCAATTGCTGCCTGAAATGCTGGGAAAAACTCACCTGGTAGCTAGGTCCAGTTGCGCCCACGCCTAGTGAGACGATGTTTGTAGGGGCGGCACCGATGAATTGCTGATCTTCGCTTTCAATGTTTTTACCCAGGCCATTGTCATTGCCAACCGGGTCACTCATTCCTAGTTCTGAGCTGAAGCTGAAAGCTGGCACCTGCACCTCATTTAGCACCGCCAGATCATCCGGCAAGTCTTCTGCAATTCGCTCGGCAAAGCCTTGTAGCGTCGGCTCCGCTAGCATGAATAGCCAAGCCTGATTATCCGATTCACCTGTACGTCGAAGCACTCGTCCTAACACTTGCCGATAATGCAATTCAGTGCGGATGCGGCTGAGATAGCAGCACACTTGCAGGCGTGGTACGTCGGTGCCTTCACTGATCATCCCAACGGCGACAATCCAACGACAAGAACTTTGTCTGAATGCATTGATCACTTGCTGAGCATCAGGAGTTTTGTTGGTAACGATGCGGCAAGCTTCCCCTCTGGCATTCAGGGCCTGAGCAATTTCTTGAGCGTGCTCAATGTCGGTGGCTACTACCAACCCCGCGGCATCCGGCTTAGTCTCGCGAACCTCTCTCAGCTTGCTGCAGCCAAGATCGAGCAGTTGAGCGATCACCTCATTATGCCGAAGCAGTTCTTCGTAGGTGATTGGAGATTCTCCCAAGAGATTGGCAATGCTGGGAAACACCCTTACGGAGCTATCAGCACCTATTTCCTCAGTGAGTTTGACTTTCTTGTTGTCGAGTAGGGTAATTCGAGGAGAGCGACAAACACCGTCTGCAATTGCTTCTTTTAGGCCATAGCGGTAGTCGCAGATCAAGTGCCCTTCGGGTGTGGAGTATCTTGCCAATGCAATGGCTCGATCATCAGAGCGCCATGGGGTTCCGGAGAGGGCCAACGTAAAGGCAGCGCGATCCTGTATTCGGTGTAGGATCTGCTGTCCCCAAGCGTTGCAGAGCAGCGGATCATGGCCAGCACAGTGGTGGATCTCATCGAAGACCACGAGCACACGATAGTCATCAAGAAGCTGCCAGAAAGCTTCATCTCGATGTTCCATGGCTTGGTAGGTGAATGCCGCACCCGCGGCACCGATCCGACCGTCAAGGCGCCTGCCAAGTACGGCAGCAAAGGTTGAGCGAAAACCCTCCACAACCTGGCAGGACGGCGCGAAGCACAAAACTAGCTCGATTCTATCTTGCTCGAGCAATCGGCTAGCCAACTCTGCCGCCATACGCGTTTTGCCGGCGCCAGGCGTTGCCTGGCAGAAAAAATGTGGCATGACAGTAAAGTGGGCCAACGCCGTGTTGATACATCTGTGTTGCCAGTCTCGGAGCGATCTGATCATTGTGTGGCGGCTAGCGTCTTGAGTGTTTTCTCGATCGCGCGGAGATGGCCCAGCAAACGCGAACTGCGGTCTCTCGCTTCTAGATACTCGCTCTCGACCTTGTCACGCAGATACGGCATCTCATCCAGAAGCAGCTTGTACCGCTCCGCCTCGCCCATCGAAGACAGGAAGTCCAAACGGATTTCTTTATGGAGCGATTTTAAACGTTGATCTGAACCTGTCGGAGGGGCTAGAGGTGCGGCCGCATCATCGAGCACTAAAGGTTCCTGGTGTGGTTCCGGCGCAGTTTTAAGGCTGCTCTCAAAGCCGTTATCGATAAGCTCCAACTGCAAGTGGGCCGGAATGGGTTGTAGGTGGTAGACCTGTCCCCGCGCAAGACGCTCTTCATCGTGTGCAAGCCAGCCAATGCGTAACATTCGGCGGATCTGCTCATACACATAGCGGCGCACATCACCGATACGAAAAGTCATGCCATCCAGGCGTTTGGCATACGCATCACGAAGTTCCCGAGTCGTAAACGTTGAATGCCCTTCCTCGTGAAGCAGCCCATACAGACGCTTATCGAAGATATACGAGGCAGATTTCATTGAGGCACCAGAAGAGTTAACGCAAAAGAAATACGGATTATAATCCGTGGCTCCTGCGTCCGCAAACACACGATAGTGCCGCCTCATGTGAAATTGAGGCGGGCATGGATACGTTGGCGAAAGCGTTAGGGGAACTCATTCGGGCACAGAGAAAGGCCCGCAGGGTTTCTCAAGATGCATTAGCTCTAGCCTGCAACATCGACCGTAGCTATATGGGGCGGATTGAGCGTGGTGAAGTAAACATCACGGTTGAGAAGCTGTATCGCATCGCAAGCGAGCTCGCTTGTGATCCATCCTGCCTATTACCTCAGATGTCAGAGCTGTAGATCTGCATCTAGTCAGGAGCTGCTCTCAAGAAGGCCTGAGGTTGCCACCACTGTCATCTTGCTTCGTGCACGCGTGCTGTCAGAGGAAGAGCTCAGCCGGCGGGAAGGGTTCTGAACGTCCTTCAAGAATACATTTCCAACCCCAGCTCCGAAATTTAGAGGCGCTCTCAAAGTCTTTGATATCCTCTGGTGAAATATCCTTAATGTCAGACCTAAGCTCAAATCTTGGTCTCATGGCAAACTCAACGTCCATCCCCATTTTACCGTGAATTAACCGATGCATAACTTTGACGCGCTGAGGCCATTCCAGGCTTTTCCCTCTGCGGCTTTTATTTTGATAAACCATTGCGTTCAAATAAGCTGAAGCTTGCACGTAGTCACTGCTCACCATCGAAACTTTCAAGTGAGGCAGCACTCCTAGGGGCAATATATGCCTAATAACCCAATCTAAGAATGGAAGTGCTATATGACGAGACTGCAGTTCAATTCCAATCATTAAAAGTACATTATGCAAAGTATTTGCCGTTTTTACAGCCGTGGAATCGCGATTTTGCTGAATTGCTTCAAGAATCAAGCAAATGAGGCAAGCCATACTGTCGAGACTGGCACGTTTTTCAAGCTTATCTAACAGCCGCTGTGTGACAGGTTCGCGTTTCGAATACGCACACAAACCTGAAAAGCCTGACGAATAGATCGCCTCTTGCACATCGACACTAAGTTCTCTCATGTGCGTGTCTAATTCGATATCTTTCTTGGCTACATGCCGCATTATTTCCCAAAGAGGGTGTTCCACTTCTCGAGTTGAACCAGGCGCAAGCAGCTCAACGCGTTTAAGCGTTTTCGATTTCGGGGTGTTGAGGTCGTTGTCGTAACCTTCCCACTTACTTCGATAATGTCGAATGGTCCCATCACTGTTTCGTTGGAACGACTCCTTTTCGAAGTATTTCTCCAGTGCATATGCGGTCGACAAGTGAGTGCGTTGCTTGAGCCCTTCGTACCAGTAGCGAGTTCGCATCGTATCAATCGGACTTCGTAGCGGCGATTTTTCTTCACTTGAAAAATTCCGCATCTCATCTGGAAACGCTGCATAGATTTCAGCTATCCGTTTAAAATCAGTCATTTACACCGGTCTCTCGAAAGTCCATACCGTAAAAAATGTAGAAGTCTTACGGCTGGAAGGCAAGAGCTTGGTTTATTAAAATTATGCGTGACTACACGGGACAATTGCGTCATGCGAGAAGACATTGAAATAGAGGCTCTCGCCTCCGAATTGGAGGACGACCTTGTGGACCGTTACGGGCTTATGCTCGGAAGCAATGCGCTGTCGCGGGAGTTGGGCTACGCATCGCATGAGGCATTTCGCAAAGCCAAACAGCGAGGGCGAATCGAGGTGCCATTATTTGATGTGCCAAACCGACGCGGTTCCTTTGCGTTATCGAAAGAGGTGGCTACATGGATTGCCAAGCAGCGTTTGTCGCTTGCGAAGCTGCCAGACGGTATGCAAGAAGAGGCTCAATGACGTGATCGATATGATCTGCTACAGGAAAAAGAGGGAATGATATGAGAGCTGACTGAACCCTAATACGGTGGTTCTGGAGCACAAAAAAGCCCGGGGTTGGCGCCCCAGGCTTTTTTTGGTTATGTCAGGTTTCGACGCCAAGACATCGCCATTCTGTGTTCCCTTGCGTTCGGCGTCAAGCCGGCCAAACCCCGTTCATCTGTAAATTTCACACGGCGCGATTTGTGAGGCGTTCACACGCCTGTCGCGGGGGAGCAACGATGAAACTACCAGTAGAGAAGCAGCGCGAGGTATTGCGCCTTTTGTGTGATCTATCGCTTTCTAACCGAGCCATTGGCCGATTAGCGCAGGTATCTCACAATACGGTTCGTTCACTTCGAGATCAATTAAACCAAAGTGGCGAAACCTGGGAGAGTCTCAAGATTCTCGACAACAAAATGCTCACTGCTCGGCTATACAGCGACGCAAAAGAATCAGTTAATAGAAAAGTTTGTCCACAGTGGCTACATATCCACGAACAGCTTCAATTATCTGATATGACTCTGGAATTGTTATGGCAAGAGTATCGGGAAAATGAGCCTCTGGGAGTTTCTTATGCTCAATTTACGCGTCTCTATAAGGCTTGGCTAAACACCCAAAAGATCAGCATGAGACAGATACACTTACCAGGCGACAAGATGTTCGTCGACTTTTGCGGGCGAACGATGCCTGTAACAGACCCAGTAACAGGACTTGTCAGCAATGCTCAAATTTTCGTAGCTACATTGGGAGCTTCGGGGTACACATTCGCTACAGCCGTTTCAAGTCAGACGACTTCGGATTGGCTTCGTTGTCATGTGCGAGCTTTCGAGTTCTTTGAAGGTACACCCAAATTTGTTGTTCCCGATAATTTGAAGGCAGCAGTACTTAAGACGACACGTGACCAAATTATATTGAATCGTGCGTACTCCGAACTTTCAGAGCACTACGGCGTAGCCGTTACGCCAGCTAGGCCTCGAAGACCTAAGGATAAATCATTGGGTGAGATAGGCGTTCAAATTGTTCAAAGATTCGTGCTTGCGAGGCTTCGCACACGTACATTTTTCTCACTAGAAGAACTCAATGAGCAAATATTTCACTGGATCGGTGTTTTGAACGATAGGATTACTCGAACTTATCCAAAAAGCCGGATGACGCGTTTCCTTGAGATTGACTTGCCAGCTTTGCAACCACTACCTGAGAAAAGCTACAACTACAGTCAATGGGTTTACCACGTCCGCGTGGGCAAGGATTACCACGTTGAGTTCAATGAGCATAATTATTCGGTCCCTTATCAGTTCGCAAATCAGATTGTAGACCTGCGCGTAAGCGATGAGTGGCTTGAAGTCTGCTTTCAACGGCAAATCATCAGTACTCATCGTGTAGGTCACAGTAGAGGGTTCAGCACATTAAGAGAGCATTTATCTCCCAACCATGGGTACTTTCAGGATTCCCAACCTGAAATGTTATTGGTATGGGCAGAGAGTGTCGGTCCCGAAACTTTATATTACGTCAAAAAAAATCTCGAGGATCGTAGGGACTTCGCCACTGGGCTCCGGGCTGTGGCTGCACTTAAGCGCGACGTACGTAAAGGAAAAATTTTGTCTTCTCGGTTGGAGTCGGCTTGCGCTTACGCCAATTCGTTGAACATCCTGAGCTCGGAACGCCTGCGATCAATTTTACGTAACGAGTCTGATCTGCGCCCTTCGTTCAGAGTTTCAACACCACTCATCGAGCACTCAAACATTCGCGGCGCCCAATATTACGCCACGCAAGGAGATGAACAGGTATGAAACAATCAATGAACACTTCTCAGGGGTTGCTGAGCCTTGGTTTGTCGGGAATGGCAATGGCTTACGAGCGCCAACTGGAGGAGCCATCCCTGCTCAAACAGCCCTTCGATACACGATTGGGTCTGATGATGGAGGCAGAGACATCCGAACGCGAGACTAGAAAGATTGAGCGCTTGCTAAGAGCAGCCAAGCTGCGCGAGTCGGAAGCAACCCTTGAAAATATTGAATTCAAAGCCAGTCGGGGGCTTGATCGCAATGAAGTCATTGCTCTGGGTGAATGCGAATGGCTGCGACGTCGACAAAACTTAATCATCACCGGTGCAACCGGTACCGGAAAAACCTGGTTGGCTTGTGCCTTTGGAAATCAGGCCTGTCGATTTGGCAAAACTGTGGTCTATCGCACCGCCATAAAATTATTCGAAGAAATATCCCTATCTTGGGCGGACCACACGCTCCCGAAACTGCGTCGTCAATTGATCCGAGCCGAGCTACTGATCATTGATGATCTTGGTATTGGAGGCATCGATGCACAGCTTGGTCCATTTCTCCTAGATGTTATTGATCAACAGGCTCAAAATGGCTCGTTGCTAATCACCAGCCAATATCCAAAGGAGAAATGGTACGACCTGTTCTCTGACCCAACGATTGCAGACGCTATCCTTGACCGAATCGTGCACAAATCTCATGTTCTTCAGCTCAAGGGTGAGTCTATGCGCAAGGTCAAAAGCCGCAAGCGCTAAGCCTTTCGCCAGGCGGGAGGTGGGGCTGGTAGTGGAAGCGTCAAAAGCCCTCCGACCGGTGATGTCCAATGCACTGGTCAGATCGAATGCAATTGGTCAGATCGAATGCAAATGCCTGGTCAAATGGTATGCAACTAACTGTTTTGTAGGATGTTTCATGGATGAAGCCGTCTGCCCACGACCTATAATGTTTCGGCTGCGTTTGAGGAATTCACTGGCGGCCGTCATTTTTTTGGAGCGTTATGGCCAGTCAAAATCTTTCAAATCTCCTCGCTCAAGTCACCCAGATCGTTGAACTCACAGGCGTTTTGCTCTCGAAGGAGTGGAATCGTGCGGATGGACCCCGCGGCCAGGGCGACAAGGCCTTAGTTGACGTAGAAATCGAAGATATTTTGAGGCCTGAACTTCTCAACCTACTTGGGTGCGATTTTTGGGGTGAAGAGACGGGGCACTTGCTCGCGGGGCATGCCTGGTGTTGGGTTGTAGACCCAAACGACGGCACAAGTGATTTCTTGAAGGGGCTAAAGGGGTCTGCTCTGTCGGTGGGTCTGCTGCATGAGACTATCCCAGTGCTCGGGGTTGTGTATGCCCCTGTCACTCCTGAGGGGCTTCCTGATTGCATCGGTTGGGCAGAAGGTGTTCCACACTTGATTCGCAACGGCAAACCAGTAAGCGTACGTCTTGCTGATAAAAAGCTCTCGAAAGGCAGCACAGTAATGGTCAGCGCCGCGGCGGTGAATAAACCGGAGCTCAATCGTGAGCTGTGCGCACCGGCGTGTTTTCATGCAATGCCGTCAATTGCATACAGACTAGCAAGAGTCGCCGTCGGCGATGCTGTATGTGGCGTCTCGCTCTATCCTGTCTCAGCTCATGACGTCGTAGCTGGGCATGCGCTATTGAGAGGTGCAGGAGGGGTGTTGCTGGACGAAAACGGAGTCTGTATCCGTTACACGACAGAGGCCGAAATGGCGACTGTATCGAAACGATGCTTCGGCGGATCACCTTCAGCGTGTCACAAATTAGCAACTCGTGAATGGGAACGAGTGCTTCGATAACATTTCATACGAAAGCACAGCTGCGTGTTCCGAGTACAACCTGCGTACCCCGTGTAGTGTCATCAACGCTTCGACGTTCCATTGTATGCGAAATTGCACTCCACTTGAGCACCCGTTTGCATTCGACCTGACCAGTCATTTGCATTCGTTCGGGCCATCGATTGCATCGGATTTGACCAACACGCTTTCCAACCATGATAGGTAGAGAACGGCCGATTCTGTTGAAAAAGTAGCTCCCCTGGCTGGCCTCCGGCAAAATCTCCGCATTGGCCGGAGGGGGATCACACAGCATGATGGGACAGTTATCGAGTGGGCAGGAGCGACTGTTTTACTCGTTCAACCTTGAAGATCACATCCCAGCCAATCACCTTCTGCGCAGCATTGATCAGTGTCTTGATCTGAGCGACCTGCGCCATTACCTCGCCGATTTCTATAGCCCGATTGGGCGTCCGTCGATTGATCCCGAACTGATGATTCGCATGCTGATCGTCGGCTATTGCTACGGCATTCGCTCAGAGCGGCGGTTGTGCGAAGAGGCCCATTTGAACCTGGCGTATCGCTGGTTCTGCCGGTTGAGCCTTGAAGACGAAATCCCCAACCACTCGACCTTTTCCAAAAATCGACACGGCCGTTTTCGGGACAGTGATCTGTTTCGCTGGTTGTTCAATGAAGTCCTGCGTCGCTGCATGGACGCCGGTCTGGTCAAGGGCGAAGGCTTTGCCGTGGACGCCAGCATCATCAAAGCGGATGCGAGTCGGCAGCGCGGCGTACCGGGAGATGAACCGGTCAACTGGAGCGATCCATCCCTGAGCACCCGCGCCGTGCGTGAGTATCTTGAGGCACTCGATGAAGAGGCTCTGGCCGAAACGCTACCGAAGCGCCTGTCGCTGACGGATCCTCAGGCCCGCTGGACCGCTGCTTCAGGCGGCCCAGCTTTCTACGCTTACTCCACGAATTATCTGATCGATACCGAGCACGGCGTGATCATGGATGTGGAACCCACACCGGCTCATCGAACCGCAGAAGTCGAGAGCACCAAGACGATGATCGATCGGGTCGAAGCGCAGTTCGACATCAAGCCAGAGCGCCTCATCGGCGACACCGCTTACGGTACAGCTCCGATGCTGGCCTGGATGGTGGAGGAAAAAGACATCGAGCCGCATGTGCCGGTGTGGGACAAAACCGAGCGCAAGAACGACAGCTTTTCGAGTAACGATTTCCACTGGAATGAAGAGGCTGAGGAATACCGCTGCCCGGCCGGCAACCCATTGCGCAGCGAATGGCGAGCCTTCAAGAATGAGCGTTCACACGTCACCAAAGCCAACACCATCATCTTCCGATCCCGACAGGCCGACTGCGCTACGTGTCCGATGAAAGCCAAGTGCTGCCCGAACACTGCGTTCCGCAAGATCGCTCGCAGCGTCCATGAAGCCGCTCGCGATGTGGCTCGACGCATCGCGGCGACGCCGGAGTATGTGCGCTCTCGCCACGAACGTAAGAAGGTTGAAATGTTGTTTGCCCACCTCAAGCGCATCCTGAAACTGGATCGCTTGCGACTACGTGGCATGAGTGGCGCGTCCGATGAGTTCACGCTGGCGGCCGCGGTACAGAACCTGCGACGTCTGGCCAAACTTGCATCTCAAGGGCCACCTTCTACGGGATAGGTGCGCCTGCACGAAGCAAAAAACCTCAAATTAACCCAATAACAGAGCAGCAAAGGTCAACGAAGGGCCGAGAAACCACTGAATGTGGTGAGTAGGTTCTCCGGTGGTGGTCGTGCCTGAGTTCAGGCGAGCTGAAAATCCGACTTTTTCAACAGAATCGGCCACTCTCTGCCTGTCATCACCGGCATCAATCGACCCAAAAGCATTCGCTTGGAAAGGTGAAGGAACGACCAAAAGCTGACGATACTGTGATGCATTGATAGTCTGTATACGCGCTCAGTCGAGTAGGCCTTTTCCTCATAAACTACTCAGGCTCCACTCGCAACACCGAACGCATGACACAAGGATATCCCTATGACACTCGCTGACTTGCAACGGCTATCCGTATCTCAAAGCGAACTGGTTCTTCCCTATCCCCTCGCGATTACAGCTTTGCAACTCCTGGAGGCAACCGGCGCTATCCTGATGGGATGGGAGGGGTGTTTACGCTACCCAGACGGCAGGTTGGGACATTCCGACATGCACCAAGGCACCACTAACACTTCAGCGCTTTCTTCATCAGAGGCGTATAGCTGGGCCAAAGTCTCCATGAGACTGTCGCAAAAGGAATACGAACTCCAGAACGAGACCACCGATATCAAGCTGCTTTTTTGCATCATTTTGAATGCTTGAAAATGCGCCGCTGAACGATTTAGCAAATCTGTTTCGTCGTCAGGTTGAATCCGGCCAGGAACGGACGATCGAGTCTGGTGAAAAGCTCAGTATTAGGAGTGAAGCAATGCAATGTAGTTGTGGCAGTCGGGGCGACCTCGTAGAGATTGGTCATCACTATTCGGAGTTTGTCGCTGGTTTACGCTGCCTTGAGATAGGCCAATGGATCAAACTATTGCAGTGCCTTGATTGTGGTCAGTTTTGGCGAACGGATGAATGGGATAAACACCAAACCCTGTATGCGTTGAAGTTGAGTTCGCCAAAGGGCTGGGAGTCGGTCGATATAAAATCCTTGATAATAGAGCGTATGGTTGAGAATCACGGCGGATTAGATGCGTCTTTTTGTCTAGCTAAGAACTGCAAGCTACACGCACTCAAAGGGCGAGCATATTGCGGCCAACATTTTTACGACACTGGTGCAAGAGCTTGAGCAAGCTGATAGGGCTGACTGAAATCTGCCAATTGCCGCCTGTCGCCACCGTCCGTTTTGGGTCCAGGCTGTGTGAAAACGCCTGCGATTGTCTAATCTTCTGATCGTTTAGATCGTGGCGGGGACGATCATGAAGCGATTCATTGAAGGTGAGGCTCGGACGCAAGTCACCTTGCTGCCGGAGTGTCTGGACGATTACGTAGCCGAAGAAAATCCAGTGCGCGTGGTCGACGTTTTCGTCGATGAACTCGACTTGGGGGCACTTGGGTTTGAAGGTGTTGATCCTGCTGCAACGGGTCGTCCGGCCTACCACCCAGCGGTGTTGCTGAAGATCTATATCTACGGCTACCTCAATCGGATTCAGTCCAGCCGCCGGCTTGAGCGTGAGGCCGAGCGCAACGTCGAGTTGATGTGGCTAACGGGGCGTTTGGCTCCGGACTTCAAAACCATTGCCGACTTTCGCAAAGACAACGGTAAAGCCATTCGCAGCGTATGCCGCCAGTTCGTAGTGCTTTGCCGTAACCTCAATCTCTTCTCTCAATCGATCATCGCCATCGACGGCAGCAAGTTCAAAGCCGTCAATAATCGCGACCGCAACTTCACTCAGGGCAAGGTGAAGGCACGCATGCAGCAGATTGAACAGAGCATTGATCGCTATCTGGCGGCGATGGATTCGGCGGATCGGGCAACGCCCGAAGTGGCCGAGGCCAAAGCAGAGCGGTTGAAAGAAAAGATAGAAACACTGAAAAAGCAGATGCAGAAACTCAAGGAAATCGAGGCGCAGCTCCACGAAAGTCCAGACCAGCAGATTTCCCTCACAGATCCTGATGCACGTTCAATGGCCACGAGCGGCCGAGGCACCGGAACGGTCGGCTACAACGTACAAACAGCGGTCGACGACAAACACCATCTGATCGTTGCCCATGAGGTGACCAACGTTGGTAATGATCGTGGGCAACTGAGCAATATGGCGAGCCAGGCGCGTGAAGAAATTGGAGCTGAATCGCTAACGGTGGTGGCTGATCGAGGCTATTACAAAGGTCTGGAAATCCTTGCTTGCGAGCAAGCCGGCATCACTACCTTCGTACCGAAACCCCTCACATCTGGCAGCAAAGCGGAAGGCAGATTCGGCAAGCAGGATTTCATCTATCTTGCGGCGTCGGACGAGTATCGATGCCCTGCGGGGCAGTTACTAACCAGGAGACATTCGTCGACGGAAGACGGCATGTTATTGCATTGTTATTACTTCTCAGGCTGCCAGTCCTGCGCAATGCAAAAGCAATGTACGACGGGTAAGGAGCGTCGGGTGAAGCGCTGGGAACATGAGGCTGTAGTCGATGCGATGCAGGTTCGGCTAGAACATGATCCAGCGATGATGAGGGTTCGTCGACAGACCGTTGAACATCCTTTTGGAACGCTCAAGTACTGGATGGGAAGTACCCACTTCCTGACCAAAACCCTGCCGAGGGTGAGCACTGAGATGAGCCTTCATGTGCTCGCCTACAACCTCAAACGAATGATGAGCATCTTCGGCATCTTGGGATTGCTTGAAGCGATCAGGGCGTGATCATCCCGCTGGATCGTCGGTAAGTGGCTGTTGGGACCGCTGACGCGGCCCCAACAGCCATATGAGCGCCGATGTTGGTCGCACGGACCAATCTTTACTTCCTACTACCGACTTCGCAGGCAATCCAAGAAAATCTCAGCGTTGAACGTATCAAGTGTGTTTTCACACAGCCTGGGTCGTTTGCGGCCTGTCGCGATGGGCAGAAAACGACCCAGAGCTGCCTCTCAGAGAGCTAAAACTGAGGTTGTCACTTGTCAAACAGAGTCCAGCCATGGCAAATGCCGTCAAAGTCTTTTGCCGTAAAAAATAATACAAGTTCCTCTGGGTCAAATTTTGTGTACAGCCAGTGCCCAGGAACAGGGCCTCTCGTTATCACGTATTCCAAGCGGTACTTTTGAACAGCTGCAGAACTGAGAGAAGCTGAATTCAACTCAAATCTGTCACCTTGATTGAGCGCCCATAGCTTTCCAACAAGGCTATCATCAAGTACCACCTCTTCAGCTGTCTCCATCAGATGCCGTGTATGCAGTTTTTTTTGAAGCCTAACGCTTCTGGCCATGGATCAACCTACCTATAAACAGTCCGAAGATCGGCATAATAATACTGAAACGCGGAGATGACCGCTTTGGGGCGATTTCAGCCGATTCCAACAGGCAGCTATTGGCCGATTCTGTTGAAAAAGTCGGCGTTCGGATTCAGTCTCTTCTACAGAGCCGATCCATAACGGCCGTTCCATCAGAGTTTCGGGCACCATAACGACCTTAAAAAACAGAACCTCGAATATGAATCATGAACTTTGGCTGGAACCTGATGGCTGTCAGACCTTTTGTCTAGCCGGTGCTCAAGGTGATGGTGCGCGTGCGCTTATGCATTCGGAAGCGAAGCTTGTTTGGGAGGTCGAGGCTGAAAGTCATTTCGAAGCGATGACTAAATATTATTCGCACATGCAGTGGGGTGAGTACCTGACGGACTTTCCTGAACAAGACAAGACTTCCTACAGAAAACTGGGCTGGAAATGACCAGTCAAGAGTCGGATAAAACTGCGGAACCCTCTCAATCTGATAACCACTAGCCATGGTCTGCTTTGGGTCGACTTTGCTAAGAATGGCGCTCCTGTGTCGTCTACGGCAAAATCAGTCTATCGGCCAGCGAGAGAGTACGCAGCATGATGGGACAGTTATCGAGTGGGCAGGAGCGACTGTTTTACTCGTTCAACCTTGAAGATCACATCCCAGCCAATCACCTTCTGCGCAGCATTGATCAATGTCTCGATCTGAGTGACCTGCGCCACTACCTTGCCGATTTTTATAGCCCGATTGGGCGTCCGTCGATTGATCCAGAACTGATGATTCGCATGCTGATCGTGGGCTATTGCTACGGCATTCGCTCAGAGCGGCGGTTGTGCGAAGAAGCCCATTTGAACCTTGCGTATCGCTGGTTCTGCCGGTTGAGCCTTGAAGATGAAATCCCCAACCACTCGACCTTTTCCAAAAATCGACACGGCCGTTTTCGGGAAAGCGATTTGTTTCGCTGGTTGTTCAACGAGGTGCTGCGTCGTTGCATGGACGCCGGCCTGGTCAAAGGCGAAGGATTTGCTGTGGACGCCAGCATCATTAAAGCGGATGCGAGCCGGCAGCGCGGCGTACCGGGGGATGAACAGGTCAACTGGAGCGATCCGTCCCTGAGCACGCGCGCCGTGCGCGAGTACCTTGAGGCACTTGATGAAGAGGCTTTGGTCGAAACGCTGCCGAAGCGTTTATCACTGACTGATCCTCAGGCTCGCTGGACTGCTGCTCCAGGCGGCCCAGCGTTCTACGCTTACTCCACAAATTATCTGATCGATACCGAGCACGGCATCATCATGGATGTGGAACCCACACCGGCTCATCGCACGGCCGAGGTCGAGAGCACCAAGACGATGATCGATCGCGTTGAAGCGCAATTCGACATCAAGCCGGATCGCCTCATCGGCGATACCGCTTACGGCACCGCCCCGATGCTAGCCTGGATGGTGGAGGAAAAAGACATCGAACCGCACGTGCCGGTGTGGGACAAAACCGAGCGCAAGAACGACAGTTTTTCGAGCAACGATTTCCACTGGAATGAAGAGGCTGAAGAATACTGCTGCCCGGCCGGCAAGGCATTGCGCAGTGAATGGCGAGCCTTCAAGAATGAGCGTTCGCACGTTACCAAAGCCAGCACCATCATCTTCCGATCCAGGCAGACCGATTGCGTAACGTGTCCGATGAAAGCCCAGTGCTGCCCGAACACAACGTTCCGCAAGATCGCTCGCAGCGTCCATGAAGCCGCTCGTGATGTGGCGCGGCGCATTGCAGCAACGCCGGCGTATCAGCGCTCTCGCCACGAACGTAAAAAGGTCGAAATGTTGTTTGCCCACCTCAAGCGAATCCTGAAACTGGATCGCCTGCGGCTACGTGGCATAAGTGGTGCGACCGATGAGTTCACGCTGGCCGCTGCGGTGCAGAACCTGCGACGGCTGGCCAAATTTACCTCTCAAGGGCCACCGGTCCCGGGATAGGTGCGCCTGCACTAAGCCAAAAACCTCAAACTAACCCAATAACAACGCAGCAAAGGTCAACGAAGGGCCGAGAAACCACTCAATGTGGTGAGTAGGTTCTCCAATGGTAGTCCGTGCCTGAGTTCAGGTAATCTGAAAATCCGACTTTTTCAACAGAATCGGCCGATTGCAGCATTTCGCGACAGGCTCCAATCGGCCAGAAGCAATGGGATGGACTCCTCCTCACCTCGGCATCTTGAGTGCCAGACTGAAGGTGCGAACCACAGTCAACAGCGAGAAGGAGTCCACACATGAAGCTTATGCGAATTGGGGTCGACCTGGCCAAGAACGTGTTTCAGATCCACGGTGTGGATTGCCATGAGAAGCCGGTCTGGCGGCAGCGGCTACCACGTGATCGTTGGCTGCAAACGGTGCTGGAAAAAGTCGAACCTGGTTGTGAGATCGGAATGGAGAGTTGCGGTGGGGCCCATTATTGGGCGCGGCAACTCGAAGCTCGCGGATTCCGAGTCAAGCTAGTCGCTCCCCAGTTCGTTAAACCTTATGTCAAAAGCAACAAGAACGACGCGAACGATGCCGAGGCGATCTGTGAAGCGATGAGCCGTCCCAGCATGCGCTTCGTCGCCATCAAGACGATCGAACAACAGGATATCCAGGCAACGCATCGCATCCGGGCCGGCTTAATCGAACAGCGCACGGCCAAAGCCAATCAGATCCGTGGGCTGGTCGCCGAGTACGGCCTCGTTGCACCGAAGGAATTACTGATGCTGCGTCGGGCGATACCGTGCTGGCTGGAAGATGCGGATAACGGTTTGACGGCTCGCTTTCGTTGTCTGCTGGATGGTTTGTGGGGCGACCTTTGCACACTGGATAAGCGCGTGGGTGAACTCAATAACGAGCTATCCGCAATCGCGGCAAGCGCGCCACCTGCCGTCCGCTTGCAGCAATTACGCGGTGTTGGCCCCATGATCGCCACAGCGCTCATCGTCGCTCTCGGTGATGCCCGTCAGTTTGCCAATGGCCGACAGTTTGCCGCCTCGCTGGGACTGACACCGAGGCAACACAGTTCTGGTGGTAAGGATCGACTGCTCGGTATCAGCAAGCGCGGTGATGCGTATCTGCGAACATTGATGGTGCATGGTGCACGCTCGGCGCTACGCACAGCCAAATCCAAAGAGGATCGACTCAGCCAGTGGGCCGTTCGTTTAGCCGAGCGATCGCATCCCAATGTGGCCGCTATTGCGCTGGCCAACAAAACTGCACGCATGGCTTGGGCGATGCTGCGTTACGGCACTGATTACCAACCGGATCAGGCAGCGGCCTGATTTATTTACCCGACGTGCTCTACGAGAGAAACAACTCTTAACCACGATTGCGAAGCAACCCTAACGATGGCAAACCGGTCGAACCGGCGTCGGCAAAACCCTCAAATGTCCAGGTGCGCAAAGCACGTAGAAGCGATTGGGAGCTGGCGCGCGAATAGCCCATCATGGCCCTGCATCGAAACGATGCTGTATCCAGAGGCCGAATATACGTGTGCAGTCGGCACGGGTGCCAAAGCGAGGGGGCTTGCAATGAGGAGGAGTCCATATACGGTCATTGGGTTTTGCTAGCAGACGGCACCAAACCAGCGGCAAGTGCCTCTAATAATGCACTGACCTTGGGAAGCGCCTGACGGCTCTTTAGCCAAATCAGATTGATCGCCTGGCCATCGGTTGCCAACTGGGGAAGCACTTCAACCAATGTCCCCTCTTCAAGCTGACGTTTGATCAACCATGACGGTAACTGCGCGATCCCGCATCCCGCCGATACCGCGATTACCAGACCTTCGCCATCTCCCACAACGAACTTTGCGCCTATAGCCCTGCGTTCAATTTCGCCCGGATGCTTTCCTGAAAAACTCCAAGGGCTAACCGTTCCATCCGCCCAGCCGTAAGCGATGCACTGATGATGTTCCAGATCGCGATCGGTCACGGGCGTGCCGTGCTTACTCAAATATGCGGGAGACGCACAGAAGATATGCCACTCACTGCCCAGGTAGCGGTGCTCCAATGTGGCGGGCCAAACGTCCGAACCACCGATGCGTACGACGATATCGACACCTTCCTCGATAGGGTCGATGAAACGGTCGGAAAACGAAATGTGCGGCAGCAGCTGCGCATGTTCCTGGGCAAATCGCAGAATGACCGGAAGTGCCTGCAGGCGGCCGAATGCACCTGGAAGGTCAATGCGAATCCTGCCACGAGGCTCAGTATTTTCGGCAAGTAGGGACAGCTCAGCCTCTTCGAGCTCAGCCAGCACGCCTGTACATGTGCGATAGAACGCAATCCCCGCATCCGTCAGTGACAAGCTTCGAGTTGTTCGGTGGAACAACCGAGTCCCAAGCCTGCTCTCCAATCGAGCTATCCCTTTACTGATTGCCGAAGCCGTCAGACTCATCCGCTCGGCAGCACCTTTGAAGCTCCCGGCGTCGGCGACGCAGACAAATACATCAATGCCCTTTAAACGTTCGGAGGAAAACATGGACGCCCCGCATTCATGAATTGAGTTCTGTCGATCTGATAAAAAACATCATAAATCAGAACATAATTCCCCAGTAAGCTTGATTCGCGCATCAATCAACACTTTGCGACTGACAAACACTATCAAAACAACCTGCTGAACGATGAGGCAAGGATGCTGACCACGCTAAAAAACTATCCGACAACAATAAATTTGCTGCTATCGGCGTCCCTGATATTGACCCTGGCGCGAGCAATCACCCTGCCCTATCTGGTCATTTACCTTTCCGGCAGTTTCAGCTTAAGCGTCGCCGATATCGGCCTGGTTATAGGCAGCACACTGATCATTGGGTCGTTATTGAGTCTTTACGGTGGTTTTCTGGTCGACAAGATGTCCAGTTACCGGCTGATCCTGGCCTTCAGTGGCGTGTTCACGCTGGGGTTTCTCGGGACGTTTCTGGCTCGCGAACTTTGGCTGTTCTACAGCTGCCTGGTACTGATCAACCTGGCTTATGCGGTCATTGATATCGCGGTTAAATCAGGATTTGGCAGCCTGCTTCCCGTCACTGATCGCAGCGAAGTTTTCTCGATCAAATATACGCTGACCAACATCGGGTATGCCGTCGGCCCGTTTCTTGGCGCTGGCATGGCCAAACTGGATATCAGCTTGCCATTCCTGTTATCAGCCGGGCTTGGAGCAGGATTCTTCTTCATCTATTTCGTTTGGGCCAATAGAGACCTGAACGCCACCGATTCAGCTCAGAAACCAGTACCGTTTCTGTCCGTGGGAAAACTGTTACTCCAGGATTATCGGTTGGTGTGTTTCACCCTTGGTGGGCTGCTCAGTGCGGTGGTTTTTGGCCAGTTCACCGCTTATCTCTCCCAGTATCTGGTGGTCACTACTACACCAGAATCCACCTACCAGATCATCAGTACAGTTGTGGCGACCAATGCGCTGATGGTGATCAGTTTGCAATACTCCATAGGCAGGAAGATCTCTCACAGGCATCTGAATCTGTGGCTGGTCGCGGGACTGAGTATGTTCATGATGGGGTTGGCGGGTTTTGCCCTGTCGACCTCTATCCTGCTCTGGGTCATTTCCATAGCCATTTTTACGGTCGGCGAGATCATCGTATTCCCCGCCGAGTACATGTTCATCGACAAAATCGCTCCGGACAACCTGCGCGGCATGTATTACGGAGCACAAAACCTGTCCAACCTCGGCGCGGCGCTGGGGCCGGTGCTTTGCGGAATCGTATTGGCGACTCAGCCTCCCCACTACATCTTCTACATGCTTGCGCTCTTCATTGTTGCAGGTGGAATGTTTTACTTCCTAGGAGCTTCCAATTTGAGCGCTACAACGGATATGAATCCTGATTGAAGGGCTGCAATGAGAAAGACCAAAAAAGGGGACAGATTTGAATGGCACTTCCTTAGTAGCTAACCACTTGAGCTGAAAGCAAAAAATGAAGAAGGGCTGGTCTTGGTCTACGGTGATAGTTGCGAACACACCCCGACGAACCAAGGACACAGCCCCAATGAATCGTAGACGTCAAATTCTCCAGCATCAACAGCAACGTTTTCATCGACACGCTTCGGACTGCGATGCCTATGCGTTTTTCAATCTGCTCACTGCGCCCGAACTGTTACAGCGCGTCGAGTCTGCACTGCCGGAGTATCGGGAGCGCCTGTTTCCGCCGACTGAAACGCTGTCCATGTTTCTGGCTCAAGCGATGAGTGCCGACCGTTCCTGCCAGAACGCCGTCAACGACTTGTCCATCAAGCGGTTTTGTGGCGGCATGAAGCCCAACAGCACTCGCACGGGCGCCTACTGCAAAGCCAGAAAACGCCTGCCTGTGGAAATGGTTTCCACGCTGGTCAGGCACACAGGTGCTTCGATAAGTGACAACGCACCCTCGTCGTGGCGCTGGATGGGACGGCCTGTGCGGCTGGTGGATGGCACGACGGTCAGCATGCCCGACACAGCGGCCAATCAGGGTGCCTATCCGCAGTCACGCAGTCAGAATGTGGGGGTTGGTTTTCCGCTGTGTCGAGTGGTCGGCATCGTTTGCCTCTCCAGTGGCGCCGTTTTAGATGCCGCCCTTGGACGTTTCCGAGGCAAGGGCGGCGATGAACAGACGCTGCTCAGATCAATGCTCGACACGTTGAAAACAGGCGACATTTTGTTGGGCGATGCTTACTACGCAACCTACTTCCTTCTGTGCGAGTTGCAACGAAGAGGTATCGATGGCGTGTTCGAACAATATGGCGCTCGACGGCGCAGTACGGACTTTCGCTTGGGGCAGAGTCTCGGTTCGGAAGATCATTTGATCGAGTTGAAAAAGCCCGAAAGAAGGCCACCCTGGATGAGTCAGGCGCATTACGAACAGGCGCCTGAAAGACTGACAGTGCGGGAGCTGAAGGCTGGCGGAAAGACATTGGTGACCACGTTGCATTGCCCGAGGCAGACACCCAAAACAGCCCTCAAATCTTTGTACAAGGGGCGATGGCATGTCGAGCTGGATTTGCGAAATCTCAAAGCTACGCTGGGACTTGGAAAGTTGAGCTGCAAAACCCCAGGCATGGCAGTAAAGGAGTTATGGGTCTATCTGTTAGCTCACAATATGATCCGAATGCTGATGGCACAATCGGCTCTGTTAGCTGACTGTTTACCTCGCGAACTGAGCTTCAAACACAGCCTTCAGCTATGGCTGGCGCTGCGACAATATGGCAGCCCTGAAGAAGAGAATGGCCTTTCAAATTTATTGACGCTGATCGCTCAAAGGCGCGTTGGAAACCGGCCTGGTCGTATCGAGCCGCGAGCCATAAAACGAAGACCTCAAGCCTACCCCTTGCTGACCAAACCACGTCGGTCAGCAAGGGCAGATGTCAGGAAAAATGGGCACGCAAAACATGTTAAGTAAGTGCCATTCGTGACAGATCTATTTATTTAAACAGCTCTACCACCTTTTCCAGCCACCTTTTCTCTGTAGAAAAACCCGCACCGAGTTGCCGTTTTTTTGTTTTGTTCAGGCCTGTCTAGCTCGCGAGAGAATTGAATTCTCTATCATCGCAGCGACATCTTTCGCACCAAAACACCTGAACTTAACGCTGCCAGCGCCGGTATCAAGACGAATGATCTTCGTCATGAACCCACCTTCAATCGTGACCTTTCGGATCAATGCCAGTGGGAGTTCAATATCCAGCGTACCGTCCTGAACGACGCGGTTCATGGCATTGGCACTCAGATGAACCATTGTTTGGGTCAGCACCATCTTTCCACCAACCCAAAGTCCTCCGTATGCCTCCTTGAAAGCCTCTAGCACATCGCCCAACGCGTCAACATCGCCAGCTTCAGCCACGTAATATAAATCGTCCACGTTGGCGTAATTCACCTCAGCATCGGCGACCAGAAAATTTACCAATTTCGACTTCAAGACCTGTCCAGTCATCTTTACCTCTCCATAATTTGGGTAGCAGCCCTGGAATCCAGATGCCTGTTTTGTCCGGGGCGTACTGCACGAGTGCCCTATCGTCGCTACAAGCGCCGCCCTATTGGCAGCCAGCATTCATATTAGAAAAAAGGGAGGCAGATCTATTTATTTAAAATAGATCTGCCTCCCTTTTTTCATCTCTAATGACCGAATCTCAGCCCAGCAGTGCAACCTTCTTTAGTAGCTCGTACAACCCGGCAGGAACCAGCGGCGTATCGCCAGTAATACTGTCGAGCTGTAGCCATCGAGCAATAAAGGCAGCTCCATCGCTTTCTTGAGCGCTCAAGTGGGGCCGTCCATAGACGCTGGCATCCACGAATTTCGCATCGTAGACCTGCACAATTTCATGCCCTGGCTTGCCGGCGTACGTAAAGAGGCTTTCAAGCGTACCGAGCAAGCGAACATCGGTGACGGACAAACCGAGTTCTTCATCGACTTCACGTATTACGGCTTGGGCACTGGTTTCGCCAAATTCGATTCCGCCACCGATTGGGCGGAAGAATGGCTTTCCGGTAATGGGGTCGTGCGCTTCGTTAACCAGTATCTTGCCATCGTGATGGAAGATGCAGAGTGCGAGGGGGCGGATGCGGGGTGGGGTCATGAGGTGAAGTCCATTTACTTTAGATAAACGCTGAAACAGCTGCTTCCATTCAGCTTGGGTCTTGGATGCGGACGCAGCCTTCGGCAGCTGCTACAGGGTTGCGTCCGTATGGAGGTTAGAAGTTGGCTGGCGTGTTTGCGCTGATGATTTCAGCTTCATCCTGGCCAATATTGCGAAACTTGTGCGGCAGCGTCGTCGGAAAGTAATACCCATCCCCAGCATTCAGCACACTAATCTGCCCATCAACCGTCAACTCAACCGTCCCCCGCGTAACCAGCCCACACTCCTCCCCTTCCGAATGCACTATCGGCTCTTCCCCCGAACTCGCCCCAGGCGCGTACTGCTCGCGCAACAGCCGCATCTGCCGACTCGGCACCGAAGCGCCAATCAGCAGCAACCGCAGGCCATGACGCCCAAGATCCGGCTGTTCATTGGCGCGGAATACGTATTGGTGCTCGCGGGGCGGTTGGTCGAAGGTGAAGAAGTCCGCCAAAGACATGGGAATGCCTTCGAGCAGTTTTTTCAGGGAGCTGACGGAGGGACTGACGCGATTCTGTTCGATCAGGGAGATGGTGGCATTGGTGACGCCGCTACGCCGGGCCAGCTCGCGCTGGGACAGTTTGTAGCTTTCGCGTACTAATTTGAGTCTTGAGCCCGTGTCCATGACAGCCTTATGCGAAGAATACTTAAGGGTTATGGGGGTGGATGGCGGGCGACTTTTGGCCGCGAAAGTACCGCTTCCCTGTCCCGGAAATGTGAAAGGCGGGTATTAAATCACGTTTGGTGGTGTTGCTCAGCAGGTTCGATGAATGGGTGGGTGAAAAGGTTGTTTGGGCCTGAAATCAGGGTGTTTGGGTGGGGTTGATGGTGGCTGGTCGGGCCTCATCGCGGGCAAGCCCGCTCCCACAGGGTTCTGGTGGCGACCGCAAGATCTGTGATCGACTGGATCCCACTTGTGGGAGCGGGCTTGCCCGCGATGGCGGTGTGTCAGGCGACATTGATGGCGACTGATCGGGCCTTATCGCGGGCAAGCCCGCTCCCACAGGTTTCTGCGTTGGGTTAGATACCGAAGCGATCGCGCAGCGCGTAGTACGCGGCGCCCATGGCGGTGAGCGGGGCCTGGAAGGTGCGGCCGCCGAGCATTGGCATGTGCGGCAACGATGCGAAAGCATCGAAGCGTTCAGCGTCGCCGCGGATCATTTCCGAGATCAGTTTGCCGGCCAGGTGCGAGCAGGTGACGCCGTGGCCGCTGTAGCCTTGCATGTAGTAGGCGTTTTTCTCGATGCGGCCGAATTGCGGCATGCGCGACATGGTCAGCAGGAAGTTGCCGGTCCAGCGGTAGTCGATCTTCACGTCCTTCAGTTGCGGGAAGGTCTTGAGGATTTTCGGGCGGATCAGTTGTTCGATGTCGTCCGGTTCCCGCGCGCCGTAGACCACGCCGCCGCCGTACAGCAGGCGGTTGTCGGCGGTGAGGCGATAGTAGTCGAGCAGGTAGTTGCAGTCTTCGACGCAGTAGTTGTTTTTGATCAGGCTGCGCGCAACCTTTTCGGACAACGGTTCGGTGACGACGATTTGCGAACCGCACGGCATGCTTTTGCTGGTTACGCGATTGTCGAGGCCCTGCGGCAGGTAGGCATTACCGGCGATCAGCAGGTATTTGGCGCGGACCACGCCTTTGGCGGTGCGCACGGTGATCGGTTCGCCGTAGGTGATTTCCACCGCCGCCGATTGTTCGTAGATCTTGCCGCCCAGGCCGATGATGGCCGAGGCTTCGCCGAGGGCCAGGTTCAGCGGGTGGATGTGGCCGCCCTGCATGTCGAGCAGGCCGCCGACGTAGGCGTCGGAACTGACTTCACGCTTGATGTCGGCGGTGTCGAGCATTTTCAGGTTCTTGTTGCCGTAGCGCTCCCAGCTCTTCTTCTGCTCGGCCAGGCCTTTGAGTTGCTTCTTGTTCATCGCGGCGAAGATGCCGCCCGGCTTGTAGTCGCACTGGATGTCGTAGTGCTGTATGCGCTGACGGATGATGTCGGCGCCTTCGAAGATCATGCTGCCGAGGACTTCGGCGGTCTTGTCGCCGTAGCGCTCTTCGATCACATCGACGTCACGGCTGTAGGAGTTGACCAGTTGGCCGCCGTTGCGACCACTGGCGCCGAAGCCGACTTTGGCGGCTTCGAGGACGGTCACGCTGTAGCCCGCTTCCGCCAGGAACAGGGCCGAGGACAAGCCGGTGTAGCCGGCGCCGATCACGCAGACGTCGCATTCCACCAGCTCTTCAAGCACCGGGAATTCGCCGGTGAAGTTACGGGTGGCGGCGTAGTAGCTGTTTACATGTGTGGTGTGTTTCATACGTTTCTCCGATGGCCACCGGCAGCGTGCCGGCGACCGTCGCTTTTTTTATAGGTATTAGAGCTTGATCCAGGTCGCTTTGAGTTCGGTGTATTTGTCGAACGCATGCAGCGATTTGTCCCGACCGTTACCCGACTGCTTGTAGCCACCGAACGGCGCGGTCATGTCGCCGCCGTCGTACTGGTTGACCCAGACGCTGCCGGCGCGCAAGCCGCGAGCGAAGGTGTGGGCCTTGCTCAGGTTGCTGGTCCAGACGCCGGCGGCCAGGCCGAAGATGCTGTCGTTGGCAATCGCCAGCGCTTCTTCAGCGGTGTCGAAGGTGATCAGCGACAGCACCGGGCCGAAGATTTCTTCCCGGGCGATGGTCATGGCGTTGGTCACGCCGTCGAAAATCGCAGGTTCCACGTACAGGCCACCGGTGCTTTCGAGGGTGCGGCTGCCGCCCGCGATCAGTTGCGCGCCCTGGTCTTTACCGACCTGGATGTAGCGCAAGACGTTGTCCAGTTGACGTTGATCGACGACGGCGCCGACGGTGGTTTCCGGGTCCAGCGCATGCCCCGGTTTCCACGCTTGCAAGGCTTCCACCAGCAGCGGAATGAACTGCTCGCGAATCGAACGCTCGACCAGCAAGCGCGAACCGGCGGTGCAGACTTCGCCCTGGTTGAAGGCGATGGCGCCGGCCGCCGCTTGTGCTGCCGCGCGCAAATCCGGCGCGTCGGCGAACACCACGTTTGGACTCTTCCCCCCTGCTTCGAGCCAAACGCGTTTCATGTTGCTTTGCCCGGCGTAGATCAGCAGTTGCTTGGCAATCGCGGTGGAACCGGTGAAGGCCAGCACGTCGACGTCCATGTGCAACGCCAGCGCCTTGCCGACGGTGTGACCGTAACCTGGCAGGACGTTGAACACGCCTTTGGGGATGCCGGCATCCAGCGCCAGTTGGGCGATGCGGATCGCAGTCAGTGGCGACTTTTCCGACGGCTTGAGGATGAATGAGTTGCCCGCAGCCAAGGCCGGGGCGAACTTCCAGCTGGCCATGATCAACGGGAAGTTCCACGGCACGATGGCGGCGACGACGCCCGCAGGTTCGCGGGTGATGAGGCCGAGTTGGTCGTGCGGGGTGGCGGCGACTTCGTCGTAGATCTTGTCGATGGCTTCGGCGCTCCAGCGGATCGCGTTGGCGGTCGCCGGGATGTCGATGTTCATCGAGTCGTTGATCGGTTTGCCCATGTCGAGGGTTTCGAGCAGGGCGAGTTCTTCCTGGTTGGCCAGGATCAGGTCGGCGAAACGAATCAGGATGCGCTTGCGCTCGGCCGGGGCGAGATTGGCCCAGATGCCGGACTCGAAGGTGCGGCGTGCAACGGCGACAGCGGCATTGGCGTCGGCTTCGTCGGTGCTGGCAACGTTGGCCAGGAAGCGACCGTCGACCGGGCTCATGCATTCAAAGCTGTCGCCGCTGAGTGCCGGGCAATATTGACCGTCGATGAATGCGCGGCCTTCGATGTTGAGGGACTGGAAGCGTTGCTCCCAATCGCTGCGAGTGTTTGTCATGGTTGTGACTCGACGCAGGGGAATAGGTATTTGTTGGACATCAGTACACCGCAGTTCCCTGTGGGAGCGGGCTTGCCCGCGATAGCGGTGGGTCAGGCGACATCAATAGAGACTGTGATGACGCCATCGCGGGCAAGCCCGCTCCCACAGGGTTTAGCGGTGCACACAGGTTTTGTGTACACGCCCTCACCCGGGTTTTGGCCCATCAAACGGTGTGCAGGTACCAGTTGTACTCAAGGTCGGAGATGGAGTTCTCGAACTCAGCCAGCTCGCTTTCCTTGCACGCCACGAACACGTCGATGTACAGCGGGTCGATGTAGCGCGCCATGACTTCGCTGTCGTCCAGCTCGCGCAACGCATCGCGCAGGTTGTTCGGCAGGCTCTGTTCGTTCTGCTCGTAGCTGTTGCCTTCGACCGGGGCGCCCGGTTCGATCTGGTTGGTCAGGCCGTGGTGAATACCGGCAAGGACCGAGGCCATCAGCAGATACGGGTTGGCGTCGGCGCCGGCTACACGATGCTCAATGCGCACCGAATCGGCCGAACCGGTCGGCACACGCACCGCTACGGTACGGTTATCAATGCCCCAGCTTGGCGAGTTCGGCACGTAGAACTGTGCGCCGAAACGACGGTACGAGTTGACGTTCGGGCACAGGAACGCCATCTGCGCCGGCAGGGTCTCGAGCACACCGCCGATCGCGTGTCGCAGCGCGGCGTTCTGCTCGGGATCCTCGCTGGCAAAGATGTTGTTGCCTTCTTTGTCGAGAATCGAAATGTGCACGTGCAAACCGTTGCCCGCCTGACCAGGGTAAGGCTTGGCCATAAACGTGGTGTCCATCTCGTGGTCGTAGGCGATGTTCTTCACCAGACGCTTGAGCAACACCGCGTAATCGCAGGCCTTGATCGGGTCGTTGACGTGATGCAGGTTCACTTCGAATTGCGCCGGGGCGCTTTCCTTGACGATGGCGTCGGCAGGAATGCCCTGCTCTTTCGCGCCTTCGAGGATGTCTTGCAGGCAATCGACGTATTCGTCGAGGTCGTCGATCAGATACACCTGAGTCGACACCGGACGCTTGCCCGATACCGGCGAACGTGGCGATTGCGGACGACCGTTCACGTTGTCCTGGTCGATCAGATAGAACTCGAGTTCGAAGGCTGCGCAGATGGTCAGGCCCAGGTCATCGAACTTGCGCACGATATTGGCCAACACTTCTCGCGGGTCGGCAAAGAACGGCTGGCCTTCGAGTTCGTGCATGGTCATCAGCAACTGAGCGGTTGGGCGCTTCTGCCACGGCTCAATGCTCAGGGTACCGGGGATGGGGAAGCAGATTCGGTCAGAGTCGCCGATGTCCAGACCCAGGCCGGTGCTTTCCACCGTAGAACCGTTGATGTCCAGAGCAAACAGTGACGCCGGGAGGTTGATGCCTTTTTCGTAAACCTTATGAAGACTGGTGCGCTCGATGCGCTTGCCGCGCACCACACCGTTCATATCCGCAATCAGAAGGTCGACGTACAAAACCTCAGGATATTTCTTAAGGAATGCGTTTGCTTCGTTGAGTTGAACGGCACGCAGAGGGACCGACATGATGCACCTATTAGCTGTTAATTATTATGTTCACTACCTTGTTGCGAGCCCAGTCAACCCGAACGGCAAAGTGAAGTCAATAGCGAACACTTGGCCTTTCAACCTTTATTTTCGGGCCTTTTATGGGCACGAGAGTGCCACATTGGTCTTGCACACCGCGTAAAGCCTGAGGATCGGACGTACGGCGTTTAGAATTTTTTACATGAGAGTTGTTAATTAAAATCAACAAGGCTAAGCTCCGGAAAAGCTCGTTCAAGTGTGAAACTTCGAGGTGATAAAAATGGCATTCAAGCCATTGATCGGCGTTACAGCGTGCGTCAAACAGATTGGCCTGCACCCCTACCACATCAGCGGCGACAAGTACTTGCGTGCTGTCAGCGTCGCGGCTCTGGGGCTGCCCGTCATCATTCCTTCCCTGGGCGAACAGACTGAAATCGAGGATGTGCTGGCGCACCTTGACGGCCTGTTGCTGACCGGCTCGCCTTCGAATGTGGAACCTTTCCACTATCAAGGCCCGGCCAGCGCTCCCGGCACGGATCACGATCCGGCGCGGGACGCCACGACCCTTCCTTTATTACGTGCGGCCATTGCGGCTGGCGTGCCGGTGCTGGGCATCTGCCGCGGCTTCCAGGAAATGAACGTGGCGTTCGGCGGCAGCCTGCACCAGAAGGTGCATGAACTGCCCGGGATGCTCGATCACCGGGAAGCGGGCAGTCCGGAGCTGGCGGTGCAATACGCCCCGGCCCATGCGGTGACGGTGCAGCCGGGCGGCGTGTTCGAGGCGCTGGAGTTGCCTGCCGAGTTCATGGTCAATTCGATTCACAGCCAGGGCATCGACCGACTCGCCCCCGGCCTGCGTGCCGAAGCGATTGCGCCGGACGGTTTGATCGAAGCGATTTCGGTGGAACACAGCCCCACCTTTGCCGTCGGCGTGCAATGGCACCCGGAATGGCAGGTGCTTTCCAATCCTCCTTATTTGAGTATTTTCCAGGCGTTCGGCGATGCGTGCCGGCGACGGGCCGCGTTGCGTAAATCACGCTGACGCCAACCACGATTAATCAATTTACTGCCCCCGTGAGTCAGGCGGGCGCGCCTTTGCGCGCCCGACACTCGCGACAACAACACACTGCGATAACAACAAGTACTACCAGGCAGCCAGGACGGCGGCGCCGAATTAGCCCAAGGCGGGCGATGCCAGTGAAGCAAGCGTGAATCCCCCTGTGGGAGCGGGCTTGCCCGCGAAAGCGGTGTGTCAGCCAACGATGATATCGACTGACACAACGCCATCGCGGGCAAGCCCGCTCCCACGGAAGATCAGCGCTCTGACTGGCACCGCATGCCCCAAGGCTTGCAATCAACTATTAAGTCAGGCCGCGTTGGCCCGACGACTGAAACCTGTTGGGAGTTTCACATGGCAAACGCCTCCAGCACTTACAGGAAGGCTCTTGAAGGTCAGCAGACATCGAAAAAGGTGTTGCTGAAAGTCGACCGCGTCACCAAGAAGTTCGACGAAACCTGCGCAGTAGACGATGTCTCGCTTGAGATTCATCAAGGCGAGATCTTCGCCCTGCTCGGCGGTTCCGGTTCCGGCAAATCGACCCTGCTGCGCATGCTCGCAGGCTTCGAGCGCCCAACCGATGGACGGATTTTCCTCGATGGCGTGGACATCACTGACATGCCGCCGTACGAGCGGCCGATCAACATGATGTTCCAGTCGTACGCCTTGTTCCCGCACATGACGGTTGCGCAGAACATTGCCTTCGGCCTCAAGCAGGACCGTTTGCCAGCCAGCGAAATCGACGCTCGCGTCGAAGAGATGCTGCGCCTGGTGCACATGACCCAATACGCCAAACGCAAACCCCATCAGTTGTCCGGCGGTCAGCGTCAGCGTGTCGCCCTCGCCCGCTCCCTGGCCAAGCGTCCGAAACTGTTGCTGCTCGACGAACCGATGGGCGCACTGGATAAAAAACTGCGCTCGCAGATGCAACTGGAACTGGTCGAGATCATCGAACGCGTCGGCGTGACCTGCGTGATGGTGACCCACGATCAGGAAGAGGCCATGACCATGGCCCAACGCATCGCGATCATGCACTTGGGCTGGATCGCCCAGATCGGCAGCCCGGTCGACATTTATGAAGCACCGGTCAGCCGCATGGTCTGCGAATTCATCGGCAACGTGAACGCCTTCGACGGCACCGTGGTGGAAGACCTGGAAGGTCACGCGATCATTCACAGTCCGGACCTGGAACAGAAGATCTACGTCGGTCACGGCGTCAGCACCTCGGTGCAGGACAAGTCGATCACCTACGCCATCCGCCCGGAAAAAATGCTGGTCAGCACGATCAAGCCGGAGACTCGCTACAACTGGTCCCAGGGCAAAGTGCATGACATCGCCTACCTCGGCGGTCACTCGGTGTTTTACGTGGAATTGCCTGGCGGCAAGATCGTGCAGTCGTTCATGGCCAACGCCGAACGCCGTGGCGCCCGTCCGACCTGGGACGACAAGGTCTACGTGTGGTGGGAAGACGACAGCGGCGTGGTACTGCGCTCATGAAAACACTCAATCAGCAGTTCATGCGGCTGATGCCGAGTGGTCGAAAGCTCGTCATCGGGGTTCCATTCCTGTGGCTGTGCCTGTTTTTCCTGTTGCCGTTCTTCCTGGTGATGAAGATCAGCTTCTCGGAAGCGGCCCTGGCCATTCCTCCCTACTCTGAGATCTACACCTACGCCGAGCAGAAATTCCAGCTGCTATTGAACATCGGCAACTACGCGTTGCTGACCGACGATGAGCTGTACATCTCGGCCTACCTCGGTTCGTTGAAGGTGGCGTTTTTCAGCACGCTGATGTGCCTGGTGATCGGTTTCCCGATGGCCTACGCGATCACCAAAGCGAGCAAGGAAGCGCAAAACGTCTTGCTGTTGTTGATCATGATGCCGACTTGGACCGCGATCCTGATCCGCGTTTATGCGTGGATGGGCATTCTCAGCAACAACGGTTTGCTCAACGCGTTTTTGATGTGGACCGGGCTGACCGACCACCCGATCGAGATCCTCAACACCAACACCGCGGTGTACATCGGTGTGGTTTACGCCTACCTGCCGTTCATGGTGTTGCCGCTGTACGCCAACCTGGTCAAGCACGACCAGAGCTTGCTGGAAGCGGGTTCGGACCTGGGTTCGAGCAACTTCAACAACTTCTGGAAAATCACCGTGCCGCTGGCCAAGAACGGGATCATCGCCGGCTGCATGCTGGTGTTCATTCCGGTGGTCGGTGAGTTCGTGATTCCGGAACTGCTGGGCGGCCCGGAAACCCTGATGATCGGCCGTGTGCTGTGGCAAGAGTTCTTCAACAACCGCGACTGGCCGGTGGCGTCTGCGCTGGCGGTGGTGATGCTGTTGATCCTGATTGTGCCGATTCTGCTGTTCAACCGCAGTCAGGCCAAAGAGATGGAGGCACGGGGATGAAACGCTTCGGATTTTCAAAGTTCATGCTGATTTTCGGCTTGTCGTTTATCTACCTGCCGATGTTGATTCTGGTGATCTACTCCTTCAACGCCTCCAAACTGGTGACGGTCTGGGGCGGCTGGTCGATCAAGTGGTATGTCGGCCTGGCTGACAACACCCAACTGATGGGCTCGGTGGTGCGCTCGCTGGAAATCGCCTGCTACACCGCGATTGCCGCGGTCGCGCTGGGCACGTTGGCGGCATTCGTGCTGACCCGCGTGACGCGATTCAAGGGCCGCACGCTGTTCGGTGGCCTGGTGACCGCGCCGTTGGTGATGCCCGAAGTGATCACCGGCCTGTCGCTGTTGCTGCTGTTCGTGGCCATGGCGCAGTTGATCGGCTGGCCGCAGGAACGCGGCATCGTCACCATCTGGATTGCCCACACCACGTTCTGCGCCGCCTATGTCGCGGTGGTGGTCTCCGCCCGCCTTCGTGAGCTGGACCTGTCCATCGAAGAAGCGGCCATGGACCTGGGGGCGAAGCCGTTCAAGGTATTTTTCCTGATCACCATTCCGATGATCGCGCCGTCTCTGGCGGCTGGCGGCATGATGTCGTTTGCCTTGTCGCTGGATGACCTGGTGCTGGCGAGCTTCGTTTCCGGCCCGGGTTCGACGACCCTGCCGATGGAAGTGTTCTCGGCGGTGCGTCTGGGCGTGAAGCCTGAGATCAACGCCGTGGCCAGCCTGATTCTGCTCGCCGTCTCGATCGTAACGTTCATGGTCTGGTTCTTCAGCCGTCGCGCCGAAGCCACCCGTAAACGCGCGATCCAGGAAGCGATGGACCAGACCGCCAGCGAATCGTGGAAGCAACCTGAGAAGCAATTGGTAGAAGCGACGGCCTAGGCCGTCGCGTTTCAAACGCTTTGCGTAAAGAATGGAGTTGTACCGATGAAAATGTTTGGCAGGACTCTGCTGACACTGTCCTTATTGGGCGCAATGGCTACGGGCGCCCAGGCCAATGACAAGGTACTGCGCGTCTACAACTGGTCGGATTACATCGCCCCGGACACCGTCAAGAAATTCGAAGACGAGACCGGCATCCGCGTGACCTACGATGTGTTCGACAGTAACGAAACCCTTGAGGCACGCCTGCTCGCGGGCAAATCCGGCTACGACATCGTGGTGCCGTCCAACAGTTTCCTGGCCAAGCAGATCAAGGCTGGCGTCTATCAGACGCTGGACAAGTCGAAGCTGCCGAACTGGAAAAACCTCAACCCAGTGCTGTTGAAGAACGCCTCCGCCAGCGACCCGGATAACGGTCACGCCTTCCCGTACATGTGGGGCTCGATCGGCATCGGGTTCAATCCGCAAAAGGTCAAGGAAGTGCTCGGCACGAACGCGCCGACCAACTCCTGGGACTTGCTGTTCAAACCGGAAAACTCGCAAAAGCTCAAAGCCTGCGGGATCAGCTTCCTGGACTCGCCGACCGAGATGCTGCCGGCCGCCCTGCACTACCTGGGCTATCCGGTGAACTCTCAGGACAAAGGCCAGATCGCCGAAGCTGAAGCGCTGTTCATGAAGATTCGGCCGTCGGTGGCGTACTTCCATTCGTCGAAATACATCTCAGACCTGGCCAACGGCAACATCTGCGTCGCGGTCGGTTACTCCGGCGACGTGCTGCAGGCCAAGGCCCGCGCTCAGGAAGCGGGCGACAAGGTGAAGATCGACTACAGCATCCCCAAGGAAGGGGCCGGCAGTTTTTACGACATGGTCGCCATCCCTCGGGATGCGGCGAACGTCGAGAACGCCTACCTGTTCATGAATTTCCTGATGCGCCCGGACATCATTGCCGAGATCACCAACAACATCGGCTACAGCAATGCCAACGCGGCGGCGACGCCCTTGGTGGATGAAGCGATTCGCGATGATCCAGGGTCGTATCCGTCGCAGGAAGTGATGGCGACGTTGTATGCGATCCCGGACATGCCGATTGGTATTCAGCGAGTGATGACCCGAGGCTGGACGCGGGTGAAGCTCGGCAAATGATTCACCACTGATCCACTGATCCACTGATCGCTGATCGCTGATCAACTGATCGTTCCCACGCTCCGCGTGGGAATGCAGCCCGGGACGCTCCGCGTCCCTTCCAAAGCCGAACGCGGAGCGTCCGTGCAGGCATTCCCACGCGGAGCGTGGGAACGATCAAACGGTCAGTGGTCAGTGGTCAGTGACAACGTTTTCCGTTCACGCAGCGCCTTACCACCGCTGCACTCCTGTCAAGAACGGCCTCACCTGGCTTCCTCTCGGTTCAGGTGAATTTGGGCGCCCTCCTCGGGCGCCTTTTTTTATGGGAGCGCGAGCGGCCATTGCGCCAGTGCCCGATACCGGCCCTTATGGGATTCGAACAGCGTGAAATGATCGGCCCGCAGAAAAAACTCGGGCGGTGTCGCGGATTCAGGCACCGGCACCCGATAGTCACGCATCAACGTCAGGTGCGGCCGAAACTCCTTCGGCGAATCCTCGAAGCCAAACGGCAACATCGCCTGTTCCAGGCCGTAAACCAGTCGCAGCAATTCTGGCGATGCCTGCTCCGGCGCCAGCACCAACACCCCGGCCTTGCGCCAGACATCCAGCCGATCCAGCGCCACCCTCAAGGGCACACCGGGGACGCGAACCTTGGAAGCCGCCGTGCAGATCTCGGCGATGTGCGCCACCTCGACAGCGCCCAAAAACATCAACGTCAGGTGGAAGTTTTCCGCAGGCACCGGGCGACCGTTGCGAAGCTGCAGCGCGCTACGCCACTGAGCAATGGACTTACGCTGGGCCGGCGCACAATCCAGGGCAAAAAACAGCCGTTTCAGCGGTTCATGGGATTCGTCGCTCATACCTGGCACCTCCTGACAGGCAAGTTATAGTTCAAGCAACCGAATCAGTGGAGGGGGCCATGCGACAGATCATCAGCAAAGAGCCATGGTGGGCCGTGCCACCGAAACCCGGCCAGGATGAAGCCGAGCTGGAATGGGGCTGGCTGGTGCATTACAGCGAAGGCGAGCCGCGTTTCGAGTTTGTCAGGGAACGACCGACGGACACTGAAATCCGCAATCGCAAGAGCTGCAGGATCACCCCGACTCCGGAATGATCCTGCCGCGGGCGTCAGGCTTTGACGATTATTTCGAAACCACCAAAGATCAACCGCTGACCATCGAACGGCATCGGATTGGTGTCGGGCTGCATGCGCGGATCGTTCATGAGTTTGTCCATGCCGGCATTGCGGGTGGCCTTGTCCGGCCAGACGATCCAGGAAAACACCACGGTTTCATCCTCCTTGAGTTTCACCGCCATGGGGAACGAGGTCAGCTTGCCATCAGGCACGTCATCGCCCCAGCACTCGGTGACGCTGAGCGCACCGCTTTCCTTGAAAATCGCGGCGGCGGTTTCGGCGTGTTTCTTGAATTTTTCGCGATTGGCGGTCGGTACGGCCGCGACAAAACCATCGACGTAAGACATGGTCATTCTCCTGCGGGGGGTTGAGGGTCGATCTGCTGGTTAGTCGATTCCGGCGCGCGCCATTCGACAGCACCAGGGCCCGAGCTGACCGACGGTACATCGGCACTGCCTGCCAAACTGCCCTCAATTTGCCCCGCCATGTACAACGTGCCGGCCATCACGCCGGTCGTCGGGTTCTGCACCAGTTTCAACCAGGCTTTATCGAATGTATTGCCCAGGCTGCTGCGAATCAGCGCCTCGCTGTCTGGCCGGTCGCTGGCCTGAAGCATCGCGCGGATCCCCGCCACTCCCACGGTAATCAAACCTCCCGCGAGTTTGCCGGCCGCCGCCGCTACCGCACTGGCGGCGCCGCGCGGAGCCATTTCGGCTTCCATTCGCTGGCTGGCGCGCTTGGCCACGGGTGCCATCGCCGTGTCGGTCGACCCCACGCCTTTGTCGCCGCCCGCCTTGTGGATTTTGTCGATGAGCGCCGCGTAGGCCGGCAATGTATTCAGCGGTTGCGTATGCACCACTTGGTACAGCGAAGCATCCCGGGCCGGCGGCGGTCCCAGGGCGATGGCGGGGATTTTCTGGATTCGGGCGTTAAGTTGCTCCATCGGCACGCCGTGGCGCTGGGAAATCTTCTGCAGCTCTTCCTGAAGAATGTCGACGTAGAACGCCGTGGCCTGGCCGAGAATCGCGTCGGGATCGATCTCCACAGCGACTGGCGCCAACACGCGTTCCTGATATTGCTCCAGCAGATAGGCCGCCAGGCGCGTGGCCGAGGCATCCTGCTCACCCTTGGCGCTGAGGGTGTACCAGCTGACCTTCATCGACAGCCATTCCTGGGTCCAGTAACTGCTGAACCAGGGGATGAAGTTTTCTTCGGTCAGTTCGTAAACCCGGGTTCGCCAGTATTCCATGGCCCCGCGCGAGTAGATTTTGGTTTGTTCGGTGGCGGACTGGGAGGCAGCGACAATTTCGCGATCCACCTGGCGCCAGGTGCTCTCGGACACCACCACAACCGGCGCGACCACCGGGGCATGCGAAGACGTGGCGCAACCCGCCAACACCACCATCACGGCGACGATCAGCGAACGCAGGTTCAAGATCGCGGTTTCCTACAGTGATCCCCGAACGGTATGTCCGGCGCACGAAAAGCCTATTTATTTTGAGTATAGGTGCGGGGGTTTGTTCGCTTTGGATTGATTGCTTTCTCAAGGACCTCTTCGCGGGCAAGCCCACTCCCACAGTTCACCGCGTTCCAATGTGGGAGCGGGCTTGCCCGCGATGGAGCCCTGGAAGACACCATCATCTTTATCGATATTCACCATCGCGATGATTGCCTTCCGCTAAAAAACCGCTTGGCGCAGGATCAACCCATCCAAAGGCGAAACCCCACATCGGAGGGGAAAACCATGTTGATCCATCTGCTGACCTGCCTGGCCCTGACGGCCGTTACGCTGACTGCTTTTTCATACATTGTCCTGGCCGAGGAGCGCACCTCATGATCCACTCCGTCAATCTCGCCGTGAGTTTTCCGGTATTCGGCAACAACTACTATTCGCAAACATCCGTCTCTCGCAAAACGCTGTCACTGGTGTTCGACGAGGGCTTCGAGGCCCTGCTGATACCGGCAGCCGCCAACCACTTCAACAACGAAGTGGTCGGGCTGAACGATCAGTTCCGGTTTCTGAGCGACGTGCTGGCTGATCACCTGCTGGAGATCGAAATGGCCCGGAACGCACCTCGGTCTTCGCGTCAGTTCACCTTCTAAGAGGCGACGGGCCGGCGCACGGCCCTCACCTTGCCGCTCTTGCCACCGCCACAGAAAAACCGGTCTGCGCCATCGGACTCCAGTCCCGACACGCCGACGCCTGGCGGCATCACCACGCTTTCCAGGACCTCGCCGGTTTTCGGATCGATACGCCGCAATTCACTTTCTTCCTCTTCCCATGTGCCGTGCCACAGCGCGCCTTCGACCCAGGTCACGCCGGTGACAAAGCGGTTGGATTCGAGCGTGCGCAGCACTTTGCCGGTGTCGGGGTCGATTTGATGAATCTTGCGATCGCGATATTCGCCGACCCAAAGCGTCCCTTCCGCCCACGTCAGGCCCGAGTCGCCTCCGCCACCTGGCGCGGGAATCGTTGCGAGGACGCGGCCGGTCTGCGGGTCGATCTTGTGGATGCGATCCTCGGCGATCTGATACAGGTGCTGGCCGTCGAACGCGGTGCCGGCATGGGCAGCGACATCGATAGAGCGCAGTGTCTGCCCGCTTGCCGGGTCGAATACGTTGAGTTTTTCTCCAGAGGCAAACCAGACGTTGTGGCCGTCATAAGACACGCCATGCACGTGGTCGACGCCCGGAAACGGGCCGTATTCGCGGATGATTTCAGCTGCTGAGTGTTTCATGTCTGCGTCCTCGTCACAGGGGTGGTGAGGTGGATCCTAATCACCCGGCGCCCAAGGGGTGAGTAACAAAGTCGTCGCGAAACCGGGCATCGGCGGCGTCAACCAGCGCCGGGTTCGCCCGCGACCAAACGATTGCACCTTGCCAGACGCCGCCAGGGCATCGAGAGCCCGCTGCACGGTGCGTTGACCGGTGTTCAGCGCCAGGGCCAGCGCCGAGCTGGACCACGACTCGCCGTCGGCGAGAAAGGCCAGCAGCGCTGCTTGCGGTTCTTCGACCGGTCTGGCCAGCACCACGACGTCGTCGGCAACCTGAGGTTGCAGCGCGAACCCGCGCTTGGTCGCGGTGACACCCGCCAGCGGTTTGAGCGCCGCGCGCAGCCGGCCAATTTCCACACGCAACCGTGCGCGATGCGACTCGTCCGCAAGCTTCAAGCGAAAGGCCTGAGTGATGAGTGTTTCCCTCGCCACCTCGCCGGGCCAAGCCTCAGCCAACGCCCGTGCGAGGGTGAACAACACCGGGCGCGTGGCGAGGGACACCGACATCCCGGCGCCCCGCACAACGTAACGGCACGCATCGACCACCAGTGACGTTGACCCGAGCAGTGCTTCAACTTCGTCGAGTAACAAGGGTCGTTCCTGGCCTTGAGCAATCAGTCGCGCCACCGGGCTGTTCAACAGATGGGCAGCATTTTCGACCTCGGCGGTCAGTGCAGGAATGCCAGCCTGGAGCGCGGCGCGTTCGGCCCGTTCAAGCGCAGATCGGGCCTTCGTCGTCTCGAGCCGGCGCATCGCGATGCCTGCCACCACCAGCTCATGGGCGGCTCGCAATGCGGGCGGTAATGGCGCTGGGTCAAGCTCGGCGAGCAACGCTTCGACTTCCTCCAGTTGCCCGATCAACAACAAGCGGCGAACCTGCAAATACCGCGCGTGGGCGGCGTTGACCCAGTCGCCATGGGCTTGCAGTGTCACTCGCGCCGCTTCGAGCGCTTTCACCGGCCAGCCCAAGTCCCGTGAAGCCAGGGCGATTTCGGCCTCGGCCACCACACACCGCGCGCGGGCCATCGGCTCTTTCGGACCGAAAGCGCGGGCGGCGCGTCGGACCAGCTCCTTTGCCCGAACAAACTCGCCAAGCTGCGCCATGGCGATCCCACGCAGCGCCAGCGCCGGCGCGTCGTCGCGCAGGGCGACCCGATTTAATGCGCCAAGCGGATCACCCGCCGCGAGTGCGTGCGCTGCTGCGGTGATCAGCGAGTCCATTTGAATTGCGCCACGGCTGCCACTCCCACGGTTCGATGCCCGTTGATGAGTCTATCTCACGATCCCCCAACAGCCCGCCGGATTGAGATCCTTGTGGCGCGAGGGTCACCGTGGACGTTTACCTTCCTGCACCCACTCGCGCGGACTGACACCGGTTTTACGCCGAAAGGCCCGGGCCAGCGCCGAAGGGCTTTCATAGCCGACTTCATCGGCGATCAGCGCGATGGACTTGCCTTCACGCAAGCGTTTCTGCGCCAGGCTGATACGCCAGCTCACCAGATAATCGACCGGCGTCTGCCCCACCACCAGGCGAAAATGTTCGGCAAAACTAGCCCGGGACATGTTCGCCGCCGCCGACAATTCGGCCACGGTCCAGGCCTTGGCCGGCGCGTCGTGCATCAGGCTCATGGGGCGCGCCAGACGTGGATCGGCGAGACCGGCCATCATCCCGGGGCTTTGCTCGCGGTTGCTCAGAATGTGTCGCAGCAGCTGAATGACCAGCAGTTCGAACAACCGGTCCATCATCGCTTCGCGACCGCAGGTGCCGCCAAAGGCTTCGTTGAACAGCCAGTCCAGCGTTCCAGCCAGGGTCGGCACGCTGTCGAGGCCCAGCACCAGGTAATCCGGTAGCGCGGCCGCCAGGGCATTGCCCGCCCCGCCGTCGAAGGCCAGGGACGCGCACACCACTTGCGTGCCCGATGCTTCGTGGGCGAACAAGCGATGGCGGTATGGGCGAGGGAAAAAAATCAAGGTCGGCTGGTCGAGCCGAACCTCGCGATCATCAGCCAGCCTGAGCGTCAGTTCCCCCGCTTGAAGCAGATGCAGGTGGCCGGTGGCCTGTTCGCCGTCAAACGCAGTGGCTCCGCAAAAATGCCCGCTGTGGAAGGTTCCGGCACTGACGCCGAAATGCGTAAGCAAGGTGGATAAGCGATCCATGGAACAGCTCCCGGCGACTTATTTGGACGATCTGTCGCATATCCTCGACGATTTGCACCCTAAAAGCCAGTCTCGCCCCTTAGCATGGAGCCCGTACCCAGCGCACAACGCGCTTGAATCTACGGAGTATCACCATGAGCCGCATCACTGCCCTGAACCTCGAAAACGCCACTGAAGCCACTCGCCCGCTGCTGGAGGGTGTGCAAAAGAAAATCGGCTTTTTGCCCAATGTCTTCAAGACACTGGCCCATGCACCCGCCGTGCTGTCGGCCTATCTGCAACAGTCGGTGGCGCTGGGCAAGACGTCCCTGAGTGCGACTGAAAAGGAAGCGGTGTTTCTCGCCACCTCGCAGGCCAACGGCTGCGATTACTGCCTGGCGGCGCACACGCTGTTCGCCGGCAAGGCCGGGCTGTCCGCGCAGGACATCCTCAGTGCCCGACAAGGTCAACTCAATGCCTTTGCCGCACTGGCCCGACAAATCACCGAAAGCCGTGGCCACTTGAGCAACGAGCAGATTGAAGCGGCGCGCGCCGCCGGCATCGACGACGCCAGGATCATTGAGGTGGTCGCCCACGTCGCCTCGCAGACCCTGACCAACTACTTGAACAACCTGGCCCTGACCGACATCGATTTCCCTGCCATCGACGCCTGATCGCCGCTTTCAACCTGAGGAGACCACACCATGAACACTGTGACGCTTTACACCACCGACACCTGCCCCTATTGCCGCAACGCCAAGGCGCTGCTGGCGAACAAAGGCATCGCCACCGAAGAGATCAACGTTCAATCGGACCCTGGCAAATTCAAGGAAATGCTCGAGCGCAGCGGTCGACGTAGCGTGCCGCAGATTTTCATCGGCGACACCCATGTCGGTGGTTTCGACGACCTGGCCAAACTGGACCGGCAAGGAATCTTGCTGTCGATGCTGGCCTGAAACCCAAATGCAAACGCCCTTGCGTCTCGGCACGACCTTCATCACGGATGAACGTCGTGCCGAGTCGTTTTGCCACTACTTCAATAAAACTCTGCCAGGTGGTGCGCCCCCATTTCTCGGCCCAGGCGATCAAGGGCACCGAGCTGGTCCCGACCGAAATCGAAAACTTTCAGATCTGGCAGAAAAAGAACGGCCATTGGTTGCTGGTAGGCCGACAAGCCTTCCGTATCTGAATAAACAAATCCCGCCCCAGAACTAATGCTGTTCACTTAAGAAAGCGTTGCCGTTGATCGTTCCCATGCTCCGCGTGGGAATGCCGCCAGGGACGCTCTGCGTTCCGCTGTCGACATCAGGCTCGAGTCTTGCGCAAGGGTGACGCGGAGCGTCACGGGATGCATTCCCACGCAGAGCGTGGGAACGATCTGAACCAGGTCTGCTAACAATCAGTAGCCGTTCTGTTTTAGGTGGGAGCGAGCCTGCTCGCGATGCCGTTGATCTTGCTGTTGATCGTTCCCACGCTCCGCGTGGGAATGCCGCCGGGGACGCTATGCGTTCCGCTGTCGACACCAGGCTCGAGTCTTGCGCAAGGTGACGCGGAGCGTGGGACGATCACGATAGTTCCGACTGACGATTGACCTATGGGCAAACGGGTTGGGTGGGCTCTATGATTAGAGCCCATGACGACCTCTGTTCCGATCCGCTCCCCCTGCCCGCCCGGCGCCTGCATTTGCGGGCGAGACCCGTTGCTGGAAACACCGGGCGCGGACGTGCGCATCCTGTTTCTGACGCGCCAGGAAGAAAAGCGCCTGCTTGATCGACTGGAGAACCTGCAAAGCCTGGCCGAACTCGAGCGCTTGCAACATCGCATGTACGAACAACTGGGGATTCGCGTGGACATCGTCCCCAGCTTCAACGAAGTCCGCACCATGCGCGGCATCGGCATCACCCTCGGCGAATTACCAGGCCTGTGCCGCAAGACCCGTCAGTCGATCCCGGCCGCCATTCGCCGCAGCCTGGAAAAGCGCCCGGAAATTGCCTTCGAGATCCTCAACGCCAACGACCTGTTGCGCGATGCGTGAGGTCTGCCCCATGAATCTCATCCTCGAATTCCCCGTCACCGACGAAATACTCACGTCCTACACGCTGGCGATCGGTGCTGACCTGCCGGGCTATCGCAATCACATCTACCGCGTGCTGAACTTCTATCGCGCAATCTGCGGCATTGAAGGCCTGCCGTCCGAGGCTGTGCAGATTGCGGGGGCGTTTCACGACCTGGGGATCTGGACCGATCAAACCATCGATTACCTGGAACCGTCGGTTCGCCAGGCCACTGACTATCTCGACAAACAACACCTGTCGCACTTGGGCAGCGAAGTGGCGGCACTGATCCTCGAACACCACAAAATACGCCCCTACGCCGCCGAGCATGCCCTCAGCGTCGAGCCTTTCCGGCGCGCTGATGTGATTGATGTGTCCCTGGGCCTGCTGACGTTCGGGCTGCCACGGGCCTGGATCAAAACGGTGAAGTCGACGTTTCCTAATCATGGCTTTCACGGGATGCTGCTCAGGCAAACCGCGCGGCAATTTCTTCGTTCCCCGCTCAAGCCACTGCCGATGTTTCGCTGGTGAAACAGACGCCGGCCACGGCGTTGCTCAATTGTTGAAAATGCCCTTAAAGAGGATCAGCGGTCGTACACGCACCGCTGCGCACTGCTATGCCTTCACAGGGGACATGAAGCTGCAAACAGGCGCGCCATCGTGGTCCCGGCGCCAGCCAGGTGGCGTACTCCAACAGGTGCCAATCCGTAGCAGGAGGTGGCAAATGTTATTCATCGTCAGTTGGTCCATCAGTCCGGAAAATCGCAACACGGCCATCCAGCGTTTCCTCAAGACCGGAGGCGCTCCACCTGAGGGCGTGAAGATGCACGGACGCTGGCACGCGGTCGGTGGTTCAAGCGGTTGTGGCATAGCCGAGGCGAGTGATCTGGTACAGGTTCAGAAATGGGTGCTGGAGTGGAATGACATCATGAAGATGGAGGTTCAGGCGGCGTTGACCGATGCGCAGATGGCGCCGCTGTTGCAAGCCGCCGCCGGCAAGTAGCGCCCCCATGTCATGACCAAACCGTGTAGGAGCTGTCGAGTGAAACGAGGCTGCGATCTTTTGATCCTGTTTTGGCAATTTCAAAAATGCCGAAGATCAAAAGATCGCAGCCTCGTTTCACTCGACAGCTCCTACACGGCTCCTACATTACCGTGTGGGGTTATCGCACTTTACGCAACAGGAAGTGCGACAGCGCCTGGAAAATGTTGTGCTAGGCTTTTTTCTCACGTAACGCGATGCGTTTGAATCGACCATTCCCTGGCAGACGGAGTCCGCAATGAAAACGACTGTTTCCTGGCTAACGATCGCACTGGCCAGTCTGCTGATCAGTGCCTGTGCCGCCGTAGGTTCCAGCAACGGAGGTGCCGGCGAGACCGAGATCCGCTCTGGCAAGATCGAACAGATCACGCCCACACAGATGCAGACCAATCACGACAGCGGCGTCGGGGCCATTCTTGGCGGGCTCGCCGGCGTCGGGATCGGCAGCCTGATAGGCAGCGGCACCGGCCGCGATGTCGCCATGGTAGCCGGGGCTCTCGCCGGTGCGGCGGGCGGCAACTACGCGGAGAAAAAGCGTTATGACCAACCCAAGGACGCGCAGCAGATCATCGTTCGGGTTAGAAGCGGCGTGCTGGTATCGGTCACTCAGCCAGTCAACCCTGTGCTGAGCAAAGGCATGAACGTCTACATCGAAGGCAACGGGAACGATGCCCGGGTTGTTCCCCAAAGCTAAAAGCGCCAACAGCACAATCGGTGAGCCGGCCTGTATGGCGGCGCCTTGATTACGGCGTCGGCACGACGGTGTAGAACACGCCGTTGGCGCCGTACGCAGGTCGCACCCACGAATTGCCGCACTGATAAAAAGTCCCCGCTGCAACTGTCCTCAGCTCACATCCGGAGGGAAGGCTCGCGAAGGTTGCGCCCATGGGCATGGTCGGCGGTGCAGAAGCCACCATCCCGGCGTTATAGCCTGCCCCGTAGGCATTGTTGTTGGCAGCCCCATTGTCCACCGTGGCTACGGCAGCACCGGCCACCACCCCTGCCGCTGCCGCCGCGGCGGGATTCACGCCCTCGTTGTATCCACAGTTGTAGCAACCGCTGCTGGCATAGACAGCGGTTGGTGGATGGTAGTAACTGGTGCCGTAGGTTGCCGGATGGTAGGCCGTCGTACCATATCCGTCGGCATGGTAGCCGCTGGCGGTGGCGCCATTTTCACCTTGGGCGTGCCACGCGCCCTCGCCGCCGGACGCCGTTCCACCTTCGGCTCCGGTGCCATGCCACGAACCCTCGCCACCGGAGGCAGTGCCGCCCCTTTCGTCTGTGCCGCTCCAACTGCCGCCGCCACCCGAGGCCGAGCCGCCACGATAGCCTGACCCGCTCCAGCTCCCTTCGCCGCCGGATGCCGAGCCGCCTCGATTGCTTTCTCCACTCCAGCTGCCTCCGCCACCCGAAGCCGAGCCGTATTCACCGGAGTGACTCCAGGAACCACCACCGCCGGATGATCGACCGAAACTGGACGCGTGCGACCAGGCCAGCGCCTGGTTGCAACTGAGCAGCGCGGCGAGCAGGCCAGCGTATTTCAACGTAGATATGTTCATGGTGCAGCCTCCTCGCTCAGGGGTTCGCGACCGGTGCCTTGACCCCTGCCGGGGCACGCAAGTCGGGCGGCGGAGCAAACTCGATCCTGTGTGCATTCTCGATATGTTCGGGTTTGAAGAAGTCCGCAGTGAGCGCCGATTCGAGCTTCCAGTCACTGAACGCGACCTGGTGCCGGGATTGGGTCGGGTCGTCACGGAACACGGCACGCAGCATGCGCGGCAGCTTGTCTTGCGCACCGATCCAGGCTTGTACAAACACCACGTCATTGGCGTAGGCAATCACATCTGTCGTGGTGTCGCCGACCACCGTGGACTGACCGATGTAAAACGCCAGGCGCATGTCTCTTTCCAGATCCTTGTAGGGATCGGCAACGATGACGTCGGTAAAGGGAAAGTAGATGGCCGCGCGCTGGTAGGCCGCCTCAAGGGTCGCATCAATGGTGGGAGGTGCCTCTGCTTGCGCCAGCAGGTTTGCCTTCGGCTCATAGGCGTAGGCTTGCTTGCCGTCGTAATAGAACTCGGTCGCCGCACCGTCGCCCGAGGTCAATACGCGCAAATGATCGGGCCGCTGCATATTGACGAGTGCCACGGTGTTATAGGCCAGGGGTGGCCCCAGCCGGCTGGGCTTCTCGTAAGTGGTAATGGCTTTGAAGCTCATGCCCTGGGTGCTCGCCAGCCTGGCACTCATGGACTTCAAGATCTCCAGCGCCTTGGGCTCCAGTTGGTTCACTTGAGCATCCATGGCAGGAGGTTGGGCCGCGAGCAAGGGAGCTGCAAACACGCACATGACCAACCCGGAAACGAACAACCGGACACGCTGTAGACGGTGTGACATCGCTTGTTCTCCGCAGAGACCTGTCAGGTTTTAAAGCGTAGCAATGGAAATAGCGCCACAACGGATTAATTTTCGGCGACTCGCTGACGCCTGCGCTGTAATACCCGGTTTGGTGCCTTCGCTATTAAATCAGTCAGTAAAAACTTAGGGGCAAAGTCTGCCTGATTCAGATGTCGTCACCCTGCAAGTTGCGACTCCGCTGTAAACCCCGTGAAACACGGTAGTACCACCGTTAATTATTACTGGAAATTTCACAGTTCAAACCTACTCTCTTGCGGGGGATACATATTTAAATATAGGTCGGGGGGGGCCTGTTAAAGGTACTAACGCTAGTACACAGGAGCTTCACATGAGCCAGACAAAACTATCCAGATTGTTCGCGGTGTCGATGCTGTTGTCTGCAATGGTTCTACCTCTCACCACGCAAGCCGCCGACAAAGCGCCGAACATCGTGGTGATCATGGGCGACGATATTGGCTGGTCCAATATCGGCGTCTACAACCAAGGCATGATGGCCGGCCGCACTCCCAACCTCGACCAACTGGCCGCTGAAGGCATGCGCTTCACCGACTATTATGCCGAGGCCAGCTGCACGGCCGGACGCGCCAATTTCATTACCGGTGAACTGCCGATCCGCACGGGCATGACCACGGTCGGCCAAGCCGGCTCTCCTATCGGTATTCCCGCCGAAGCGGTCACCATCGCTACCACGCTCAAATCCATGGGTTACGCCACGGGCCAGTTCGGCAAAAACCACTTGGGCGATTTGAACGAGTTTCTGCCGACCGTACACGGCTTCGACGAATTCTTCGGCTACCTCTATCACCTCGACGCCATGGAAGACCCGGCGCACCCCAACTATCCGCAAGAGCTTTTGGCCACCGTCGGGCCGCGCAACATGGTTCACAGCTGGGCCACCGCCACCGATGACACAACGGTGATGCCACGCTGGGGCAAGGTCGGCAAACAGAAGATTGAAGACGCCGGCACGCTGTATCCTGATCGGATGAAAACGGTGGACGACGAGATCCGGGACAAGGCGTTCAGCTTTATCGACAAGGCCAAGACCGACAACAAACCGTTCTTCGTCTGGCTCAACCCGACCCGCATGCACATCGTCACGCACTTGTCTGACAAATACGAAGCGATGCGCAATGCACAAAATGGCTGGACAGAGCAGGAAGCCGGCATGGCGCAACTCGACGACATCGTCGGCGACGTCATGGCCAAGCTGAAAAAAGACGGTATGGATGACAACACCATCGTGATTTTCACCACCGACAACGGCGCAGAAAACTTCACCTGGCCGGACGGCGGCACCACGCCATTTGCCATGGGCAAAGGTACGGTGATGGAAGGTGGCTTCCGCGTACCTGCGATCATTCGCTGGCCGGGCAAAGTACCGACAAACACTGTGGCCAACGGCATCATGTCGGGCATGGACTGGTTCCCGACCCTGGTCGCGGCGGCGGGCAATCCCAACATCACCGACGAACTGCTCAAGGGCAAACAACTGGGCGATAAAACCTACAAGGTGCACCTGGACGGCTACGACCAGACACCGATGATCACCGGGAAAGGCCCGTCGAACCGGCATGAAATCTTCTACTTTGGTGAAAGCGCGCTGGGTGCCGTCCGCATCGATGACTACAAGTACCGCTTCATCGATCAACCCGGCGGCTGGATGGGCGCCAAAGTGGCGATCGATGTACCGATCCTGACCAACCTTCGTCTTGACCCGTTCGAGCGCATGGGTTGGCCGGAAAACCAGGCTGCCCAAGGTTCGCAGCAGTATTTCGACTGGTTCAAGTTTCAGTTCTGGCGTTTTGTATTCGTCCAGCAACAGGTGACCAAACTGGCTGAAACCGCGATTGAGTTCCCGCCAATGCAAAAAGGCGCGAGTTTCAACCTCGATTCAGTCAAAGCCAAGATCGCAGCGGCGCGAGCCGAGATGGCCAAGTAAAACGCCGGATCTACGGGTGGTCGACGCTGACCACCCGTTTTGGCAGTGAATATTCACAATAGCCACCTATGCTCAAACATGAGTAAACACGATGCAAACCATGGAGCACACACCACTATGAACCTGTCCCGAAATTTGTTCATCGGCGCTGCACTGGCCAGCCTGCTGCTCGGCGGGTGTACGTCAAAAGTCACTGAGAAAGACCAGTACTCAGGCTACCTGTCCAACTACAACAACCTGCAGGAAGTCACCACCACCAGCGGTGAGAAGGCGATGCGCTGGGTGAGTCCGTCGTGGAACCCCAATGCCTACGACACCGTAGCGTTCAACAAGCTGGAACTGTACCCGGCGCCAAAGCCCAACGAACGGGTCAATCGGCAAACCCTGGATGACATCCAGAACTACATGACCACCAAGACCAGATCCATTCTCGGTCAGAGATATCGCGTGGTTACCAGCGCACAACCAGGCTCGAAAACCCTGATCATGCGCGCGGCAATCACCGGGGTAACCGCCGAGAATGAAGGCATGAAGTGGTATGAAGTGGTTCCGGTCGCTGCGGTGGTGGGCGGTGTTTCTGCTGCCAGTGGTCATCGGGATCAGGACACCACGCTGTTCATCGAAGCCGAGTTCATCGACGCCAAAACCAATCAGACCGTGGCCAAGGTAGTACGCAAAGTCTTCGGCAGCACTCTGGAAAACGCCAGCCAGAAGATCACCGCCAAGGACTTCAAGGCGGCCATCGACAAACTGGGTACCGATTTGCAGGCGTTCATCCGTTAATCATTTCTTCATCCCGACCCGCCGACGCATGTCGGCGGTGATGGATTGCCGGGTTTTCTTCAGATCGGCCCACGGCTCATCGCCGACTTCAGCCAGGCGTTCATGGGCGTTGTGGATGTTCCACTGATTGCCGCCCTTGAGTTCGCCTACCTCTTCACGAAAGATCGGCATCGACACCGGCATCCCTTCGCGGGTGCGCGCCGCGTACGCGCAAATGGTCGTCGCGCCGAGCCCGTTACGCAGGTAATCGATGAAGATCCGCCCTACCCGGTTCTTCGGTCCCGACACCGCGGAAAAACGTTCCGGCAACAGCTTGGCCATATGACTGACGATGGCGTGGCTGAAGTCCTTCACCTCGTCCCAACCCAGCTTGCGAGTCAGTGGCACCACCAGGTGAATGCCTTTGCCGCCGCTGGTCTTGAGAAAGGCCTTGAGCCCCAATTCATCGAGGACCGAAAGAGTCAGTTGAGTCGCCTCGACCATGCTTTTCCAGGGCAGCGCCGGGTCCGGGTCAAGGTCGAGAACGAAGCGATCAGGTTTATCGAGGTTGTCCGTGGTGGCGTTCCAGGTGTGAAGTTCGACGGTGCTCATCTGCACGGCGCCGATCAGGGCTTCGGCATTGTTGATGATCATCACCGGTTGGCCGGTGAGTTCCTTGTCCAGCGTGGTGATCCCCGGAATCGCGAGGCGCTCGGCGTTTTTCTGGAAGAACAGCTCGCCGGTGATGCCGTCCGGGGCCCGTACCAAAGCCACCGGGCGGTCCTTGAGTTCGGGCAGAATCCACTGCGCGACGCTGGCGTAATACTCGGCCAGTTGCACTTTGGTGGTGCCGCTGCTGGCATCGATCACCCGGTCCGGGTGCGTGATGCGAACCTTGCCCGCGCCCAGTCCAATCTGCGACGGCGCGGTCTGGGCGGTTTTCTTTTCAGCGGCGGCGGCCGGTTTCTTCGCTTGAGTCTTCACCACTTTCGCGCGCTCCTCGGTGATGTTTTTGGCCGGTTTGTCATCGCGCAGACCATGGAACACCGCATGGCGCACCGAACCGTCCTTGGTCATCTCGGCGAACGCGATTTCTGCCAGCAGCACAGGTTTGAGCCAGTGCACGCCCTTGGCGTCAAATCCGGTCGGCGGATTGACCACCGATGGCTTTTTTACCTGTAAGGGTTTGAGTTGTTCGTGGATGTTTTTCAGCGTGGTTTCGTTGAACCCGGTGCCGACCTTGCCGGCGTAGCGCAACTCGCCGCTGTCACGGTCGTGTAATCCGAGTAGCAAGGCGCCGAAGGCATTTCGCGAACCTTTGGGATCGGTATAGCCGACCACCACAAACTCCTGCCGATGTTTGCATTTGAGCTTGATCCAGTCGCTGCTGCGCCGGGACACATAGGGCGACCCCAGGCGCTTGCCGATCAGCCCCTCCATTTGCATCTGGCAGGCGCTATTGAGCAGCGCTTCCGGCTCTTCGCCGAACGCGTCGGAGAAGCGCAGCAACGGGTCCTTGTTGGAATTGAGCACCGTCGCCAGCGCCACCCTTCGCTCCTCGACCGGCACCTCGCGCAGATCGACGCCGTTGAGGTAAGGCATGTCGAACAGGTAGTAAACGATAGCGCCGCTGCGACCCGACTCGAAAGCATTTTGCAGCGCCTGGAAGTCCGGCACGCCCTGCTCGTTGGCGACCACCATTTCCCCGTCGAGCCACGCGGATTCAAGCCCCAGCGCCGCCAGCGCCTCGGCTTGCGCGGGCAGCTTGTGGGTCCAGTCGTGGCCATTGCGGGTGAAGAGTTTGACCTCGCCGTGGTCGATGCGCGCCATGATCCGGTAGCCGTCGAACTTGATCTCGTAACTCCACTGGCCGCCCGGAGCTTTCTCCACCAGTGTCGCCAGTTCCGGTTTGAGCAGGTCTGGCAGTTTGGCTTTGTGGGCCCCGGTGAGTTGCGCCGACGATTCTTTAGGCGCGACCTTGCGCGCGGGTTTCTTGACCGGTTTGGGTTTATCCGCCGCTTTTGACTTGCTGGGGATGATGGTCCGGTCGCTGAGCACGCTGTCCGGCTCGGCGGCCACCACGTCGTAATCGCTTTCGGGTTTTGCCGCGTTGTCCTGATGCTTGATCAGAAACCATTGTTCCTGCTTGCCCGGCATGTGCGTGCGCACCAGGTTCCATAACCCACCGAGCTTCTCGCCTTGCAGCTCGAATTTGAGCTTGCCCTTGGCGTATGCCTCGGCCGGATCACCCTGGGGAATCCAGACGCCACGGTCCCAGACGATGACGTCACCGGCGCCGTAATGCCCTTCGGGGATGCTGCCCTCGAACGTTGCGTAGTCAATCGGATGGTCTTCGACATGCACGGCCAGGCGCTTGACCTTGGGGTCCAGCGACGGGCCCTTGGGCACCGCCCAACTCTTCAGCGCGCCATCGAGTTCCAGGCGAAAGTCGTAATGCAGGCGCGAGGCGTCGTGCTTCTGGATACAGAACTGCAACGCATGATCCTTCCCCGCTTTTTTGCCCGAGCGTTTACCGGCGGCCGGTTCCGAGGTGGCCGAAAAGTCGCGCATGCGGTTGTAATCTTCCAGGTTTTTGCTCATGGCGCACCTGCTGCTTCAACGCTTCCCCCAATGCCGGGGCCACTGCGGGTGACGATCAGCGCGACCACCGCGATGCGTTCCACCCGTTGATAACCGGCCGTCAACAGCTCTTCGCCGAACACGTCGGGATCGAGTTCGCGGTAGGTCCAGGCAAACCGTGGCGATTTCAGGAACGGGGTCAGGGCTTGCAGAAACGGATCGCGCCCCTCGATCATCGCCACCCCGGTGTACAGCACCAGGGAACCGCCGGGGGCCAGTCGATTCAAGGCTTGCTCGACGATGCGCAGCGACAGTTGCGCGCCGAATGCGCCGCCGCCATGCCGATAAGCGCGTTCGGCGGGGTCGGCCATATAGGGTGGATTGGCGACGATCAGGTCGAATTGGCCGTCGACGTCCTGCAACACATCGCTGGTCTCGACGCTGACGTTGGCCACTTCGGCAAGGGCCGCATTGACCGCCGTCAGACGCAGCGCCGCCGGGTTGATGTCCACGGCCAATACTTCGGCTTCGCGGCGTGCGCGGGCAATCACAATGGCCCCGACACCGGCACCACATCCGATGTCCACCGCGCGCCGGATCGGCGCGAAATTCTGTTGCAGGTGGGCATGTATCAACTGCGCAAAGCGATAGGTGTCGGGGCCGAAGAACACCGCGTCAGCTGCGTCGGTGGGGAAACCCGAATGCACGAACAGCAGATCGTCGAGGCTCGACCAGCGCACCCGGCTTTTCAAACGGCAGTCGTGTTCTTCGAGCACGCCGGCCTGTTGCAATTGCCGTTGCTCATCCGCCGACAGCAGACCGGGTTCGAAGGCGCGCGACCAGCCGAACACGTCGCGCAGGGTCTGGGCATTCTGCCCTTCGGCACGCTGATTGACCCGCTGATGCGTCAGCGGTGTCGGGGTGATGAAACGGTAGCCGTCGGCTTGCAAACGCCGGCCCAATTGCAGCAGCGCCAGATCGGCCGTGTCCAAATGTTCTTCCTGATTCATGTGCAGCTCCTTAGCGAAGGCTGGATTTGAGTTCGATGAACCGCCGCGTCGCCATCAATCCTGCAGGATGAGAATGTCGGCGCGCCGACAGCCACGTAATCAACGCCTGCATCTGCTCGGCAGCATCAAGCCCCTCCAGCGATTCTTGCAGGCTCTGCACATCCGGATCATTAACCGGCACTGGCGCTTCGCTGACGACACTTTTGCCCGTTCGAACCGCAGCGCCTGAACGCTCGGGTGTCCAGTCGCCAGCGATCCAGTCATGCAGCAGCTGTTTTTCATAGGGGCTGAACACCCCGAACATCGCCGCGCCGTCACCGTCGATCAATTGCCAGAAACGACTGTCTTGCGGGTCCTGGTGACGCTTGATCCAGCCCTTGTTTTGCAGGGCGTCGAGGAAACCTGGCAATTGCTCCGGCGAGGACAACCATTGGTTGACGGTCTGGCCTTCAAACCGGCAGTAGTCGGAGTGCATGTGCTGGCCGAAGGGACGTTTGCGCTCAAGCATGTTGAGCAACTCGGCGTCGAGGTCGAACGATTCGATGATCGCGCGACTGCCCTGCCCCAGGTCGTTAAGCCGATAACCCAGCGCCACCCGGCGCAGAAAGTCTTCGCGATCGCCCTCCAGCGGCAACAGCTCCAGCACCGCTTGCACCGCCTTGTGCGCATGGCCGGTGCTGGCATTGTCGATGGTCACGTGCAACGTGAAGTAATACGGATCGATGCCCAACTCACTGAGTTCGTAGGCGCTGATCAGCAAATGCAGCGGCAGCTGTTCATAGCCCAGGTTGTAGCCGATCACCTCAGGTAAAAATTCCTCGCTGCATTCGCCCAACGCCAGTTGTATCGCGCCTTGCAGGTAGTGTTCGTCAGCGATCACGCCAGTGTCTTGCAAACCATGCTCGGCGAGCAGCTTGCGGTAAATCACCACGTGATTCTGCGCCGGATTGCCGTCGCCCAGTTCTTCCAGATAGGTGCAGATCAGCCCTTCGAAACGCGGGTCGCGCCAGTGACGCAACAGGCCGTAAAGCCAGGCACCGTCGACCAGTTTGGTCGGGGCCACCGCTTGCAGGAAAAACAGCGCGTGGGCCTTGTTACTGAAGAACTGCCGCGCTCCGCCGTCCTTGCGTTGTTGCAGGTAGTCGGCGTATTGGCGAGCGACGTCGGCACTGTGTCGCTCGACCCAGTCTTGCAGCGCCGACAGCTCGCGGGGCATTTCTTCGGGCAGGTCCGCAGCGTGTTGCAACTGCACCTGCAGGAAGGCCTGGGCGAGCGCGCGTTGTTGCTCGGTATCGTCGCTCAGCAACAACTGTTCGTAGGTCTGTTTCATGCTGCCGGCAATGGAAATCGCGTGTTCGTGGGCAGGCTGGGAGTCGAGTCGTGTCAGGGCAGTCATGGGCGCTTCTCTCGGTCTAAGGCCAGTGGCAGGACGCTGAATCAACACGTCTCTACATCAGCAGAGCAATCGGGCCGGAGAAAAATTCAATCGACGTTGAAATCCCGCTGACAAACGGGCTTGTGCCGAGGTGCCGGGGGCGCACGCCAGTGAATATACTCAGCGGGTGGGGACTCACCTTTCGGAGAGCAATCATGCGAACGGTTCACGTCATCGAAAAGGCGCCCGCCCCTGTCTCTGTCGTCGGAGAAGCCATCACCATTCTCGCGGGCGGGGACTTGAGCAAGCCTTTTGAAATGCATATCCAGGAAGGCGTGCAAGGCGGCGGTCCGCCGCTGCACTATCACCCTTGGGATGAAGCGTTCTACGTCGTCGACGGACAAGTGGAAGTGACGGTCGAGGGCAAGGCCACCACCATTTCGGCCGGTGGCTACGTGCATATTCCAGGTGGATCGATTCATGCTTACAAAAACATCAGCCCCACCGCAAGAATGATCGGCGTGGTGTCCGATCCGCGAGGCGGTCAGTTCTTTGCCGCGGTGGATCGGTTGAAGGTGCCGCAGGATCTGCCCCGGATACTGCAGATTGGCGAAGAATACGGCGTCATCTTCCTGCTGCCAAAACCCCTGTAGACCTGTGGGACTGTAGGAGCTGTCGAGTGAAACGAGGCTGCGATCTTTTGATCTTGCTTTTAAACATCAAAGTCAAAAGATCGCAGCCTCGTTTCTCTCGACAGCTCCTACAAGAACGTATCGACTTTACTCAGCTCAGGGCACCGCAGAAAATATTCTGGTGACCATCAGCCGGGCTCTCACGCACCACCAGCACATAGTCGCCGGCCCGAAGGGTATCGATGGCGACCGGTGCGCTTTTCCAGAAGTACTGGAGTGACGCCTGCGAGTAGAACCGGGAGTTCGGACCGTCGTTCAGGTCATACGCCGGTTTCTCACCCAGGTTCGAACAGCTTCCTTGATAGATGTAGGCCAACAAACGACCGGGTAAAGCGCTGCCCTTAGGTTCGCCACTGACGGCGAACCAGAATGCGGTCGCATTGCCGTCGGGCATCATGATGGGTCGGGCGATATTCCCGGCATTCACGGTTGTAGCGTGCAGGGGAACGGTGCTTATCTGGTTGTCCGGTACGGTTGAGCATCCAGAGATCCACCCGACTGCTACCACCAACGCCAGCGAAGATACGATTTTCATCGTGGTACTCCCGCTTGGTTAGGACACGTTGAAGTGATCCCCCCTGTAAATTCTAGCGTTCAGGGCAAAGCAGGCATTTCTTCGGATGGTCGGTCTTGTTTCGGGAACGACCGGTCAGGCCGCGCCGCCCTTGGCCTGTTGCTCCAGATGCACTTGCAGCTCGGGCTCAATCTTCAGCGCCGCCGCCAGCTCATCCAAGTAATTGCGCTCGGCATCCCGCTGATCGTCCACCAGCATCACGCTGGCCAGGTACATCTCCGCCGCCATGCCAGGATCAGTCGCCGATTGCGCCACATCCGCGGCATCCAGTGGCCGGGCCACTTCGTCATCCAGCCATTGCTGCAATTGCGGGTCATCGGTGTGACGGCCGATTTCGGTGCTGATCATCTGCTTCTCGGCGTCATCGATCCGACCGTCAGCCTTGGCCGCCGCGATCAACGCGCGCAGGATCGCGTGACTGTGGTCCTCAATTTCCGGGCCCGACAACAAATCGACCGTCCGTGGTGCCTGCTGCGGCGCTGCGGCCTGGTTGCGCTGCCACGCTTGATACGCCTGAAAAGCTATCATGCCCAGGGACGCCAGCGCCGCATAATTGGTGCCGCCACCGGATCGACGCTGGGTCGAGCCGCCCATCGGTGAGCCGCCGCCCAGCAAACCTCCGAGCAAACCACCCAGGCCACCACCGCCCATGCCTGATCCGGCCCCGCCGCCCAACAGGCCACCCAGCAATCCGCCGAGGCCGCCGAGCCCGCCTTGAGGCGCCGCGCCACCGCCGCCCTGTTGTGACATCGAGCCCTGGCCGGCCCGCAGTAGTTGTTCGAGCAGATCGCTGGTGTTCATGACGATGTCCTCTTTGATAGGCGTGAATCAGTCAGGCAACGATAGTCCTCGCCTGTGAATGCGCCACCACCGTTTGGCTGACGTGAAATCGGCAGAACAGGCGAATCAAATACACAGAAACCCGGTTCGTGAGTACCCTGGATTTATCCGGGGTATTTTTTTGCCATCCAGCTAAGATTCACAGACGGTGAACCTTATTCCCGGATTTCCGGTCGATACCTGCAACCGAACCGGTTTGCCGCCGCCCTCAATGATGAGGGTGATGACTGGCTTGCTTCACTTTTTGGAGAACGCCCCCGTGATATCCACCTTACACATCGCCAGGCTCAAAGCATGGGGCGCCCATGGTTTTACCGCCACCGGCGTAGTCACTGCCTTCCTCGCCACCCTCGCGCTGCTGGAAAACCAGGCGACCAACTGCCTGCTGTGGCTGGGCGTCGCCTTGATCGTCGACGGGCTGGACGGCGCGCTGGCGCGCAAGGTCAACGTGCAGTCGGTGCTGCCGAGTTTCGATGGCTCGATCCTCGATCTGGTCATCGACTACCTGACGTATGTGTTTATTCCCGCCCTGTTCATCTATCGCTACATCCCGTTGCCGGACTACACGCTGCTGCTGACCGTGTCGCTGATTCTGGTCTCGTCGCTGTTCTGCTTCTGCAACGTCAACATGAAAAGCAAGGACAACTACTTCCAGGGCTTCCCCGCCGCGTGGAACGTGGTCGCCCTGTGCCTGTACATCATCGCCCCGTCGCCGTGGATCACCTTCCTCACCGTCATCGGCCTGGCATTGTTGACCGCGACGCGCATGAAGTTCCTTCATCCGTTCCGCGTGCGCAAATTCATGCCGATCAACATCGCCGTCACCGCCATCTGGCTGCTTTGCAGCTTGTCGCTGGTGGTCAACCATCCGGTCATCAATCCGCTGGTGATGGGCCTTTGGTTGCTGATGTCGGCCTATTTCCTGGGCATCTGCATCTGGCGCACGGCGCTGGAGTGGTTTGACGGGTCACGAAACAAGTAACGCCATGGCCATCCACATCGTTCGACTCGGTTCGCCCCGCACGCCTGACGAAGGCCTGCGTCTGGGCACGGTACGCCGCCCACCCCGGGGCGTGCCCAAGGCCGAGTTTGCCAGCCGTGATTTTTACGACGTCTGGCAACCGCTGCTCTCGCCCAGCGCGGAACTGGTTGCCGAAGCCAAAGCGGCGGTCGATGCAAAAGACTGGGAAGCCTTCCGACGCAAGTTCAAGGCCGAAATGAACCACCCCGCCCCCCACCAGCTGCTGGACCTGCTGGCCGCCCTCTCCCATCAAACCTCGCTGGCCGTCGGCTGCTATTGCGAGGAAGAGGCGCATTGTCACCGTTCGGTGTTGCGCGAACTGCTGGAGGCGCGGGGCGCCAAGGTTGTCTGAAAGACCAGACACCTCCCCCGTGTAGGAGCTGTGTAGGAGCTGTCGAGTGAAACGAGGCTGCGATCTTTTGATCTTGATCTTGAAAAAACAAAGTCAAAAGATCGCAGCCTCGTTTCACTCGACAGCTCCTACATAGCTTCTACATAGCTTCTACAGGCTTACGGGAAGTGGATCATGGTCAATACTTAGGGATTGAAGGACCGCTGTCTCTTCGTTCAGGCACGGGAGGTTCGTCATGTCCGAACAATCACGCTTCATGCTGGTCGCCTCGCCCCTGATGGAGCACAGCCCCGCCTTCGACCGGGCTGCGGCGCTGGCCAAGGCTGAAGGGGCGGCGCTGCACATCGTGGCGTTCGACTATCTGGAAGGCCTGGCGACCGCCAGCCTGGTCAACGAAAAGGCCCTGGAACAGATGCGCCTGGGCTACGTCGATCGCCACCGCCAGTGGCTTGAAGATCAGGCTCGCCCCTTGCGCAAGATCGGCGTGCACGTCACCACCGAGGTGGCGTGGGTCGAACGCCCGCTGGAGGAGATTCTAATTCACCTCAAAGAGCAACCGATGGACGTGCTGATCAAGGCACTGGAGCACCAATCGCTGCTGTCGCGGCTGATGTTTACCCCGCTCGACGTGCACCTGCTGCGCGAATGCCCGGTGCCACTGCATTTCGTCAGTCATGCCGTTAATGCCCTGCCTCGCAAGATCGTCGCGGCGATCGACCCCTTCCATCGCGATGATCACTACAAAACCTTCAACGACCGGATCCTTCACGAAGCCTCGAAACTGGCCAGCGCCTGTAATGCCGAGCTGGACGTGGTCTACGCCTATGACCTTTCCTCCATCACCTCCGACGAATTCGGCTTCGATAAAGGCTCGGGGTATTTCTCATCGGGCAAGGCCAAGACTCTGTTCGACTGTCAGGAGGAGGCCTTCAACGAATTGGCCGAACGCAACGGCATCGCGCCCGAGCAACGGCACATGATCATGGGCAGCCCGAGCAAAGTCCTGACTCGTTATGCCGATGCCTTTGACATCGACGTGCTCGTCATGGGCCGCATCGGCCATCGCGGGCTGGGGCGGTTTGTTGGCAGTACGGTGGAGCACTTGTTGTACAAAATGCCTTGCAGCGTGTGGGTGGTGTATACCGAGCGGCTGGATGAGTGATTGCCCCCTCGACGAAACAGCGTCGCTCCCACAGGTTGGGTACATATCCGTTTTTGGGGTAACGGCGGCTTAGGGTTCCGCCCTGACGGCGGGTCACTTGGAAAAGCGCCAAGTAACCAAAGGGGGGGTTGTGTATCGACAGTTCACCGTCGCGTAATGACAACCTCCAGATATTCACTAGGCACCACCAGCGATTTCTCTCCCGCCCGGTTCATCCGATTGATCAATTCCGTCAGGTCGTTTTCAAAGGCCTTGGCACCATCAGCAGGCAACGCCGCAAAGGCCTTGTGCAGCGGCCCGTACCAGTTGCGGAACACATCAATGAAATGCGCCGCCGACCGGTAACGGAAATTGAAAGTCCGCCGCGTAACCTGGACCAGAAAGTTGCGCTCATCGAAATGCTCATGCAGCCAGGGTTCCGACCCCCAATTCGAAGGCGATTGTGCCCCCGCCGGCGGTGGCAAGTGACGACCCAGGGTCTTGAACATCTGGCCGACAAAACCCTCAGGCGTCCAGTTCGCCAGGCCAATGCGCCCGCCAGGACGACACACCCTGGCCAGTTCCGATGCAGCCTTGGCCTGATCCGGCGCGAACATCACACCGAACGTCGACAGAACGGCATCGAAACTGCCATCGTCGAACGGCAGCGCCTCGGCGTCGGCCACCTGGAAGGTCACCTCCAGGCGTTCGGCCCGGGCGCGGTCTTCGCCGCGTTCCAGCAGCGCCGCGACATAGTCGGTCGAGGTCACGTAACAGCCACGGCGGGCGGCGGCGAGCGTCGCATTGCCGTTGCCGGCGGCAACGTCCAGCACCAACTCATCGCACAGCAGGTCGCAGGCTTCGGCCAGTTGCTCGCCGACAATCTGCAAGGTGGTGCCGATCACGGCATAGTCGCCGCTGGCCCATGCGGCCATTTGGCGGTTTTTCAGGGCAGTAAGATCAATGGGGGTACTCATCAAGTCTGCTCCGTACAGGTCTGTCGCGGCTTATTCCGCCGTGGTCGGATCGATGATGTTCATGACTTGGGAAATGCGGTTGGCTGGAAAACCACTCAGCCGGGCGTGCTCCTTGATCAGCTCTTCGCTTGGCGCGATGTACACGCAGTACAGCCTGTCACCCGTGACATAACTCTGAAGCCACTGCACCTCGGGCAAATCGCGCAACGTCCGGCAGGACTTTTGCGATGCCGCTTTCAAATCCCTTTCTGACAGTGTTCCAGCACCTGGAATATCGCGTTCTATAACGAACTTAGGCATGGCAACCTCTCATTGTTGTTATTGATGACAGGGTCAGCAGTGGCCCTGTGGGCAAACTATCGCTCTGCCAACTTACGGCGTCCTGCCCGATCGTCGGCCAACACTGTCCGATCGTCCGGAGATTTCGCACAGCGGCGCCACACGTTCACAATCGAAAGCATTCGCCTGCACGGAAAACCGTCATGGATGCCCTGTCCCAGACCCTGCGTGTCGTGCGCCTGGTCGGCGCGATTTTCATCAATGCCAGGTTCACTGCGCCCTGGTGCTATCAGTCGCCCAGCGCCGACACGGCCGCGCCGTTTCTGGAGCCCGGCGCCGAACGCGTGGTGATCTTTCACTTGATCACTGAAGGCGAGTGTTACGTCGAACTCGGTGATGAGCCGCCGCTGCTGCTGACGGCTGGCGATGTGGTGGTGTTTCCTCAAGGGGACGCCCACCGTATGAGCTCCAAACCCGGGCTTGCACCGGCCACCGGTGCGCGGCTGGACGCAGTGCTGGCACGCCGTCCCCGGCAACTGAGTTATGGCGGTGGCGGCGCGGTGACGCGCCTGGTGTGCGGCTACCTGGCATGCGACAAGCGGTTGGCGGGCATGTTGCTGACAGGGTTGCCGGCGGTGGTGCGGGTCAATGTGCGCGGTTCGAATGCGGGTATCTGGCTCGAATCTTCAGTGCGTTATGCGCTGGCCGAAGCGCGTTCGCCCAGGCCCGGTGGTGAAGGCGTGTTGGCCAAACTGGCCGAGGTGCTGTTCATCGAGGTATTGCGCCTGTACATGAACGAACACGGCGAAGGTCGGACCGGATGGCTGGCGGGTGTCAGCGACCGGATCGTCGGCGCCGCCCTCAACGCGCTGCACAAAAAACCCTGTCACGCCTGGACCCTGGAGGAACTGGCGCGCACCGCCGGCACGTCAAGGTCGGTGTTGGCAGAGCGTTTTGCGTGTCTGGTGGGGAGTTCGCCGATGCAGTACCTGACGCAATGGCGCATGTTGCTGGCCGCCAACCTGTTACGCAGCAGTAACAGTTCGTTGATGCGGATTGCCGAAGAAGTGGGTTACCAGACCGACACGGCGTTCAGCCGGGCCTTTCGTCGTGAGTACGGCGCGCCACCGGCGGCGTGGCGCCGCAGTCAGGAGAAAAAAACAATGGCCCACGGCGCGCAGCCTGTGAGCCAGTGATGTTGAGGGTTACGCGGCAGGTGCCTTGGCCTCTTCCAACAGTTGCTGAATCATCTGTTCCTGAGTCTCGTAGCTGCCTTCGCCAAAGTGGGTGTAACGCACCTGGCCCTTGGCGTCGATCAAGTAGTGAGCGGGCCAGTACTGGTTGTCGAATGCACGCCAGATCGCGTAGTTGTTATCGATGGCCACCGGGTAGGTGATGCCGAGCTTTTTCACCTGATCCTTGACGTTGTCGATGATGCGTTCGAAACCGTATTCCGGGGTGTGGACGCCAATCACCACCAGGCCATCCTTCTCGTATTTCTTCGCCCAGTCCTTCACGTACGGCAAGGTGTGCTGGCAGTTGATGCAGTCGAAGGTCCAGAAGTCCACCAGCACCACTTTGCCTTTCAGGGACTCGTTGCTCAGGGCCGGCGAGTTGAGCCATTCGACCGCGCCAGACAGCGACGGCATGGCGCCTTGGGCGTTGTCCATGGACGTATCGGCCTTGACCTTGCTGACGAAGTAGTCGACCACTTTCGGCACGGTTTCCAGCACACCTTTCTCCAGGCTGCTGACACCTTCGGACGAGGTGCCGGCCAGCAGTGTCTTGTCGGCGCCGGTGGAAATCACCGCGGCAGCGGCCAACACCGCCACACCCGCCCCCCGACGCAGCCAACCGGTGACCGGGATCGACGCTTTCAAGCGATTGACCAAACCGCGACCGGCGAAGATCAAGGTGCCCAGGGACAGCGCGCTGCCCACGCCATAAGCCAGCAACAACAAACTGGTCTGCGCATTGGCGCCTTGCAGCATGGCGCCGGTAAGAATCACCCCAAGGATCGGCCCGGCACAGGGTGCCCAAAGCAGCCCGGTGGCCACGCCAATCATCACCGATCCCAGTGGACCGGACATTTTGCGGGTGTCCGGGTCGAGGCGATTGCCCAACGCCACGAACGGGCGGGCCAGCCAGTCACCGACACGCGCGGAAATCAGCGACAGGGCGAACAACCCCATCACGATCAGGGCGATGTGACGGCCGGTGTTGTTGGCTTGTACCACCCATTCGCTGCTGACCACGGCCAGGCTGGAGATCAGCGCGAAGGTCAGGACCATGCCGCCAAGGGTCAACAAGATCGATGAACGCGTGCGTTTGACACCGGCGAACAGGAACGGCACGACCGGCAGGATGCAGGGGCTGAGGACGGTCAATATGCCGCCCAGGAACGCGATGAGAAACATGGGGTCACCTTTGAAATCAGAGGGTCGACACACCAACAATCCCTTGTAGGAGTGAGCTTGCTCAGGGCGGCATTCCGACGATGAGGCCAGAACATTCAACATCGATGTCGACTGACACTCCGTCATCGCGAGCAGGCTCACTCCCACAGGGATCGGCGGTATTTACAAAACCGTGTTTGGGCATCAAGCCGTCTGGTTATCCAGTTGTTGCCCCTGCGGCGTACGGCTCGAACCGTCCTGCGCCAGAAAGGCATTACCGGCCTGCTCCGCCACCGGCGTCAGCTGGAAGCATGTGGCACTGCCACAGGTTTTCTGTTCAACAGCGACATTGGCATGAGCCGCCGCACCAGCAATGGAGAAGGCAACAGCGGTCAAATAGCGCGTGACGTTGATCATGATGTTCTTCCTGTTTCAAAGGGGATCGGCAAAGGACTCAATTGTCGGTGGTGCAGCCATCGGCAAATTTGCTGTAATCGAGCACTTGGGTTTTGCCGTGGGAATCCAGGTAGGTCATCTGGGCATTGACGATCCCGCAGGAAGGCGTGGCGTCCTGTTTCAACGACAGCACTTTCTTGATGTCCAGGTGGGTGCCGTAGGTGTAGGTTTTGGCGGTGACATCGGCGGCTTCGGCGCGGGCCGCCAAGGTGCAGACGTTCAGGGCGGCAAACAGGCAAGCGGCATAGATGGCTTTGGTGTTCATGGTGGTTTCCTCAAGGCTTCAATGGATAGGTCGTTCATGTGGGCCGAGGCGGTCTGGTCTGGTGTGCCTCGATGGAACCTATTAGAAGCTTGCGAGGTATCTCGTCTGTGTCGAAAACAGGCGCATGTAAATCGTTGCGTATCAAAGCCGGCCCCTGATACAGAGCGATACAAAACCACTGAAAACCGGCGTTTTTGCGTCTGCGTGTATCCGTCGCCACGGCAGATACACTGCAATACAAAGGGCTGCGGGCGAGCGGGCAAAGGCTCGATAGACTGCGTGACATCCCCCATTGATAGAGGCTTGGTTCCATGGAACATGTCGATCACATTCTCATCGTCGACGATGACCGCGAGATCCGCGAGCTGGTGGGCAACTACCTGAAGAAGAACGGCTTGCGCACCACCGTCGTCGCCGACGGGCGTCAGATGCGCGCCTTTCTCGAAACCACGCCGGTGGACCTGATCGTGCTCGACATCATGATGCCGGGCGACGATGGCCTACTGCTCTGTCGCGAATTGCGCGCCGGCAAACACAAGGCCACGCCGGTGCTGATGCTGACCGCGCGCAACGATGAAACCGACCGCATCATCGGCCTGGAAATGGGCGCCGACGATTACCTGGTCAAGCCGTTCGCCGCCCGTGAACTGCTCGCGCGCATCAACGCCGTACTGCGGCGCACGCGGATGCTGCCGCCAAACCTGGTGGTCACTGAAAGTGGTCGCCTGCTGGCTTTCGGACGCTGGCGCCTGGACACCTCGGCCCGCCACCTGCTCGACCAAGACGGCACCATGGTTGCGCTCAGTGGCGCCGAATACCGCTTGCTGCGGGTGTTTCTCGATCACCCGCAACGGGTGCTCAATCGTGACCAGCTCCTCAACCTGACCCAGGGCCGCGACGCCGACCTGTTCGACCGCTCCATCGACTTGCTGGTCAGCCGCTTGCGCCAGCGCTTGCTCGACGATGCCCGCGAACCGGCCTACATCAAGACCGTGCGCAGCGAAGGCTATGTGTTTTCGCTGCCGGTGGAAGTGCTCGGTGCATCCTCATGAAGCTGGCGATTCGTTGGCCGCGCACCCTCGCCTCGCGGCTGTCGCTGATCTTCCTGATCGGCTTGATCCTCGCGCAGGCGCTGTCCTTCGGCGCGCAGTACTACGAGCGCTACGAAAGCGCGAAAAACACCATGCTGGGCAATCTGGAAACGGACGTCTCGACGTCCATCGCCATCCTTGACCGCTTGCCGGCCGATGAGCGCGCGAGCTGGCTGAAACAACTGGATCGGCGCAATTACCATTATTTGCTCAATGAAGGCTCGCCGGGCACCAGCATGCGCGACATGCCCATGGCGATGAGCTCGATCAAGGACGCCATCGGCAAGGATTACCCGATGAACGTGACTGACATTCCCGGCCCGCAAAAGCACTTTCAGGTCCACCTGAAACTGGCGGACGGCAGCCCGGTCACCATCGACGTCCGGCCATCCATGGTGCCACTGTCGCCGTGGCTGCCCGTCGTGTTGCTGGGCCAGTTGGCGCTGATGATTCTCTGCACCTGGCTGGCCGTGAAAATCGCCATCCGTCCCCTCACCCGCCTCGCCCAGGCCGTGGACAACCTCGATCCCAACACCCACGCGGTGCTGCTGGATGAAAACGGTCCGACCGAAGTCGCCCATGCCGCCATCGCCTTCAATTCGATGCAGGCGCGTATCGCGGCGTACCTCAAGGAGCGCATGCAACTGCTGGCGGCGATTTCCCACGACCTGCAAACCCCGATCACCCGCATGAAACTGCGCGCCGAATTCATGGACGACTCCAGCGAGAAAGACAAACTGTGGAACGACCTCGGTGAAATGGAGCACCTGGTGCGCGAAGGCGTGGCCTATGCCCGCAGCGTTCACGGCGCCACCGAAGAAAGCCGCCGTACCGACCTCGATTCGTTCCTCGACAGCCTGGTGTTCGACTATCAGGACATGGGCAAGGACGTGCAGCTCAGTGGCAAAAGTGGCGCGGTGATCGACACCCGGCCCCAGGCATTGAGGCGCATCCTGGTGAACCTCACGGACAACGCGCTGAAGTTTGCCGGGGCGGCTGAACTGTGGGTAGAAACGAAAAACGGCAACCTGTCGGTCAAGGTCATGGACCGCGGCCCCGGCATCGCCGAAGAGGAACTGGCCCATGTGATGGAGCCGTTTTACCGGGTGGAGAATTCACGCAATCGCAGCACTGGCGGGACCGGTTTGGGCCTGGCGATTGCCCAGCAGTTGGCATTGGCCATCGGCGGATCGTTGACCCTGAGTCAGCGTGAGGGCGGTGGACTGTGTGCGGAATTGAAGTTGCCACTTCGACCTGTCAGTCAGTAAACAGGCACAAGAGCGAAGGATAGCCTCTATAGTGTCGGGCACAGTCGCGCAACGCGCCGCTGTGCTGCTCCCGATAGCAACTGACACCTATATGGATATTGGCAAATGGATGACAACAGAAGGCCCATCAAGACACGCTCTGCGGGCTGGGCAAAATACCTCACCGACCTCTTGGTGAAACGAGACATTTCCCCCAATCAGATCTCCGTCGCCAGCATCGCCTTTGCGCTCGCTGGCGCAGTGGCGCTGAACATCGATAACGGCCTTGTCGGCTCGATCATCTGCGCAGTGGGCATCCAATTGCGCTTGCTGTGCAACCTCTTCGACGGGATGGTGGCGATCGAGGGCGGCAAGAAATCCGACATCGGCAGCCTCTATAACGAATTCCCCGACCGCATTGCCGACAGCCTGCTGATCATCGCCCTCGGGTATGCCATCGGACACGCCGACCTGGGCTGGTTCGCGGCGTTGGCCGCAGCACTGACGGCGTACGTGCGGGTATTTGGCGGCTCGATCGGTTTGAAGCAGAGCTTCATGGGGCCGATGGCCAAGCAGCATCGAATGGCCGTGATGACCGGCGCACTGCTGCTCAATGCGATCGAAACCAGCCTGTATGGCACTCACTACAGCCTGCTGGTCGCACTGATCGTGATCGCCGCCGGATCGGCCGCGACCTGCGTCACACGCACCCTGGCCATCTCCCGTCAGCTCAAGGAGAACGCCCATGTGGATCAGTAACGCACTGATTTCGGTCCTTCGATTCCTCATCGGCGTCACGGCCCGTTGGGAAAGCCCGCCAGACCTGACGCGCCAGCGCATCTATTTCGCCAACCACACCAGCCACATGGACACCCTGGCAATCATCGCGGCCCTGCCGCCCGAAGCCCGGATAAACGTGAAACCTGTGGCAGCCGCCGACTATTGGGGCAAGAACGCGTTTCTGTCGTACATCTCGCAGAAAGGCCTGAATGCGGTGCTGATCGAGCGTAATCCAGCGCCCGGCGTCAATGTGCTCGAGCCGATTTTCGATGTGGTGCGCGCCGGGCATTCGATCATCATCTTTCCGGAAGGCACCCGCGGCAACCAACCGTTGCCCGGCCCTTTCAAATCAGGGCTGTACCGCTTGGCCGAGACGTTCCCCGAGGTCGACCTGGTGCCCATCTACCTGGAAAACCTGCATCGCTCCATGCCAAAAGGCAAACACGTGCCGTTGCCCATCATCTGCACGATCCGCATCGGCGACCCGATGCAACGGATCGACGGTGAGGAAAAACAGCTGTTTCTGGACCGGGCGCGTGATGCGATTGTGAGGTTGGCGGAATGAATCTTGACCAAAAGTTTTTGTGGTTCTTCGGTGCTATCGCCGGCCTGTTGGCGATTGCCTCGATCATCGGCCGGATCCTGGCCAGCCGGGCTAAATCAGAAAGCTCGATGTCGACCATCGAGAACCTCAACCAGCGGGTCAATGCCTGGTGGGGGATGGTCATCATCTTCTTCGTGTCCTACCTGCTGGGCGGGAACGCGACGGTCATTCTGTTCGGCTTCATTTCCCTGTTCGCACTCAGGGAGTTCATCACCCTGACACCGACACGGCTGGGTGACCACAACGCGTTGTTCTCGGCGTTTTTCATTCTGATTCCGCTGCAATACGTGTTGATCGGCACGCACTGGTATTCGTTGTTCACGCTGTTGATTCCGGTGTACGCCTTCCTGCTGTTGCCGGCGATTGCGGTGCTGAGCCAGGACACCGACGCCTTCCTGGAACGGGCGGCCAAGATTCAGTGGGGGGTGATGATTTGCGTGTATTGCATCAGTCACGCCCCGGCACTGTTGCTGCTGGACCTGGAAGGCTTCAAGGGCCAGAACGCGTTGCTGCTGTTCTACCTGGTGTTTGTCGTGCAGATGAGTGACGTGCTGCAGTACGTGTTCGGCAAGCTCTTTGGCAAGCACAAGGTTGCGCCGCTGGTAAGCCCGTCGAAAACCGTGGAAGGCCTGGTGGGTGGCGGTCTGTCGGCCACGCTGATTGGCGGGTGCATGTTCTGGATGACACCGTTCAGTTTCTGGCAGTCGTTGTTGATGTCGTTGGTGATTGTGGTGATGGGGTTTCTCGGCGGGCTGGTCATGTCGGCAATCAAGCGCAGCTTGAGCGCCAAGGACTGGGGAACCATGATCAAGGGGCACGGCGGCATGCTGGACCGGATGGATTCGATCTGCTTTGCGGCACCGATCTTCTTTCACCTGACGCGGTATTTTTTCTCCGCGACATAAAACAGACACCACTAATCCCTGTGGGAGCGGGCTTGCCCGCGATGAGGCCGGCACATCCAACATTGATGTTGGCTGATGATCCGCCATCGCGGGCAAGCCCGCTCCCACAGGGCTCTCGGGTGGTTGGGAGATTGTGGTGGGTCAGGCAGTTACGCCCACCACCCCTTCCCCATGCATCTGCCGCAACAATGCCGCGCCACTCGCCATGAAATCCTGTGATCCCGCGGCCCCCGCCTCCATCGCCAGACCTTCCAGCTGCGCCCGCCCATCCAGCTCGGGAAATTCTTCGATCCGCTGCAACAAGCGCCATGCCAACGGGCTCAGTTCGGAAAACTTCACACTCCAGTCTTCTGCCCGACGCACCAACAATAACGTTGGTTGAGGCGGTGCACTGTCTGGCTGATGATCCGGCCCCACCAATTGCACCGGCCACGCATAGGCCAACGGCCAGGCCAGCGGCGACACCTGCAACGGTCGCTGCAAAATAAGCTCGACGTCGCTCGGCGCCAGCGGATCGGCGTCGGACTGCTGCAACGCCATCTCGACCCACTCGTAATGCGCCAACTCGACCATGAACGGCGGCCACACGCCCTCACTCAACGCCTGCGGTCCGGAGGCCAGGAACTCGACGAACTCCTGGGCGATTTCGCCGAACTTCGGCGTGCGCGCGCGGTAGTCCCGCAGGAAGATCCGCACCAGCGTGCGCCAGTGTTCATCACCCAATATCTTGATCAGCACCGGAAACGTCCCGCTGAGCAACGACGACAGGTTGGCGAAGATCAGGTCACGATAAACCTGTGCCCGCACGGCGTTCATTTCGCTGGGCGGCGCGCAGTGATCGGGGTCGCGCAGGTAAAGACCCATCGCCGTTTGCTGTTGAAACAGACTTGGCTTATCCACGGTTCACCCCCTCTGTTTGCAAGCGGCGAATGGTCTGCAATTCGGCGACCAGTTCAGAGAACGCCGGGAAATTGAAATCCCGTTCCAGCAACGTCGGTTGCGCGCCAAACCGGGCATACGCCTCGGCCAGCAACGACCAGACCGCCGGTTTTACCGAAGCGCCGTGGGTGTCGATTTTCAAGCTGTCCGATTCATCGAAGTGCCCGGCCACGTGCATAGCCACCACTCGGCCCGAATCGATGCCGGCCAGAAAGGCCTGCGGATCGAGGCCATGATTGATCGAGTTGACGTACACGTTGTTGACGTCGAGCAGCAGGTCGCAATCGGCTTCGCGCAACACCGCGTTGGTGAAGGTCACCTCGTCCATGTCCTGTTGCGGCGCGGCGTAATAGGAGACGTTTTCCACCGCCAGGCGCCGACCGAGAATGTCCTGGGCCTGGCGAATCCGCGCGGCAACGTGGTGCACCGCTTCTTCAGTGAACGGCAACGGCAACAGGTCATACAGGTGACCGTCGTCGCTGCAATAACTCAGGTGCTCGCTGTACAGCGGCACGTTGTAGTGATCGAGGAACATCCGCACTTCCTGAAGAAACCCGACGTCCAGTGGCGCCGGCCCGCCCAGGGACAATGACAAGCCGTGACAGGACAATGGAAAGCGCTCAGCGAGGGCTCGCAGTGCATGACCGTGGGCGCCGCCGATGCCGATCCAGTTCTCCGGCGCGACTTCCAGAAAATCGAAATCGCCGGCACCGGCGGCCTGGAGATCCTTGATTAAACCGCGACGCAGGCCCAGCCCGACGGTCGCTTTCGCTGAGGTGATGAGGGTTTGCATGCTGTCGGTCTCTCGGGTGGCCGGAACGGATTCACAGTTAACCGAAGCGGTGTATCTACTCTGTGTTCCGGTGCGGCAGAAAAGCGTGGCGAATGTATCGACGACGGGTCTGTACACACTCTGGTACAGACCCGCCGATGGGCATTACGGCAAGTCGTATTTCTCGCGTACCAGATGGCCGATGCCGATGCGGTCGAGCACGTGCATCGGACACAAGAACGTCACGCGGACGGTGCCGGGCAAGCGGCTGATGTCGATGGAGCCGGTGATGGTCGCGCGGTTGAGCACTTCGTCATACGGCAGGCCGGTGACTGAGGCGGCGCGTTTCAGGCCGTTTTCCACCGCGACGTTGAGGTTCTCGCCGCTGCCGATGAAAGTGATCGGGCCGCTCTGCTCTATGTCGTGCTGGCCCCAGCGCTCGCCCAGTTCACGGACTTTCTGCCGCTGCTCGGCGTTCATCGGCCGGGCCATCGGTGGCAGGTCGTCGAGGTTTTGCAGGAGGATCGGCCCTTCCAGCGTCAGGTTCTTCACCACTTCCACCACCACTTCGGTTTCCCCGGAGCAATCGGTGGCGTGTCCGGCGATCTCGCCGTTGCCTTGCTGGGCGTGCATGTCGCCCATGTACACGCCGGCACCCGGCACTTTTACCGGGCAGATCAGCACACAGCCTTCGCGGATCGAGTTGGTGTCCATGTGGCCGTCGGTCTTGGCCGCGTGCAGTTCTTCGCGGGTCATGCCGAAACGGTGCGGCGCATTGATCAGGTATTGGCCGAAATCGGCGCAGTTGTGCGAATCGGGCAAATCACGCGACGGCGTGGTACCGATGTTGCCGAGGAACGGGCGCATGTGGGCGGCGACGCCTGGAATGTCTGCGCGGGCCAGGGACAGGATCGAGTGTTGGGCGGCAAACTCCGGCAACGCCGACATTTCGGACGCGTTGCCGGCCAGTTGATTGGCGATGTCCTGATTGACGGTCAGGCTGACCTGATTCTGCGCATCGAACACGATTACGTAACCGTGGCTGAAGCGAAACGCGCTGACTTCGGCGCCGCAGTGGTTACAGCGAATCGAATCCTCACCGATGCCTTCGACATGGCTGGCCGGGTGCTCGGTGCCGCATTTGGCGCAGAATTTTGAAACAAACGGGTCGCCGTTGTAACGGCCCTCGACGAAGCTCATGACCCCGGACGAGGTCGCCAGGGACGTGACGCGCATGCGTTTTATCTTGATCGCCACGGCGTCGCCAATCTCGGCGCCGGCGATGGCCACCGGTTGGGTCACTTCGTGGCCGCCCTCAAAGGCCGGCGTAATCATCGGCCCCCAGCAACCCGGCGGCGTGCCAGTGATCAAGGTGCCACCGTCGGCCAGAGGGCCGAGCATCGGTTGGCTGGGGCCTATGAGGCCATTGGTGTACTGATCGACGCGCAGGCGATGGACGGGTTTCTGGTCGGTTTCAGGCAGGAGCGTGGTCATTATTGTCCCCTTGGCGGAGTCACGAGCGAAGACGGCCGCCTGGTGCGACGACCATGAAAGTGCCTCGACAGCCCCGTTTCCCGGGCGCTGAACAGCCTTTACAGTTCATCGCAGGTTTGTATCTGGTCTGTGTTCGGAGGTAGCCGGGAATGCAGCGGAATGTATCGCAACGGCGGCTGGATACAGTGCGATACACGCGCCCCTTCAGGTCACCAATGAACCCTGTGGGAGCGGGCTTGCCCGCGATGAGGCCAACGCATCCAACATATTTTTCGCCAGACACACTGCCATCGCGGGCAAGCCCGCTCCCACAGGGGCCGGTATCGTCAATGGAATGTGAGCTTTCGTCGCTCAAGGCCGCGGCGCGCGGCCCGCGAACTAAACTTACTGCACGCAGGACGAGCTTGATCGCCCTGTTCAATCCCCACGACCACCGCCCAGAGGTGAATGCCTCTACCCTCCTCGCCTCTGGACCGTGATCCTGTTGAAGGAGCACACGTGATGGACGAGGCCAGACTCAATGATTTCATGGGCAAACTGGTGGGTGACATGGGCGGCGCGGCGATGCTCGCCAACGTCATCTTGGGCGAAGAACTCGGCCTGTATCGCGCGATGGCCGACAGTCAGCCCATCACCCCAGAAGCACTTGCCGACAAAACCGGCTGCAACACCCGCCTGCTGCGCGAATGGCTCAGCGCCCACGCCGCTTCCGGTTATATGGAGCACCAAGGCGGCCAGT